>CP066686.1:0-1078885 GCA_016432365.1 Candidatus Woesebacteria bacterium
AGTTTACGGCTAGGACTACAGGGGTCTCTAATCCCTTTCGCTCCCCTAGCTGTCGTTCCTCAGTGTCATTAATTGGTTAGTTTCCTGCCTTCGCCCTTGGAATTCCTGATGATATCAACGTATTTCACTACTACACCATCAGTTCTAGAAACCCCACCAAAAATCAAGGCTTACAGTATTATTCCCCTTCCCCCGGTTGAGCCGTGGTCTTTGAAGAATAACTTATAAACCCACCTACGAAACGCTTTACGCCCAATAAATCCGGATAACGCTTGTAACCTCTGTATTACCGCGGCTGCTGGCACAGAGTTAGCAGTTACTTATTCTCACAAGCCTCTCAGCTTGTGTAAAAGGAGTTTACGACCCGAAGGCCTTCATCCTCCACGCGGCATTGCGACGTCAGACTTTCGTCCATTGCGTACGATTCCCTGTTGCTGCCATCCGTAGATGTAAGGGCCGTGTCTCAGTCCCTTTCTGCCCGTTTCCCCTCTCAGGGCGGGTACCCGTCATAGGCTTGGTAGGCCATTACCCTACCAACTACCTGATGGGAGATAGGCTCATCCATCGGCGCGCAGTGAAGCGCTTTTCCCTTGCGGGGTCATGCGGTATTAGCTCATCTTTCGATGAGGTATTCCACACCATTGGGGAGATTCCTATCCATTACTCAGCCGTTCGCAACTCGTCCCTTGCGGGACTCGTTCTACTTGCATGCATAAGGCATGCCGCCAGCGTTAATCCTGGGCCAGGATCAAACCCTCAAAAAGCGTCCTACATAGCCTTACGGCGACGTGGGACAATCCTGATTTCCCGATCACATACTGAATTCCAATACATTCATACAAATAATATGAAAGCCCTTCCGTAGCCGTCCGAAGCTTTAAGCGTAGGATGGCGAAGGAGGGTCGAACTCAATACATATTCCAGCCTGCTAAGGACTGGTCGTCTCATCAATTTCGCACAGAGATTGAGAGACAATTTTGATTAACCTAAAATCTTTGACTTTTAATGTGCCTAGTCAAAAGTAACAAAACTCAAGCTAAAACAAGGCAGAAAAACAATACTTAACTAAATAAACTGTGGCTTTTCTTTGTTTACAACTTGAGGTTTGGTACTTTTAATGAGCTTGCTCTGAAATCCTTCCGAAGCTCGTTAGAGCGTAGGAAGATAAGGTTCTAAAATGGAGAGTTATCAATCCCTCGTAGCTTCATGCGGAGTGGGACGAGTCAACTTCATCGTGTAGGGGTATTATAACTTAGACAGTAGGCATAAGTCAATGCAGGCATTTTTCCGTTTTTAAGCCTAATTTTGCCAAAATAAAACCCGGAGAGATTTTTGTGGATCTTCTCCGGGTTTTTCTTACTTTTCGTACATCTCGCCTGCCGCGCTATTCAGTTGTTTGATCCGGCAATCGGATCTAATTGCTGATGAGCACGATGAGGCCGAGGCCAACCAGTTCGCCCAGGTCGGGCTGATAGTTCGGGTCAAAACCCGTGATCTCGGCCAGGCCGAAGTGCATCTTGCGCGCCGCGTCGATCGGGTTGATCATCGGGAACACGTCGCCCACATGGACGAGCTTCTCGATACCCGTGCAGGCCCACTCAGCGTGGAGGATCTTGCCATTGGGCAGGACCACACCTTCGCTCTCGAGGAACATCGTGGCCGGGGCCGCGTATTCCATTCCTTCGAAGTTGAAGGTGATCGTGTCAGCGCCTTTATCGAGGGCGTCGAAACCGAGAATGCCGCGCTTATCGAGCAAATCGTTGATCTTGGACTGGGACATGGTGTTCTCCTTTCAAGGGAACGCGCAAAATATGGATGGATGTGAAATTGCTTGCCTACCTATGTAGACAATACTATAGTATCATATCTTTTGCCAAATGTCAAGCTATAGGTCTAAATTGATGGGTAGTTACTTTAACTTAAGTGAAGATATCTCACTGGGCAAAAACGAGCCAATCGCTCCGCCAATTTTGTTTCTCAACTGAACCACATTTCCGAGATCTCTGTAATTTCTAACCGCCACCAACCTGTTTTTGTGTTTAGTATCCAGTCCTAAATATGATTTCTCCGAAGGTATCCGAAATGTAAAAATCCCGTCTTTGTACTCAGAACAATGTTCAATCGCTACAGTTATGTCCATCGGACGAGAATTTTTACCTTTCTCTTGTAGGTCTTCCATGCGTACCTCAAGTAACAATTCTATTCCATTGTCGTTGGCAAATTTGATTTGCTGCTCGAAACGGTCCGTGGCCTTATTACTTAACGGGTCTTCTTTCCATTCTTTTAAGGCCCTATCAAGTCCCTCTTGTGTTGTTTTTGAGACTTCCATACCCAAATAATACTCCCTAGCTTTGCCAAAATCAAATTTTCATTCTCCCCCAAGTCCGGGAACATTGTAAGAAGCCTCAATGTATATATCTCCGATATTTTGTTTTTGTTCTTCTGAAAATTCCACCTCATCGTCATATTTAACATAGCAACCAATCTCATTGAGGATTCTGGAAATTAGCTCCGGATCTGCTTCCCTACAAAAAATCACACGTGCCTGCACATCTCGGCCGGTAACCAATTCCGCCACCAAATAGGACTTCCCGGAAACTTCTGAAAATTCTTCATCGACAACTACTCCAACTTTATTCTCGACCATAATTGTCAGAATTGTACCATACGTTCACTTTCTGAAGTTTAATAATATTTTTAATCCACTCTTTTGGATTCTTCGAATATTTCTCTAACCACCGGCATCTGGGCCAACAAAACCTTGGCCGATTCATTTTCAAACTCTCTTAGTACTTTTTCAAGTTCGTCCGGACTTGTATAAGTGGCCATTTCAGATGCCAAATAGCCGGGAATAAAATAGTCCGGGTGTTTATCCATGGTTGTAAGAAGCCTCGGGAGAATTTTCTTTGCGTCCAGCGGATTGTAACTGATAAGGCCGATGCAAAACATGCCTCTGAATTTCCAATCGAAGGCATCGTCTTCATACCATCTGGTTACCGCCTCCCTTGCCTCCGGGGTAGCCGAACCTACAATACTGGAAACAATGATGGCAAAATCCTGGTCATCCTCAGTAGTCTTACCCTGTACCACAAATTTTTCTTCAACAATTTTGATTAGGCCGGGTACAACCGCCTCATTTTGAATCAAGGCCGCTATCATTGCCACATCTGCGAGGGCCGAAGTCTTATGAACCAGAGGATTCCACTCAGACACTGATTTTGCCAAGGCCAGAGAAACCTTCTTCTGTGTATTTTCATTTAAATTTCTGTAAGTACCGGCAAGCCTGACAACCCCAGACTCATCGTCGTTATACCAAACAGGAGATAAGCTTTCTCCGCGAAGAAGCCACTTTGCGAGTTCGTCGGCAGAAGTCATTTCCAAAAAACTTATGTTTTGTCGCTCGATGGGTAACATGTTATTTTTGTATCAACCCCTGCCAGTCATCTTCTTCAAGAAACCTAAGAGCATTATCCAGCTTTTCTTGCCTAAAATATTCACCCATTTCCTCTGCAAGTCCCGCCTTGGTGGCAGTTAAATCAATTCGACCATTTTCATCTGAGGCCGAAACGAGATACTGAAGATAAGAAAGAAAAGACGCCCTGGATATTGTCGTAAAGTATTCTTTTGTGACAAAAAACCATTCTCTTTTGTGCCAGGCATCAAAAGCTTGATCAATAATTCCCAAATATTCCTGTTTCCTGGCCGGATCAATAAAAATTGATTTCTGCTCATGTTTTAGTTCCAAAAGAAAATTTTTAAGTTCGCGCCCGGTGAATGTTTTAAGAAGATTAAAGTCTCCCCACTTTACTCCACTGTCAGCCGACAACGAAACGATGATTGTGTCGGGAGAAAGTGTCCTTACTAAATTGGCTATTAGCACCCCGTCCCCTCGATCAAAAAAACTATTGTCGATGAAAGCAACTGTAGGTTTTAGTCCGTCTTCGAGCAGCTTCTCTACTTCGGGCAATGAGGAAGCCGAACCAATTATTTTCTGATCATCATCGTGGCCCCAAGCCTCAACAACTCTGGAAAAACCCTCACGGGCAATGCGCGTGTCATCAGCGTGAATAATTCTTTCACCTTTCATGTCAGAAGAGTACTACGGCAAGACTTGAAAATCAAATCAATTCGGGAAGAAATTCGAGTTCAGAATCATTAAAATGCCCCATTTTTTCTTTGGTGATTATTTCTGGATTTAATTTTTCTTTAAAATATTCCATATTTGGCTGTAAGGGAACCCACGGATCATCATCAGAAAAAACCGCAGTGATCTTGCCCGATCTAGTCTTGATTTTTTCATAGTCGATGGGTGTATTTATCCAAGGTGCAACATCTTCTTTCAACTCCCCTTCATCAAGGTTCAGATATTGCCAGGGTGCAATCAATATTACTTTTTCAACTTTCTGATCTTTCCCAAATGTCTCCAAAAATCTTAGAATCGCAAGAGTGCCAATACTGTGTCCCACCAAGATATCGTCCGGACGAACTTCACCAACCACGTCTTTCAATTTGAAAAGCCATGGCTCAATTTTGGGATGGTTTGTTTCCGGCATTTCGGGCACAAAAACTTCATATCCTTGTTTTTCCAATACTGCTTTTGCCCAAGAAAACCAGTCATTCTTAGGGCTCCCTCCCCAACCATGAATCAGAAAAACTCTCTGCATGATTAAAATTATACCAAATGTTAAAATACCCCAAATGGCAGATATTATTAAAGAGGTTGGCGGTGAAATTCCCTGGGATAAAGGACTACTTGAAGCCATGGAGGGGAAAGTCGCGGAGGAGATGGAAGGCCTCGATCATTCCTTTCGCTGGCTTACAGATCAGGAGAAAGATCAAATATTACAAGCGGGCGAAAGCCTGCCAAAGGACTTGCCCACAAGAAGATGGTTTGCAAGAACTGTCGTCATGGAGCTTAGAACAAAAAGTCCACTGAGTTCAGATAAATTTGACAGGCTGTTGGAAGAAAAATTGGCCGGCGCGCTTGCCGCAAAACAAAGATACTCAAGATAACTATTTTTTTTGAGTAACCCATACCTCACCCATATCCCGATCAAGTTTGTGGTTTTTAGGAACATCTTGATAAATTTTTATCGCAGTCAATTCTCCACCAATTGCAGGCTCAAATGGAACAATTAGATTATTTTCGAATAATAATAATCCCCTCCAATACCCCCTCCTGATGTCAAGAAGTGTTAGTTCCTCCGTACTCCCTTGGTCGGTAACCATGAACATTCGTCTACCTACTTCAAAATTACGACTACCGGAAATTATTCGTGAAGTCTTTTTTTTATCTGGAGAGAATTCACTGATCATGCTCGAAGCTACGTCTTCGATTTTTGCGTCATCACCCAATAGCTCTCCAAGATCGCGGGCAAATTCTCGCAACGCAGGCTGGTCTGTTTCAGTCATATCGCCATTATAGGCAATCGCGTTCAACAAATCAAAAATATCACTTTCTGTTTCGAAGTACGCTACTTCTTATGACTGGAGCTCAAAAAACTTGGGGCGGCTGTGGGATTATTGGTATGTCTCAACATCCTTTCCTGTAAGGCTTTCTTGCTTACATTGATAATTTCCCCCTCTTTTGCCTCTAGACGTATAAAGCTGTCTATCGCCGTCGCCAGCTCATCAAGGCTTCCTATTTCAGAATGCTTTTTTGATTTATATATCATCTTATCCTCCATTGCGTTCTTGTTTACAAAATACACGGAAGTTATTCCCGGCCCCAACGTAAAAGCCACTTTTAACTCTCCACCGACCTTTGTAACAATATCGACCGCATCTACTGTAGAAATTGACTTTACCAATTCAAATTCGTGTTTTGACTCTGGGGGGAAACCTGCGTAATAATTCAGGCGTTCACTGATTCCAGTATCGGCACCGCTATTGGCTCTGAAGACTATATCCTGAGCAATTTTTTCGATAAAATCCAAACTCGGAGCGAACTCTTTTTTTCTCTCGCCGATACCTCTTAGATGATCCGATAACCACTCCATTAACCCGAGAATACACACACTACCTGCCTTTGTCAAGCTATCGGGTCTGAATTTGGGGCTTTGACCGGAGTATATTCAAGCTGGTAGTATTTGCCGTCGTCATCATCCAAAATATACAGATCCATGTTTGGAATCATTAGCCCCAAGTTTATGACTTTTAGAGTCCATTTTCTTAAATCTTGATTCGGACCGACAAGTTCTTCGACATCTTTTTTTCTTACAACCAACTCTCCATATTTTTCCCCGGCATTAATTCTGGCTCTAGATTCATTAAATGGAGAAATGTCGTTAATGGATAGTTTTAGGTAGTCGTCTCCAACTTTCTGAAATACTTTCCCTTTATTCATGGCACCAACTAAACTAATTTGGTCGGCAAACCAATCCTCAAATGAATATTCCGGTTTCTCAACCTCATTACTTATACTTGCCAAGATAAGAATTTTCGCTTCTTTTTCCATTCAGTTTGAATTTGGTCCGTCGTCAACACCTTTCAGTGCAACAATTTTTACCAATTTTTCATCGTCTTTACCAACTACGATTCCCCCATGTTCCTCTATCTTCATTACTTCGTATCCCGCAGCTACTAAACGGCTAAAAACCTGTTCCGGTTCCAAGTGGTGCTTCTGGGCAACATCAACGCAAAAACTCCAAACTTTTTCGCTAAGCTTTATTATTGGACCCTGTCTCTCCATTAAGTTGAGGTTAAACCTCGAAAGTCTATTATTCAATCCCCAAAAAAATAGCGCCTGGTGGACAATGATTGTATAAAACAAATCAATGCCGCCAGGCGCTTGAGATCAACTACTATGCCGATTGGAACTGTTCAGTTCCTGCTCAAATACTGCGTAAAAACGCAGCCAGCCTTGCGGCATACCGGAACGCAGGTCAGGAAAGACCGAACAACTGACAAGTCGGTAACCCTGGGCTGACGTAGCAGCAAGAAAAACGCTCCAGGCCTTACCTTGATCTTTTTTGTCTCCATCAATGGTGTCTATCAACATCGGGCCGATCGGAGACTGGTGTCCCGAAACTTCCAAGTGCTCAAATTTCTTTGACATACGTCCTCCAAATAGTTAAATGCTTGACCCTTTAAAGTCTTGGATCAGCCAGATAAACACTTACCGTGTCGCCGGCTTCAATCTGGGAGTTGCATGTAGAATGTGTCGCATCGTCATCTCCAATGGTCAACTTTAGTACTTCGGGAGGCCAAATATTATTATCAATCTTTCTCCCAAGCACAGTAAGCGCAAATGGAGTTAGAACTTCTGTTGCGCTTCGACCAATCAATGCTGCCGTTTGAAACGCATAGAGAAATTGACTGTAACCACGGCGGACAAAAATCTTTTCGCCCCTCAACAGTCTATGGTCTGTACAATCTCCTTCTCCGCAACGCGGACAAATGACCACATCCGAAGGCCTGATTTTCAACGCTCGGGAGATTTGATCGTCAAGCCATATTTGCCCGGGCAAATAGCCGACAATCCGTTCGTCTGTGTATGGGCCGAGCAGTTTTTCCTGGAATACCTCCAACCTAGCCATATCTTCAAAGGCATGTAGACTTCCTTGCCCATGTTCTTCGCCGTCCGACAGTGCAACAACTACGTCGCCGCTTCCCAACCTATCCCAAGGCGCAGAATCAGCCTCCTTACCGTTAACAAACACCCGTGCCAGTGCCAGGTCATCTTCACCGGTAAGTTTCTCCAAAAAAGAACTGAGTGATTGACCAGAGTCGCTAAACACAATGTTTTCAACGTTAAGGTGGTTAAGTCCAATTGGAGCGGAATATTCTGTCCAAAGACCTTTTTGTGTTTTGGTTAACCCCAACACTCCGGTTTTGGACAACGTATGCGCACGGGCAATCCGCGAAATTTGTTCTTCCGTAAACTGTCCCTTTGTTCGGAAAAAATTTCCGCCGGGTGTTGACGGCTTCCTAACCAAATATATTCCTACAACATCCGATGTGGCCCGTCTCGCAATTGAATCAACAAAAACAGCAATTTCAGGGAAATCCCGTTCAAGGTTCTTTCCTTTTGTAAACATTTGTTCCTCCGATCAGATTTTAAGCCGAAATGTGCAAACTATGGGGATTATAGACTTTTTGACTATCCAATTCCAGTTCACCTAAGCCCGACAGCCCCGCCAAAAAAATAGCACCTGGGAGCAGTGATTGTATAAAACAAATCAATGCCGCCAGGCGCTTTTGTTGTTTGCGTGTCGTGTCGACCTTATCTGTATTCAGGCACCCTGAAAGTTGCGTGCATCCGATACCAGCCGGGTCCGGGGATCTGGATATCAGGAGCAGGAATAACGGAATACCCAACCATCGTCACATTATTTGCTTCCTGTTTTGCAAGAAACTGAGTCCATGTCTGGGCATTCGCCGCCTTTTCCTCTTTACCGTCAACCATTGTGACAACAAATTCTTTACCGGGCGCAGCAAGGCACCAAACTTCAAAATATCTACTCATATCTACCTCCGAGAATATAGGAATTGTTTGAAAACGTGCAAACTATGGGGATTATAGACTTTTTGACTATCCAATTCCAGTTTTTTTCCTGCCCCCAAATCCCCATTGAATTTTCAGGTTCAACTTTGGCCTCCAAGAACACCGTGTTAAATTTCATTTTTGTTTTCTGTTTGTAAACAAGCGTTTGTGAGGAAACCGCGAGAAAGTTTCCACAAACCCCATCAAAACTGCACCTAGAAATTTTAGCTTTTTGAGCGAGGGATACACCAAACTGACCGAAGGGAATTTGGTGAGGGCGGAGGCTCCCCGGCAAAAAGCGTTAAGAAATTTCTGGATAAGTTTTGTAGGGGCACCCTTTCATCTCCATTCTTTGGGTGCGCAAAGAATGGAAAAAGTGTGTTCTAGGAGGCAAGAAATTGGTAAAAATTTACTTTGTTTTTAATTCCAAAATATCTTCAGGTCTAAAAAAACCAATTGTTTTTTCAGTTCTACTATCTAAAAATAAATAAGACCTTTCTCTTATCGCCCCTACCCGCATCGAAAGTTCGGGTGAAGACTCAAACACTATTGAATAACCATCAACACATCCATGCCTGAAGGCAACTGTTCTAATTATAGGGAGCTCACTGGTTCCAAATTTATCCAGCACTTCCCTTTTGACCTTAAGTAACAAACCTTCCGTTGCCAAGGCCACCGTAATCGCCTCACTCACTCTTGCCAAATATTCCTTAGAATCAGGCATTTTCTGCCATGAAGAAAGGGCGTTTGTAAGTTCAAGATTTAAATGCGATTTGTTTTTGTCGCGTTCCACCGTTAAAGAGTGTAAAGGGGATAAGACAAATAATCAAACACCAATATCTGGTATAATCTCCCCGTTTGAACCAATTCGGGTTCAGGCACATTCACAATCGGAAGGAGGCTTGAGTGAAAGAAATACTCGCGTTCACGGGGATTTGGGTAGTACTGACCGTCGCAATGCTTGTCCACGAGCTTGGACATGCCCTTGTCGCAGGCGCCCTTGGAGAAAAAGTCGAAGAAATTTCCCTGGGTTTACCAAGATTGTTTACTTTCAAACTGTTTGGGATACCAGTCAGAGTTGGGCTACTTCCATTAATTGGAGGCACGAAACTCGACAGCCTACTCAAAATGCGTTGGCTCAAAAAAGCGGTGATTGCACTATCGGGCCCGGTTTTTAACTTTGCCTTCGCTCTGTGCTGCTACTACGCCGTCGGTGGATTTGACCAAATCGCAAGTCTTGCCGAAGACCAATTTTTGGTTATCCCAACTGTTAAGTCCTTTTTTGGCAACGAGAGTTTACCCACTCCGGGCCTCACAGCTTTGTTCGCGTCCATGACACCAAAGAATGTCATCTTCGCAATTGGAGACATCAATCTACTGTTGGCCATTTTGAACATGCTGCCAATTCCTGTGCTTGACGGTGGCAGAATTCTGTTCGCGTTCTTGGAAGGTGTATTTGGAAAGGTTGTTAACAATATACAGGCCATTCTGATACCGATATCGTTCATCCTGCTCATACTGTGGCAAGTATTAATAAAATGAAGCGTTGTGGGTGATCACTGGTAGCGAAATCTACTCATATCACCCACAGTTTTTATCACCAAACTCACCTGACGATAAACGAATCGATCTCATGAGGTCTAAAAGCCGCCATCCATACACGTTCACCTTTGCGTCCCTCAAAGATTAAAAGATGGGGCTGATCCCCTACACTTCTGGCGAAAATGCGGTATTTGCCATTTTCAGTACTGGTCCTAAAACGAAAGGTGTAAAGGTCATCTTTCTTTTTTGCAAGCCTAGCAATGTCAGTTAGTTGCATTGCCCGTCTCCCTTCACTGTTTTCAAAAGTTTCTGCTTTTATATTCAAATCTAAATTTAATCCCATTTGATTGGTTGTAGAAAACAAACTGTTTATTTTTGCCATTGCCACATTGTTTTCCGGAAAACTTTGCCAGTAAAAAAGTGATGCTCTGAAGTCCTTATTAACCGCGTTAATTCTATCTCTTTCCATCTATTTTCCTTCCGCCATTTCGTAATGATCAATGATCATTTCAATTTCATCGTCTGTCAGTAATTTTCTCAAATTTCTCTCGACCCCAATAAGTATGTCCGATCCGATGTCAACTTTATTGTGGAGAATAATTGTGTAGTAAATTCCTGCCGCAGTCCGCTTGGCCAAATTTTCGATAGATCCGCCATTGCCAAAAACGTCGGTGGCAAACTTACGAGAATTTTCAACTAGTGCCATTGTAGGTAGATTGTCCCAGGAAGTATTTCAGAAGTCAAATTACCCGGCCCCACCACCTCCGCCGCCTCCACCACCACCACCGCCACCGGAAAAACCACCGGAACTTCCAACACCGCTAGCTCCGTACGAATTAAAGGATGAAGACAGGGTGGAAAATGCGCTTTCAAAATGCCCCAACCCCCCTAAATTCCCCGATGTCCCATGGCCGTAAAACGCCATATACATTCCGCTACCCCGCTGTGCCACTTCACTAAACTTTATTGGTAATTGAGACAGAGCCTTAACAGAAATTCCCAAAACAGTTCCATACACCAAATACTTTTCCCAAAGGATTACAGAATCGATTGCATAATTTTTTGTCACTGAATAATCCTTTAGCCATTTCTTAAACGCCAGCCAACCGGCCACCTCTTTCCCTCCCCACATGCTTTTTTTCCTCATTGAAGCAACCGAGAGAACCATAACAGAATCACACACGATAAATACCGGAATTAGCTGTGGAATTAAAATGAATCCCCCAAACTGAAAATAAAGGTAAGTCAAAATTCCCCAACCCACAAGTTCTCCTATACCTTTCTTTTGTACATCCAAACTTTGTTGTTCATAAAATCCCAATTTCTTTAAGTCTGTTTTTGCATCTTCTTTCCAACTCATCCAAAAACTCTGAGTTTTGCTCGGGCGGGTTTTCCCAAAATTCTTAATTTCGTCAAAATTTAAACGGGTCTGACCCTCGTTAAACAAAAACTCCAACAAATCCCGTTCCATTTGGGAAACTAAATCCAAATACGATTCTTTCTTAAGAACTAAAATGTAAACGTCTTTGTTTCCCCAAAAAGATTTTTTTCGATTTTTTATGAAATCAATTGCCAGAATTTTCCTCCTCGTCAACTCGAGTATTGTTGCTACGATAGATTTTCCGGTAGCTCCACTGGAAAGCATAGTTTCCACATAGACAGGCGCCAAATCGCTTGGCGGTTCATGGAGCGTTCCCGCCAAATTAACTTTAGGCAAAGGGTCGTCTTTACCTACTTTGTACCAGCGGAGAATCCAAACCATAGTTCTCCAAATTAACAGAAAGCCAACTAGACCGATTAGACTAATTTGTCCAACTTGACTAATCCGTGTTTTGTTTTGAAACACTTTTTCCTCAGCAAGAATATTCTTTAAATCACTATCGCCTTTGCCTGAGTTAACAAAAGCCGGGTTTGTGGGAAACAGAATTCTCACTTCAAAAAATTTATTTGCAGAAAGGTTTGAACCACTAAAACCAACTTCCTGGTTAGAAATAATATTTACTTTTCCGTTCAATGGCCCATGTCCAAAAGCCCACACGCTGTCATTTGGAACCGGGTAAGCCAAATGAACTTTTGCGGTGACAGTGCCAACACCCTTCGTCCATTTATCACCAATCAGTTGCCAATAAAACTCAGAGATGTCCGAGTGGCTTGCGACAGCGTTTTGAATTGTATATTTGAGAGTGAAGGTTTTATTTTGATTGACTGCCGTGTAATACCACTTGATATAAATTTTATCCCCCTGGTCAGTAATAGAGAATGTCCCCGGTAGCGCTGTGTTATCTTCAACGTATTTATCTGTTCCTTCCGATAATTCTAAATTCTTAATTCTTAATTCTAAATTCTTTTTAGAAATCCATTCATCCGCCCAACTAAAGCTTCCGTCAAAATTGTAGACTCTCGTTTCAGATATATCCGCCGACCCGTCTTTATTTATCTTTACATCAAAATCTGCGGACTCAATCGAATAATCTTTGGCGTGTGCAATAAGAGTAGAAGAGTAAAAGAGTGTAAGAGTAAAAGAAATAAAAACAAAATGTAAAAAAAATTTCTTCACAATTAATTATATCTCCAATCCCACCAATCACCATAATCACCCCAATGTTATATAATTCACTAATGAGAAAACAAAATACATCCTGGCAAAAAGTTGCTCCTTGGTACAACAGAATAACCGACCAGGGCCGGGGGCATTATTACCATCAACACGTCGTTATCCCCGGTGTTTTGCGTCTTCTGGATCTTAATTCAAAAAACTTAAATCAAGAATCAAAAGTCTTAGACCTCGCTTGTGGGAACGGTGTATTGGCAAAATCACTTCCTAAAAGCGTTAAATATACAGGTATTGATATTGCCGAAGATTTGGTAAAAACTGCCAAAAATGAGGACAAAAATTACAATCACAGATATCTCGTTGGTGATGTAACCAAACCCGAAGGACTTGCCCCTCGAAGCCTTGGCGAAGTGGGGTTCACCCATGCTACTATTATTCTCGCCCTCCAAAACATTTCCGACCCCAAATCCGTAATAGAGAATGCCGCAAGACACTTAATTCCTTCGCCGGCCAAACCCTTGGCGGAGGCTGGTAAATTATTAATTGTCTTAAATCATCCGGCCTTTCGAATTCCCCGCCAATCTTCATGGGGAATAGATGAGGCAAGAAAGATTCAATATAGAAGAGTCGATAAATACATGTCCCCAATGGAAATACCGATTAACATGAACCCAAGCGATAAAAATAGCCAGGTGACAATGAGTTATCACTTCCCCCTAAGTGACTATTCCAAAATGCTAAAAGATGCAGGTTTTGTTATTAATTTAATTGAAGAATGGACAAGCGATAAAGAGTCCGAAGGACGCGCCCGCAGGATGGAAAATAGAAGTAGAGACGAGATCCCTCTTTTTATGACAATTCTGGCTACTAAGAAGTAGTCCGATGTACGATGTACGATTTACGATTTACCATTCTCTATTAGTTTTGTCTGTGCGAGCTTAGAGATTGTAATAATCCTAGGGTCATTATGGTCGGCCAAAAATTCGATTGGTTCGTCGTGATCCTCAACCCATGCTGCAAGCGCCTTAGGCGATACCTCAAAAAGAACATCAACAATGGCGCTACAAACCTCTACCGTCTGAGTCTCTGTATTTCGACTGATTCCAAGATCGTCCAAATGGGATGCAAGAAGAATCTGGCTAATGGATCTTTTTTGGGCATCCTCTGTGCCACGCGGTGGTAAATGAGAAGTAAACTGTGAGACTCGGTCGTCCTTTCTAAAAACTTTATACCAGTGAATATAAAGTGCTCTCACTGCTTCTGAAATGGGACTTAGTGCGGTTACATTTTCCTTCATGACTGATATTATATAGCCATCTTAAAGCAAAATAAAAAGCCCATCTCTCTCTTCAAATTGAAGAAAAAAATGGGCTTTACAGTCCTAACTACTTCTGAAGAAGCAACTGAGACCTATTTGATCACGATCTTGACGGTGTCACCGCTGCGGATACTTTTCGAACAAAGAACCCGTTCGGTATCAACGCCGTTGATCTCAATTACAGCCACCTCATTCGGCCAATCCAGATTCCGAACCTTACGACCGATGACAGCGGGGGCTAGTGGAACCAGCTTGTCAGTCGCGTTGCCGCGCAGATCCGCCTGGAAAGCGTACAGGAACGAGTCCTGGCTATTGCGCCGAACGAAAACAAGACTTCCCTTGGACAGGTTGTGATCGGAACAATCCGGTTTGCCACATCTCGGACAAATAACGTTGTCGTCAACGTCCAGATCAAGCGCAGCGCTCAAATCGTCGTCCATAAACAAACCGAGAGGTGTGTTGCCGGCAAAACCAGGGAGGGTGTACGGGCCGTCGAGAACCGCCTTGTAGACCATAACGGTCGGCATTTCGGAAAATTCGAGTCCGTCATCCACTGTTCCGCCGCGATCAGAAACCGCAACCGCCACATCACCGAGACTGAAACTGTCTTCACGGCTGATACGGAAATCGAACGTACTCTTGGGAACTTCCATACCATTCACATAGTAGTGATTGGCATCAAAGAATCCGTTGACGATGGTTCGAACGATACTGTGGTTGACTGCAAAGTCGAACATGTGCTGATCGACAAGCTCAACGCTTCCGTCAGCAGTATCCGTGGTGTACTCGGTCCACTCACGGTTTGTTTTACCACGACTCCCAACTTTCACACCCGCGATACGCATAAGTTGCGCAACCTGGGCGGAGGTCGGATTGCCGCGGTAGCGGAGGAGCTTCTTGCTCTTGGCCCGGCCATTGACGCGGAAAGACAGTCCCCAGACGGCTTTGTCCGAAATGGATGTCTGAGCGTCGGCGGCTTTTGCAATCTCGGGATACATGCGATAGAGATCGGTCGGCTCCCCTTTCATGGTTTCCAGAGCCTGGACAAAATCTTCCACCTGTGGAGAGGTATCCCATTTGTCCGAAAACTCGAGACCGAAATCCCGCGAGTTGTGAGGTCGGCTGAATTCGATCTTGTTGCCACCCGCGCTAAAGGGCTGGAAAACGAAGTCCCCACCCCTGTTGAAGCGATCAGTCAAGCCGGCAAGATTCCGCTTCGAAAACTCGAACTCTTCGACGGTTCGGCCGTCATACAAAAGCGAGATGGTGATGCGGCCGGCATTTTGGCTGAGAACAATGGTCCCACGATCGATTCTCCCACTTGGCCTTGTCGCGCTCCTGGCGTAAACATTGTCAATTTGAACACGATTCGGTCCGTTGGTATTTTTGAACATGGCTGCCTCCTTCAAAGCAGAATTGCAAGAATCTGAATAGAAAAATAGGCTATGCTTCTTTATCTTGTAACGAGCAAGCTCATTGAACCTGCGTAGTATACACCTTTCTAGTCAGGAGTCAACTTATAGTATTTATGAAGAGGCTTAAGAAGAGGTCAAATTTTCTGTTTTCAGCCTACAAAAGTCAGGGCAATGCCTTTTTTGTCCGCCCTACCCGTTCTTCCGATTCTGTGAATATATGCCTCGTAAGATTCGGGTAAATCATAGTTAATAACGTGGCTAACATTGGGAATATCCAGGCCTCGGGAGGCAACATCGGTTGCTATTAAAATCTGAATGTTGTTTTGTTTAAAAGAGGCCAGGGTTTTTATTCTTTGGCTTTGATTCTTATTTCCATGAATAGCATCGGACCTAAATCCACGTTTGACCAGATCGTCCGACAGCCGTTGTACTCCATGCTTAGTTCTGCCAAAAATCAGAACTTTTTCGAATTCTTTTTGAATAAGAAGTTGGTGTAACTGTTCGATTTTTTTGGCGGGGTCTCCTACTCTTATTGTCTTTTGTTCAACATTGGCAGCCGTGTCCCCTGTTTTTACAGAAACTGTTACTGGGTTATGTACAAAACTCTGCAATATTCCGCGCACAGCTTCGTCAATTGTCGCCGAGAAGAAAAGGGACAAACGTTTTGTTGGAAGAAGGGAAATCATATATTTGATGTCGTGAATGAATCCAATGTCCACCATATGATCTGCCTCGTCTAAAACTACCGCGGAAAAACGGGATAAATCTAAGTACCTGTTTTTGATCAAATCTGTAACCCTGCCTGGTGTACCTATTACAAAATTCGGGTTGCGACGTAAACTGTCTATTTGTCTGCCCATGCTGGCTCCACCAATTAAAAGAGCTGCATAGATTCCAAGTCCGTCTGCAAAAACAAAAAGCTCATCTTTAATTTGCGATGCAAGCTCACGTGTTGGGGCCATAATGAGAACTCTAAAGTTCCTATCGGCCAACATTTTATTAACTAATGGAATCAAAAAGGCAGCAGTTTTACCCGTTCCGGTATTGGCAATTCCAATTAAATCGCGTCCTTCAAGGATTGCAGGTATAGCTTTATCTTGCACAGGAGTTGGGGTCTTGTAGCCATGCTTTAGAATGTTTGCTTTCAAACGTTCATCAATGTTAAAGTCGGCAAATGCATGAGTCGGAACATACTCTTCTTGGGTAACAGAAGTTACATTTTGAGGCAGGTTGTTAATAACCTGGGAAGGATCGAATGTCTTGATTCTCCTAACCCCACGGGAAGATGCGCCACCACGGCTGGCTAAATTTCCACGAAGAAATCCCCTCTGCGGGCCTCTACGATTTGGCTTAAATCTATTGTTATACATGGGTAAAGGGAACAGAACTGCTTAAAGAAAAATTACATTTGGGCCTAGTGAAGAAAAAGATACAAATAATATATAAAAATACTTGGGGTACCTATTTTCTTAAAAACTAAACTTTAAATATTAACTAAATTTAAGCAGATCTATTACCTCTGACCTGCTAACAATGTGAAGTATACCACACCCAACCTGGGATGTCAAGTACTACAGGGTATTACCTCGATTCAGGCCAACGCCTTGATGATTGCTTCCCTTATATTTTTGCCTCCAAACCAGCCTTTTAGGTATACCGTAGCATGCTTATTCCTATTCCAGTCATGAAGATAATACTTATCTATCCTGCCGCCTTTTTCTATAAGGATCTCAACTAGCCGTGCAAACGAAAGTGAATTGTTGATTTCTTATTATACCACAAAACAAGACCCAGAAGTTTATTGGCCAACTACTGAAACACTATTTTTGCCAACTTTGCATAAGTTGCGGCGATATCCAGTACGTGCGCGCTTACCATGTTTGTGTGAAGCCTCAACATGGCTATTGCTTTCCAGTCACTCAAACGTTTTAACTCAAAATACAAAGGATCGGATATTGAAACCCTGGACATGTATTTGAGTAATTCTTTTTCGTCTTTTGGTTCTTCAAG
Organism: Candidatus Woesebacteria bacterium; assembly: GCA_016432365.1. GTDB lineage: Bacteria > Patescibacteriota > Microgenomatia > UBA8517 > UBA8517 > GWB1-39-10. The sequence continues at coordinate 17,325 of CP066686.1, forward strand.
ATCTTTTACCATTTGCGGATGCGCTTCCCTAAACGCCTCATAATCTTCGTGAGCCTTTAGGTATCTCGGAAACTCGGGGTCGTTTAATGCATCCTCAATACCTTCCCTCAGATTTTTATGATCAAAATAATCCTCAGGATCGTGATTAATCAAATAATTTGCTGACACCTCCTTTACCGCAGCTGTCACTTTGTCCTTATCCAGTTCCCAATCCTGAAGTCGTGGTTCAGAATAAACAACAACACCCGACTCCGAACTGTTATTACGATCTGTCATGCATAGATTATATCAAACGCATTTCCAAATTCTTTCATTGTTTTCCCACAAAATACCCACCTACATAACTCGTTACATTTTCAGATTCTTTTCCACTTATATCAAATGAGTTTAGATTAGAAACCAACTTAAAGTCGGTATTGGTATTTTTTAAATAGCCAAAAAGAAAAGCTGTACACTGTTTGCAATCATTTGTGATTAATCCCACATCCTCCAATCTTTTACTTGGCAATAAATCAATACTTTTTTGATCGTTTAATTTAGCATTTTCTACCGATGTGTAATGAGAAAAATCGCTACTTATGATCAAGGCAGTTTGATTTAAATTGACCATTCTTGAAACTCTTTCTCCTAATTCATAAAAATATTTATAATCATTATTTTGTCTCAAAACCAATGGAACAACTTTTGTTTGAGGTAGCGATTTTTTAGCAAAAGGAATTAAAGTATATATTCCGTGTTCAGATCTAAAAGTATTCATATCTAAGACAACCCGCTTCTCCCCTAAAATTCTATCTATCAATTTTCCTTCACTTTCCATTTCACCAAAAGGGGTTTGCCACGTGTTATTTGTAGTTTGAACATTAACCCCTGTTCCGGTAATTTGTTTAAAATGATCCGGCGAAATAATTATCACAGTTTTTAACTGTGTTGGATCAATCCCTGAAAATGTCTGCGCAATCAAATCTTTTGCCAAAAAATGGTGACTTGTTATAGCCGCCAATACTTTACTTTTTGATACTTCTTTAGATTTTGCAAAAGAATCTTCGTAGTCATTAACATTAATAAAATAACTTTCAAGAAATTCACTTTGCGGTTTTGTGTTTTTTACAGTTGTTCTATTAAATAGAATTGCTACAAACAATATTATTGAGACAAAGGCGAAAAAGATTTTTGTTTTTGTGAAGTTCACTTGTAAAGAGATTGACTCCAATCCGGTATCGCCGGTAACAAAGATTTATCTTGAGTGTAATTAACTGCCCACCAGTCCTGATCCGTCAATCTTTTTCCGATAGGGGTATTGAATTCATAATAGTTAAACACCAATCCTTTGGTTAATCTGGTCCCATTTGCATCTTTAACTGCTACGTAAATATAATTTGGAATTCCATCCGCTTCATACAAAATCTGGTTCTTTTTGATATCGGTCTGGACATCTGCAATCAGAGCGCTTCTTGCGTCCTTTTCATGAGCTTCCTCGCCGGGCAGAGCGCTCAAGATAAAACTCATGTATCCCGCCTCTGTCCTAAGCTTCTCGAAATCGTCATCGGAAATGGTTTCATTTTGTAATTCTTTAACGGCCATCGCTTTAAAAAAGTTAAGTGATTTTATAAATGAGTTACTACGACTAACGAAGATTCCATTTATCAAATCACGACTTTTTAATCCGTCCTCGGTCATTTGCGCAAGCGCAATCAATCTGTCGAAAAAGGGAATGTTCGGTTCAACATATCCTTTCGGTACAGGTGGCGGGGTTGGTGGCTCGCCCCCCCCTCCCATTTCTGAATATGATTGTTTCGCATAAAGAAGTGTGTCGTGTTTAAGTTCCGTCCAAGACCCAAGTGATGCCTGTAAATTTTTTAAATTCCAGGAATCGTTTTTAACAAACATCGGGTAACCGGATTTATTTATATCTCCCGTATATAAAGATTTTATTGTGTATAACCATCCCCAATAAATATTTTGGGTCCATATGTCTGTAGAGATTTTTGAAAATTTGTCTTTCAATGCGGCTAAATTGTTACCTAAAACTCTGTCGGACTCCGGCGCGTTAGCAGAAATCCAGTTAAGAACCATTGGGTCTGCAGTTTTGTTTCCCATCACAGACATCACCATTAATGCAGTTGTAGAACTAGGCAGTCTTTGCCCGGTTACAGGATCCGGTGCCTCATCCCCTTGAGTTAACGAAGTAAAAATAAAGGCATCGGGTGTAAATCTTTGACCCATAAACCTGAATCCCTTTGTTTTGTTTACCAACTCTCCTTTAGATGAACCAAAAACATCGTTACCTACCAAAACACTGGACATTATTTGCGGACCCTGATAATTTTTCATATCTTCCTGAATCTTGGCAACAGTATTTTTATCAATAGATTTATCGCCCAATTTGCTCAAACTGGTGTTGTATTCATATATGCCCAAATCGTCTGATTTTCCAACTAAAAACGCCGTCGGTATATAAATACTTTCCCAATTTTTTAATTGTCCGGAATTTTTTGTAAGTAAACTGATATTTATGCCGTCCCGTGTCAGCTCTGTACTTTTCAGAGCAAAATTGCTTCTGCCGTACCACATCATGGCTCTAAAATAACTTCGCAAAATTGAATTTTTATTGTAATGGCTCCTAGGAGTAAATTGGGTATAGTCCTGAGGATTGACTAACCCGGCAGCAGACAAAAATTCATCAAACAGAGGTGAAGGAGAAATGGTTGCTGAGGCGAGTATTAGGTTAATTTCTGCTTTTGCTTTAGTGTAGGAATATGCAGGGATTCTCGATTTAAGATCGTCGAGATTCTTGAGAATATTTTCGTTGGTATCAACTTTTTGATCAACGGTTGTGTCTTGAGCCATCTCATCGAAAGCTGCATCAAGTATCGCTTTTGGAACAGCAAAAAAAGCAATTATTCTTTCATAACTCGCCTTATTCTCCGGATTACTTTGATTTGAATAATCTTTAATTGCTTTATTTAACACACTGTCCGTAATCTCTTTTAAAGCAGGGTACAATTTTTTATTCTCTAAATATTCAAACTCTTTTTCCAAAAGTTTGTGATATACATGCAGCAAAAAGTCCGAAGTAATAAATACTGAATTTTCGGGAGCTCTCTCCCAAATTGCCCCACCGCCAATGCGGGCGTAGAGCGATGTCCAATCATCATTTCTTTGGGAGACGCTGTCCGGATCGTCATTCCAAAATTTGTCCAGGTTTTGAGTTATAAAAAAATTTTCACCCGCAATTGCCGCCTTTTGATTATCGGTAAATTGTTTTTTTAGACTTTGCTCAAAGTTGGTTATGTTATAAAGATCCGGAATGGAAATTTGATATTCTGGGAGTGAGGGCTTGAATGGGGTATTTATCAAATTGTATTTGGCAAAATCAAAATTTATTTTGTAGTTAACGTCCCCCACCCCATTCTCGGTTGTGTTGAGAGATGTTGCATTTTGAAAAAAAAGCGCTTTGTTTTTGTTTCCTATAAACTTCAGATATAGCGAGGGGATAATCAAAAGTAGTGCCAGAACAATTAGACCCGGAATAATTATGTTTTTCCTGTCCAAAAAGAAATTTGTTAGCGGGTTAGCCTTCTTACCCGGACCCACTCTAGGTTTGTCTACAACTTTTTCCGATTCCGTCACTTTTGAAGTATCGTCCATCTAATAAATATTAACATATTTTGAAATTTTGATCTGGCCTTAACTAAATGTATAATTCCCCCGTGACTACCGAAAACAAAGACAAATTGGTTGGGAAGTCCGTAGAGACGGTCTTTTTTGGTGACACAAAATCCCAACTTGAGGCTTTCTGGAAGCTCGGCAGCCTTGGTGAACTGGGGTCTGCCACCCAAATTGAGCTCCCGGAAAAAGCTTTTGTTTATGTGCAAACGAAACGGGATGAATCTGACCTTACAGGTAAGGAATATGGGGCAATGCTAGGTTTTGATGCTAACGGTGTAAGTATTTATAACGAACGGGAAAGCCGAAAATCTATAAGGGACTTTGTCGGAAACAGCTTCGTCAACACCATGGAGCTGTCTGTGGAATACGGCAACATAGTCGAAACCAGTGTAGGAAGATTCTTTAAAAAGACAGACCCCATTCTTTTCCATACTCATGTGACATTGGGCGAAAATGACATCAAAAGCGCCCAAATCGGGCTTTCCGACGGAACCACGCTAAAAATTTCCCAAGAAGCCATTATCAAGTATGTAAGCTATCAGATAGAGGGGTTCTCATCCGCCGACCTGGATAATTTGTTTAGTAGGAACAGGGAAACCGCCTCATTACTTTTATCTACCCCTACTCGGACAATTTATGTTGCACCTCCGGAATTATTTGTCAACAAAGGATATACAAAATTTAGTAAATTTCTAAAGGAATATGAAGATCAGATGCTTACACTGGATTTGGCAGCCTCTATTTCCCTGCTGGGACTGGAGCCGGATTTTTATTTTGATTCGCTTAAAAAATCACAAAAAAGAATATTTTTGAAGATAATTGACGATGCCAAATATATGGCAAAAAGAAAACCAGGCCTTGCCAAACTTATGGATATGAAAGATGCAATCTTGGTTAAAATAATGAATTCTGCTGGTTTCCAAGTATTCGCCTCGGAAGGTGATGACAAAAAAGTTCTAAAAAGGCTAAAAAATAACTAATTTTAGGTGCCAATTAAGGCCGATGCCCAGTTTTTGAGGGCAAGTTCCTTCATTCCGGTGATATTGACATAATCAGATAGAGTAGATAAATTTTAAAAACTAACCGAAATTGTAGAAAGAACAGCTTTAGTCATCTCGTGCAATTCCCTTCCAGAAAAAACACTCTCCTTAATATCTGTACCTCTAAGAACTTTCAAAGCTTCTTGCATTCCTTGCCCATTAAACACATCCGACTTAAGTAAGGATTTTGGTCCATGGACCAAACGGCCTCGAGGAACTGCCAGGGTTACCTTGAGATCATGACCAATCTTTATACCACCATTTTCTTTTACAAAACCCAATCCATTTCGTTTGAGTTCTGGGTAGGGGATTTTTTTTGCATCTTCTATGGCACCCTTTAGATTTGTAATGAAACTTGCAAGTTGGCGGACCTCCCGATTGCCTAAAAACCCTGCTTTTGCTTCCACAACTTTGGTAATATAACCCGCCTGAGTAATACCCAAAAAATCAGGATTGGATAAACTTTCTCTTCCCTCATCAGTAAACCGAAACACCCCCGGATTGGCAAGCAAAGTCCTCAACCTCTTCGCCTCTTCAGCCTCTTCAAAACAAATCTTAAAGTCGGACCGGACCAAAAGTTCAAATAGCGCGCCGGCTACTAAAACCTCAGGGTCAACCACACCATCTCGTAAATAAGTATCCGCGCTCACGGCTCCTATAATTTCAGTCTCGGAATCAGAAGGTAATCTGGCAATTACAAGCTGTTGAGCGTTCCAAATTTCGTCACCAATTTTTTCCTCTCTATGGTACTCCAACAACGTTTCTTTTAACACAAATTTCAAGTCTGGTTTTTGTGTATGTTCTTTCTTAGAAGGTTCCATAAGTAAGTTATACCATTTTTTCAAATACTAAAAACCACCCAATTTTTATGAAAATCGCAAGATAAAGTTGCAGACATAAAATTGGATGGACACAGAATGGACAAGTCCTTTCCGATAAAGGTGAACAAATAGGAGTCTATGATCGTATTTTGGAATGGGGAGGAGAATCGCAGAAAGAACAGCAAATGATTATCTTTATATCAAAATCTGCTTCAAAATGAAGGGTTTTGTAAGGTTTCGTCGTTTGCAAGCAACTGTTTTTTGTAATACTATATGCATATGGATGTCGACAAGGCAACAAAAAGAGAGGAAATTTTAAGCCATTTCCCCAGCAGTGTGGATGTAAATGAACTATCAGCCCTGCTTTTGAAACACCACGACGAGCTTAAGGAGTATTGCGGCAAAAACGTATTGCCTGCTTTAAACAAATTTGCCAAGGAACAAGAGGCTCCGCAACAAGAACTTCATGACCAAGGTAAATATTTGACAATTCGGTTTTCAAAAGATGCCGTTAATTTAAAAGGGTTGCCTGGCTATGGTGACAAATTAGGGGTCGATCCAAGAGAAATTGTGAAATCGTTGTCAAAGGTTTGGGAAATTATGAATGAAGGATGGGGAATGGACCCGTATTTCGATGGCTCAAACATTAAAGCTCTAACTCTCACCCGAGTAGAAAACATGACCTTAGATTTTGATGGTAAAGAAACTGTCGCCCCGGCATTCCGTTACAAAGTAGGTCCAGACGGACCAACAGCGGAGGATATTGAGAAAATTGTAAATGTAATAAAGAAAGGAAGAGAAATACTTCAAGGCTCTTCATCTACAACCGGCGGTTTAATTGAGGTCTAATCCGGTCTAACTTCAAAAATATTAGCCGGGGGACAAGGATTCGCCGTACACAACATGGAATTCCTTAGCAGGTACTATCGAATCACTGGCAACCGGCGAACGAAGTGAGCTGGGGGACAGGGATTCGAACCCCGATAAACAACTCCAAAGGCTGCTGTCCTACCATTAGACGATCCCCCATTGTCGGAATGAGTATCGCTAACGGTTTATCGCTGACGCTTAAACCTTTTCGCTTTACTATTCCTCCTCTCAAAATTCTTACAGAATTTTGTCTTTTAGAACACAAAATTTGCATTCGCAAATTTTGAGAGGAGCGATCGACGAAAAGCTGAAGTTTCAAGCTTAAATTTATTAAGCGAGAAACGAAAGCAGTCGTCGCATTCGCGACGAGTGACCTCACTGGGACTCGAACCCAGGTAATCAGGCTGAAAACCTGATGTCCTAACCGCTAGACGATGAGGCCAAGTAAACTTGGCATATATCTTCAGTGTCCCCAGCAAAATTTGTAAAACAAATTTTGAGAGGAGGAGCCAACCGCAAATAGCGAAGTTTCTGAATTTTCAGAAACAAAGCGCTTAGGTTGTACTCCGACGAGTGAGCCCTCTGGGACTCGAACCCAGAACCGCTTCCTTAAAAGGGAATTGCTCTACCATTGAGCTAAGGGCCCTTGAACCTTGTGAGAGGACACTTAGTGAAATGGCAAACTTGTTTACCATTGAGCTAAGGGCCCTAAAACTCACGAAAGGTATTCTCACAAACTCGAGGCTAATTATAGCGTATTTTGTTGGACTACTCCACTTTATTTGAAATCGAACTCAGTTTTGAAGGACTTTATGCGTTTTTGCGCGCAGCGAAGGTGGCTTTTCTTAGAAGTTCTCTTTTTTCCTGCTCATCTTTAATAACCAATCTCTTCCTTTTTTCTTCTTTGAGAACCTGGTCTACCTTTTTCTGACATTCAGAATCGGAGCAGGCTGTAATTGTATACATCACGACCGAAGTTTCCACCTTTTCCTCGTATGTCTCCACAACAACTCTGGGCTTTCCGCACCTGGTACACACGCTTCCTGTTAGATTTTTTGATGCTGTCATTTAATTATGTTCCCTCTTTTCCTGAGGTTTAGCCTCGGCAACAACTAACTTTCTGCCCCCAAAATCAGTATCATTCAGCATTTGAATAGCCTTGGCAGCTTCCTCCTCTGTCTCCATCTCGATAAAGCCAAAACCCTTGGATTTACCTGTAAATTTGTCGATTATGATTGTGGAAGAAACCACAACCCCAGCCTGAGAGAAAAGAGTCGCCAGCTCTTCTTGGGTGGTTGCAAAAGGAATCCCTGCTACGAATAGTTTCTTCATTAATTGGTGACTGGGCTCATTATACCATATTTTTGGGATAAATGTTGCTTAATCCCTATAGTTTTGACTATCCCCAAACAATAAGGTAGAATTTCATCTTCTTAGATTGCGCACGTTAATACAAAAAATAACTAACCCAAACTGAAAGGAGGTTAGATTGAAAAAGTTCTTTTACGGTCTGGTGGAAGCTATTTTTAGCATCCGCCATTACATAGCAATTGGTGTGATGCGGCTTATACCTGCACAACCCCACCCCACGCCATATACTATTTTTACATGGCAAATATTCTTCCGCGATCTAAAGTGGAGGCATATCATATTGGGGACAATAGGAGTCGGGTGTACGATGGGGTTATTAAACCTCTTTTGGGACCACATGCCATTGGGCCAATACTCGTTACTATCGTCTATCACCACGTTTGTTGACTTCGTGGTTCTAAAGATAACAGGGCACAAGGCTCAACCCATCCTGTCCTATATCATCATTGCGATACTTGTGGCTGGCAAAGCTCCCAGATTATTTCCTGGAAATGTAGTCGGCAAAGGTGTTCCTTTTTGGGCAATGAGAGAAGAGATGGTCTTTAGATTCGGAGCAGAAAGATGGAATCCTGTACAAAAGTTCCGCTCCGCCTTGGCATTTGGGCTTATTCACTTTGACAACATCATCTACCCGCTAGCCGCCTGTTTTGCGTTTTTGTTTAGTGGTTTGTACCTTACAGCCATCTATGTGCACACATACAAGAAAACCGGGTCAACCTATTTGGCGCTAAAAGAATCGGCAATTGTGCACGCCGTTCACAATATCATAGCGTTCATTATAGTTGGTTGTATTCTGACCTACTTTCTCGCACAAGTTGTTGTGATCCTGCTAAATTAGCACTCTAAGAAAAATACCGCCTTGTGGCTTTCAAACCATCAGGCGGTTTTTTGTGGCTAAATTTCGGCCCTTTTGATATAATTTCATTTGTGGATAAACTGTTTAGTTTCCTTGGAGCAAGAAAAGACAGAGAAACAAGTATCGAAATCTCTCTAACCCCAGGTGCTTCAGACCATCTGAAACGTATGATATTGCGTCCAAACCCCGAATTAGCTGAGTTTGGTTTCTTTGGACTCGGGCAGAATGGAACGATCGATCAAATATTAGACTTGGACGAAAAAGATCTATCGTATAAAAATGGGCTCACCCACAGTCTTGGTGGTTTCAGCTCAAATGTTGGTGGCAATGAGTGGAATGGGTTAGTTCAAAAATTAATACAATCAGGCAGAAGAGGAGATTTCCTTGTTTTTGGACATTTCCACCCAAGTGGAACGAAAAGAATTGCTGGGGCAACTTATCACATTGATCCAGGCGAGGCCCTTCTAGTTCCATCCGGGGGTAGCTTAAGAGATCCAACCACGGGTGGAGATATTGGATTTTTCAAAGCATTAACGGAACTTAATCCAAATTTAGTCCCATATATGGGTATTGCAGCCAACACCAAATCTGGTCCAAAACTTAGAATTTATGAAATCGATAAGTTAATTAAAATTAGACGTTACAACGATATTGACCATGTCCCCCAAACCACAATCGACCTGTAACCGGTCAATCTTGGGTGTCTAAAGATCTTCGTCCTCAAACTCACTACATCAAATCCCATTTTGATATTTCAGTTTAATCCCAATTGAATTTTGAGATTCATTTTTAGTCCTCAAAACCCACATCAACTTTTTAGCCTGAAACGAAAGGAGAGAATTCAATTAAGAAGCAAAAGCAGCCCTCGCTTGACGAAGGAGCAATCTTTTGCATAACAATGAACGACTGGGGTGACTGGCTAAAAATGTTGCGGTGGCGTCTTTCTTTCTCACATTTCTTGGACGAGTAAGAAATGGGAAAGAAATATGGCCATTTTTCGGCCAAAAATGTATAATACGACTATGAGCGACAGAATAGTGACAGATTTGCAATCTAGGTTTATAGAAAAAATTGCCCGAGATGAACGTAGCTTAACTGAAACGCTATCGTTGATTTTAACCCCATCTGAGTTGGAAGAACGCAAAAAGTTTAGAAGACTAATGTCCGACAGTGTCTATAATTTTAGTCCATACCGTTTGTTACCTGAGAAGGGTCATAAATTATCCAATTTTTTATTTGGCAAACCAGTATCTTCGTCAAACATGAACCAAGCGGAACTAAGAATCAATTTAGAACTTGCAAAACAACAACCCTGGGACATTTTTTCGCGATATAAACAAATCAAAGGCTCTTCCGAATTCAGATCCGAGTCATATCAACTCGAGTCTATCCGATTTGGTTCTAATAGAGGAAATTATCTTCATTTTGAACCATATAATATAGATAACGACACAGATCCACTGGAATTCAGAAAGCATTTACTTGAAGTTCAGGCCCCCATCACCCATCCCATGTATATATGGATGCTGGGCACCAAAAAATTAATTTACGCCGTCGAAAACAAATTATTAAAATTGACAGCTCCAGGCATTATCACCGCAAAAACTAATACGATTCATGCCACTTTTCTTAAAAATTTTGGTTTTGAAGATATGGGCGAAGGAGTTGCAATTGAATATCCAAAGCTCAGAGATAAATTTCAAGATGTGTTAGCTAACGACGAAAGAGTTAAACGCATTGTATCTTCAGGCGAATCTGTTTATCAAAGAGCGCACGCATTCGTACCAGAATATCTTGACCTCCCGCGAGAAGTTGCAGATTCAACTGATTTTTGGAAATGGTATTTCAAATACAAACAATGATAAAAATGAATTCCAAACAGTTGCGTAAAATTAAGCCGATAAAAGGAGAGGATAAGTTGATTAAAAGAAATCCAATTTATTTGGTTTTGGATAATGTCATCGATACTTACAATATCGGCTCGATGTTTAGGCTGGCCGACGCCATTGCCGCCGAAAAACTATATATTTGCGGCGATACAGAGTACCCTCCGAATTCAAGGATTCACAAAGCCGCGGTCGGAACAGAAGAATGGATACCGTGGGTCAAGTACAATTCTGCACCTGATGCAATTAAGGAATTAAAATCCAAAAATGTCCAAATCATAGCCGTGGAACAATCCCCACTAAGTACTCCGTACTCTGCACTAGGTACTAAATTGCAGTTTCCAACTGCAATTATTGTTGGCAACGAAACCACTGGTATATCAAAAGAAGTTTTAGATCTTGCAGATATTATAGTGGAGCTTCCTATGTTTGGAGTAAATATTTCACTAAATGTTTGGGGCTCTGCCGCCATTGTCGCCTATAAAGCAATTGAAACCCTAATAAATAAACCGTATCGAAGAAAAAAGGAAACAACTTAATTTTAGAAAAAATTACTTATCCCCTGAAGAACACACACTACCAGACTTACATCGATATCTTTGTACATCATCAGGAAGTGTGTGTCCGCCGCAACAAACTCTATTTGGTACGTAACAAGCTCCGTCCCTAATACAAGGTAGACCACCCCCACCACCCGTTCCACCACCACCGGGAGGAGGTGTTGCAGTTCCACCACCACCAGTTTTGACACAAGTTCCACAAGTTGCGTTGCTACACTTATATCCGGTTTGGCAACCGTTGTATTGGTCACACTCACATTCCCTGGCCTTTTCGTTTATGTTAAAAGAATAATTACTAACCACAAACAGCGCTACGAAGATCAATGTGATTACCAAAAGTAATATTGTAGATAAACTAAGGAGATGTGTGAGACTTAATTTCTGAAAGCTTTTAGATTTCTTTGTGGCCACAATTTAATTTAGTGTAGACAACGACTCGTGTCAATCCCTTTCAATGGTAGTTCGCGTTACTAAGTGAGGCCACTCAAACTTATTTATTTCTTGAAGCACACACATTACCTGTACTACACACTTTTCCGGTTCCAAAGTCAGAAACATAGTATCCGCTGCAACAAGGTTTGTTCAGCTGAGCGCAAGCACCATTCGCAATACATGTACTTCCACTGGGTTTGGCCGCACAAGAGTTGCCGGTACTACACACCTTACCCGTCACAGTATCAGAAAGATAATATCCGCTGCAGCAATTTCTACCCGGTTGGGTACAAGAGCCATTGCCAATACAGTTTGTTCCACCGCCTCCACCACCTGTTCCACCACCACCGGGGGGAGGAGTCGAAGTGCCACCGCCGGAAACTTTAACACAAGAACCGCAAGTGGCATTACTACACTTGTAGTTGGTTCCACAATTGGTATATTGATCGCATTCACAGTCTCTGGCTTGATTGTTTAACTTAGTAACTTCATTACGCGCCAAAAAGACCGCAGCTCCAAAAAGTGAAAGAAGTAAGAAAGCAACTACAACTAATGCAGAAATTAACTTTTTATTTGATTTTCCTTTTTTATATGCCATTTATAAATTTACTTACACCTCATTCCCGTAGCACAAAAACCATCTGAGAACGATTCACCGCAGCATGGAGTCCTTGGCTGCGAACATTTACCTCGAATGCACTGACCGGCAGTTCCAACGCAAGTCCCACAATATTGATCACTGCACTTCTGGTTCCTTTTACACTTTAAGTTCGTATTACTGCCGCATTCGCATCCTCTCGCTTGATTGTCAACATTCACAGTCTGGTTACGCGATAAAAACATTGAAGCACCGACAAGAGACAGTAATAAAACAATTACAACTACTAAAGCCCACATTAGACTTTTGTTAACTTTTTTTGTTTTAATTTTACTCTTGGTCGCCATGTATATACAGTATTTAGAAAAAAATAAACTGTGTCAATAGTCAATTTTGCAAAGATACGAAGCACTAATAGTTTTGTAAACAAATATCTCCCTTATTGATAAGGTTTGGGCGGCAAAAAAAACCGCCCTACGGGCGGCATCCTAAAAACCAATACTTAGATTACCTTGTTACCGAAATCACCACAGCCCCATCTACCGCTTCGGCACCTGGCGCAGCCACTGTCACTCTACCTGCCGTATTTACTACTGTATAACCCGTATCATAACTCGTACAGTCTACGAAAGGAGAAGTACCGAGCGTTTCATCGGGATCAATCGGTAAGGCAGATATATATTTAGGTGAAATATCAGCACAAATGTCTGCCCCAGCACTACTAATCTCCTGAGCAACAGCAGTTATACCCGCCGGGAGCTTCCCTTTGTTGTCCGCCGAGTATTGATGAATCGCATTAAGGATAGCGACCACGTCACTTCTCCTGGCTGTATTATTCGCCTGTGCAAATTGACGTGCGGGGTTAATAGCGATCAAAACAATTGCGAGAAGAATCCCTAAAATACCAATAACAACCAAAAGTTCGATGAGTGTGAATCCCTTTGAAGACTTCTTAATATTGAGCATTAGTTAACACTAAAACAGTTGGATTGACGTGTCAAGTAGTATTTTCTATATCAGTTTCAGAAAGTCAGAAAACTCGGACAACCGGTAACTCAGAATATCTGAGATTCTGAATTTCTGACTATCTGAGTTTTCAGAGTATTCCGATTCTCTGGGATCTACCTTCTCAACACCACTACAATAACTAGAATTACTAAAAGAATCACAAATCCTCCAATTAGGTAAGGCAAAAGTTTACTCTTTGGTTCTTTGGTAACGGAGGTCGCAAGTTCATGACTTTCAGGCGCAATCTTCTCCCCAACCATGCTAGACAATTTAGCCTTTTCCCGTGTATCGATAATGTGTTTGGCAAATTTGTCCGTTAACTCTCGCAACGCCCCGAATTCCGGGTAAATATTAGCAGGAACTATTGCCGTCAGGCCAAATCCCCTATGGACAAAGGCGTCAACAACCACATCCACCAACTCCTGATTGGTGGCCACAACTCTATATACCGTTTGGGTTTTGTAAATCTTTGATAAGACGGAGTTAAAAGGAACAGCATCAATAAACGCCTGTGAACTAGTCTGCACACCGGTAACATCAGTCGGGTCTTTGACCGGAAAATCCTTACTAAAACAAACCGCTTCGGAGATAACAAAAAAAAGTTGTGACGGCTCAATTTTATTATTCTGGATAAACGTCGTTATCAAATTAAAAAGAGCATCTTTATTTTTAACATCCAAATCCGGCAGAATCTGAGCAGGAAAATTCAAACTCAAAACCGATCCACCATTATACAAATAGAATTTATCCCTCTCTAAAAATATTATTGTTTCTCCACTAGCGTCGGCCATGGTTCTTAAATCATATCAAATTCATCCTTAGAGAGCGAATGCGCATCAAAACTTGCTGGTTGAATTTGCCATGTTAATTTACCTCTTTCCAGTAGGTCGGTACACCCAAGACATTGTTGTTGTAAGTCACAATAACCTGGACCTCTTTGACAAAATTGCCGTTTGTTGCAACGGAATTGATTGTTTTTGTACTTCCTCCTATTACTGTCACGACAACAGTTCCCCCATTAATATCTGTTATGGTTTCACCGGTATAGCTATCGTTATTTCTTAAAATTCCAACCATAGCGGCTTCAATTCCGCTATCCGCCATTTCCTTTGCAATAATTCCCTCACTCTGAGTTGTTGCAGCCTCGGAATTGGCAGCAACTGAAAATGTCGCCGCGGTAGCAATAGTAATTCCCACAAGGACAAAAAATAGGAGCATTATAAGCGCTTGCCCTGAACTGTTTGATTTTTGATTTTTGATTTTTGATTTTTTCATTATTTTTAGTATCTTAGACCCAAAGTTGTATTCATTGTTTGAGTTCTTGGCCCGCCGCTTGTAGTTATTAATGATTCAAGAGTAAATGTTATCTGTATCGTCTGCCCTATCTTAGTAAAAGTTATACTATCAACTTTGGTGTCCAAACTATTTAATTTCACCGAATTCAATAATAGATTACCACCGGAAAGTTCATATACTTTTGTTCCTGAATCGAGGCTTAGTTTAGAACTAGACACTATGGTTGCCGTACCTGAATTGTAAATATTGTAATTAAGGTTTCCCAAAATCGATCTTGAATCTTGATTTAGCGCGCTTGTTGCTTCACTTTGAAGTTTAAAATTTAGTGTCGTAGTAAAAACGTCCAGAAGAACAAGAAGAAAAATGGTTAAAAGCGCCATATATATCAAAAGCTCCACAACAGTAAAACCGTTGTGAATTTTTATCGCGAAGCGTGACGATTTATAATTTTTAATTTTTAATTTTAGTTTCATGGGCTGTAATTTACCGAAACCGTAGTCGACGCCGAGGTTCCCACTCCGCTTCCCCCACTAAATGTTACTTTATATCTAAAACATTGACCCGGGTTTAGAGCCATCGGAATAGGGCCTCCCGCAGTCGTATAATTTCCTGAGTAGTTATAAGTTAAACAATCAGTTGAAACCGCAATCTGATAAGTTGCAGAAATCCCGGGTGGTGTAAGATCAACAATACTTATTCTATTAAAAATAACTGAATGACCGGCATCAAGAACCGGAGATTCTACCGTCAACCCACCCCCGCTGCCACCACCACCGGGTCCGCCCTCAATAATTTTAAGTTGGCTGCTATTAGTATTTGTAATAATATACGAGTACGCACGTTGGGCTGTCGTAAAAACGGTTGCAATTCCATTAAGGTCACCCGCCGAAGTTAATCCTCCGCACCTTGTCGGGTTTGTCTCGTCGGTAACATCTATCACTTGATATTGTTCACCTCCGGATCCGACTACTATAACTTTGGGCAAATTAACCAGCACGATACCCGTCGGATTCATACCATTGGTATCATATGAACCCATTGTACTTCCGTAACTGGCTGAAGTTTCATCTGTGTTAACTACAAACATTTCCTTTAATGTTGAGGATGTGGTTGTTGCCACATAAACACGGGTTCCGGTTGAATTGACATAAAGAGATTTTCCGTCAAGACCATTCAGATGAATCTTTCCCGGAGTGGCGGTTGGTTTAGAAAAAAATAATAAATTTGCCGGATCGGCGATGTCCACAACAACCAGTTGATAAGTAGTGGAGGTGGTAGAAATATACAATCTGGACCCAAAAGTAACCATTTTTGTAGCGGGCGCAGGTAGTTGTAAACTCCCCATTTGGGGTCTTGACCCGGACTTGGTCAAAAGATCAAAACTATAAAGCATATCGCCAATAGTCATGTATCCATAATTACCACTGGTTACAACCGTTCCTGCGTTTGCGCTCCCATTGTTTGGGGAGTTGAAATAACCAGCCTCGCTATAGTTGGACAGATTGATTATATCTATATCTCTTGTGTGATCATCTGTAGCAATATACGCATAATCCTGCTCAGTAAAAACATCGTTCGTTTTGGTTGGCCCATTGAATACCGAAATCGTTGCGGAAGGAGTTGCAGGTGCGGGCGGATCCGTTAAAGAAGCATTTACAAATGTAAAGCCTGCGGCAGCTTGACCTGTACCGGTTGTAACCCTGCCCTGAACAGCACTTATCGATTTGGCAGTAGCGTTTCCCAAGTCGACACTGCCCAAAGTAAGTGATGGTGTGCACCAATCTCCACCACCCTGATTAATAAGCGTCCCGGCAGAAATAAGCGAGGATGAAATATTTTTCCATCTTGCCAGTATAAAGGTCGATGTCATTGAACTTGGCAAAATATTATTCCAACTGACAGTGACCGTAATCTTTTTTTTGGACAAATCTGCGGGAGTTAAATCCGAAATTTCAACTCTTCTTGTAAAATCACCAATTGTTCCATCGATAACAGTTCCCCAAGTCCACAAAGAACCGGCCACTTTAGGATAATAAATACCATTAGTTGCAACATTAACCCAATCAGCATCTCTCAAACTTCGAGCGGCTTCTTCTGCCTCTTTCAAAAGACCTGTCGCTTTAAGTCTTTGTTCCTGCTGGACTCTGCCGCCGCTTGCCGATATAAATCCAAAAATAATTGCAGGAATTAATATTGAAGCAATTCCGAATGCCACAAGAAGTTCTACCAATAATTGCCCTTTTTGTCTTTTTAAATTCCTCATTCTTAATTACTTAGTAGGTTGCCCCATATTTATTGATATTGACTACCGTAGTCTGATTTATCTGATCATTGACGATTGAAAAAGCCCCGGAGGTTGTCTCCCCACTCCCGGCCGAAAAATTCAAATCACCCCCGAGAAATGTGACATTGGAGAAACTTATTCCCGGGTCTAAGTCTACGACAAAATTCGACGGAGTTAACGTATAGCTTGTTGAGTCAAAATGAATTCCAAAATCGATATTTCCCGCCATCGCCTGCGTTTGCTGCGCACGGATGTCGCTTATCAAAACGTCAATTGTTGCACTTTGGGCAGACGAAGAGGGTAAGCGTCCCAGATTGATCGTTGTAAGCGCAAAAAGAATTGCCAAAATTCCTATCGAAAGCATAAGCTCAACTACCGTGAAGCCATTGTTCGTGTTTTGTAATTTGTCATTTGCCATTTATCTTTAGTGTGGGGATACCTGGCTAATAAGGCCGTAGATTGGGGCAATAATGGATATCATCATTCCGCCCACCATTATACCTATTACTACTAGCATTATTGGCTCAAGGAGTGCCGTAAGAGTTTTAAGGGTGGTAGATACCTGATAATCAAAATATTCAGAAATGTCTTGCATTGATTTATCAAGGCTTCCTGTTTTCTCTCCGGTTTCGACCAGTTTTATCATAATCGTCGGAATATACCCTTTTGCTGTCCTAAGTCCCTCCGAAAAAGTTTTACCGCTCAAAATCATTTCCTTGGATTTGTTTATTATTTTTTGCGTTTGAGCCCTAACAACAACCTCGCTCGTAAGATCTAGAGCCGCAACAATCGGAAGGCCAGAATTTAAAAGTAGATATAAAGACCTGGAAAATCTGGTCAAGTCAATGAGTTTTACCAAGCCGCTTACCCCGGGCAGCGAATAAAAAAGATTTAATACAAAACTTTTCTTTTTGGTATATAGGAATATAAAAAATACAACTATCGCAGCCACCAAAAACAAAAAGGTTATAGTATTTTTGAGCATAAAGTCCGACAAAGCAATTAATATTTTTGTGGGGAGAGGAAGGGGAACCCTTAAGTTTTTAAAAACCAACGCGATCTTTGGGATAACATAAACAAGTTGGACCAAAAGTACCAGTACGAAAACTCCTACAATAAAAATCGGATAAATCAACGCAGATCTAACCTTATCGTTAAATTCGTTTTGTTTCTGTAAACTTGCTTTTAAATCCTTAAGAGTAACGTCGAGGGTCCCCGCCTCCTCACTTGCCTTGACAACATTAACCGTAACCTTATCAAAAGTATTTGTAAATTTTGCGAGAGTAAAGTTTATCTGGTGCCCCTGAGTTAGATCGTCTCTTAAAGTTTCTAAAATTTTTTTCACCCCACCCTTGCTATCCTCCAATAGATTATTCACTGCATCAAGAATCGGGATTCCGGCTGAAAGCATGGTGGACAAATTGCTGATTAAAGCAATTTTATCCCCCGATGATAATCTAACGTCTTTGTCTTTCACTTTATACAGATTCTACTTTTGTAACTCTGATTACTTCCTCCATTGTTGTCACCCCGGACGCCACTTTTTCTAATCCGTCATCAAGCATTGTTTTCATTCCCTCTGCTATCGCAGCTTGAGCAATAACGTCAGAATCAGCTCTTCCCGAAATGAGCTTTCTAATCTCTTTTGTTACTTCCAGTACTTCAAAAAGGCCGACACGTCCGGTATATCCCGTTTGTCTACAAATCTTACACCCCTTTCCCTTATGAACTGTAACTTCCGGAGTGTTGCCAAAATATCTCTCTACTAAATCCTTTGGAAAATGCTTTACTACTTCACTCATTGCCATTTTTTCTTCAGACTTACACGAAGGACATATCTGGCGCACCAGCCTTTGGGCAATAATCACATTGACAGTGGAAGCAACCAAAAAAGGCTCAACTTTCATATCGCTTAGGCGCGGAATTGCGGTTGCTGCATCGTTTGTGTGCAGTGTAGAAAGTACCAAATGTCCGGTTAGGGCCGCGTTGACTGCAATTCCCGCCGTCTCTCCATCTCTAATCTCTCCAACGAAAATCACGTTGGGATCTTGCCTTAAAATCGAACGTAGCCCATTTGCGAAAGTCAGGTTGGTTTTAGCATTTACCTGCACCTGATTTGCGCCCTGGATTCTGTATTCTACAGGATCTTCAATGGTCATTATATTTTTTTCTCGGGTATTTAATACTTTTAGAATCGCATAAATTGAGGTTGTTTTACCTGAACCGGTTGGGCCCGTAGAAAGAATCATTCCAAAACTTCTATTAAATGCATTCGTGACCTTTTGAAGATCTGGCGCGTTCATTCCCAAGTCAGTCAGAGTGTATTCTCTGGAGTGCCCCGAAAGAAGTCTTAAAACTGCTTTTTCACCTTGAGTTACGGGCAGAATCGAAACACGGATGTCCAAATTTTCTTCTTCAAGTCTTGCAGTCATTTTTCCGTCTTGCGCGCTTAAATGTTCATCTGTTCTTAAGTTTGACAAAACTTTTATTCTGGAAATAATTCTATCGTGAACTTCCCTGGGTACGCGCAAAACATCTTGTAAAACTCCATCGATTCTAAAACGAATCAGAGAAGTTTTTTCTTCTGGTTCAATATGAACGTCGCTTGCCCTATCGTGATAGGAAGCATTCACAAGTTCGTCGACCACTTTTATAATAGGAAGGTCTCCTTTATATAAAGTCGCCTGCTTCACATATTCCTGCAACAGTTCATCTATTGTCCGCTGGAGGGCTTTTTCATAAAGCTGAATGGTGCCTTCTATCTCGCTCTCGTTGGCATAATACGCAGTTACTTTTTGTCCGGTTTTCCTTGTAACCATTGATATTATCGCTTTATTGGTTGGGTCATTTAAGGCCACCTTTACTCCGTTAGCATCCCTGGCAAAAGCAATTGCTTTTTGGCGTCTGGCGACCTTATCGGGAATAATATGAGCAACGTCTTCGGTAATAGATTCTTTGGAGAGGGCCACGTAAGGAACGTTATAATAACCTGCAATGATTGTCCCAAGTTGGTCTTCGGATAAAACCCCGCTTTCTATAAAAGCGTTAATCAGATTTGGAGATCTGGTTTCAACTGCATAATCTTCAGCTTTTTTGGTTGCAGCAGCGTCAAGCACACCACTCCGCTTAACTAAATCAATAATTTTTGGGTCGGGCAGAGCCATAGCTTATTCTACCATTAAGAAGTATATTCCTTGTAGAGTCTCTCTTTTCCATTCTCCATGATGTAGGCGGTAATAGTTATGTATTTTTCTATGTTGCTTCCTTTAAGTTTTTCGGTCATTATGTCGTCGACTTGAAATACGCCTGCGGGGTTTGTCATATGGATTCTTATTTCGATTGGCCGTTCCTTTCCATCCAAAATTTCCACACCAGAAATTGCCAAGTCTGACTCAGAAAATATGTTTTTCTCACCTCTTGTATAGGTAATTCGACTTCTCCCCTTGCCCATGTCTATTGCATCAGCAATACGCATGGCGCCCGCCTCAACAGTACTCGGTTTCCCGGAAGCCCTGTGGGAAATAATTGCGTGGGAAACTTCGGAAATTACCACCATTCTCTCTTCGATAGGGAGAAAAGAAAGAATTTCTTTCATTAAATCCCGCGCTATAAAAAGACTAAACTCCTCATGTCCCTGCCGGTGAATTGAAATCCCCAAGTCATGCATAATACTGGCCAAAAAGATCACAACCTCCGCATGGTCATATGTTAGGCCAAAATCGGAAACTATCGACATGGTCACATTATTCTTTTTGAGAATTCTGGCAATTTTCATCCCGTTATTGGCCACAATCCCAAAATGAGTAGGTCCGTGGTCACTCATTGCCAAGCGGTCGATCGCCATAACGTTCATAATTTTCCATAAAGTTTTAATTTCGTCGTTATTGTTAACTCTATTTAAAACTTCTTCCAACATTTTATTACCTTCGGTTGGAACCTGTATTTTGATTGAATCCAGCGAAGATTTGGTTATTTTTGTATGTGATTTGTCCATATATTTATCAGGGAGTCAGATAAATCGGATATTTCTGATGGATCTGGCAATCAGGCATTGAATTTTCCGAGTATTTTGACTGTCCGAATTTTTAAAGTCTACGAAGTATTATACCCTATTTTAAGGCAGCATCTACGGTCGATTTCATATCTGTCCAGCTGTATGCTCCTGCATAACTGGTGGCGTTAATAAAAAATCCCGGGGTTCCACTTATCCCAATTGACCTGGCAATATCCGTCTCTTCAGTTAACCTGGAATCATACTTGCCGCTATCTAGACACTTCTTCATCTCAGCCGGATCTGTAGCACTTTTAAGAAAACTTGCAACCTCTTCCGATTTGGTCTTATCATTCTTTACAGTTGTATTCATGAAATCATACCCGGCATTTGTATAGAGTAGATCGTGGACTTCCCAAAATTTGCCGACATCTTGAGCACAATAAAGTGCCTTTGATCCCATTTCTCCGTTTCCGTGTCCAGGGGTATAAATCCAAACGTAAGAAGCTTTGCCGGAATCAACCAGCTTTCTCATTTCAGCAACCGGTGCAATATACTTACCTCCGTCTTTAACCAACTTGAACTGGCCTCCCATTTGATTATTTAATGCTGAATTAAGCCCTGTCGCGACGTGACAATATGGACAAGATGGATCTGCAACTTCTACAAACAACACTTTCCTGTCTTTACCACCGAATTTTACAAGATTTTTATCAAAAAGACCTTTAATTGTGTCCAAACTCACAGCAGGTTGGTTGGGCTGACCTTCTGTGTTTGTTGCGGCTGTTGTGCCACCCTTTTCCAAATTGTTAACCTTTTGCCACAAAACACCAACCATAAACGCAAGACCGATGCTGAGAACCACAAGTATCGGAGCTATCTTTTCAAAAATTCCTGGTCTTGGAGTTGCTTCTTCGTTTACTGACATTTGTACATTCTGCCCGAAAAATTATTGAAAGTCAATGCCAATAATAGCTACTAGCATCTAGCGACTAGTTCCTAGGTATTTTAACGCATCCATCGCGGCCATACATCCAAAACCCGCGGCAGTTATTGCCTGCTTGTAACGCGCATCGTGAACGTCCCCCGCAACAAAAATTCCCGGAACATTTGTTTTTGATCCTTCAGATAGCTTTATGAATCCACGTTCATCTGTTTCAACCACGTCTTTAAACACTGCGCTACCAGGTTTGTGTCCTATTGCTATAAATAGTCCGTCGATAGGAAGTTCTGAAACTTCATTAGTTTTATTATTTTTTAACTTTACACGCTCCAATTTTTCTTCTCCGCCCACCTCAGTTACTTCTGTATCCCAAACTATTTTAATTTTTGGATTGTCCTTCACTTCTTTCTGCATCGCGGCAGAGGCGCGGAATATATCGCGTCTATGAATTATTGTTACTTCCGAAGCATATTTTGTTAGAACAAGAGCCTCCTCCATTGCGCTATCTCCCCCACCAACCACAGCAACCTTTTTACCTTTAAAAAACGGAGCATCACAAGGGGCGCACGAAGAAACTCCACGTCCAATTAATTTTTGAACCCCAGGAACATCAAGCCACAAAGTTTCGGCGCCGGTCGCAATAATAATACTGCGGGCTGAGTACTGTTGACTGTTTACTGTTAACTGAAACGGCTGCTTAGTTACGTCAATTGAAGTGACGTTTTGTCCGACAAACTCTGCTCCAAATCTCTCAGCCTGAGCTCGCATCTCTCCTATTAATTTTGGTCCCAATATTCCTTGCGGGAAACCCGGGAAATTATCAACTTCCGTCGTCAGCATGAGCTGACCTCCCCAGACTTCTCCGCCAAGAATCAGAGTTGAAGCCGCACCGCGGGTTGTATAGATCGCGGCGGTTAAACCGGAGGGGCCCGATCCAACAATCGCAACGTCCCATGGCCCTTTTGGATCTGACGGTTTGGATGAGAATATTTGTTGATCCATTTTAATGAATGAAGTAAGACGTTTGAGATTTGAAGCTTGAAGACGAATTCTGAAGTACGAAAACCGAAGCCAGAAAAATCAGGCCTCAAAATTCGAACATCACACCTTCACTTCAAACTTCAAACCTCTGACTTCCAACTTCAAATACTTAAACTGCTGGAGGTGTTTGCGGGGGCATTCCTGCTCCTGCGTCTCCCGTTCCTTCAGTTGGTGTAGGTGTCGGCATTACCGGAGCTTCTGGCTCTGGCATTACTGGCTCAACAGGAGCTGGTGTTCCCACCGGCATTGTTGGTTGTTCTACAACTGGCGTTGCAGGTGCCTGAACAGGAGCGTTCGGGTCTGCCGCTGGAACTGTTGGACTAACCGGATTTTGTGCGTTTGGATCCATAATTATTCACCACCCTTCTTCATTAACTCTTCAAAACCTTGTTTTCCTGCAAAACCAACATGACGTCCTATTTCTTTTCCGTCTTTGAAAAGAACCGTCGTGGGGATAGACATTATTCCATACTTTTGTGAATTGGCGGGATTGGCATCAACATCCAACTTCATTACCAACACCTTGTCTTTGTAAGCCTCCGAAAGCTCTTCTAAAATTGGAGCCGCCATCAAACAAGGCCCACACCACGTTGCCCAAAAATCAACTAGCACCGGAAGTTTATTCTTAAGAACCTGTTCTTCAAAATTTGCGTCAGTGATATTTTGCGATGCCATACGAAATTCAATATACCTTTCGATAAAAATTTAATCAAGAACTAAAAGTTCTTGCCGTGTACAATTTTGGAGAAATTGCAAGTCTCTAGAACCAAATTATATTTTATACTTTAATTCCATTAAGTCTCAACGAATTTACTACAACTGAAATCGAAGAAAGAGCCATTGCTCCAGCCGCAATCATCGGATTAAGTAATCCTATTGCGGCCACAGGAATCAAAATAACGTTATAACCAAAGGCCCAAAATAGGTTCTGTTTAATTACCCCCAACGTCGCACGACTTAAATTAAATGCCGTTAATACACTTCTGATATCTTTATTTAATAAAGTTACACCGGCAGATTCAATTGCCACGTCTGTTCCTGTTCCCATTGCAATTCCAACATCGGCCGCGGCCAATGCCGGCGCATCGTTTACCCCGTCTCCAACGAAGGCGACGTTTACAGCACGTCCGTCACTTCCCACTTTCAAATCCTTTACTTTATCTGCTTTATGGTGCGGCATTACTTCACTCATTATATTTTTAATGTTAGCTTTATCCGCGATATCTTTTGCGACACTCTTTTTATCCCCTGTAATCATCCAAACACCTATTCCCTTAGCTTCCAGTCCTTCGGTCACTTCGCGAACCCCATCTTTAATTTCATCGCCGACTTCAAAGGTCGCCAATATTTTTCCTCCGCTCGTAAGAGATATCGATCCAGCTTTCGATCTCCCCAAAAAGTATTTTTTATCATCAATCTCTCCTTCTATCCCAATTCCTTCAAGTGCCTTAAAGTGTTCCACCCTCTTCGTTTTTAGCTCTTCACTTTTCGCTTTGTCGACAATCGCTTTCGCGATCGGGTGTTCTGAATTTTGTTCCAAACTTGCTGCAATTTGGAGATATTTATCTCCTACTTTATTAGTTAAAAACATTTCCCCCTTTGTTAGAGTCCCCGTTTTATCAAAAACGATTGCCTTAATCCTCCCAAGGGTCTCCAAACTTGCGGCATCTTTAATTAAAACGCCTTTCGCGGCTCCCTTGCCTGTTCCAACCATAATCGCAGTTGGGGTAGCAAGTCCCATGGCACACGGACAGGCTATTATGAGTACCGCGACAAGGTTTACAAAAGCACTAACTGGAGATCCAAAAATAAACCAGACAACAAAGGTCGCAACCGAAAGCATTAAAACGATCGGAACAAAATAAGAAGAAACCGTGTCTGCAAGACGTTGAATGGGGGCCCTACTCCCCTGCGCCTCGGAAACCATTTTTACAATTTGCGAAAGCATGGTATCTCGACCCACCTTTGACGCCTTGAAAATGAATGTTCCCGACTTGTTTATAGTGGCACCAATCACGTTGGCACCTACGGTTTTATCTACAGGGAGACTTTCTCCGGTAACCATTGATTCGTCAATCGCACTTTCTCCTTCCAGGATAATTCCATCGACAGGAATTTTTTCTCCCGGGCGAACTCTGATTCTATCTCCCACCACCACCTCTTCTATTGGAATATCTATTTCCTTCCATGATTTACCATTAACCTGCCGGAGGACTCGGGCCGTCTTAGCTTGAAGTCCAAGGAGCTTCTTAATTGCATCATTTGTGTGTGATTTGGCCCTGGCTTCCAAAAACCTCCCCAAAAGTATGAGGGCTATGATAACAGTTGAAGTATCAAAATAGGTAGGACCTCCGAATACTATTGAATAAAGTGAGTATCCAAAAGCAGCTGTTGTACCAATGGCAATTAACGTGTCCATGCTCGCCGCACGGTTTTTAAGTCCCGACCATGTGGCCAGATAGAATTCTTTACCGGCCCAAAATTGGACGGGAATAGCAAGAACAAGAAGAATCCAGTTGGGAAACATCACAAAACTTCCTACCATAACAACCGCCGACAATATCCCCGATACAATAACCTTTGTCTTTAATTTTTTGATTTCTTCTTTTTTAATTTCGTCCTTTTGCTCTTCGGCCGATTTGCCTTCCGAATTGTTTGTATCAGTAAACACCGCTTTATAACCGGCGTCGTAAACTGCTTGAGCCAAATCTTGATCGCGAACGTCATCCCCAACCTCAACAGTAGCTATTTCGCTTGCATAATTTACCATTGCGGAGGCAACACCGGGAGTTTTTCCGAGTTTTCGCTCGATTAACTTTGCACAACTTGCGCAATGCATACCTACGATTGGAAATGATTTTTTAATGGTCATGTTTATCCCCTGTCTCTTTTTTGCCACCGAAAAAGAACCAATAAATAAACCATATTAGTCCTACTCCGCCAATTGTAACCAAAATCTTATCCATATAATTATTTCTTCTGTAAAACAGACATAACTTCTTCGATTGCCTCTTTACTATTTCCGCTTTTAATTGAAGCGGCAACACAGGTATTAAGATGGCTCTCCAAAATTACTTCGTCCACTTTTTTTAATGCAGCCTGAACTGCGATCGACTGATGGACAACATCTATACAATAGGCATCCCCGTCTACCATAGATATAATCTTATCTAAATGCCCTCTGGCAATTTGAAGGCGATGCAAAATTTGTTTTTTGCCATTTGACATATCCGTTTTGTGTGTCATAATTCATTGTATATCCCCCTGGGGGGGATTGTCAAACACCATTATTTATATAAATAATGTGCAGACCCCTCGAAGCCTCGGCGAAGTGGGGTCAATTCTACTATTCATGAATCAATTCTGGTTAGCACTAATTACAGGTTTAACAACTGGCGGTCTGTCTTGTTTTGCCGTCCAAGGTGGGCTTTTGACATCTGCCCTAGCCCAGGAAGGAATTGGAAACCAACCCGGCAAACAAAACATTAAATATTTGAAGGAAAAAAGCATTTTAATGTTTCTGGCAGCAAAACTCATCGCCTATACCCTCCTGGGTTTCCTTTTGGGCGCATTGGGGTCAGTTATTGTGATTTCTATAAAATTTCAAGCCTTTTTACAAATACTTGTTGGGTTTTACATGTTGGCCACAGCCGCAAGACTTTTGAATCTCCATCCCGTTTTTAAATATTTTGTCATTCAACCTCCAACATCACTTTTAAAATTGGTAAGAAAAAGTTCACAGGTCAAATCATTTTTTGCCCCAGCTCTGCTTGGATTTTTAACAATTCTTATCCCCTGTGGGGTAACACAAGCAATGATGCTTTTGGCAATTGCTTCCGGCGGTGCCATATGGGGAGCCGGAATAATGTTTTTCTTTGTTTTAGGAACCAGCCCTGTATTTTTTCTTATTGGCCTCGCCGCAACAGAACTTCTTAAAAACAAATCATTCGCCATTGTTGCCGCTATATTTATAACAATTCTGGGTATAACTTCAATTAACAGCGGGCAGATTATCAGAGGTTCA
Source organism: Candidatus Woesebacteria bacterium (assembly GCA_016432365.1). GTDB lineage: Bacteria > Patescibacteriota > Microgenomatia > UBA8517 > UBA8517 > GWB1-39-10. The sequence goes on from CP066686.1 coordinate 44,015, forward strand.
GCTCACACTTTGCAGAATTATTGGAAAGTTATATCCGGATCGGATATCATTCAAGGGTCGGCATCGATAAAAGATGGCAAACAAGAAGTGACAATCGAAGTGACCAGCCGAGGCTACAAATCGAATACTAATACTTTAAAACTTGGAGTGCCCGTAAAACTAACCCTTATAACAAACAATATTTTTAGTTGCGCAAGAGCATTCGTCATTCCCTCTCTGGATTATTCTAAAGTACTTCCCCAGACCGGGAAAACGGTGGTTGAATTTACACCAAAAACTCTGGGCCAGTTAACTTATACTTGCAGTATGGGAATGTATTCTGGTTCGTTTAACGTAGTAGAATGACTAATCTAACAAATATGCCTAACAAAATCTATAAAATCACCGGTCTTGATTGCCCAAGCTGTGCGGGACTGGTCGAAATGGACCTTGAGGACGCCGGCATCAAAGCTACTTGTTCCTATGCGAAAGGTGTTTTAGAAGTAGAAGGCAAACACGACAAGAAAAAAGTTGATGAAGTAGTTAAAAAATCAGGCTATTCCGTTTCCTAATTGTAAGCAGAGTTTGATGCTTGGTTTCGCTAATTGTAAATTGTAAATTTTAAATTAATAATTATTATATGTGTCCCGTATGCACAGTCACTGTTGTTGCCGGCCTTGGAATCTCAAGACTTCTTGGGATTGATGACCTATTAACCTCGATTTGGATCGGCGGATTTATACTTTCATTTTCGTTTGTCACTGTTAACTGGATCATTAAAAAATGGCCAAACTGGAATGCCAAAAAGTGGCAGTGGACAATTTTTGTTTCAATGTATATTTTAGCCTTGGCACCGCTTTATAATGCCCCTACTATCACGAGAATTCTTTATGGAACGCTGGTCGGATCAGTATTTTTTTTAATCGGAGTATATGCAGATAAATTCCAGAGGAAAAAGTATGATAAAATTTTCTTCCCGTTTCAGAAGGTTGCATTTCCTGTTTTAAGTCTTATACTTGCCTCACTTGTCTCATATTTTCTAATTAAATGAATGTAATTAAAACATACAAAGATTTGGTTGATAAGGTTAGTAGTTTCAAAATTGATCAGAATATTGATCTCTCTTCCGGAGAGGATCTGTCAATTGGGATCATGAACCTGATTTCAATCGAAGAACATTTGTTTTTTACATACAACAAAACCAAATCTCCCAAATACCTGGAGTTACTAAATGAAATTCGGAAAATGAGGACAGAACTGATGCGCGAAATCATTAAAGATTATGAAGGTGAAGTTTGGTGCATTAGCAAACATTTATTGGCAGCTTCAATGAGGATCATGGAAGTGGGAACAAAGGAATTAAAGAAGGGCGAGAACAAAAAAGCGCAAGTGCTTTTCCAAAAATCATATCAACTCTATTCCCTGTTCTGGGGCTTAAATTTATCTAAATTCCCTAAATCCCCCAGCCTTTCTGACAAACTCTCCTTTATCGACGAAAAAGGAAAATCAAAAGGAACAGAGTCTGTTTTCTCCAAACTTGGACAAGTAGTCCAAAAGGCCATAGACTGTTGTAGAGAATAATGACAACTTTCTATATCTTCCGTCATGGAAATACTATTGATTCCGACAGCCTACTGACCAAATTTTTTGGGCATAAGCACGATTCTCACGATTTAGTAATTCTACCAAAAGCACTTCCAGCTTTAAAAAAAATCGGAGCCTTTTTGGAAAAAGTAGACACCGACGCCAATTTTTCTTCTCCTTACCTGCGTTGCCGTCAATCGACACAAATAGTCAGCCATATCGCCAACAAAAAATATACGGTTGACGAGAGGTTGCGCGAATATGAAAAAAATGGTGAAAAATTTTCGTCACTACGTAAAAGAGTCCGCTCTTTTTTAGACTATGTCGCCAAAAAAAATTATTCATCAATATCAATTTGCACACACGGAGGAATAATAGCAGCCATTAAACACCTGGCCACAGGAGGTAATTTCTATTTTTTTCAACTCTGGGATTTTCCCGCCCCCGGTAACCTGATTGTAATGAAGGACGGAGAAGTAAAAACAATCAATTTTAACAAGTAGTCTAGATTTACCAACTCCGTGTATATACTCCTCTTACTCGAGTTTGCAACTCTCGTTAGAGATTATATACTCGAAATTTTCGTTTGCGTATGCAAACTCAAGTTTCTTGAGTATAATCAACTCTATGGACACCAGTAAAGTGTTTGATTACCACACCAAACATAAAGGCAAAATAAAAATTGAGGTTTCCTCGAACATCCAAAACAAAGAGGACCTCTCACTTGCCTATACCCCGGGTGTGGCTGAAGTCAGTAGAGCCATTGCTGAAAACCCCGAAAATGTTTTTAATTACACAATAAAGTCTCATACAGTTGCTGTTGTCTCCGACGGGTCAGCAGTTTTGGGTCTTGGAAATATCGGGGCGGCAGCTGCAATTCCCGTAATGGAAGGCAAGGCGGCACTCTTTAAAACATTCGCCGGACTTGATGCATTCCCAATCTGTCTTAATACCCAAGACTCAAAAGAAATTATAAATATTGTTAAAAATATATCCCCCGTTTTTGGTGGTATTAATTTGGAAGATATATCAGCCCCCAGGTGCTTTGAAATCGAAGAGGCTTTACAAGACTTAGGAATTCCGGTTATGCACGACGATCAACACGGAACGGCGGTCGTGGTTCTGGCGGGGCTCATCAACGCAGCCAAGGTTGTTGGAAAAAAATTGGAAAATTTAACGGTTGTGGTCAACGGGGCCGGGGCTGCAGGCAATGCGATTTCAAGATTGCTGTCCGAGAAAGTAAAAAATATAATAGTTGTAGATAGCCGGGGAATAGTTTCTGAAAGCAGGACAGACCTTGACCCTTACAAAAAATTATTACTTAAAGTTACAAATAAAAATAACTTATCGGGAAGTTTAAAAGACGCGATGAAAAACTCCGATGTTTTTGTTGGTGTTTCAAAAGCAAATTTACTGACCAGTGACGACATCAAATTAATGAATAAGGGCGCGATTGTCTTTGCCATGGCAAACCCTATTCCGGAAATAATGCCGGAAGAAGCAAAAAAAGGCGGGGCCATTGTGGTTGCAACCGGCAGAAGCGACATGCCGAACCAAGTAAATAATTCTCTGGCCTTCCCGGGAATTTTCAAGGGGGCTTTGGAGATTCGCGCAAAAAAAATTACTAAAGAGATGAAAATTGCTGCAGCTGTTGCGTTAGCGGGGCTCGTCAAAAACCCGACGACGGAGAAAATTGTTCCTGGTCCATTTGACACTGGAGTTGCCAATACTGTCTGTGAAGCAGTCAAGAACGTATAACAACATGGATGAAAACAACGCTACAGGCGAACGATGGGGCAGAATCGTCGAAGAGGGTCCGGACAAAAGACCAATTCAAGAGTTGGCGCTAGACACTGAATTTGCATTCCCAAACAACAAAAACGGAACTGTTTATATCTTTGGTCGTTCCCCGGGTTCTGATGATCCCAAATTCAAACAATATCAAAATGAAAGTCTGGTAATACTAACTCCAAATGATAGAAAAATGAGCAGAAAAGCTTGCGGGTTAATGCTCTGGCCGGACGGGGGTATAACAATTGTAAATCCAACAAACAGAAATCTTGGGTTCGGACTCAACGAAAGAGATACGAGAAGAAGTGTAAAGCCGTATAAATCCTTATATCTTCCTAAAGGAACAGATTTAAGAAATCTTCGAATCGATGTCGGCAACTATGAAATTCATGCAAAAAAAGTCAGTGGTAATAGTGACCATTTGGAATCTGTTTCATTCACAAAAAAGGTGACCAAACCTAGATAAATAAACCCATCAGTAGAACCAATCCCAACATCACCACCCAATAGGTTTTAGACTGGATTAGATCAAGTTTGATCGGTGAAAGTTTGAGCCAATTATCAAGATTCCCCGTTTCGGTTAAATCAACTATCTGGTCCACCACCAAATGCATCGCAAAAGAAAGAGCAAGTCCCTTCCCAAAAATGGAGCCCGATGATGTCACCATCCAAAAAGTAAGAACAAGAAATATAAGTTGGAAAAGGACGGTGTGGAAAATGAGTCCCCTTCTCTCACTTCTGGTTTCGTAAAGAACTTCAACTGCCCGCCATGTTTCTTTCTTACCTAATAAGAAAGCAAAACGTTGGGAAGTAAACTCCTCCGGCCTTAATAGTAAAACATAGAGTATGTGATCAATGTCCGGCAAAAACATTCCGACAACTCCACCTAGCCAAATTGGCCAATAAAGAAAATCAAAATAATGCCGGGCTATCGTCACAAAAATAAAGAAGGAAAACCAGAAAGAAAAATGGATAAAAAGTTCACGGCGCATACCAATAATTATTGTAGCATGGAGCGGGACAGATCTACATGATCCTCATCGATAAATTTGACCTCCTCACTTAAGAGTCTGCTCTTTTGCTCGTTTGGGCCACCAAAGGTATAGCCGGGTGCTAACCGCCCATCCTTGTTGACCACACGATGACAGGGAACATCTGATGAATTTTTGTTGGCATGCAACGCCTGCCCCACTCTTCTTGCGTCACGTGTCCCAATTGCATCTGCAATTTGACCGTATGTCATAACACGCCCGGCAGGAATTTTTCTTACAACTTGATATACCCGTTCAAAAAAGTTGTCACCTTTAGTCTGTATTTTTAACTTTTGCATAATTTCATGGCCGTTGGCCGTGATTTTTAAGTTCTTTCAATTTCCACATGAAGAGCCTTCCTTTACTCCTAGCATTTGTAGCATCTTTTACAAAAGATCTTGCCGCCTCCATTAATCCCCTTGGATTATTTTTTGCAAGACGCATATACAGGGATTTATGTTCAAGGTCATTTAATTCAACAGCTAAATCGTAGGCATAAAGTTGAAATTCACGAGAGACTGTCTTGTTTTTGTCATCAAGTTTATATTTGCCCAATATATCCCCTACTGAAGTTAAAGATTTTTTAGTTGGTGACATACCTCTTTAATAACTTTATCTAAAATAATACGTTCTTCATTTGTAAAATTCTGAAGTACATACTCGATGCCCAATGGTTTATTGTCCAACGGCCTATTATCAACCCCCACTTTTACATGCCAGTATTGATCCGTTCCCAATGCCTCGTCGATCGATCTAATGCCGTTGTGGTCTTTGGGACCATGACCTAATTGTATTTTGTATTCTCCAAGTTTGATATCCAGATCGTCGTGAACAATATACAAATCAGTAGTTGGTAGATTGTAGTTAGAAGATAGCTTCTTTACAAAGATTCCAGATTCGTTCATAAATTTATCTGACTTGGCTATTTTGAATTGTTTCCCACTTGCTACAAGCTTCTTGCTACCTGCTACTTTTTGAAGTTCATCAGCCACCATAAACCCCACATTGTGGCGAGTATTTATATATTCGGCTCCGGGGTTTCCTAGTCCAATGATGAGTTTCATATCAGTAGATATACCAAATTTCTTAATTTGCTATTTTTTGATTTTAACACAAAACATCCCCGGTCTCCCGAGGATGTTTCTTTTAAATTCTGGATCCAGAATTTAAATCACGCCTTCTTCATTAAATTTCCTGCAAGCTTTCCAATAAATGGAACTTCCCATTTATCTCCTTGCCATGCTTTGTAAGTCATAACCAACCAAAGCACCACTCCCAATATAAAAACCAATGGAGTAAGGAATATTAAGAATATTGTAAGTACCAAAACCCAGTTAAGTATAAATAGGGCCAAGTAAACCACTATTGATTGAAATGCCCAAAACTTAACAAATTCATCTTTTTCCAAAAGAATAAAAAGTACGGGGACAACCAACGTAGGTCCCAAAAGCGTACAAAGTGCTGCTGCTGTCTCTTTTTTAAGTCCCGTTCCTGATGTAGTCGCCATAAATAATCACCTTCTTTCCTACCATATTCATCTTTTCACAAAACCTGGCACGGGGTCAATATGCAAGTGATTTTATTCTGTGGGACCAGACAGTTCAGCCAGGGCCAATCCAAAAACGTATTTGCGGATGTGCCCCAATCTTCTCTGAAAAGCTTCAGGTCCGTCAATGCCGTAAGAAAATGCCACCTGGGCCGCAAAACGTAAGTACCTCTCCCTTGTATCGTATTCGCCTGTATATTTCTCTCTTGAGGCATTGTTTATATCTATGGTCATGTCTATAAGTACGTCCTTACCGCGCTCGGCTGAATTTAGAAGTGCTACCTGAACATCAGCGGGAATTAAACGGTTTTGGGAGGCTAAATAAATCGCCTGTATTTGGCACTCTCTTGGAGTTTCTGTATCACTTTTTACCGGCCGTTCGTACAAATAATCTCTTTCCTCATTCATTTGCGCGATAATACCAATAAATGTCAGTTAAATCAAATATATTGCAGAATTGTTCTGACAGTAAAATACCCAAAAAACAAAAACGAAAAAATCATAACTAAAATTCTTGGCAGTGACGTTCGTACCTCCCTCTCCAGACTTGTTAGGTTTAGATACAAGGTAGCGCCAATGTGAATAAACATCGCCCCTGCATTAATCACCGCTTCAAGAGTTAGAAGCAAAAAAGGCTCCCTGAAACTCGTTAGAAAAATTAAAATTCCAAAAGCTATCTGCGCCCACAGAAACGAGTAATAAATCGCAGGAAGTTTCCTTGTTTCCCATTTGTGTTTGTTCAAGATCAAAAGATTTTCAGACATAATCCTGCTGGTTGCGTCCATCACAGTCATTTGGGTTGAAAACAACATTATTCCTCCAATTATGAGAAATAGCATCCCGACTAGTGGGATAGATGACCGGGCGATTGAGGCAGCTTCGTAAATAATAAAATCAAAGCCCGATCCTGGAGTAATGCTTCCAAAAACTGTCGAATAAGAAAGGAGGGCCAATAGACTTATTGTGAACGCTCCGGTTGCCAAAAAAACCACAAAGTGTTCCTTATTAATTAAATCCCACCATCTTTCAAATTTTCTCAGGTTATCTTTACTCATTTCAAATCTGGTTCCCTCCAGTTTGATGTTTTCCACCTCTCCGGTAAGGATACTTGTGATGCGCCCCCCAAACTTTCCCATACCATACCCCTTTTCTTTTATATAAAAAGATTGTGCCAAGTTGAGATTCCCTCCCGCTCCGGAAAAGGCAAATGCGGCCAAAAATGAAGCAATAGGAATACCCGCGGGTAAAAAATTATACCCTTCTCCAATACCAACTACCCCCCTGAACAAACTGGCCCAATCGTTCGTCCCTGTCAAATAAGCAGTCAGAATAAAAATTGCAGGCACTCCAAGGCCAATAAGTATTATTGAAAACCTTTCCATTGTTTTGTATAAGACCGGACCCAAAGTCAGAATTAAACCCATTAAAATCAACATTCCAATTGCAATAAAATGTGTTTGAGTTATCCCAAATGCAGCCCCGATCATTTTTGCCGATACTGCTGCAATTCCTGGCCACACAAACCCAGCGAGGGTGGAAAAAATAAACCAAATTGGGGCATATTTGAACTTCCTGGTAAATCCTACAAAAATACTTTCACCGCGGACTAAAGAATACCTTTCTATTTCCATGTTGATAAAGAATTGGAGTGTGATTCCAAGTATTGCGGCCCAAATTATTCCCATTCCGAAGTTTGCAGTAAGATAAGGCCAAAGAATCAGCTCTCCACTACCCAATCCAAGTCCTAAAAGAATGAAGGATGGGCCAAGAAGTTTTTTGAAAGCAGGTGCCTCGGGCATCTCGTTAATTTCGTGTTCGGAAAGCATTAAACAATGCTAACAAAAAACTAACCCTTCTGCATCCTGAACATCTCCCGGAGTTCTTTGAGGGTAGTTGCCTGGTCCGGACCTTTGTCATCTCTAAAATTAACAAGTCGTGGGAACCGAAGGGCTAAGCCCGAAGTGTGCTTTGGGCTTTTGGTGATCTCATCCGCCGCAAGCTCAACAACCACTTTCGGGGTTACCCAAAAATCCGGGAAAAGATCTTTTGCTACTTCATATTCTTTTGGCTGTTCCCTTGTTTTTAAATCCTTGAGTTTTATATTAAGTTCTCTGAATTGTTCATCTGTAAGTCCCGTACCAACTTTAGTTACGGTCTTAATAACTTCTCCGTCTTTGACACCAACCAAAAATTGACCTATTCCGAAACCGGATCTTTTCCCCTTCCCTACTGAATAACCCATTACAACACAGTCAACCGTATCCGACAGTCTTCCCGATTGACCTTCAACTTCCTTCATCTTTACCCAATTCCATCCCGTCCTGCCGGAGACATACTTGCCATTAGCCCTCTTAACAACAACACCTTCAAGGCCCATTTTTAAATATTTTTCATGATATTTTTTAATTACTTCGGGATCGGATGTTATAGTGCTCTCATCAACTCTGAGAAGTCCTCCATTAACAACGACCTTTTCCAACTCTTTTCGCCTGACAATATATGGCACATCGATAAAACTTTTTCCGTTGACGAGAAGTATATCGAACACCTGAAATTGGAGTGGAATTTCAGAAGCATTTTTTGCGATGTCGTGTTTGCGCCTTCGTTGAATTGTTTTTTGGAAATCGAGAAACCCTTCGCGCTCAGGATCAAGGCCAATTGCCTCTGTATCAAGAATGGCTTCGTCTGCTTTAATATATCCACCGACTGAAAGAAGTTCAGGAAAGGTATTTATATCAATCGCATTCATATTTCTTGTAAAGATCTTGATGAAATTATTTTTTCGTTTGAAATGAATAAAAATTCGAAGGCCATCGAATTTTGGTTCAACCGAAACCTCTCCCATCTTTTTTATCATTTCGGTTGTAGAATTTAAACGCGCCGCAAGCATCGGGACCACAGGAACTCCAACTTCAGGTTTTGTTTCTTTTAACTTATCGCTTTTTACTAACCGAGCGATATAACCAATATCGGGGCGGATATTGTAAGCATCCTCAATTTCTTTCGATGAAAACTTACCTAACGAAGAGAGGGCTTCGATTATGGTTTTTTCAGAAAAACCCAACCTTAATTTTCCGACCGGAATTCTGGCCAGATATCTCGCAGATAGCGGATCCACCTTTGCAAGAAGATCGGCCATCTTTTCAATCTTTCTATCCTGAGACCCTTCTCCGTTATCCTTGGCAATTTCTAAAAGTTTTTCGTAAACTTCTGTTACTGATAATTCATTGCCCGCTCTTCGCTTTTCACTTTTCGCAAATTCTTGTGCAACTGTTCCGATATCTCCCACTTTTTTATATAAAATATTTACTTTTTCAGCTTCTTGATGGAACGCCAAAACAAGTGAGCGCATAACCATTTTTTCTGCAAGATTAAGAAGCACGCCATCATAGTTTGGAGCCAAAATCCCAAGCGATAAATATACGGTTTTTTGGATTTCGTTGGAATTCGTTTTCTTAAATACATCCACGAGAATCTTTGTTATTTCCAGCCTGGACGAGGTCTTTTCCAACTTCTCGAGGTAGACCGCAAGTTCTTTAAATCGCATAGCGTATTATAGCATCAGCTTGTTGACATTTTCTTCCATTAAGAGTTAAACTCGCGACACATGACCGAAAGATTTAGATTAAAAGTGGGCGTAACTAGACAAAAAACTTGCCAGAGTTGTCCAATGTCTGAGTTACATTTTAAAAATAAAACGGACGAGGGTTCTACTATATACGATGCAGGAACGTTGGTTTGCAGAATCGCCGCTCTGGAAAGAAAACTCCAACGAGTTCCGATATATTCAGAGGTTGAAGACTCGCTGCGGGTTTTGGGTCGTTATCATTTTGAAATTCCAAACGATTGCCCCAATGAATATTTAAACTATTCGAATCTGCCTACCTCCAAAAGAAAAAAATAAACAACGACCAATTTATATTCCTCTATGAGTTACCAAATAAGTTGAGAAGAACAGGTAGGCAAAAACAACTGCCCCCAAAAACATCAGCCCGAAAATTACCGAAAGAACTCCGCCACCCCATTCCTCATGAACAATCTTATTTAGCCCTTCACCCAAAAGAGTTAAACCGAATAAACTCGGTAATACCAAAATCATGTATAAGAATTGAGGGTCGGATGTTGACATAAAATTTATTTGCTTGCTATCACATACTTACTCGCCTTTGTGCTACCAGTTTTCTTCAAGATCCCCTTTTCCAAGAGGTCTCTTAATTCTCTCAAAATTGTATCCTCGGAAACCATAGGTAAAACTTTTTTGAGCTCTCCCATCCCACCACTGCCCTGATCGGAAACATATTCGATAAGTCTCATCTGGCGCTCGGAGAGAGCTATCTGTTCACCGAATTTTACCTTCAGACGCGAGTCTACTGAAAGTTTCCTTACTTTATCTTTAACTTTAGCCAATTCGATTGCAACAACGCCGGTAAAATATTCCAGCCATGGAGAAATGTCACGGTTTCCAAGATTTGGAGATTGTCTATCAACAACCGAGATTGCTTCGTAATAAGCAGCCGGATCCTGATCAAAATGTTCTTCCAGTGAAAAAAACTTTTTAATATTGTAATTTTCCCTAATAAGTATAAGTGTTGAAAACGCACGCACAGTTCTTCCGTTACCCTCCACAAAAGGGTGAATCGCAACCAATATATAGTGAGCTATGCCCGCACGAAGGATTGGATGTATTTCTTTTCCGGCATCATCATTTAACCATTCAAAAAAATCTTCAACAAGATATGGAACTTCGTTAGCCGGAGGCGGAGAAAAAATAACTCTCCCAGTACCTTCTTCTTTAATTACCACTTCTGTAGTTCTAAAAACTCCAATTTTATCCGGCACAATGATTCTGTCCACGGTCGACTTATGAATATCTTTAAGCATATCGGGGTCGTACCCCCCGCGCTTCACAGCCAGTTCATCGAGCAGTTGAGTTACATTCCGATAATTCACAACCTCCTGTATATCACGTGCCCGGGCATAAACTTCTTCACCCTCAAGAATTCTTTTTGTTTGATAAAGAGTTAAATCATTCCCTTCGATGTGTGTACCGTGGTGAATCGTCCGGATCATTGCATCTGACTGAAACTGCTTTTCGAATGAAGGCACCAGTGGGGCATTCTCAATTACTTCCTTGCTTGCCTCAATGGAACCAATGTTTTTGAGGATTTTATTGGAAATCAAATATTTAGGAGAATACATTAACTAAATATACCGCAATACATGCGGGAAAAACAAGATCATTTTTGTTCTTGAAGCCTGCCTAATACCTGGGGAACTTGTTGGGCCAAATCATCCGCATTAAAATTAGTTCTTACTTTTCCGTACAATTCGTCCCCTGCGGTCTTGGTTATATATGATGCGCACGAAGCCGCAAGCGATGCTTCATTTTTGGCATATAGAGCAACTGTAAGCCCCGCTAAAGTATCCCCAGTTCCCCCCTTGGCCATTCCTGCGTTACCTCCAGCAACTTCAACACACTCTCCATTTGAGCAAACTTTATCGACAACTCCCTTTAGAACTATTGTGCAATTAAATTTTTTAGAGGCCTCAACCGGGTCAATATCACCAAAAAGCATTGAATACTCCCTCTTGTTAGGTGTTAATATTGCTCCCGTGGGTATCCAGTCTTTTTCCAACACTTGCAAAGACCCTGCATCAATCACCCATTTTTTGTCTTTATATTTTTCCAAAAAACCTTGGGTAACTTTTCTGGTATGTAGCCAAGCATCGTCCTGAACATTTTGTCCCTCCCGCCTATACCTCATAAAGCCGGGGCCCATTAAAATGGCATCCGACTTTTCGATATATTTATCAACATCTTCCCAAGGAACCCATATAAACGAAAATAGTTTTGACTTAATATTGTTGGCCACCTCTCCCACTGACGTGTCAGGAGAGGAAAAATAAACCATATCAACTATTTTTGAAGCAACTGTTAATGACAAAAGCGGTGCGCCATGGAAAAGTTCAGAACCTCCGATAATTGTAATCTGTCCGTTTTTTGATTCCCCCTCAGGTCTAAACAGCTTGCCAACTTCCGCCGGATTGAATAATGGTGCCCTTTCCATGATTGTATTATACAGGAAGAGGATCTGAAATTTGATATACTACACCCACTGAATCAGAATATGACAACGGTTGAATTTGATGGAATTATGGCTCCATATGAATTTGAAGATCGCGGCCATCTCTTCATGGCAGAAGTAATCGAACTTTCGAAAAATTTTCCCAAACTTTTTGTGGAAGCAGAAAATAAAACAATCTCAGATTTAGAAGCAAATTCTTGGGCCATAGAAAAAAGCGCCACATTGAAAAAGGGAAAACTAAACCAACGCGCCTTTTTGCGGGGATATGAAATGGACATCAAATCAGCCGATGAAACCGTCATAATTGTCACTATTCATGGCACTCTAAAAAAACACATTAGAACTTTTATTGACGAAGCGGACAAAATAGCAAAAGCATTCAGGGGTGTAAAAATGAAAGACAACGATTCTTCCATCCCCGATATCCCCGAAGACGAATTCAGATATTTTACCTACGTAACTTATATTTTCAGTGAAGCTTCTTAATCGTCTTGGGCACCCCCTAAAGGAGGCCTGCCGTTTGCACTTGCCCTTTCCCAATCATCTGCCATCTTTTCGGGGTCGGCGTGACCAAACTGAGCAATTTGACGAGCTCTATCCAAAAGTTTTTCTCTTTCTTCTAAAGAGATTGTAACCGAAGCTCCCTTATTACTTTTAGCGCCTTTAAGTTGAGCCTTTAATAAAAGCGTTCGGTATTCATCACGGATCAAATCGCTGGCGTTGGCCAGATCCAACTCAAACGCTTTTTGTTCCGGTAACTTTTCTCTATCCATATTGTGATTTTACCCCCCAAGATCTATCTTTTCCAGTTTTGAAACTCCCTCCAAAAAATGTTCGTCCGCGGTTGTAATAATTGTCTGTTGATTCTTTGCCAGCTCCATTACAACGTCCCTGTGCTCGTGGTCCAGTTCAGAAAAAATGTCGTCAAGTAACAGGGTCGGTTTCTCACCTGTCACATTTTCAATAAAAGACAACTCAGCCAACTTCAACCACAAAACTCCCATTCTTTGTTCCCCTCTGGAACCGTAGGCAGATAATTCCCTTTCTTTGTCAAAAAAAATAAAATCATCACGGTGGGGACCAACCAAAGTTGTAGCAGACGCAACTTCCTCCTCGGCATATTGTTCGAGTCTGCCCTCACTTATAATTGATTTGTCGTACTCCAAACGAATTTTGTTTAAATTGTTTACAAATATAATGAATTCCGTTCTCTTTTTAGTAATATAATCTCCATTCTTAATTAACAACTGGTTCCAGAAAAGAAGTTGGCTACGTGAGACTCCTTCTTCACGGATTCGCCACAAAAGTTTATTTCGTTGTCTTAATCCCTTTTCGTAAGAAAGGATGGAGCGACGATACTCACGATCAGTCTGCGACAAAACATTGTCCAAAAATTTTCTACGGATTGATGGAGATTCCGTCACCAGGTCCATATCCCATGGCCCAAAAAGGACAGTTTTAAAATTTCCCGCGAAATCGACCATGCGGCGCGGGACCCCGTTTACCAAGAGTCTTTTCTTCGGCCACGCATTTCGACCCTCCGTAATCATAACCCCTAAAGATAGTGGGTCGTCCCTCAAAGCTTCAGCGAAGTGGGATCCTGTTATTTTGGCAATCTCCTGACCATAGTTGATCATTTCCGATTCAGTTCGTGCTTTAAAACTTTTTCCTGTAGAAAGTAAAAACAACGCCTCAAGAATGTTTGTTTTCCCGGAAGCGTTTGGACCCACAATCGCTGTGATTCCACCGGAAAATTCCAGATACTTAGATTTGTAATTTCTGAAATTAGAAAGTTTTATACTGAATACCATTGAGACGTAAGTTTAAATGTGGATTACACCCCTTGCAACCCCAAGCCAAAGCGCGGACCCCAGAGCCGAAGAAAAACTTATCACCAAATACTTGTATTTAAACCTTGGTAATAAAAATCTTACGGCCAAAGCCCCAATTAAAGGCCCTGTGGCGACTCCGATCAAAAAAGATGTGACTAATTTTCCATGATGTAAAAGTTTACGTTCCCACTGTTTTTCTTTTTTTACATTTTTGTTTTCGATTTCTTTTGCAAATTTAAAGAAATCTTCATGGCTAAAAAAATATAAAAACATCCACCCAAAAAAAATGCTTAAAATGATATTTAGCAAATAAGAGATTAAAATTCCCCCCGACCTCAAAGAACCTGTCAGGAATGATCCTTTTGTAATGATTGAGTAGACCAACCATACAAACATGGCCTTGATATGAACCGATTTAAACATTGTTGTAAAATTTCAAAATCTTTTCTTTAGTTAAGTTGTCCATCTTTGCAACACTGTCCCCAAACCACAGTGACATGTTATTGTCCTTGGCCATTTTTTTGTGCTGGTTAATCACAGATTCATCAATCCCCGTTCCATCTCTAAAAACCAGTACATCGGGGTCGGCGTTCCACACAATCCCATTTAGAAACAGTCTCTCCTGACTTTCTCTAATATTTTTCTCAAGCATGAAATCATTTACCATCCTGTTTACCCCCGGAATGGCACAAACAAAAGGATTTAATGTATCAATTCCGGTTCTTACATAATCTATTAGTCCTACCATTGGAGAAAGTTGGGTTATGCACGATTTTAATTTAAGGGGTCCCACCGTATCTCTAATAAACTGTACCCCCTCCCGCAATGCTTGAGCCCTCGTGACAGGTTTTGAATATTTTTCAGCCAAACATACAGGATACATAAAATCGGTATTAAAAAGTTCAAATCCCAAGTCCATAAAGTGAGTTAAAACGCCCTTGAGATATTTTTTAACTTCATCGTTAGTCGGATCCAAAACCTCAAGGTCTATATCGTTAGACAGATTATCAACCGGGCTTGTCCACCGTCCTTCGAAATGCTTTTTGTGATCGCCTTTCAAAAGCCAACTTGCGTGGTGATCATGGAGTTTGGTAGCGGGACTTATTGCGAAAGGAGAAATCCATAAGGCGGGTTTGTAACCGAGAGATTTAATGCGTTTGATAATTGGCTCAAAACCCATTGGAAACCTGTCTTTATAATCTAACCAATCGCCAAAATATCTTGTATAACCTGCGTCAAGCTCAAAGTAATCAAGATTGAGACGTTCCGGCATCCTCTCAATTGCATTAAGTTCGTTATTAATTATTTCGTCGCTTATTTTATTCGCATTCCAATAATATGAATTGCACATTGCACGAATTGGCGGTGCCACTTTTTTTACATTCATATGTTTCGCCAGGCTTTCAGCAAAATCTTTTTTAATTTTGCTCTCCTCCCCAATCGCAAAAAATATTTTCTCACTCTTTACCACTTGTCCCGGGTTTAAAATTAATCCGTCATATTGGCACGTGACCTTAATCCTTGTTCCACCACCTTCACTTTTAACAAAAATCTGAGTAAACTGGTCGGCGGTCGTGACTGCTCCGATAAAGAGGTCCTCTCCATACATTTTTACCAATGTAAACCACTCGCTAACAATTGAGTTTTCTACATATCCATATTCCTTCTTAAACGAATAATGATTCTGGTCACGCTGCAAAAACATTCTGATTTCTTGCGTAGGCTCGTCCAAGGTCTTCCAAGAAACCTCGCTGCACTGAAGCCATCCATGTTCCAAAACTTTTTCTATTTTATTTGGGATAACAAACTCTGCTACAACAAACGAAAAGATTCTAATCGACTTATTCGAAGTGTTTCGAACCCTAAGTTGAAAAATTAAATTCTTTTTTTCTCTTGATTCAATCCTGTCCACCTCAGCCCCCACCCCTTCTTCCAAAATTTCATATGTAGATTTTTTAACCTCAGGTAACATTATTTTATATTATCCTATTTGCCTTTTTTAATACATCGTTCGTCTTGCCAAAAACACCCGCGTCTGCCAGAATATTTACACATGCCTTCTTCAATATTAACAAGTCCGGATTTCTTGCGCTTGTTTAATCTAATCCAATTATATGGGTATCTTGTTATCTTTCCTCTGGTTGTCATCGAAGGACCGATCACGATATTTATTTCGGGCTTTTTTGTATCTTTGGGGTTTCTTAATCCGTCATCAACTTTTATAACGGTGGTTTTAGCCGATTTGACCAGCGATATAATTTACTATGCGGCCGGAAGGTGGTGGTTCCACTCTCCCACTAATAAAATCTTGGGGTTCTTCAAACTTACATCTAATGGTTTTGTCAAATTTAAATCCAAATTTATTAGACATAAGGGAAAGATAATGTTTTTTGGCAAACTTTCAAGTTTTGTCGGAGGGGTAGTCATGTATGTCGCGGGGCTCGTAGAAATTCCATTCCCCGAATTCATTACATTTAACATATTTAACGCGCTCTTTAAATCCGTCGTTCTGCTTCTCGCCGGCTACTTTTTAGGTAGCGCCGTTGCCAAACTCGGAACCTCACTTGATTGGGTAACCGGTATCGGGTTGTTGATAACTTCGGTAACTTTGTTCACCATCTACTGGAGTGTGACTGCGTTTGCAAACAAATATATTAAACGAGCAGAAAACGGTTAGTAATAGGCGGGTTTGTTAAGTAACGTATCAAGGGTAACAAACCGATACCCGTCCGCCTGAAGCAAATCTATAATCTCTTCTGTTGCTTTGATTGTCTGGTCTTTCGCCTGAAGATCTATTATGTCCCCCGGTTTGGCGTCCTTTATAATATCGACTGCAATTTTCTTGGATGTCTCTTTTCCCAACCAACTGTCTGTTGAATTATTCCACGTAACAATGTCATATCCGTGTTTATCCAAAGAAAGTGCTCCCCAAATCGAACGGTACCCATGCGGTGGTCTAAAAAACTTTGGCTTTACCCCTATATCATTGTAAATAAGCTCGTTTGCTAAATTTATGTCTTTAATTATGGCAGACGGAGATTTTAACATCGTAAGCGTTTTGTCGGTTAAAGAATAATTTCCGATCACATTCCCTGCCAGATATATCGCCCTTACAATTTCAGGATGACTTTTAGCCGATTCTCCTGTTACAAAAAAGGTGGCTTTAACATTTTTCTGCCTCAAAACACCCAACAACTCTGTCGTATATTGACCACTTGGAACATCGTCAAAAGTGAGGGCGATCACTTTTTCTTGAGTCTTAACAGAAGATACCGACCAGAGGTTAACCGTCGGAATTGCTCCCGCAAGAAAAACCAAAGCCGCTAGGCTTGAAACAACAAGTGTTAAAAAGAAAGGTTTGTCGTTTACAACATCATATGACTCATATGGTTTTTGTCTGATTATTTGAAAGGAACCCGGAATAGCCCTTTTATTTAATAAAATGAAAAGATAGTTTACAAAAACATACTTTATTGTTTTGACAAATCCGACAAATCTTCTTGCGGAAGTTTTTACTTTCAATCGATACAAAACTTTGACTTTGCCAATTTTTCTGAGACGTTTACCCAAATCCCTATCCTCTCCAATATCTCCAGGTTTCAGGGTAATGTCAAACCCACCTGCTTTCATAAAAGCATCTTTTTTTACTCCGAAATTCCAACCTTGTGTTGTTCCGGGATAATCCAAAATCTTATCCAAAATAAATATTAAGGGCATTAGAGAACTCGAAATAAGTTTTAATGGAGTATTAACACCTATTAAATCGCAGTATCCGCCCACCGCAACAATCTCGTCACTTTTAGTTATTTCTCTTACCATTCTTTCTATCCAATCTGGCGGAAGTATGGTATCAGCATCGGTTGATAAAATAATCTTTCCTTTAGCTTTTAAAAAACCTGCTTGTCTCGCGCATGCGACCCCCCTCTTTTTTTCTTTGATAACTGTAACCCCATATACACGCGCCAGTTGAGGTGTTAGATCATCGGACATGTTGTCAACGACTATGATTTCGTATTTTCCATCGTACTTCTGCTCTACTAATGATTGCAGACACGTCGGAAGCATAAGTTCCTCGTTATAGGCAGGAACAACCACAGAAACGAACGGTAAATTTTTAGCCATATCCTGCATTATATTATGCAACAGGTCATTTTTCCTAGAAGGCACACCTTTTACTTCTGACAGACGGGACAAACGTAAGTTCCCCGTCCTCCCAAAAAGTATTTCTCAAATTTAGCCTTTTTACATCGACTACAAAGCTCTCCTTCATGCCCATATGCAAGTGTGTGGTTTTGATATTCCCCCTCTTCTCCGTCCGGTGTAACGAATGCAAGTTCTGATGCCCCTCCGTATTTAAGTCCTGCCTTAAGAACTGTAAGGACTGCTTTATAAAGTTCTTCAGCCGCTTTTCCCTCTATACTTTTCGCTTTTCGTCTTGGATCTATTCCGGCCAACCACAGTGCATCATTTGCATAAATGTTTCCAACTCCCCCCATCTTTTCCTGATCCATCAGAACAATTTTGATTGGACGGGATGTTTTGGAAAGTATTTGCTTGAATAATTCTAAAGTGAGTTTTTGACCGGTGAAATCTTGGACTACCGGTGGCTCCGGTCCCAGTTTTCCGATAAAACTATTCGTTTTTACTTCTTCGCTTTTCGTTATTTTTATCCAACCGAATCGACGAACATCGTTGTAATACAAAATGCCTTTGTTATCTAATTTGAAAATTACCAATGTGTGGGGGCCGGGAATTCCACCGGTGACTTTTGGTGATAGAGATCTAGGATTCGGAAGATTTGCACCCCTATAGATATATTGCCCGGTGAGTTTTACGTGGGTAAGGATCGAATAACCATTATCTAGATCTATCACAGAAACTTTTCCAAATCTTCTTGTTCCGATAACTTTTCCTCCGATAATGTTTTTCTCATCACCCTGAAATGTTGTTCTATTATTGACAACAACAGATGTAATTTTATGTCCTTTGAGAAATTTAGCGAGTTGAAGTTTCATCGACTCGACCTCTGGTAATTCCGGCATTGTTATTTAAAATTCAAATCTAATTAACCCCAAGATGCTCTTTCCAAAAGATATTACTATTACTGTAGATACGAAAGTTGACACAAAAGCTATTAAATATTTATTCTTTGACCGCGGGAACAAAAACCCGACTGTTAGTGCCATGAAAATAGGACCTCCCAATATTCCAACAATTACGCAAGCAATGAATTTTCCGTATTTTATATAGCTTTTTAAATACTTTTTTTCCTTTTTGTCTTGACTGCCCCGCAAGTGCTTAAAAAATGGAAAAAAATCCTGATGAGAAAAAAGGTATAAAAAAGCAAAAACAGACACTGTACCAAAAACCAATGAACAAAGAAAAGAAAAATAAATATTCGGATTAGTAATAAATTTAACTACAATCAGATTAGAGATAAAAAAATAAATAACTATAAAAACAAGCGCCTGGAGATGGACTAGTTTAAGAAGACTTTTCTTGTTCTTGTGTGTGGACATTTACAAATTGTAACATTTCTCTCTTAAATCTTTCTTTGCTAAATTTCTTCGCCTGATTAATACAATCTTCAGATTTAAATTTCATCTTTTCAAACTTTTTGACTGCCTCAATCAACGAATCAGGAGTCCTGTCTTTAAAAAACAATCCGGTTTTGCCGTCAATTATGGTTTCGAGTGGCCCACCCTGCGCTAAAGCAATCACCGGTGTTCCTGCCGCCATCGCTTCGACTGGAACTATTCCAAAATCTTCATGTTCTGATGGGTATATAAGTGCTGTCGCGTTTTTCATTAAATCTAACTTTTTTTCTTCTGTTACCTCTCCCAAAAATTCTATATTCGGCCCAGCGTCTTTTTTAAATTGACTTAAACCGTACGAGGCAAAAGTTCCGCCGAAAACTTTTAGAGTATAACCCAATTTTGTAAAAGCTTTTATTGCGATATCGTGCCCTTTATGCCTTGAAACTCTGCTACCAACTAGATAATAGTTCTTATTTCTAAGTGAGTTGTCAGCTTTGGGAATTTCGACAGGAGGATAAATTACAATCGCTTCCCTTTTATAAAATCGTCTAATCCTCCCCGCCACCTCGTTTGAATTGGCGATTACATAATCAGGAATTTGGGCGGCCCGCTTATCTAAAATTCTTAAAAAAAACATTGGGATCTGACCCAATATCAATAACGTCCTGCGGAAAATATTATTTCTCCAATCATTTGCAACAGGATAGCCGTACAGATATCTAGGAGGTGTGTGGTAATAACACACTAGAGTACTTTTTTTATCCATTTTGATAAAATTCGGGCTTGTATATGTGCCAGCTGAGGATATAATTACGACATCGTAATTCGTTAAATCCATCGTCGAAAATACAAACGGAGCTATGAATCTAAACATACTTATAAGCTTTGCGTTAAATGGGATTTTCTGCAAAAAAGAAGTTCTTATATCCCATTTCTCGACACGGGTCCTGTGCGGACCTAAAAATTCCGGTAAAAAAACAGTTGTATAAACTGGGGTGTTAGGCCAAATTTCTAAAAGAGTCTCTACAAATCGTTCTGCCCCGCCATATTCTTTTATATAGTCATGTACTATTGCTATCTTTAATTTATTATTCATTGTCTAAAATAACGACCCCTGTTTATCTTCCTCTATCTTTTTTCCAACATCCAATACTCTTTTCGTCAGTGTCTTGAAACCAAACTCTTCCCCAAACAACTTTATTACTTTTTGTCCTGATATATTCCATTTACCCATTTCCTCAAAATCCAAATCAATCGGAACATTCCTGTCTATGGTCGCCAGAAAATATGATTGATCAGCTGATTTTTTTCCATTTTCAAGTTTCTCTTTTACCCCTCCAGATATTTCGTCCATGTGTTCGTAGATCCCCTTGACTGTCTTATATTTGGATAGAAGTGTCTCTGCTGTTTTAGGTCCAATTCCGGGAACTCCGAAATAGTTGTCGGAGGCGTCCCCCGTCAACGCCTTGAGATCGACAATCTGTATCGGAGGAACTCCCATCCTTTCTACAGTATCTGACTCACCATACAACTTCGCATTCAATATTCCGGCAACGGGCATGTATAACTTGATATTTAGTTTATCGTCAACCAATTGTAGTTGGTCTCGGTCTCCGGTCACTATTACAACTTCGTCAATCAGAGCAGGAGAGCTGGAGAGTGTAAGAGTAGAAGTATTGGTTGCCTTCGAGACAATTGTCCCAATCACATCATCCGCTTCATATCCCGCTTTTGAGTAAACAGGAATATTGGCCGCAGCTAAAAATTTACTAGCTTTTTCAAATTGTGAAGCCAACTCGTTTGCCATCGGAGGACGCTGAGCTTGATAGGTAGGTAGCTCTTTTTGCCTAAAAGTTGGCTCTTTTCTATCAAAAGCCACGGCAATATGACTCGGTTTAATTTCTCCGATTACCTTAAGAAGCATTGAGATGAGACCGTAAACCGCGTTTATCGGTTCGCCATTGGGGGTGGTTAAGGAGGGAATTGCATGAAACGCCCGATGCATAATTGCATTTCCATCAATAATCACGAGTTTATTCATGGATATATTGTATCCCAAATGAAGTTCTAAGTCTTACTTGACGCATTCAACAGATACTAGTTGCTAGTTACTAGTATCTAGTTTTTATTTCTGTCCGACTATCTTTTCAAATTCGTCTCTATCAAGAGTTTCTTTAACCAGCAAGGCTTCAGAAACTTTATCCAATATCTTCCTTTTTTCCTTCACCATCTTTACGGCAACTTTGTAACAAGAATCAAGAATCTTTTTAACTTCGTTGTCTATTTTTTCCAAGAAGGCAGGCGAGTTTTTAGCAGATTCATACCATTCCATCTGGCCAAAATCCCCCATTCCTGTATCATCTCCAAAATTCATAGGCCCAAGTTCGCTCATTCCAAATTCAATCACCATTGCCCGGGCAACTTTGGTAGCTTGGGCTATATCATTGCTGGCGCCACTTGTCATCTCATTAAAAACAAGTTCTTCCGCGGCACGGCCGCCAAGCATTGCTGTAATCTGATTTAGAAGTCTCGATTTTGTTTCATGAGTTCTATCAGCGGCAGGGGGAATCAACGTATGCCCAAGACTCATCCCGCGCGCAACAATGGAGATTCTGTGGACGGGGTCCATTCCCTTTAGAAAGTTTGTAACGATTCCATGTCCCGCTTCGTGATAAGCGGTGATTTTCTTATCCTCGTCACTTTGAAGCCTTTTTTTGGCTGGCCCAAGTTTAACTTTTGTTGCACTCTCTTCGATCTCCTCCATTGAGATCTCATCTTTGCCGTTTCGGGCTGCCCCAATCGCGGCTTCGTTAAGCATATTTTCCAAATCAGCTCCTGAAAATCCAACGGTGCGATCGGCAACCCTACTCCAATCAACCTTTTTGGCAAACTTTTTTCCTTTGGCGTGGATCAAAAGAATTGCAAGCCGTCCCTCTTTGTCGGGCATGTCGAGTACCACTCGTCTGTCGAACCTCCCCGGTCTTAAAAGTGCCGGGTCAAGCAAATCTCCACGGTTTGTGGCCGCCAAAACGACGACGTTATCGTTTGGAGTAAACCCGTCCATCTCAACAAGAATTTGATTTAGCGTTTGTTCACGTTCATCGTGCCCGCCCATCATTCCACGGCCGCGAGACCTCCCGATTGCGTCAATTTCGTCTATAAAAATTATTGAAGGAGCGCTTGCCTTTGCCTGGCCAAAAAGATCACGAACACGGGAAGCTCCAACGCCAACCAACATCTCCATAAATTCCGATCCGGCCATGCTAAAGAATGGTACCCCTGCTTCCCCTGCCACAGCTTTTGCCAAAAGT
Organism: Candidatus Woesebacteria bacterium; assembly: GCA_016432365.1. GTDB lineage: Bacteria > Patescibacteriota > Microgenomatia > UBA8517 > UBA8517 > GWB1-39-10. Next base: position 66,712 of record CP066686.1, read on the forward strand.
GTTTTACCAACTCCCGCAGGTCCAAAAAGAAGAGCACCCTTAGGAGTTCTTGCCCCCATCTTTCTGTATTTGGCAGGATATTTAAGAAAATCAACCAACTCTTCAAGCTCTTTTTTGGCTTCGTCCACACCGGCAACGTCTTTAAAAGTCGTATCTTGCTTGCCCTTGGCAAAAATCTTAGCACGGGATCTTCCAAAGGAAAAAATATCCTGCGCCCCCTTGCTTTGGGCTCTCATAATATAATAAAAGAAAGCAGCCATAAGAATTATCGGTAGCACAATTCCTGCGATATCTGCCAGAGTTTTAGTCAGGGATTGATCTATAACAGCAAAATTTACACTTGTGGGATCTATCTCCGACTCTTTAAGAAGCTGACTAAACCCTTCCGAATCTTCTTTGGTGGACATCCTGACTGCTCCGTCTTTATAGGTAACAATCATTTTGTTTGCCTGAATCTGAACCTTATCTACTTTATTCGACTTAATATCATTTAGAAGTTGAGAGATCTCCACATTATTATTACTCCCGGCCATTTGAACTCCGGTTACGATAAGAGGGATTACAAAAAATATAACCAGAAGACCTAAAGCAACCGTCCAAAGATTGATTTTCAACTTGAATTGGACTTGCTTCTTTCCACTTGGGTTTTTGGTTTTGAGTAATTGTTTCGGATCCATTCGAACGTCAATTATATCCTATTATCTTACTTTTGTCCCATCTGGAACTTTTTCCTGAAGATTAAATAAAACCGTTGGGGTTTCTTCCTGAACTTTTTTATCTTCCGATGCATCCCCAGGGCAAGCCATAATCATCATCGCCTCGGAGAGTTCTTTATCGGGACCGATTGGCCTGGGTTTTAAGTTAACTACAAATGGAAATTGTTTGCCGACAAGATCTTCGGGTTTGAAGAACTTCATGATACCGGAAAAGCAAATCCTAGTGGATTTGCCGTCCGTAGCTTCAGCGAAGGAGGGCCCAAAATCTACTTCCAACCTAATCACCCAATGACTCCATTCGGGGACTTCGGCTTTGACAACGGTTCCAATCCTTATATCCACTGCTTCAAACTGGTCAAAGGTTATTTCGTCCATATTTTAATTTAATTTGTTTTTAATCCCAATTAGTTTATACGCTTCTTCGAGGGTTGTGTTTGCTATTGTACTCGCCTTTTTGGATCCTTCCAAAAGAATGTTTTTTACAAGTTGCAAGTCGCCTTCGAATTCTTTTCTTCGTGCTCTGGCTTCTGCAAAATATAATTTATGAGCCTCAACCAATTTCTCTTTAACTTCCACATCTCCAATCTCACCTGCTTTATATTTTGTTTTCATCTCTTCAACCATATCTTTATTTTGGTTAATTATATCGTGGTACATAAAAACGGTGTTTCCCTCGATCTTCCCGGGATCGGTCGCTCTTTTTCTGTTCGGGTCAGTATACGCGCTCATTATTTGTTTTTTTATCACTTCATAGTCATCAAATATTCCAATCACATTTCCCAAACTTTTGCTCATTTTTCGTGTCCCGTCTGTACCAACTATTTTTCCTGTTTCTTTAGAAATCAGTGGTTCCGGCAAAGGAAATAAGTCATTAGAATATGTCTTATTAAAATTTCCAGCAATATCGCGGGTTAATTCTATATGCTGTCTTTGATCCTCCCCAACCGGAACTCCATATGGTTTATACAAAAGAATGTCGGCGGCCATCAAAATGGGATAATTAAAAAGGCCCATGTTTATAGATTCAACTTCTGCGCCAAATTGAAGTTTGTCTTTAAATGCATGCATTCTCTGCATTTGGCCGAATGAAATATAATTTGCCAAAACCACAGCCAGTTGAGAGTGTGCAGGAACTTGTGATTGGCGGAAGAAAACACATTTTTCCGGATCAAGTCCCAATGCCAAATAATCCAAGACGACATTCGTAATATTGTCTTCTAGTTTTTCTCGATCCTTTACAGTTGTTAGAGCATGCAAATCAGCTACAAAATAATAAACTTCCAAATTTCTATTCTGTAACTCGATTTGGGGTTTAACTGCCCCAAAATAATTACCAATATGTAAGGCATTACCACTTGGGGTAATACCAGATAAAATTCTTTTATTGTCAGATCTTTCCAAACTATCCAAAGCATCCCCCGCTGTGATATCAACGACTACTGAATTGGGAATCTTAGTTAAGTCTGAAGATTTATATTTTGTTGTAACTAATAAACTTCCTGAACCACCATATACATATTCGTTTTCGAGTACTTGACGATCAATGAAGGTTTTAAATCCGGTCAGGTAATGCGCCGCGCCGGGCTCAAGGCCGGTTAATCGGGAAAACTCCTCTTTGCTGGCAATGTTTAATTTTTTAACACTCAATAATTTCTTTGTTTTTTCTAAATCTAACCTAGTATCTCCCCTACGAATTAGCGCAACGTAGTCGTCGTCTGCTTTCATTAAAAGTGTTGCAGAGCTAAGTTTTAGTGGCAACCCTAGGAAATTCATAACATCAGAAACCTCAACAAAAGCCGGGTGTTCAATAAATTCATGAAGGATATTTAGCTGATCCAACTGTTTACCATATTCTTCGACTGTTTGTTCAACTTTGTTTTTCATTTTTTTAATTATACCTGTTTTTTAATGTGTTGTTTGCCTTTCAAAAAATAAAACGGCGCATCTTCAATATCTCCCTCTAAATAAACGGCTGTATAAACTTCAGGGTGTGTGATTATTTCTCCAAAATACACGATATCTACTTTATCTGACCCCAAAACGGGAACTCCGTGGTGTGGAAAAATCCTAGTCCTCTTATGAATGGGGTGAAACGAATAGGTATCATTTCTGGCAATGGTTGATACATAAATATAATTCGGAAAAACAGACTTTATAATCTGATTATCTTTTTTCATTTTTGCAATTGCTAAATATTTCACCGCCAACTCAACTGAAGCCGATTTAATATACTCAGCAAATTCCTTTTGGAAAACTGTAAGTTCCCGATTATTGAATCCAAATACCGTGAGCAAATCTTCATAATAAACGTCTTGGTTGATAGGAAGGCTTCTAGACATAACAGGTACCAATTTATTTATCTCTTCTGAAATTCGCGGGTTTGTCAAACTGGCAAACAAATACTCTTCTTCGTGTTTACAACCCATCTTAAATTCACTTTTATTATTTAATATATCTAAAAAATCAATGAATCTTATCGTCCCATTACCCCCAGTTTTTCCCAGAAAAGTTTGAATTCCAGCCTTATATTTATCAATCTCATAATCTGTCGATCCAAATAAATCTTTATATGTTTCACTTTCAGACAAAACTGTAAAATTTACACCCGGGGAATAAATTTGACGAACAGTTTCGTTTATATCCAATAACCTTTGTAAAAAAGCAAGTTCCCCAAGATCCGGAGTTTTTCTTAATGTCTCTATCGGGTTATGACATTTAAATGGAAATCCCTGAAAAACAAAATTTATCGGCTCGTTTTTCAAAACAAACTCTTTGATTTTTTGCTTACTCTCATTCTGAACCGTTGAGGCAACCAGGCCATCCCCCCTTCTAATGGTCGAGTCCATTAGTAAATCAAAAATCATATCTGACTTATCACCACCATCATTTTTGGATGGCACTAGAGTTCTCGGCTCCCTTAACAAGCCGTTTATATCCAAAATCTTCAAAGTATTTATGTTATTAGCTTTTAATAATTCGTTATATTCCATGCCAAACTATCCCCTGGACGCGCCGCATCTCAGAGGCTCCTTTCTGTAAACTGTTTTCAAATTCTTTACTCATAGGCAGGCGAGGCTGGAATCGAACCAGCGATTTCGCGTTTTGGAGACGCGTGTTCTACCAACTGAACTACTCGCCTATTTTCCCAACAAAAAGGCCCTTGCAAACCAACGAAATAAATCGTTAATTCACAAGGGCCCATTTCTGGGGGTGCCACCCTATTGTTATCCTCCTAAACAAAAAGTCCCCGGTCGAAACCGAGGAAAATCAAAATAAGAGGATCTTATTTCTGACATTCTCCGCTTGTGCGACAAATGTTGCGGTTCTTTTTACAGTTTCGCCTCTGTAGGTTATTTAGTCCTCTGCTAGTTTCAGCGGTTCCATCCCTCCGCCTCAAAGCATTTGTTAAACTGTCTATATACTATCAGATATAACTCGAGTATGTCAAGTTTTGAAAATTATCCGGAAAACCTGACACTGGCCTTACATTCATCACATTTAACATATTTCTGAGACACCACGACACTATTTATGCCCACACCCCAAGGATTTCTACTTCGAATATCAATAACTTGATCGGATTCAATCTTACTAAGTGGCAAGGATTTGCTGCAATTTTTTTCATGCACAAAGTTTGCCACAACCTCTTCATACGAAGGGGGTAAATCCAACACGTTGGAAACAAATTTTTCCAAACGTGCACCCATATCTTTAAACCCTTTAAATCTTTCTTTCATTTTTGGTGTCAGGGGAGGGATTCGAACCCTCGACCTCAGCGTTATGATTGCCGTGCTCTAACCAACTGAGCTACCCTGACTCGTCAGAGCTTGCTTCGCTTTTTGCATACCGTTTTGCAGTTCTTCCTCCCAAATTTGCAAAGCAAATTTGAAAAGAAGGGCCATCGATAAAAGCGAAGTTTCCGAGCATCGGAAACGTAGCGTAAAGGTTTACGCTCCGAACTTGTTGCGGGGCTGGGAGTTGAACCCAGCCTGGAAGATTATGAGCCTTCCGTGCAGCCGTACACTACCCCGCATGTTACGAACAAGGGTATTATACCTTAAAGAAGATGCTGTAGTCACGTTAATTTTTAATATGAAGATTTCTGTTCTAACTACTCTCAAACCTCTAATCTAAATTAGAAACTTGAGAGTGGTGCTGAGAGCTTGGCCTTTTTATAAAAATAAAGGTTTTGGCTCTCAGCACATTTTAGTTAATCGTCTTTGTTGTGTGACCTAGCGCCAGTGTTTTTCATCAGGGTCGTGAGGCCGAATTACCGGAATCTCGGGTGCCGTCAAAGGCCGATCGGGGCGCCAATTCCAAGGCCGATCCCACCAATTGGGAAAAGTCGGAACAGGTTCAGTCCAATCCCAATTGAAATTCCAGGTTTTGCGTAGTAAGGGCAAAAGATCCTCACGGAACTCGGTGCGCAGGAAAACCACGGGCTGTGAATCCATATTGTAACTCAAGCCTGTGCGAGCGTGGCTCATATGTTCTTCAGCGCCGGCGCCAATCGCAGCTCCACCCTTGGGTGTTGAGGAACCGCGTCTGCCAGAAGAAGAACCGTCGCGCAAATTGGCTTCAAATGTCAGAGGATCAAAACCTTTGACATAGGCGCCGCCCATACCATCACCCTCATTCGTGGGTCGATCGTATTGGTGGCGGTTTCCTGCCACAGTGCGCTCGTAGATGCGGATTTGGCCGCGCCATTTTGTACTACCAAAAGCGTTCTCACCGATTGCCTCGCCATAACCCGACTTGGTAATGATTAGCGGTCGGCCGAGCTGGGCATTTGGATTCCCCAATTGATAAAAGAGCTGTTGGTCACCGGGAGCCAGTTCCCACATGTGGTCAACGTGACAAATATCAGGATCTGATTCACCATTATCCCACAAGTTCCGGGCCTCGAGAAAGGTCGGGTACGCACGCCAATTTGAGTTTCCATTCCAAATTCCGATACCAAGGCGCATACCCATTGTCACGGGAAGATAAATCTCATTACCCCATCTGAGCATGCGCAGAAGCACGCGGTTGCCCATGTCCTGAGCCCAAACAACAGTGTTCGAACCCGCCGGTCTGAAACTCTGGATCATTTCGAAGCTTTGCCGATTTCCGGTCGGCCAATTTTGAATAGTCATTTTTTCTCCTTTTTGAATTGAACAAGCCGACAAAACACCACACTTAGATTTGTGGTTATCTAAGCACAAAAATCTCTGCCCAAACAGCCACAAATCTAACAGACGATTAAACTTTTAAAGAACAAAAGCATTTTACCAGAAATAGGTTTCGTGTCAACACTATGGGGCGAATAATTTCAGCCACCCCACACATCTTACTCGCGGGGCGATTTGGCGGGGTTGGGTATTATTTAGAAACAAATAGTTGTACCCATTTCTTCCAATTGGGGTCAGGCAGGGTTTCCAGGTCAATTTCAATTTTGGGAGCAAGGCTCCTCAATACGTCCCCGTCGGGCAAAACGACTATCGTCTCCCCTGTTTTAACCAGTCCAAGCTTGTTTCTAATCTCTTTATCAATAAACTCGGGCTTTTGCGCTTCCGCAACTTGGTTGGCCAGTACTTCATTGGCAGCTTTCATTTTTGCAATTTTTGCCTTTTCAGCTGCAATTTCCCCCCTAATTCTCTTAACTTTACCTATATTTTGAACCAACGAAAGGGTCAAAAGTACGACCAAAACCCAAATGGCGTACCCACCAAGCTTCTCAAACTTGACTTTTAGCCTCTTGACAAAATCCTTTTTCATAGGTAAATTACATCCTGTAATGTTGACATTCTCAAAATATGAGGTATAATTAACCTCTCAGATACATTATATATGACACAAGATACGATCAAAAATCTGCTTCCCAAATTCATAGAGTCCCTTAAATCTAAAGGGCGCTCCCCTGCTACCGTGCTTGCCTATAGAAGCGACCTTGAACAGCTTACCGGCTATTTGTTAAAAAGAGAAAGAGCTACTCCAGATCAGGTAAAGCCTGAGGATTTAGACTCGTTCCGTGACCAACTTTTGGCTGACAAGTACACACCCAAATCCGTCAGCCGCAAACTAAATGCCGTAAAAACATTCTTTAGGTGGATGATTACAGAAAATGCTATTAGCTTTGATCCAAGCTCTTCGGTTGCCCACCCTAAGATTGACAATGCCTTACCCAAATTCCTTTCACAGCTTGAGTATAGGGCCCTTCGCGACGTTGTAAGAAACGATGTTAGAATTGCTGCTATTGTCGAACTTATCCTACAAACAGGTCTTAGAATCTCTGAGGTCGCCAATCTTAAACTTGAACGTTCCAAAGATGGTTCGCTTAAGATTGAGTCTTATGCTACCCAGCCGGAAAGAACAGCTCCTTTGAACAAACCGGCTCAGGAGGTTCTTGATTCTTATATGAAGATAAGACCTAAATCGGATTCTCCCTATGTTTTTATCAGCAAAAACGGTAAACCACTGGCAGTAAGAAACATCAGAGCGTCAATTTCCAGATATATGCAAAGGGCAGAACTTCCAAATTATTCTGTAAATGACTTAAGGACCACGTTTATGGTGGAAAATCTCAAAGCAGGGGTAGATATTGTCCTTCTTTCTCAAGTTTCCGGACACAAACGTCTTTCTACCACAGAAAGGTATTTGGAACTTGCACAAATAACCGAGCCTGGTAAAAAACAGGTCTTAGTTGAGCTGTAACTGGCCCAATTGGACTAATTAGTCCAAATTTGCCAAATTTGTTTTCCCTACGCTTCTTATACAGGTTTTCTTTAAATCCCCCTTCTTGAACGAATTTTTGTTCTTTTGCTCTAATAAGTTGGTCCAGTAAATAACCCTGTTTCATACATAAACAAATCATTAGATTTGCAAAGTTTTCTGCGTTGTTGTAATCCAAATTGGTCCACTTTGACAAATCAGACAAATTTGTTTCTGTTCCAATCGTCTCCTTAAAACTTCTGATTTTTAAGACTCTTGGGTCGTTTTTATCCCAAATTGGCAAATGTCTTTGCCTTAAATAATCTTCAAAGTCTTCTGAAAGTTCAGAATAAGAGGCTCTACTAACACTGGTTAGCATCATTTCCGAGGCCGATGAAATTTCCTTAGATCCCTCAACTATATTTTGTTTACCACTTCTCCCGGCCTGGACCATTTGTTCAACAGTTCTTTTGAATTTCAAGTCAGACAAGTACCGGTCGCAGAAAACAACAGTGAAGTCGAATATCGTTACAGAAAGTCTGTAAACAAGAAGGTTTTTGTAGCCACCCATATAACCAAGTTAGACTAATTAGCCTAATTGGTCAAATTAGAACTTTTTGTGGTCTCGGATGGAATCGAACCATCGTGTCGACTTTATGTTAGTAAATTCTGGTGGAGCCGGATGGAGTCGGACCATCGAATCGACTTTATAAGAGTCGTGGCTTACCGTTAACCTACGGCTCCCCAGAATTCACTAACAGTCAAGGCAAAGCCTTGTCATAAGAGTCGTGTCCTACCATTGAACGACGAGACCAATGAGGCAATTATACCAAATATACGCGGAGAGACTAGTTACTAGTAGCTAGCGACTAGTGGCTTTTTTAAATGCTTGTGGCATTTCTTCCCAATCACGGTGTTTCCTAACTTTGAGATTCTTTTTCCAAATAGCCTCAAGGGCAGAGACATCTACCTTTAATTTTTTGGCAAGACCCAGTATTCCCACCATATCTTTCGGGAAACACGCTCCCCCAAAGCCCATATCGCCATCCGGCCCGGGAACCCCTAGGTGGGTTCCGATCCTAGGATCTGATTCAACCGCTTTTTGAACATCTAAATAATTTGCTCCGACCTTTTTAGACAATTCATAAAATTCATTCGCCAAGAGGACTTTGCTGGCCAACATCAAATTGCTCATATATTTGATTACTTCTGCGCTTGTAGTATCGGTAACGACGTATGGCTGATTCTTTGGAAGAATTGTTTTATAAATTTTTATCACCTTTAAAGCAACATCTTTTGATTCTGCCCCAATTACTGTTCGAGAGGGATTAAGAAAATCACGGTTTGCGTTCTTTTGGGTGAGAAACTCGGGATTCATGACAAAGTTAACTCCGGGATATTTTTTGACCAAACTTTTTGCTGTTCCGGGAAGCGAAGTTGACTTGATAATAAGTATTTTAGACGTCCCCGATATTTTGGGAGCGATCTGATCAACCACACCGATAACTATACTCATGTCCATACCACTATAATCTTCAAATATTGGCGTTGGAACACAAATAAAAATAAAGTCTGACTTTTTTACAACCTCGTCCAAGGTATTTGGAGATTCTTTGAATTTATCAAACCAAAAGACTTTATTCTTCGGATTTGAAGAAAAACCCTCCCCGGTTGCGCGCCCTACAAAACCGTAGCCGATAACGCCAATATTCATGGGTCAAGTATAACAAGTAGAAAAAGTATTACAAGAGTTTACAGCTTCGCACGACGGGTTATCTCAGCCTCGACCAATTTCTCATCGCGTCCATATTTAAGTCTACTCATTTCTTTTATAATTTCTGCAATTCGTTCGCTCTCAGCAGCCTTTTGTTTGCTCATGTCTTTCGTAAGGTCCATTGAAAAAGGAGGAACCGGTTCGTTATTAACGATAGTCTTGGCAAAAGCATGATAACGCTCAACATTAAGAAGATCGTCTTCTCCAAACACGGGCGCAAATTCATGAGCCAGATAATTAGCGTCTGTCACCCCAACCCTAAAGGCAACAATCGTACCAACGTTTCCAAAGACGGCGTTTTTAACCTCTTCCTCAACCTGACCTATAAACTGGTTGGCAACACAAAGCCCAAGGCGGTATTTACGGGCCTCAGATAAAATTACTGCGAAATCCGGTGTAGCAAAATTCTGAAACTCGTCTACATAGAAATAAAAATCTCGCCTGTCCTTCATAGGCATGTCCACCCTACTCATGGCGGCCATTAGAACCCGAGGAACAAGAATTAGTCCCAAAAAGTTTGAGTTTTCCTCCCCCAAACTTCCCTTTGCAAGATTAATTAAAAGAATTTTCCCTTCGTCCATAACTTTGCGCAAATCAAAAGAGCTTTGGGATTGCCCGATTATATTTCTAATTAATTTGTTTGTAACGAATCTTCCAAACTTTGATGTAATGTAATCCAAAACTTCTGACTTATGAAAGTCAGAAGTTTGAGCAATCTGGTCTGTCCAATAACGGCGGATAATCGGATCCTGAACTTTGGGCAACAGTTCTTGTACAAATTTTGCATCTGTCAAAATTCTCATAATTTCTACAAATGTACTCCCCGGCTCATACATTGCCGTAAGCATGGCATTACGAACGGCGTGTTCAAATCTGGGTCCCACAATACCGGTCTTGTAAGGGTCAAAAAGTTTGTACATCATATTAATTACTGCCGTTGCTGCAAAATGTTTTTCGTCCTCGGTTCTGGCCTCAAGAAGATTAAGCCCCAAGGGCCGTTCCGTGTCGCTTGGATTAAAGTAGATTACATCTTCGGCCCTCTCCGGCGGAACCATCTTTAAAATATCTTCAATAGCGTCACCGTGAGGGTCCATAAAGCAAACGCCCTTTCCCTCTTTTATATCCTGAATAACCATATCCTTCAAAATCTCAGACTTTCCGGTTCCGGTTTTTCCAATGATATATACATGCCTCATTCTGTCTTCATTGCCCAAAAACACGGGGCGCTTTATACCTCTGTAATTACTTACTCCCAGATATAGACCGGTAGTCGGAATTTGCGCCGGAGCCGGAGCTGTTTTCGAATTTAACCAAAAAATATGAGGGGTAGTTATCTGTCTATTGGGAAAGTGAAAGATTGTGGCAAGTTCCTCGGAATTCAAAATTGACGAATGATTGCCAAAAAGATTGAACATTGGTTGATACCTGTAAAGAAAATCCTCCATAAACGATCCCTTTCTCCATATTTTTCTGCTTTTGAGATTGTTCAGATCCCCTGCGAACTGGGCAAAAGCCCCTGCAATATTTGTTACGTGACTCTTTGCTGAATCTTCATCTAACGAAACAACAACAATGCGTATTGAAGTTTCAAAACCGGGTTTTGCGATTTTGTTTTCAACAGCCTCTAGGGTTTTTGCAGGCGTAGAGTATTTGGCCTTTTCGGGATCGCTTTCTTGTTTTTTAGTGTCGGAAATAAATTTGCCACCTTCCTTTTGCCAATCGCTTTCGGCTGGCGAAATCAACACCTGTATAACAGCCGCCTCTTCAGGGCCCATTTTGGCAAGGGCCGAAGTGATTGCACTCATCGGGTCTGTTGGTAAATCTTTAAAAGTTTTAATGGGATAAAAATTACTCTTACCGAGCTGGAACGATTTGTACGCAACTCTTCCGTCTTTTGTAAAGACGTTGTATTCATCGATCTCTAATATCTCAGCGTCAGAATAGGCTCCGTTGATTTGTTTTTCTACTAAGTCCTTTATTTTTTTGGGGCACCAAACATAAAATCTTATATCCTCCTGTTTAGCAACGATCTCAAAAGAAATTGAAGGTTGGATTGAAAACTTTTGCTTCCAACCGCCCTTTTTTAGGGTATAAAGCGATGAAAAAAGCTGCTCCATCACATCAATCTTTGCTTCGTTGTTTCTAGGAAGCGCCACTTGGAGTAGGACCGAATCGATTGAAGACTCTTCTCTGTTCTTATGCTTAAAAAATATAAAAATAGCGTAACCCAAAGCCACGAGCAAAAAAATCAAAACAGCAATTCCAATTGCTGCCAACAGTATGCCGGTAAAATTTATTTGATCTATAAACATTTTTAGAACCTAGATACTAGTATCTAGTTACTAGTATCTGTCGGGCTTAGCCCGAGTATCTTCCAACCAAAATGCAATGCCTTTTTGATCACCCGCAGCCAAAATGCTCCCAGCCAAGTTGCCCCCGAAGTCGTATCCCCTTTAGACCAAGTTGTAAGCGTGGCCGGATCGGCCGGGGGTTGAACTGTAATTACTTGAGTCGGCGGAGTTTGAATTACGGGAGACCCCTTATCGTCGTTGACCTGAGCCTTAAAATTTTTCTGAACGACTTTAACCCCGCTTCCGGAAAGTGTTTCGGGAACAACAAACTCTTCCTGTCGTTCAACAACTTGAGGAACATCCGGTCTTAGTATCTCAGGGGTGGCAGCCATAATGATTTATTTTACACTATATTTAGACTGTTTGAGACAGCTTTGTAGTATAATTTGCCAAATGGAACCTGAAGAATTTTCGGAAAAAATAAAAAGTGGAAAACCGACCAAAACGAACCAAAACATGACTTTGCAAAAAGCTATCGATTTTGGAGAATATAATCCTGATTACCTCTCCACCTTCCCCGAATGGGCCACCCTAAGCAAGCACGTCCAGTTCCAGTTTATTAAAACCGGGATAGAAAACCGTAGGAAACAGTTACTAATGCAATATGCAGAAATAAGCAATGTCTTGGACTTTAGACTTAAGCCTGAATTAAAAGAAACGCTAGACAACATTCATAAACAGTTAAAAACGTTGGACGAAGTCTTCGAGAAACTTTCGATGGAGTATTTTAAATGAAAGTCATTTTGAAGTTTTCCAAAATTTTTCCTTGACCTTTGCTTTGAAGTTTTCTCTCCTCGCCATCATAAATAAATAGTCAGATAGGCGATTTATATACATTATCGCCCCACTAGGTACTCTGTACTCTGTACTCTGTACTACCAAAGCGCGTTCAGCTCGGCGACAAATTGACCGGGCATAAAAGAGCTGTGAAGCTCGCGGTGTACCGCCGTAAAAAATAAAGTTTTTTTGGACGGGCAATTCCCCTTCCCATTTATCAATCTCTTTTTCCAGTTTTTTAGTTTTTGTTTTAGAAAATCTGAGGTTTGCCCCGGCAAGTATCGAGTTTATTGTAAATAAATTCCCCTGTATCTCTTCTATCTTTTTAATTCCACTACTATCATTCGAATGATAGTAGTGTGATTTAATGACACCTAAAAAAGAATTTAACTCATCAATTGCCCCGATCGCTGCAATCTTGCAAGAATCTTTGCTGATTCCGATAAGCTGACCAGACTTTTTGTCAAAAACTTTTGTAATTCCTTTATCTCCTGTTTTTGTATAAATTGACATGAAGAAATATTAACACTCTGAATGTCCGCACACATGGCATTTTGCGCAACCCTCTTCATAAACCAACGCACTGCTTCCACAAGAAGGACAAATATCCCCAGCCTTGGTCATTGGCTGTAAAAATTGAGGTTCAGCAGCCGGAATGGGTGTGGGGTCTAGGACCGCCACACTGGTTCCAACCTGCAAACTAACTCCGTTCACAGAATCTTGTTTGTCAGACCCAAACCCAAAATGAAGAGATATTGCCCGTGCTACCGCATCAGGGAGCGATCTGATTTTATTTGGCCCAAATCCAACTGATCTGCCTCCACCAATCCCCCTCAGCTGCTCCATAATCTCCCTTGCCCGCTCGATAGGAGGCTTGTGGTTTCCAAATCTGAGAGTTGTAGAAATCATACGGCCCAACGCCTCTGCGAGAGCGGCCACCTCACTTCCTGCCTTACCTATGGTAATAAATACCTCAAATGGATTTCCTTGTGGATCTTGGTTTACTGTGATAAATGCAACGCCAAGAGGTGTTGGGATTCTATATGTTGCTCCGTCAACTCTCAGGGGTCTTTCTGTAACAATTGGCCTTGCCTCGCCGGAGCCTTGCGCGGAGGCGGGTTTTTCATCAACTTTTGAAAGAACTCCTGTCCTACTTCCGTCTCTAAAATAAGTAACACCCTTACAGCCAAGCTCGTAAGCAAGTTGATAGAGTTTTTTGACATCTTCTAAAGTGTGAGAATTGGGAGCATTAACGGTCTTGCTAATTGACGAGTCTGTTAAATTTTGAATCATTGCTTGGACTTTTACATGATCCTCGGGAGTTAGGGCACTGGCGCTGACAAAGTAATCCGGAATCTTTTCCGACGGGTGTTCCTTAAGCCATTCGTCGTACAGCGGATGATTAACAATATGCTCCCCGGTTCTATCGTTTCTTTTATAACTGAATTCGTAAACCGGTTCGATGCCGGAAGAAACCCCGGCAAGAAGAGAGATTGTACCCGTTGGAGCCTGGGTTAAAATAATTGCATTCCTTATTCCGTGATTGGCTATTAACTTTCTAATTTCTTCCGGAAGTTTTTGAATGAACACTCCTTTTAAGTACTTATCTTTTTTAAATCCTCCAAAAGATCCCTTTTCTTTGGCGAGAAGTGCTGAAGTTGTATAAGCCGCATTTCTGATTGTAGAATATATTTTTTCAATGACTTCTAGAGACTCCGGGCTTCCGTATTTTAATTTCATTTTGATAAGAGCGTCCGCCAGTCCTAAAGTACCTAGCCCAGTGCGTCTAATATTAAGCTGTGCTTTTTTATTTTCATCATAAAAATAGTAGTTGGCATCTACTACGTTATCCAAAAAACGTGTGGCAATTGAGGCGTGTTCTGCAAGAAGTTTATAATCAACATTTCCGTCATTAATAAATGCAGGGAGATTCAAATGACCCAAGTTGCAAACCCCCCAAGCTCCCAAACCCTGCTCCCCACACGGGTTGGTTGCAATAATTTTTTCAAAATACCAGGTATTGCTTAACTTGTTATATCTATCGATAAATACAACTCCCGGCTCAGCCGATTTCCATGCTGCCTCACCGATTAAATTCCATAAATCTCTCGCCTTTATGGTTTTGTGAACAATAACCGGATAGTCTTTCTCCTTCCACTTATCTAAGTCCCCGTCCCATTCTTCGTCGTATTTATAATACGAGTTATCCGGAAAAACCAAATTCCAATCAGCGTCCGTTTTGACGGCATCCATGAACGCGTCGGAGACACACACCGAAAGATTTGCACCGGGAATTTTTGTGAGATCTTGTTTAACCGTGATGAACTCTTCAACATCGGGGTGCCAATCATTAATCATTATCATCAAGGCCCCGCGGCGTGAACCACCCTGCTGAATAACATCGTGGTTTGCCGTTGAATAAAGAGCTGCCCAATTAACAGGACCCGAAGAAGTTCCGTTTACTTTTTTAACTCTGGAACCTCTAGGTCTAAGTGAGCTCAAGTTTACCCCGACTCCTCCGCCCCTAGCCTGGATTTCTACAGTCATTGTAATATTTTCCATAATTCCCCCGCGGCTATCCTTGGGAGACGGAATTACATAACAGTTGTAATAAGTTACTTGATACGGAGTTCCGGCGCCGGACAAAATACGACCAGCTGGGACAAATTTGAATCCACTCATCGCTTTATAGAACTTTTCTTCCCAAACTTTTCTTAAAGCCGGTTTTTCCTGTTGGGAAATCCCCCAGGCCACCCTTTTCCACATTTGTTCTGGATACTCCTCAAGCGGCTTACCCTCTTCATTCTTAAGTGAATATCTATCGAGAAAAACGTCCTTTCTTATCCCGTCAAGTGTAGTAGGGTTAGCCGGGGCTTCAAAAACAAAGTCCGCATTCATTAAGTGTTTTTTACTTTTCCCGTTTGTGTACTTCTTTTCTGTTTTGTTTTTTATTTGTAATTGCATATATTAATTAACGCTCAACAATAGATTTCAGAAGCTACACAACTTGTTGTGTGCGCGACTGAACCTAGTACCAGAGAAGTCCTACTTCTCTATGGCTTTTTCAAAATCACTTAAATCTTCAAATTCAAGATATACGCTGGCGAACCTCAACCAAGCTACTTTATCTAATTTCTTAAGTCTCTTTAAAATTGCATTGCCAATTGTACGGCTTTGAACCTCAGCCTCCTCAGCTTTAAGCATTTCCCGTTCGACATCTTCTAAAACCGCCTCTACCTGATCCATTGAGACCGGACGTTTAAGTATCGCTCTCAATATTCCCCTTCTTATCTTTTCCTTGTCGAAAGGTTCGCGCCGTCCGTCTTTTTTTATCACCCAAAGGAAAGTTTTTTTTACCTCTTCAAAGGTTGTAAATCTTTTCTCACATTTACCACACTCCCGCCTACGCCGGACTTTACCATCAACCGTTCTGCTTTCGAGAACACTTGTATCTGCCGCTCCACAAAATGGACATTTCATAGGTAATAATAAGTAAGGGCAGAAACTTCTTTCACGAATGGAAAACGTTTACTCTACAACTAGTGACAAAGGTGATTATTCAACACTACCCCTACACTATCAACTACCAACATTTATAGCAAAACATATCACATCAGGCGTGAGGTGAAGCCATTTTTTTTGAACTTATTTTGCTCGCGGGGAATCTTGCGGAAATCTAAAATTTGAAGTTATAAAGAATGGTTCAAAAAAGATAAACAATAGCGGTAGTTATGGCCTATCGAACGGGTCAATCGGAACTGATTTGCCTTTTGAATATAATGCATCTCTCGCCGATTTGTATGCATTTTTACCATAATTCTCAAGTCTGATAACTTCCGGTTTTGCATCCTCAGGAGAAATTGGTAGTATCTCCTCCTCGATAACCTGCCTGTGTTTGATTGCTGAAACAGCAATTTTTTCCAAAAACTTTGAAGTATCTATTCCCTCTTTTCTCGCCAGGTCCTCTTCGTTGGTGGCAATTTCCATATATCTCTCACTTTTACTTAATGTAGAAAGCGCTATATCCGGTTTTTTCTTTTCAAATAAAATTTTGGCAGCACCCAAACGTTTATCCGAAAAAAGAAGTGCCAACTCGGCTTTTTTCAAATGGGAGAAGGACAGTGCATACCAAACTTTATCCCTCATCACTTTAAATACCCAAAATGGGCTATCCGGTAATATTTTACCGGGAAAAGGAAGTTCGTAATTTATTTTCGTAACTTTATTTAACACTGATGCCGGAGAGGACAACGGGGTTGCAAAAACATAGGTCACCGCCGTAGACCGCATAACCGAAACCGAAAGAATTGCGAAAGCAAGGACAAAAAGAGGGATTCCGTACAAATATTTCTTAAACATCAGGTAATTGTAATGGTAGGACTGAATTTGCGTCGTGTCAAATCAGAGAGTCTGAATATCGGACTTTCCGAACTGCTGATTGACTGACGTTCCGAGTATTCTGAGTCGTCCGGTTATCTGAAGAGTATGATTGGCCACTCCCAAAGAACATGGAGAAATATCGATCCAAAAATATTTTTGGTCCTGCCGAAAATGAAAGCACTTCCAAGTCCGAATATCGCCGTCAAGCTTAAATATACAATTCCCTGCGGGAGGGTGTACCCCCAAATAAAAAATGCTATCGGAACATGGATCCCTGTCCAGAGAAGAGCCTGGATAATATTTGCCGACCATTCATTTTTGAGAACAAAAGAGAGTCTGCTAAAAATATATCCCCTAAAAGCCGACTCTTCAGAAAAAGCGGTAATAAAAGACAGCCCGAACGACATTATAAGTGGCATACTTCCGATATTTGCACCAAAATTTAATTTCCCGTATTTTACAAAGTTGGTTAAAACCCCCTCCATAACAAATACCGCTCCCAATCCTATTGCGAGATAGATTGCGGGGAAAATATTTTTAAAAGTAAATCCAAGTGATGAAATTCCAAATCCCTCTTTTTTGACAAAGTAAAAAAGCGGAATAAGCCAAACAATCGGCTTGATGACCAACTCTTCAATTTCATCCGGGAGTCTGAATAGAAACCTATAAAATGCCCAGACAATAATCAGATAAGTCGCGTAAATTGTTACGTATTTAAGTACTCTTATTTTTGAAACCTTGGCAGTCATAAATAAATAATATCAGTAAGTACAAATAAATACTAATTCCAAATTACCAATTACTGGGCATTGGTGGTTGTTGGGTTGTTTGTATTTATTTGGCATTCTTTAAAAGACTGGTCAATTGCCTGGATTATCATTTCGATTCTTTTACCCGATTCCTCGAGTGAAATCGCGTTTTTTTCGTTTGGAAACCAATGAAAAACCAGATTTCGCGACTGCTTCCATGTTTCCCAAAGCAATTCAGCCAAATCCGCCCCCCCACAATACTTCACTATCTTATCGTAAACTCCGTTGCGTCTAAATTCTCTGGGTAAAGAAGGATTCAAGGCCTTCCCGATCCTGAAATGTTTTCCGTAATAATCGATGTCTGTAATAAAACCAAGATCCAAAAAAAGTTTCTTTAAAAAACCTTCGTAAGCTTTGGCTGCCGGAAACACAACAAATGAATAATCGTCAAATTCCCTCTTTCCTCCAGGGAGGTCTGCCCCCCAGCTTTTTACCGTAGCATAAATGAATTCCGACTCTTTAAGAAGTTTTTGAAGATCCTCCTCAAGATAACTCCACCATATTTTTGCCGATAGTTGCTCCAATGTTTCCATTTAGTAAAATATTGTCATTAATTGATATACTTACTGTATATTATATAATCCTTCCGCTGATGAAAAACATACTTAAAAAAATCGGTGAACATCTTTCGATTAGACGGAATGTTAAACGTATCATATTTTTTGGAATCTTTGGAGGGACATTCTTATACCTTTTCTGGGGGATTCCCTTGCCCACCAGGCTTGCATCTCAAAATCTTCCCGTCTCGACAAAAATCTTAGACCGTAATGAAAAATTAATTTATGAAATTTACACTGATAAAAAGCGCACTCCTATTAGGCTTTCTGAACTTCCCAAATATATTCCTGAAGCCACCATATCAATTGAAGACAAAGATTTTTACAAACATCAAGGTTTCTCTCTAACCGGAATCACAAGAGCTTTGTACAGTAATATTTTTAAAAGAGAACTTCAAGGAGGTTCGACTATCAGCCAACAACTTGTTAAAAACGCTCTTTTGACACAAGAGAGAACAATTAGACGCAAGGCCCAAGAAGTAATCCTCACGGTGATCATTGAGGGGATCTATACAAAGGACCAAATACTCGAAATGTACCTCAACGAAATCCCTTACGGAGGAACAGCTTATGGGATTGAAACCGCAAGTGAAACCTATTTTGGTAAGTTGGCCAAAGATTTGAATCTTGCCGAAGCGGCCCTTTTGGTGGGTCTTCCTCAGAGGCCATCAACATATTCTCCCTTTGGAGCGCATCCGGAACTTGCAAAGTTACGACAGCAAGAAGTTTTAAAACAAATGGTTGCAAATAAATATATTTCGCAGGAGGAAGCAGACAAAACCGATAAGGTAGAATTAAAATATGCAAACATTAAACCCCCGGCCGCTCCCCACTTTGCTCTCTGGATAAAAGAACAACTAACCGATAAATACGGTCTGCAAAAAGTGGAACAGGGGGGTTTAAGGGTCTATACAACTCTTGACCTCGATATCCAAAATATCGCACAACAAGCGGTTGCATCAGAAGTCGGAAAACTCACAAAACAAAATGTCCATAATGGCGCTGCAATCGTAACAAAACCTTCTACCGGAGAAATATTGGCAATGGTGGGATCAAAAGATTACTTTGCAAAAGACGAAGACGGAAAAGTAAATGTTATTTTATCCCAAAGACAGCCAGGGAGTTCTATTAAACCTCTTAATTATGCACTTGCCATCCGTGATCAAAAAATAACTCCGGCCACCGCCTTCGCCGACGTGCCAACATGTTTCCAAGTCGCAGGTCAACCTCCATATTGTCCGGTTAATTACGACGGTAAATTCCACGGTTTAATTCAAACACGCTTCGCTCTGGCCAATTCATATAACATCCCCGCTGTAAAAACTCTTGCCGTCAACGGGGTCGACAATTTTGTCGGTTTCGCAAACCAAATGGGTATTTCAACTTTTATAGATCCAAAAAATTATGGACTTTCACTAACACTCGGAGGAGGTGAGGTTAGACCTTACGATATGGCTGAAGCTTTCGGAGTATTTGCAAACCAAGGAATAAAAGAGCCTCTTATCGCCATCACCAAAGTGACTGATTGGAAAGGAAATACTCTTGAACAAACCGACGTCAAAAAACTGGAGCTAACAGGAACCAGGGTCCTGGAACCCGCCGTAACTTTTCTTATTTCCCATATATTACTTGATAACGGTGCCAGAAGCGCAGCTTTTGGAACAAGCTCACAACTTAATGTAAAAGGACACTCCGAAGTTTCGGTTAAAACCGGAACCACTAATGACAGGCGGGATAACTGGACTATTGGTTATACGGCCGACGCCGTTACCGTTACATGGGTAGGAAACAACGACAATACACAAATGAGCGGAGCCGTATCGGGAATAAGCGGGGCCTCACCAATTTGGAACAAAGTAATGAAAGCGGTACTTGATAAAGCCGAAGCCGGTGCATACGACCCTAACAAAAAAGGCCACGCATGGCCCAAACAACCCGAAGGAGTAACGGGTGCCACTGTATGTACAAATACCGGAGGGTCTCCCCCTTCTTCTGATCCCGCAAACCCAGGATGCCAAACAAGATTTGAATATTTTCTAAATGGAACCGTTCCAGCCACCTCTCTCATCACGAGCCAGGACGTTTCTATTTTTAATGACACAGGCCAACAAGCCCCGGCTAGCGCCGACCCTACCCAGATTCATTTTGAAAACCGCCAAGTATACACCGATCCGACCGGCACCATTTATTGTCTGGATTGTCCTGTTGCGAGTGCCTCCGCCACGATCAGATACCCACTCTAGATAATGTCTGGTACAATACGCCGTAATGGCGAAACGGCCTAATGTTAAACCCAATGAGAAATCTGCCCAAAATATCAGCTTGACTCCCGTTCAGACACTTGGGGGTCTTTTAGCTCTGGTCGGGAAACCGTTCTATTTGATCCTTTCACACCTGGTACTTGGGATAATATTTATCTTGCTTGCCATTGGAAAAACCACAAGACTCCTAGTTGCTGCCGTAACCCGACATTTTAAGTGGCTATTCACCACAATAATACAAAGAAAAAAGGAAAATAAAAAACAAAAAGCAGCAAAAAAACTAAGAACAAACAAGCGTGTCAATCAACTGAAATTTCAACTCCCGAATTTCAAACTCTTTTTCAAACTTGAGAAACTCCGGGTGAACCTCTTTGAATTAAAAATACTTTTTAATTTTAAAAGAAATATCGCCAAGATTGGGGACTCCATCAGAAAGTTCAGGTCAAAGTTCAAATCCAAGCTTTTTATCGTTATCAGCGTTCTAATATTTTTACTTTTTAATTTTTACTTTTTAATTTTCAAAGACCTCCCCTCCCCAAAAGATCTCGATACCAGAGAGCCTGAAGTCTCAACTAAAATTTATGACAGAAACGGCAATTTGCTTTACAAAATTTATAAAGATAAAAACCGGACAATTGTCCCTCTAACCCAAATTCCCCAACAAGTACGTCTTGCCACCCTCGCTGCAGAAGACGCCGAATTTTATTCTCACCCTGGTTTTTCCATTAAGGGGATTTTCAGGGCGGTGATTACAGACATCCGCAGCGGATCATTGCAGGGCGGTTCAACCATCACACAACAACTTGTAAAAAATACACTTCTTTCCCCTGAAAAAACAATACTTAGAAAAATAAAGGAAATTATATTATCAGTCGAGGTGGAGTATTTGTACACAAAAGATCAGATTTTAGAAATGTATCTTAATGAAGTTAGCTACGGCGGCACCGCTTACGGAATTCAAGAGGCCAGTCTTTCTTATTTTGGAAAAGACGCCAGAGATCTAACTCTTGCCGAAGCGGCTCTACTCGCCGGACTGCCAAAAAGTCCGACACTATATTCACCATTCGGACAAAATCCCGACCTTGCCTTTGAAAGACAAAAAGAAGTCCTCCACCTGATGGTAGTAAATAAATTCATCACAAAAAGCCAGGAAACTGAAGCTGTGAATCAAAAGCTAAGATTCCTACCTAAAAAAACTGAGATTAAAGCCCCACATTTTGTTATGTATGTTAGACAAATGTTGGTGGATAAATATGGCGAAGATATGGTAGAAAAAGGCGGACTTGAGGTAACAACTTCGCTGGACCTTAACATTCAGAACTTAGCAGAGAAAATCGTATCACAAGAAGTTGATAGAATTAAAAATCTTCATGTAGGCAACGGTGCCGCTTTAGTCGTAAACCCCCAAACAGGAGAGATTCTAAGCATGGTAGGCTCCAAAAATTATTTTGATACTGCCGGTGACGGTAATGTAAATGTCCTGACAAGACTCAGACAACCCGGAAGTTCAATAAAGGTTGTTAATTACGCTTATGCCCTAGGTAACGGTTTTACTCCGGCGACAATCATAAACGATTCGCCGATCATATATTCTACCCCCGGTTCACCACCCTACTCTCCACAAAATTATGATGGGAAATTTATAGGGAATGTATCTCTCAGAAACGCATTGGCACAATCGAGAAATATTCCGGCAGTCAAAGTTCTGGTTAGTTATGGAGTACCAAAAATGATCGAGCAAGGTCGTAAGATGGGTATAACTTCATGGGATGATCCTTCAAAATATGGTCTTTCATTAACCTTGGGAGGAGGCGCTGTTAAAGCAATCGAACTGGTAAGAGTCTACGGTGTTTTGGCTAATTACGGCAAACGAATGGACTTAATACCAATTTTAAGCGTCAAAGATTATAAGGGTAGAATTTTAGAAAAGAATACCCCAAACGGAGAGCAAGTTCTTGATCCAAGAATTGCATTTTCTCTGACAGATATTTTAAAGGACAATCCGGCAAGAGCTCCTGAATTTGGATTAAATTCATATCTGGTTATTAAAAACCATCCCGAAGTAGCGGTAAAAACAGGAACAAGCAATGATTTAAGGGATAACTGGGCGGTGGGTTACAATCAAAATTTTTTGGTATTAACTTGGGTCGGAAATAATGACAATTCACCAATGAGCCATGTTGCATCAGGTGTTACCGGTGCGTCACCTATTTGGAATAAAATAATATCGGCATTACTCACCGATCAATTGTCGATTGATTGGAAAGCACCGGAGGGTGTAAGTAAAATTAATATTTGCACACTCACAGGCAATCTTCCCTGTAATGGTTGCCCGACGCGACAAGAGTGGTTCTTGGACGAAAAAAAACCAACCCATCGTATTTGTGCCACACCAATACCAGTTATTCAAGAAGGAAATATACTAAATTCAGGGTCTTCAACAAGAAATTAATGATCGTCTTTTTAATTCCCGCTTTTTTTGATCGTTATTGTCTCCTCTTTAAAAAAGTTGAGAGAGTCAAAATTCATCTTTGGTAAACTGAAGTTGGGTTTGGGCAAATTTAGTTGTCCTTTACCCTCAGAGGTAAAGGTAAGTATTCCTGAAATAATTACTGTTGCCAAAATCACAATTAAAAGTGTCAGTCTCTCGCGCTTTCCCCAAGGCTTGGGGGGCTCTTTTCTTTTTTTTCTATTCTCAGGTTTTAAATCTCTCAACCTGCGTCTGGAAAATTCACCTTTGCCCTCCGAAGCGTAGGCGTTGGATGGGTCGTCATCAAACTCTTCTTCGTCTTTCTTTCTTCCAAAAAGTGCCATGCTTAATTCTACAATAAAAATCACTTATACTTAACCTGTGGAATCAACAGAAATAAGTTTGGATAGTGTTGCGCGCGAATCAAGTACCGACAAAGAGTTGGGCCCTGATGTAGACGAAAGGCTAAATAGATATTTCAAAACTCCATCTGAAAGAGAAATGCAAATATTGCAAATAAATATCGGTTCTGATTGCGTCGACTGGCTAACGTCCAGTAACCATAAATTATATGTTCCTGACAGACCTCCTTTTGTTAAAAAAATAACTGACCAACCCAGCCGCACTTTTTTTGTGGTAGACCACAATTGGATGTTAGAAATTGGAATATCGCTACCAGAATCAAATGGTGAAGAAAGTAGGAGGGTGACTTTATTTTTCAAATCTTTAGACGACACATTAAATGAGTGGCAGGAAAGAATTGACCACCCTGTCACTCAAATATTCCGTAATAAACGGAAAGACTCCGACTACAAGAAGAGTAGCGATGTGTTACAGGAAGGGTCTTTATCATTTTTAAAATTTTGTAGAGAAGTTGTTAAAAAAATAGATACCGAAAGTAGGATATATATTAATCCCAGTGACAAACAAAGAGCTAGACTATATAAAAAGGCATTGGGTGGTCAAAGCAACGTGACTTTTTTATCAGATATCTAAATATCGGTTACTTTCTCCTTTTCTCCCACACTTCTGGGTTAACCAAATTTTCAGGCTTTTGTCCGGAGACGACCGTTAAAATTTGTCCCACTGCTTGTTCCCCCATTTTATTTCTGGCTTCCCAAGTGGCTGAAGCAATATGCGGAGTTGTTATAACATTCGGTGCATCATAAAGCTCCGGAGAAATATTTGGTTCGTTATCAAAAACATCCAAACCCGCCCCGCCAAGTTGCCCGTCTCTTAATGCGTCTACCAAATCCCGTTCATCAACAACCGATCCTCTGGCTGTATTGACTAAAAAGGCTCCTTTTTTCATTTTGGCAAAAGCCCCCTTATTTATCATGTGTCTGGTTTCGTCAGTTAAGGGCACATGCAAAGAAACGAAATCGCTCTGTGCATATAGTTCATCGAGGGAAACAAATTTAACACCAAGTTCTGCCTCCGACGCACGGTCCGGCTCGCGCTTATTATAAAGAAGTGTCATTTTATAACCTTGAGCTCGTCTGGCAACCATAGACCCGATCCTTCCGAGTCCGATGATCCCCAACGTCTTCCCCATCACATTGTGTCCCAAAAAAACATCCGGTTCCCAACCGCGATAGGCGCCGCGTCTGGTTGCTTCATCTGCCTCAACAATCCTCCTGGCCAAAGCCAGCATTAAAGCCCATGTATGTTCCGCAACCGACTCATTCACTTCATCGCTGGGAGTATTTGTTATAAGAATTCCACGATCACTAGCGGCTTTGATATCAATATTGTCAAATCCAACTGCATAATTACTTACCATTTTAAGTTGTGGGCCAATAGCATCCATTACGTCTCCGTCAATCCGGTCAGTCAAAAGCGATAAAAGGAAATCTACTCCGCGAGCCATATTAATAAGCTCTTCTTGGGTGAGCGGTCTATTGAATTCGGAGACTGTTACTTCATTTCCGTCAGTTTTTAAGCGTTCTATAAAGTCTCCGGGGATTTTTCTTGTTACAAAAACTTTCATTGTGTTATTTTGGTTAAAAATTAATTACATTTACACCGCTACTTTTACACCTGATAAGCCATCCGTCCATTTCCTCAAATTTCAAAAGGCCTTTTTGCGGGCCGGTATAGCCAATGACGGATGCTGAATTTGCAGTTCCCCAAAGAAGCGCCTCCTCTAGTGTTCTGCCATGAATTATCGCAGAAAGGGAACCACTTCCGAATGCATCCCCCGCCCCGGTCCGTTCGTATGCATCAACCGGAAGAATCCCAACCCGCACAAATTTACCATTGATGCTGTCGTAGGCAAATGCTCCATCCCCACCATCTGTAATAATGCAAATCTTTGGACCAAGTTTATTTAGTGCGATAAGTAAATCGCGATCGCGTCCGTTTGATTCTCCAAAATTTGTAAGCTTTTCTGCTTCTTGCCTATTTACATACATTATATGAGTTGATTCAACTATTCCTTTAATCGAATCGTAGCCGGCTCGAAGCTGCCAGCTTCCGGGGTTAAAGGCCAACTTTATAGTTGGGTTTTTCTTGATCCATTCGGTCAGATGATTATAAAAAGGTCTAAAACTTTCCCCCATGCTGGTTAAGTAAACCCAGGGTACTACCGGAAGTTGCACCGGAAACTCATAGCTTCTGGGGGCGTGATAAACAAAGATTGTGCGCTCTCCCATATAATTGATTATCGTGGAATAATTAGATGTTGTTCCAGGCTGCTGAATTACATAGGTCATATCAACCCCTTCACTTTTTAGTTTTTCGACAATTAAGTTTCCAATACTATCGTCACCTAATGTCAAAAGGATAGAAGAATTTACCCCAAGCCTTTTTGCACCAACCGCATTATTTCCGGCATTACCGCCAACGGCGAATTCTAAATTTCTAACCGGTATTTTTTCTCCATATGCGAATGCTATTAAGCACTGCTTCTTATCAACTGTGCAAAGGGTCTCCGTTTCAAGCGGGGTCATAAACGTATCGATAGAGGAATCTCCGATTGAGAGTAAATCTGTTGGATTCATTTAGAGTTCTCCTTTCGCCGCTTTTGAAACCGTTTCAAGCCTTTTGATAAAAACTTGCTGGGCCTTTGCGGTATTTTCATCTTTTCCGGTCCATGTTTCCATCGCTTCATTTTGTAAGGCCCTGGAAAACGAAAATGTTAAAACCCAGGGGGAATCTCCTTTAAGCTTCACTATCTCGTTTAGATTGCTCGTTGCCTCATCCGGAGTTTGTCCGCCAGAAAGAAAAACGACTCCGGGAACTTCGGGTGGAACAGACCTCTTAAGCGCCCTAAGTGTTGCGTTCGCCACTTCCAAAGGAAGCGCCTTTACCCCACTATCCGGACCAGGCAATGCCATACTGGTTTTGACTATCAGATTTTTAAGATCTACTCCTTCGGAATTTAACTTTTCAAAAAGAATTTTCAATGTTGAGTCTAATGTCTCGCTACACCTTGTGGTGGTATGATTTCCCTCGAGTAGAACTTCGGGTTCAACAATTGGAACGATACCGTTTTCCTGGGCAATTTTTGCATATTTAGCCATTCTTCCCAGGTTTTCATCATAAAAATCTTTTGAAGGATACATGTCTGTGATCTTGAAAACCCCTCTCCATTTGGCAAATCTCATTCCCATCTCGGCATATTCTTTAAGCCGAATGTCTAATGTCTCCAAGCCTTTTGTGATCTGTTCTGGGGTATTGTTAAACGATTCCAAACCTTCATCGACTTTAATTCCCGGGACAACCCCCTTTGATTCTAAAATTTTGTGAAGATCCTGACGGACGGACTCGTCAAATAAGATAACGCCACTTATATAGTTTTCTATGCCCTGTGTCGTAAAAAGCATCTCCCGGTATTTTTTATTAAGCTCCGGGGTTGAAGTAAGGCCCAAAGTTTCGAATCTATTTGAAATTGTTTTTGTCGATTCATCTGCGGCCAAAAGGCCTTTTCCCTCGACAAGAAGTTTTTGGACAGTTTCCTGCATATATTCAGTCTATCAGCTAACCGTTGGGGACTTCAACAGCATGTTGTATACTTTGAATATGGATCCCCAAGTACCAATTGAAGATCAAATTCCAAATAAAAAATCTCAATTAACAAATGGCACAAACAACGTCACCGTAATAAGCATGGCTGTATTTGTATTGTTGGCTTTGGGGGCAGTCACATTTTTGTATTATCAAAACCAACAATTAAAGAAAATGCTGGCAAATTACCAAACACCCATCGGCTCGCCGGAGCCAACGGCGAAGGCGGCAACGACAGATCCAACAGCAAGTTGGAAAACATATACGGCATCGGATGGGTCTTTTTTACTAAAATATCCAATAGATTGGAGTATTCCCAATGAAGAAAAGCTGCAAAATGTTCAACGAATAAACTTTGATAATACATTAATTGTCACGTCCAGACCTGCTTTAACCCTTGATCAATACGTGGCTAAAAATTTACCTTTGGACAAAACTTTGCCTGTTGACTACACAAATGGTGACATACATGGCAAAAAACTTATTTATAAAAGCGGGGTCGACCAATCTACAATTGATACAGTTATTGTTTTTCCCGGCAAAACGCAGAATGTAATTACTTTTTCATATACCGACTTCCCTGGGCACATAACTAAATCAGAGGTTGTTGACCAAATTCTCTCCACTTTTAAGTTTTTAGAATCTCCAACTGCAACCTGTGTTCCACTGCCCACCTGTGCATACAACACAGATCCAAACAAACCTACATGTAAAATAGCCGAAAAACCATCTACTGGAGGAGTTTGGTGCCAACCATCACCGTCGCCGAAATCGTGTACAGAAGAAGCGAAACTTTGTCCCGATGGAAGCTATGTTGGCAGAACCGGGCCAAACTGTGAATTTGCCCCGTGTCTTTAAGAATTTTTTCGTACAATAACCTTTTTGACGGCTACGACAATATCTTCTGACTTCATATGATATTTCCTGAGTAACTCATCCGGCTCCCCGCTCTCGCCAAAATGATCAGGCATCCCGATAAACTCCTGAGGAGTCGGCAGATTCTTAGCCAAAAGCTCGGCAACGGCCCCACCCAAGCCACCAATAATTTGATGTTCCTCAACTGTTACAACTGCCCCGGTCTTTTTGACTGAAGATATAATAGTCCGTTCGTCCAGGGGTTTAATTGTATGACAGTTAACAACTTCTACATTAATTCCTGTTTTTTCAAGTTCCTGAGCTGCAATTAATGCTTCAAAAAGAAGCGATCCTGCTGCAATTATAGATACTTGTGGGTCTTTGGATATCCAAAAAACGTCCGCTTTTCCGATTTTGAAAGGAGTTGCCTCGGTTGTTATTACCACCGTTTTCTCCCGCGCGAGTCGAATATAAGTTGGCTTTCCGTTTGCAGCCGATGCGACAGTCGCTTTTTTGGCTTCGACAGAGTCACATGGGTAAACTACAATCATATTTGGCATTGCCCGCATCAAAGCAATATCTTCAAGCATCTGGTGGGTCGCTCCGTCAGGCCCAACAGTTAAACCGGCATGGGCACCGGCAATTTTAACCGGAACATCATTAAGAGCAATCGTTGTCCTTATCTGCTCCCAATTACGCCCCGGGGAAAATGCTGCGTACGATGAGATAAAAGGAATTTTTCCGTAGTTGGCCATTCCGGCAGCTACCGTCGCCATTCCTTGCTCGGCAACCCCCATCTCCACAAATCTTGATGGGAATTTTTCTTTAAAAAGATTAGACCTTGTAGACTCGGTCAGATCTGCACATAAAACAACAACATTCGGATCCTTCTCTCCGGCGATGACGAGTCCTTCTCCGTATCCCTGACGTGTCGGAATCTGTTCAACGTCTTTTTCAAAAATTTTCTCGGCTAGTTTCAGTGAACTTCTTAGCATTTGTTAATATTTCTCCCCTTCAAGATATCTTATAAAACTCTGGAACTTGCTTTTGTTACCTTCAGCTATTGCTCTGGCCTCTGTCTCTCCAAAACCCAAACGATTTGGGCCTTTGTAAGGCGCAATATGTCCTAAATCTATAAGATATAGTTTACCTATCCCCGTTTGTCTGTCCGCAACTACCGCAAAAGAGTCGAAAGATAGGTATACGTTGACAGAATTCGCAATTTTGTATATTTTTTCAACTTGTTCGATGTTTTCTGCTTTATTATTCAATTCAAATTCCCAGGGTATTTCTCCTGCCTCAATAAGTTTTGAATAATGTCTATCTATAATTACATTTTTGCCTCCCTGCGTCATATCTGTTGCTATCACCTTTTTACCATTTACTCGAACAGTTGGTGGAAGTGGAATATAATCAATTTCCCCATTTTCTTTTGCCTTCTGAAAGGCGTCGTATAGGATTTCGTAAACTTCCAACAGCCTGCCAGACTCTCTGGCATCTTTAACAAACATTTCGGACATATTTCTAGTTCTTCCCCCAATGCTAACCGAAACACTAGCTTCACCTTTCGAACCTTCTGTGCCTATACCAATATCCCTTTTTTGCATAACGGCCAACATATTACTCCTTCCACCTCTACCCTGGTATTGTTCAAAAACGTCATTCATGTTCCGATCTTATTTTTCCTCCCAATGTTCGTAATTCATGTAGTGCTATCTTTGCCTGTTCTTCTTTTGGCGGCTCACCTGGAATATTTGTCCCAGGGGGGTTCCCGTGCCATTTATAATCCCCCTCCATAAAATCCACTCCTTTTCCGGGAATGGTGTGGGCAATTATTACAGTCGGATTTTCAAATATGGCTTTGGCCTTACCTGTGGCGTCAATGATTTCCTGCATATTGTGCCCATCAATTTCTATAACACTCCAGTTAAACGCCTTGTATTTTTCAACCATCGGTTCAAGAGGCATTATGTCTTCTGTATAGCCATCGATTTGAATATTATTACGATCGACTATCATGGTCAGGTTCGAAAGATTGTATTTAGCTGCAAACATTACCGCCTCCCAATGATTCCCCTCCTGGTGTTCGCCGTCGCTGGTTATGCAATACACTCTGAACTTTTGACCATCCATTTTGGCAGCATATGCATAACCGGCAGCCTGAGCCAATCCGCTCCCTAGTGGGCCCGAAGTTGTTTCCACTCCCGGAAGCCTTAATCTCTCCGGATGCCCCTGAAGCCTGCTCCCCAATTTTCGAAGAGTCATCAGTTCGCTAACAGGAAAATACCCGGCCTCAGCCATTGCAGCATAACGGACCGGACAAATGTGACCGTTAGAAAGCATCAATCTGTCTCGCTCTTCCCACATCGGATTATGCGGATCGTGATTTAAAATATGAAAGTAAAGCGCCGTAAAAATATCAGCCATTCCCAAGGGCCCAGCCGCATGCCCGCTCCCTGCTTCTACAAGCATTTTAATAATGTCTTCTCTGATTGTATTCGCCTTTAGTTCAAGTTCTTTAATGTCCAATTTCATAATATTACTAGAAGCTAGATACTAGTTGCTAGCTTCTTGATTTAATTTGGAACGGGCTTTCTTCGTTATTTGCACCCTCTTTTCTTTTCAACGCACCTTCAAAAACCTGAATTGCTGCATACGCTTCTTCTGGGGTGGAAACTACTCTAAAAACTTCAAGCTCTTCGGGTCTGGTTCTCATATTTTCCACAAAGGCTTTAATTATGTTGTTCCAAAATTCTCCGTATAGAATCAGGGGCTTGTGGTGGCCAAAATAAAGACGGGCAAGTCCCCAAGCCATTCCAAATTCCGAAATTGTCCCTGTTCCGCCTCTGAATATCACATAGGCATCCCCCATTTCCAAAAGTTTGAGGGTCCTCTCCAAATAATTTTTTGTCTTTATTTCAATATCAAAAGGGTTGTTCTTATCTCTACCTTCATAATTGGCGACATCCTTAGGATAAAATGTAACTCCAACTGCTGTACCGTTAACAGCTTTTGCCCCTTCAGAAACGGCTCTCATTGTCCCGGGTCCTCCGCCGTTTATTGCTACATAGCCTTTACTCGTTAAATATTTTGCGCATTCATATGCTTCCTGAAACAATGGATCTCCAGGTTTTGCATCGGCAAAACCAAGATAAGAAATCTGTCTGATTTTTTTATCTAAAAAGTCTTGTGGCATATGTACTCTTCTACTCTAATTTATCCGCTGCTTCTGTAAATTTCTTAATATTTATTGCCAAGTCTCCGTCAAACAAGCGCTTACCGATTACAACTTCATCTGCCCCTGCATAGTGTGTATCATCAATAACATCGACTGTTTCCCCTCCGTCAACACAAATTTTGAATGGTGTTCTGTCTCTAACCCTTATCGCGTCCAACTCTTTAATCTTATCAAGGACATGTTTATCAAATTTCTGTCCGCCAAAACCGGCTTTAACAGCCATCAGAAGTATAACATCAACATTATTTAAAATAAGCGCGTTAAGTTCAGAGACTGGAGTTTCAAGATCTAGTGCTAAACCTATATAAAGGCCTGTTTCTTGCACCTTTTCCACAAACTCGACTTGATTTTGCATCATTTCGATTTGACCTATTATTCGGTCAGCCCCGGCATTGGCGCATTTTTCAATCCAATTGACCGGCTCTTTGACCATTAAATGAAAGTCGATACCCAGGTCTGTGTCTAGTCCTACCAGATTTACCGGATCCACTGTTCGGTTATCCGCAAACACTCCGTCTATTACATCTATCTGAATTGTCCTAACAGTTATCCCTTCAATATACGAAGCATCATTAATCCGTTTCACCTTGTCGTTAAGATCTGTAATATTATCAGTAAGAATTGCAGGAATAATATTTATCACGTTTGTTCAGTTGGCCCGGCGAAGGATAGTGTAATCGGATCCGTTGGCACAGAGTTTCCCTCCAGGGTTCTTCCTACCCGTATCACTTGTTCTACAAGTCGGTTGGCATATCCCCACTCGTTGTCGTACCAGGCAAAAACTTTGACCATATTCCCCGCAACAACCTGCGTTAATGGTAAGTCCACTATAGCAGACTCGCTTCTGCCGATGATATCGCTTGATACCAAAAATCCATCAGAAACAGCCAATATGCCTTTGTAGATGGGATTTCCTATAGCATCTTTGAAGGCTTGGTTTACCTCTTCTTTTGTAACATTTCGTTTTAAAAGAAATGTAAAGTCGGTTAATGAACCCGTTGTTGTCGGTACTCTTAAACTCATCCCGTCAAAGAGGCCCTTTAACTCGGGGATTGTTTCTGTTGTGGCAATTGCGGCACCGGTAGTTGTCGGAATAATATTTTGCGCGGCCGCTCTCGCCCGTCTTAAATCTTTGTGGCTGCTATCTTGCAAAACCTGATCGTCTGTATAACTATGGATTGTTGTCATCATCGCCTTTTCAATTCCAAATTTGGCCTGCATAACTGCAGCAACCGGCGCGACACAATTTGTAGTACAACTGGCGTTACTTATTACCATTCCCTCCGGATCCTTCCCATCCACTTCATTAACACCAAGTACGTAAGTTCCAACGTTACCTCCTTTTGCAGGAGCAGAAATAACAACCCGCTTTGCACCCCCAACTGCATGTTTTTTAGCCCCCTCCTCGTCGGTAAAATGTCCGGTGGCTTCAATCACCACCTCAACCCCGTATTTGCTCCACGGAATTTTTGTTGGATCCTTTTGAGCCAATACAGGAACCTTAACATTTCTTTCCGAAATCATTAAATTTCCAATCTGCGGTTCCCCATCCGTTGCTTGATCAGAAGCTTTTAGCTCTTCACTCTTAACTTTATATTGAAACTCCCTGTACATCGTATCGTAGTTCGTGAGGTGTGCCCAACTTGCCGTATTCATGCTCCCTGGAGTGTTAACTGCCCCAAACTCAATTTCATCGGAATGTTTGAGGATTCCAATTCTAAATGCAAGTCTTCCTATTCTACCGAAACCATTTATTCCAACTTTAATCATATGGGCAGCTCGACATGAGCATTAAAACCATTATACAAGTATAATAGTAGCCATGAAAGTATCTGTGATAATTCCAGCCTACAATGAGGAGAAATTCATAGGCAGATGCCTGGGAAGCGTTATTGGACAAAGTATGCCGGCAGACGAAATCGTAGTTATTGACAATAACTCAAAGGATAAAACAGTAGAAATAACAAAGAGGTTTCGTGTAAAAATTGTTAAGGAGAAAAAACAGGGTATGATTTTTGCCAGAAACAGAGGTTTTAATGAAGCAAAATATAATATTATTGCCAGGTGTGATGCGGATGTGGTTGTCCCCCATGATTGGATAGAAAGAATAAAGAAAAATTTTAGTAAAAAAGACATAGATGCCCTCTCGGGTCCGGTTGCCTATACCGACTCCCCTCTAGTAACCAGTTCTCCTTTTCCTTCAAAGGTTTATTTGGAATCCCTCAGATTGCTTTCTAAGGGCAATAGATACTTAGTTGGAATGAACATGTCACTAACAAGAGACATATGGAAAAAGGTAAAACACTCTGTGAGCTTAGATGACTCTAAGGTCCATGAAGACCTAGATTTATCTCTTAACATCGTTAAGGCTGGTGGAACCATAGGCTATGATTCAAAATTAATAGTAAGTAGCTCCGCAAGACGAATAATCGGCAAGCCTAAGTCTTTTTTTATAGAATACCCGGCTCGTGTAATTAAAACTTTTTTACTTAACAATAAATAAATTTCTGTTGCTAAAATAATTTAATGCCGATTGCCATCTGGTATGTTATCTGGTTTTTAATTTGGGGAATTTTTAATACCCGCTTCAACTGGAAAATTGCCAAAACAAAAAAGGAGAAATATTATCAAACTTCTTTTTTCTTTTTGTTAAGCTCGATAGCTGTCTATTTCATATTCGAAAATTTTCTATCAAAATCTATTGAGCCCATACTTTTAGGATTTATTATTACTGTTGGCTTGGGAATTTTCTTTTCAGACTATTATCCCTACTACAAACATATTAAAAATGGTAAATACTTTCTTGTTTCTTTGGCATTTGATATTTTATTGCAACAAGTGATGGTGGTTGCCGGTATAAAAATACTGAACCAATATTTTGGTATGAATTACAACAACCTATATTTTGGGGTGATGTTTTCCGCCGGACATCTGCCTGTAATATTTTTGAAGTGGGCAAAATTAAGATATTTTTATTTGGTTCTTACCTTTTTGGGTGGTATCGGATTTAGTTTTCTAATCAATGAAATTGGAGGGGTGGGAATACTTATTTCTTTCTTGCTTCACTACAGTCTGTATATTCCTATGTTTTATTACCTGCAGGATGAAAGAAAAATTTAAATTATTTTTATTCCTATCCTCTCCTTCCCCCAAAACCAGCCGTCGCGGGAGTTGAAATAAACAAACATTTTATTTCCTATCTTTTTACCATCACAAACATATATAAAGCTTTTTTTGAAACCCCGACCGGGATTAATGAAATCTTTCCCATTCAAAAAAACTTTTGATCTACTCCGTCCTTTTTCATCTTTATACCATTTCGTTTCAAATATATTGTTTTCGACGACACGTAAAACATGATGAATAGTTTCGTCTGGAGCATTTGTAACATTTCGATAATATCCATCAATAGTTTTTGATATCGCTTGTCCCGAATATTTTGGTTCAGAAAAAAAGCAATCCCAAAAATATTTTTGATTGGCATTGTAGTAAAGCCTAAAACCAGACTTCTCTTTGACCACACATGGATTGCAAACACTTGTCCCCTGCCATGACAGTGTTGGTTTTAGAATGGTTTTTGGTTTACTCCAATTGTTCAAATCTTTTGATGAGACAACCTGGAGTTCGGAAAAATAAATTGTCGTTAGAGGAATAATAAATTTTAGTTTTTCGTAAAAAAGATAATAAATATCTTTTTCTTTAAATATGAACGGGCGGATGGAAAACGCTTTTACGAATTTAAAGTTTTTCCAGTTTACTCCGTCATCCGACATGTAATGATGCAATCCCCAAACAGAATGGGCAAAAAGGTGAAACCTACCGTCAAGAGAATTGTTTGGAGGGAAAAAGGTCGGATCGGCAACTATCGGCGACCCAAACGGTGGATCAATAACAACTTTTTCTACCATCGTCAGTTATTTATTATTTCTGTATGGGCGGGCGAACTTTCCACCAACCCTGTCATCAACTAAATATAATTCATCGGTATTTTCAATCTCTTTATCTATTACCGATATACTTCTTTTCAACGGACCATAAAAATTATCAGGAACACTCGAATGTAGGAACGTCAACACCGCTTGGGAAGAAGTACCGCCCCAACCTGGAAGGATATCGCCCAATGTTTTAAGTTCATCTTTCGAAAAAATCTCATTCATGGTTGGAATTTTATATCTTCGGAAAAGAGTTTTTGGACGCATGTGTTTAGTTAAATCTCTAACTGCCAAATCTGTAGCCCCAACAAAAAAAAGTCCTAAATTGTTTCTATTTATCGAATTACCGGGAAAGCTTTCGTTATTAATAAAGTGGTTCACTTGTGCACCACTGATTGTATGATCGTCGGGATAAACTACCTTTGTTCCATTTTTTACAAATTTGGAAAAAAGGTTATCTCTGCGATCGAAAACAGAAAGCGATGCCAACGGACTTAAATTTAACTGATCGGCTACCCACTTACCACTTCTATCCTCTGGCCCATAAATCACTATAAATGGGTCATTTTCCACAAAATTTTTAATTTGCCCTTCCATTATCCCAAGAGAAGACTTAAAGTCCTCAGGGCCAACATACCTTATATTTTCTAATAGTTTTTCGAATAAACGATCCGCACCTTTTAAGTGCATGTGCTTTCTGTAAATATCAATTCTCTCCGGATCAATAATCCCCGGCGGCAGATCAACCACTCTCGGAGGCAGTTCCACAGAAACACTGTCCCGCTTTTCCCGAAACATAAAATCAAATAATTTATCCATTCGTTATTGAAATGTGTCAATTCCCGATAGGTTTTTTTTTGAAAGAAATTCAAGCATCCGATTGTACAAACCCAAGCTTTTTAGCCAACGGTGGGATCATACTTGCCCAAAGCATTCCCGTTTCAGCACTATGTCCAAACCTACCTTCCAATGGTAAATGCCCGTCGGCTTCGAACAGTTCTATGTAGGTTTGGTGTTTTTCAATCCAATTTAGATATTGTGCAATGTGAATTCCAGCGTCTTTGGTATAGAATTTTGATTCCAAATCAATATATATCGGCCCCATCATAGTCCAAATACTGTCTCCTTGATAGTTTGGTGAAAATATTCTTGCTCCAATTTGTGTTTTCATCCATTTCGGTTTTGAAAAAGAATGGTATTTCAACGGAAATGGTTTGTCCAATTTTTCCTTTTTAATTGCATCAATTGAGGCCTTAGCCATTGTCTTATTTTTAACAATTCCTAAATAATAAGGGATTATATTAGCATCAGCAGACACTACGTCTCCTTCATTGTCCATCAAATCGTTCTTAAAATATTTTTTTTCTTTATTCCAAAATGAATTGATAAATGGCGTAACCAGATCGATGTTTTTAAATGGATTGTTTAGTTCTGGAAAGTCGTTTTTAAGGAGTTCTGACAGAAAAACCATAAATGAGTTAGCAACACACGTCTTAGTTCTCATAACAACGTCTTTAGGTGTAGAAAAGGGTTCATTTTTAATCAAATTTGTTTGGTGATCAAGCACTTTTTTATAATATATTTCTATCTGAGAATTAATAAATTTTTTATGCTTTTCTACTAAATAACGTTGTTTTGTTTTTAAAAGGTCTGATAGCAAAAAGGGTAAGGAGTCGGCAGAAAAATGAAAGAGATCTACAACTTCACCCTCAGCGGTCACTGTTGTTGCAATTTTATCTTCTCTCGCAAAATTTTTTATTGCCCATTCTAGGGTTTCTTTTGCCTGTTTTTTGTATCCTAAATTAATCAGCCCATCTAAGCACAATGAAAAATCTCTTATCCAAAACTGGTTGTTGTAAATAGTCTCACCTGCTTCAAAAAATGTTCCATTCCAGCGATCTTTGACAACTTGTTTACAAACTTGCTCACCGCCACCTTTGTGTTGTTTGTATTCTTTCTTTGATAAGTCTCTTTTTAAAACATGCCAACCCTCATTTATATAAAAATTGATATTCATCTATGTTGTGAGTACTTCGATCCCGGGCAGAGTTTTCTTGGAGAGGAATTCAAGCATGGCACCACCACCCACAGAAATCCAACTAAACTTATCTTCCAGATGGAGCATCCGTACCGCTTCCAAACTATCTCCGCCGCCGACAATTTTGAATGTGTTAGAGTCAGCCACCGCCGAAAAGATTTTTTCAGTTCCCATTCTATGCCCCTCGTCTTCATACTTCCCAAGCACCCCGGCCAAAACTATCGTCTTTGCCAGCTTTATTTCTTTAGTAAACCTATCAATCGTATTTAAGGTAATATCTTCCTTGTCCATTACCAAATTACCAATGATAACTTTACCATTTTGAGACCTGACACTTTCCAGAGCAGCATCCCCTAAAAATTCCGGAAGCCTTCCTCCAACCAGAACCCTGTCCGCAATTTCCTCGAGGGGTTTAATCATTTCTAATTTATCTT
The DNA here is from genome assembly GCA_016432365.1 of Candidatus Woesebacteria bacterium. Classification (GTDB taxonomy): domain Bacteria; phylum Patescibacteriota; class Microgenomatia; order UBA8517; family UBA8517; genus GWB1-39-10. The sequence goes on from CP066686.1 coordinate 104,002, forward strand.
TTTTAATTCCACTGATAAGAACGACAACGGGATGCTCAGGATTTTCAAATACCTTGCTCAGGTTTTCCACCTCACGCATAAAATGGATCCCTGCAACATGGGGAAGAAGTTTTGGTAGACCGACAATTGAAGCATGTTCACGATGAGATGAAGCAAAAGCGTCATTTATATAACAGTCCCCAAGTGATGCAAGTTTTTTTGCAAATTCGGGGTCATTTGATTCTTCTCCTATGTCAAATCTCAAGTTCTCCTCTACCTTTGCACCCCACTTGTCAAAAATTGGTTGAAATGACGCAAGGGATAAACCCTCGTTTACTTTTCCATCCGGTCTTCCCCGATGAGCCAAAATAATAATTTCCGCTCCTTTTTCTTTTAAATAGTCCAACGTTTCCTCCGAAGCTTTGATTCTTAAATCGTCGGGGTCGGGGTCGCAATCCAAATCCAACCGAAGCAAAACCTTTTTTCCTGTTACGTCTAAATCTGTAAGTTTGGGCAAGTCCATGTTTGAAGTTTAATTGTTTTCCTCCAGTCTCGTTATCTCTTCAAGCCGTTCCTCATACCGTTCTTTTCCGGAGAACTTTGTTTCGAGAAATGCAATGAGCATCGCTTTTGCCTCTTTTTCGGTAGTGTAGTCGGCCGCCAAAACCAAGACATTCATGTCATCGTCGTTTCGACCGGCCTTAATCTGGCCGACAGATTTTCCGATTGCCGCCCTAACACCGTCAAATTTATTGGCAACAACTTCTATCCCCACTCCACTACCGCAAATCAAAATACCACGGACCTTATCTTTTCGATCATACGCCGCGCCTAAATAGTAAGACCCGACGACAGAACCAACTTTTTCTGCATATTTTGTATAATCATCCGTAGGGTCTAGTTTGTCTGCGCCCACATCCTCAAATTCATATCCCATCTGAAAAAGCCATCTGGCAACTTTTTCTTTAAGTTCAAAACCTCTATGATCCGCGCCCAGGTAAATTACATCTTTCATAATTAGAGAAACTAGTCGCTAGTAGCTAGATACTAGTTTTTATTTTAGAAATTAAAGAGTTTAACATTTTCATTACCTCTTCCAGTAACAAATTCGCCTCTTCAAAGTCTCTATTAGAAATATACCCCAAATCTCTCGCAATTAATAGTTGTGTCTCAAGCTCGGCTCCGGAGGCGAAAGATATTTGCAAGAATTGAATGTACTCCAATTTTCTTTGTCTACAATATCCCTCTGCAATATTTGAAGGAATTGAAATAACAGCTCTCCTAATTTGAGAGGTAAGACCATACAACTCTTCCCTCGGAAAACGCCCCGTAAGCTTGTAAATTAGAAGCGAGAGTTTGTAGGATTTTTGCCAAACTATTAATTCCTTGTATGTTTTAGTCATCCTAGTATCTAACTTCTAGTAACTAGTTACTTATCACTTAAACCCTTCCGTAAGTTCTGTCAATTCTTTTCTCGGGTCTTCCGCTTTAACAATATCTGTAGCTACCGCAAAACCGGTTGCCCCGAGACTTAGACTTTTTCTTATATCTTCCGATGAGTGGATTCCGGCTCCCACAACAAGTGGAATATCGAATCCATTCGCAATTTCTGCGGCTAACGAAATTATTTCCGGTTTAGCCTGTGCTACTGACGTCGTAGTTGAACCGACAAGCTCGGCCGGCTCATAGGCCACATAGGTTGGAGCAAGGTCGCAAACCTTTCTAAGTTCGGGGGTGTCTGTTGCAAAAATCAAGGTCTTTAAATTTGCATTCATTGCTTTTTCGTTTGCGGTATAAAGATTGTCGAAATTATTAAACTTATGTTCAGAGTGGTTCAGAAAAACTCCGGAAACTCCGATTCTTGCAACTTCTTCGGGCAATGTCCAACCTGTATGTGCACCGTAACTGATGGGGTCTATGTGCTGGACCCAAATTTCTAAAGTAGTAGAAGTAATAATCGCCTCAGCGTCAATCACCTGAACAACGGGGATAATTTTTATCTGCGACTGCCTTGCCACCTCTTCCAAAATTTTAGTTAAATTAACAGCGTTTATTCCACTCCCCTGTTCATAGGTTTTGTAATTAACAAATATCATGATTGATTTGATTGCAATTACATAATACTATATGATTTACAGGATATCCAAATGACAGTTACAATTTACTCAACAACAACGTGTCCTTACTGCAAAATGCTTAAGGACTATCTGGGACAAAAGAACCAACCATTCACCGAAAAATTCGTTGATATAGATGACGTCGCGAGGGACGAAATGATGGCCTCATCCGGAGGTTTTTTGGGAGTTCCTTTTAGTGTTGTAACTAAAGATGATGGCAGTAAGGAGACCGTTTTGGGTTTTGATAAAGGAAAACTGGATTCAATTCTTACTACCCCAACTGTTTAATTGAAGGATCCTTCAAGAACACTCTCTTCCTGCTTTTGATCAAACGTTTTTTCCAGTGTTACCACAATCTCTTTATAATTCGAATAGTTTTTGGCCGAAGAAAAGTCGATGAGGTATCCGCCTTTAGCTAAATTAAGTTTGCCCAAAGAAATAAATGTTGTTCCATTACCCATCCAAGCCTGATAAAAGTAACCTGTCGTAGGTTCTGGTAAATCCGCAAGGACTGTGAGTTCAAATTTGCTATTTTCAAAAACTCGTATTGCTTCGCCAATCCCCCCACTCTCCATAACAGACACAAGATCAGCCCTGTCTGCATTAGATGGAATTGTTATACCGCCGAATTTTTCAGTTATTCTTTGGAAAATTGATGGGGTGGAAGACGGAAGGTTTAAAACATCATTCTTTTTAGAATTTTTGAAAAGAAGAACGCCCGTAATTAATACTACCAAAACTAAAAAACCAACTATTATGTCCCTTGTTTTCATTGGTGGCTAAAAATAGCACCCTACTACAGGTTTGTCAAGGCCCCCTAGTATCTAATATCTAATCACTAGTATCTTTCTCTTATTCCCGCATATTTACCGCATAAATTCCGCAAGCCTCAACCCAGCCTATCTTTAATCTCATCATGGTTTGTAAACTCGGTAAAAAGCACCGATCCAACAAGTCCGTGAATAAGCATTTGTGGCAAAATATTTCCCCAAATTAAATAAATCCAGTTGTTTATTACTCCAAAAACAGCCAGTAGAATCCAAAATCTTTTAATTGATGACCACCCGGTCAAATGAAAAATCATAAAAAATAAAAATGAGGCTAAAAATACAAAATTAATGTTTTGGAACAAGTAGTAAATGGTATCGGTAAAAACCCAAAGGAAAAATATTTGCTGCAATCCCCCAAACAAAATGTAAGGCAAAATAAGCCTCCTCAACCTACGGATTCTTTTTCTGAAATTCTTTGCAGAGATTCCGAAAAATAGAAAAACAATTGCCGGTCCACTAATCAACAGGAACGAAGGAAAAATTGTCTCCTTATTATACCCACCCAAAAACGGATAATCTTTTAAAATTGATAGCCTCAAAAATAAGGCCCCAAATCCAAAAACAAACATTAATATTCCCCAAAAACCATTAAATCTGGTTGTTTTAAAATAGACCGGAATAATAATGAGGGAAAGAATCAGAATTATTATTAAAGGGTTGACCACAAAATGATTATATAGTAGATTTAACCAATTGGTGAATCACGGCGAACATCCGTGGGAGTGCCGCTACCGTCTATACCCGGGGCCCGATCAAATAGAACTGCGAGCCACAGAAAATGATAAATCGTAAAAAATTACTAATACTTCTTTTAGTACTCATCGGAATCTCGTCTTTGTTTATTTTCTGTAATCGGATAAACAACAAAAATCAGCCTCCTTCCCCCGTTGTTACACAAGAACAAACAACAGCACTCACTCTGAACATTGACGGAAAGACAGAATCTTTTGATATCTCCTCTTTTGTTGGCAAATCAGCCCTAGAAGCTACAAATAGTTTTGCAAAAGTCGTAGAAAGCGGCGCCGGTGAAAATGCCTTCGTAACGGAAATCAACGGAAGAGCAGCCGATTCAAAAAAGCGTGAATTCTGGGAACTGGTAATTAACGGGCAGTCGGCTCAAGTCGGGGCCGGAAGCTATACCATTCAAAAAGGAGATTCGATATTATGGAAAATCACAACATATTAAAAAGACTGGCCACTCCGATAACTTTCATTTTGATCGGAGCAGTTGCCCGGATAATTCCTCACGTTCCAAATTTTGCTCCAATTGGGGCAATGGCTCTTTTTGGCGGAGCTTATATGAATAAAAAACAAGCCTTTCTCTTGCCGGTTCTGGCTATGATTTTGTCTGATTTCATTGTTGGGTTTGATAGTCTTCCCATGCGACTAACTGTTTACGGAACATTTTTAATGATGGTTGTAGTTGGAATTTGGCTCAAGAAAAATCTTAGTCTAAAAAATGTATTTATCTCAAGTCTTTTCGCATCTGTTTTGTTTTTTATGACAACAAATTTTTCTGTTTGGATTTTTGGCTCAATGTACCCGCACAACATCGGCGGTTTGGGTGAGAGTTATTTCTTTGCTATTCCCTTTTTCCGAAATACACTGCTTGGAGATCTGTTTTACTCAGGAGCTTTCTTTGGTGGGTACGAATTAGTTCGAAGTTTGTTAAGGCGTGATTCCCGTTCCAAAATTTTTAATTTTAAATTCTAAATTTTAAATTATCTTAGTACCGCTCCCCTCTTGGTTTTGGTATAAACGGTCTAATCCCATCCATCTCTTTAGGTTTTTGTTTGTATGTAAAGAGAATTTTGTCGATATAGTTACCCAAATCACGATAATAATAAACATCGTTTAACAAAATGTCATCTGCTGTAACATCTCCGTGTCCAAAATCATCCGGTCTGGCCGGAGTTCTGGCATGAACAACTACGTTCCCAATCGCCAGTTGTTTCCAAATCATATTGGGAGGGTAGGTTTTAACTTTAACCACTTCGTCCCAGGTAAGAGTTCTGGAATTTGTAGCAAAAAGAGTTGTGGGGTCAAAGCGTACCAGTCTGCGGTCGGTAATATAGGCGATATCACGTTTCTGATAATCGGTCGTAATCTTAGTCCCAATGGTTATTATTAAAAGAGCCAGGGCCATCCCCCCAACATAGAAGAAAGAGGACATAACGCTAACCTGACTTCCAAGAATCACCAAAACAAAAAGAATAGCAAGCGAAATCAGATAAATTCTGACAAGGGCCACTGTGGTTGCAAGTGGGTGTGGGCGCACTACGTAGAGAATCTTCTCGTCTTCCTGCCGACCAAAAAAGTCGGTATCGGAATTTTGCATTGTCATATCCCAATTCTAGTAGATATTGCCGCTTTTTGCGAGTATCGGCAAATAACAGTTCTTATATAGTATCATTAATTGATGCTTGGTCTCGTTTCAAATTTCTCTCTTGTCTTCATATTAGTTACCCTTCTGTTTCTTAAGCTGATTGGGATCGATGTCTCGATTATTATTTTCAAGGTTGTTTCTGTGATTGCCTTAATTCCGGTCATAATTGCGTCGTTCAAATCATTAAAAAACAAGACCGTATCTGTTGATTTTTTAGCTGCGGTCGCTTTGATCTTTGCCTATATCGCTGGAGAATGGTATTCGGCAGCGTTTATCAACCTCATGTTGGCTTCAGCAAGAATATTTGAAATCTGGACAGAGCGAAGATCGGAAAATCTGGTAAAGAGTCTTCTTAAATTCCGCCCCGAAAAAGTCAAAATTAAAAACGGAGACCAAATAGAAATAAAGGACATAAAAGATATTAAGGTTAACGACATTATGATAATCGCCGCCGGGGAAAGAATTGCAGTTGACGCAATTGTAATTTCAGGACAAGCCAGTGTCGATGAATCAACATTAACAGGAGAAAGTGAACCTGTTGTTAAAAAAACCGGCAATCATATTTTTTCTTCCACTCTAAATACCTCCGGATCAATTTTGGCAAAAGCCGAGAAAGTCGCTGAGGAAAGTACTTTGGCAAAAATTATTTCTTTGGTTGAAAAATCGTCGCTAAAAAAATCAAAAACCGTAAGAATGGTCGATGCGTTTTCTCAATGGTATATCGTGGCCACCCTGGCCGGGGCCATTGTCCTTTATATTATTTCCAAGGACGTAAACTTTGTCCTGGCGATACTTCTTGTGGTTTGTGCCGACGATATTGCTGTCTCAATCCCATTAGCTTTCACAGTTGCTGTCTCGAAGGGAGCCCAAAATGGAATACTTATTAAAAGTTCTGACGTCTTGGAGCGAATAAGTAAAATTAATGTTTTTATTACCGACAAGACCGGGACTCTCACATTTGCAAAGCCCAGAGTCACGCAAGTCATAACATTCGGAAATTTTAAACGGCAAAAATTTCTTAAACTTCTCTCAGCTGCCGAATCAAGTTCAACACATCCACTGTCCCGCCCAATTCTAGAATTCACCGAGAAAGAGGGAATAGTTACTCCCCCAGTAAGCGAATTTAGTGAAACCGCAGGAGAAGGAATGGAAGTTATGTTTGATAATGAAAAAATAATTGCCGGTAAGCTGGACTTTATCGAGAGGAAAGGAATAAAAATAGCAAAGGATGAACAAGTACAAGCAGATAAATTGAGTCGGTCCGGTTATTCCCTGGTCACTCTTGGGGTAGACGGAAAATTGGTTGGATTCGTCGTATTTGAAGACGAACCAAAGTCATATATAAAAAATGTTATAAAACGAACCAAGGAGTTGGGAGCGAATCTATGGATAATGCTAACCGGAGACAATGCTTCAGTTGCACAAAAAATTGCCGATTTCTGCGGAATCGATATTTTCGAAGCAAATCTGAAACCCGATGAAAAAGTCCGTTTTGTTGAAAAATATAAAGAAAAAAACAAAAACAAAGTAGTGGCCATGGTCGGAGACGGTGTAAACGATGCGGCGGCCCTGGCTATTGCCGACGTCAGTTTTGCGATGGGGGCAGTTGGAAGTGACGTTGCAATTAACGCAGCTGATGTGGCTCTCATGACTGACAATCTGGAGAGGATCCCTGAAGCAATGATTCTAGGACAAAAAACCAGGGCCATTGTTTATCAAAATTTCGCCATTTGGGGAATAACAAATATAATTGGTCTGAGTTTGGTGGCCGTAGGAGTGTTTGAACCTACGGGGGCCGCAACTTACAACTTTTTAACCGATTTTATCCCCATATTTAATGCTTTGAGGATGAGTAGAGCGTGAGCCTTTACCGTGGTATAATCCTCCGTTATGCCATTTCCGGAACGAATCCGCCGTGAAGAAAAACTTGCAGCTTTTACTTGTGCTGCGTGCAACAAAAAGTTCAGCTCCCCTGACGAGGGTGAACTGCACTCAAAGACAGGCCTCCATTTGGTTAAAGACAAGAGGTCAAAAAAATCCAGATTCAAAGTCACCTCAGCCCCTGAAGGACACTCTATTCTGAAAGGAAAGACTATAAGCAGAGCTTCATTTATCAGCCATGAAGATAAAGACAACGACTCGGTTTGTCTTTGTAAGAATTGCCATACCGAGGTTCATAGACTGGCCTTAGCTGAAGCCAAAACAAGGGGAAACTTCCCGGGGAATGCCACTCCACCACAAATATTAGAAGAGGTTACACAAGGTTTTATCGAAAAAAGGAGACAAACAGTTGACCCTATGCCAAAAATCGAGTTGGCCAAAATTCATCTTCCAATGCCTGAATTAACCAAAATTGTATAACGGTACTTATTTACCAAAACAGTGATCATGAGTTATAATTCCACGTTATGCACGCTTGGGAAAAAATTCTAGAGATTGTTTACCGCGAACTGGGTGAGAGCGTTGGCAAGGTGTTTATGGACTTCTACAATGGTTTTCCAATAAACGAACAATATACTGGTGCAGTTGAGCTGCTTTCGAAAACTCTAGGGCCTGAGGCAGCTAAAGAACTATTGAAAGATGTTATTTAACTCTTCCCAAATATTCTCCTGAGGTTGTATCTATTAAAACTTTCTCTCCGGTTTTGATGAATATGGGAACCATTGCCTCTGCTCCGGTTTCCAACTTTACGGTCTTTTTGGGAGCGTTGATCCTGTTTCCTGCCACATCATTCGGAGATTCAATAACTTTCAAAACCACATTTGGTGGAAGTCCAACCCCAATTGCTTTGTCTTTATACCAAAGAACCCAACATTTTAGGTTTGGAATAAGGTAACCAACTTGGTCTTCAATTAAACTCATGGGGACTTCGGCCTGATCAAAAGTTTTAGAGTTCATAAAGAAGAGGTCGTCCCCCGAGCGGTACAGAAACTCCATTTCGCGCTTTTCAACGTCAGCCACTTCCACTTGTTCGTTAGTTTTATAAGTAAACTCAAGCGCCGCACCGTTTTCTATGCTTCTATATTTAACACGCATGACAGCGCTCCCCTTTCCGGGTGACATAAACTCCGTTTTTGTGACCAAATGCGGTTTGTCCTTAAAAATTAAGTACATTCCTTTGGTGATATTGCCGGCGTTAACTGTGATCATATGAATAGCTAAGAGCTGAAAGCGAAGAGCTAAGAACTTTAGCTTCAGTATTATACCCCTGGGCCTGTAGTCTTGACAAGCGGGAGAAGAAAAAAGTAAATTGATCTCGTGGAAGTTCACGAAAGTCAACCCAAGCCAATTAACGGTTTTCTTATATTAAACAGTAAACACAAGTTTTTGGAACACAACAACCTTACATGGTTTGACCATGGAGGAAACTATCGTGATGCTTATGTTTACACCCGGGAAGAACTCGATGACATTTTGGAAAGATCAAGGGTAGATGATTGGAAAATCAAACCCACCGATGTGATTGAAGCAACGTTTGATCCTTCAAGTGGAGTAACAGCTCACGAACACAATGGAAAAATGACAATTCCCATATCAGAACTTCCCCCGCTTAAAAAATAGTTACTCAAAATTACAATCTACAGATCAAACAATTCATTATCGGAGAAAAAAATTGTATCAGAGACGTTGGGAACATCCGCAGCAAGCATAACCAGCCTATCAACCCCAACGGCAATTCCGGACGACATTGGCATTCCGCTTTTGAGCGCGTCAACAAAATCTTCATCAATAGGGAAATCGGTTTTGCCCAGCTTTTTTCTTTCAGCTAAATCTGCCTCGAACCTTTTATGCTGCGCCTCAGCATCAGTTAATTCGCTAAAACAATTTCCAAGTTCCACCCCAGCCAAAAACACTTCAAATCGTTCCGCAAACCTTGGGTCTTCTTTCTTGGGTCGGCTTAAGGATGCCTGGGCCAGTGGATAATCATAAATAAATGTAGGCTTATGAGAATCTCTTATTTTAGTTTCGATCTCATTCAAAAATATTTGATAAAACATCTGTTCCCAAGTCGTATTTTCCTTGTCCGCCAAAGCCTTGGCGTCGGCGGGTTCAACAACATATCCCTTGGCTCGCCCAGCATTCAGTAATTTTTCTTCGGAAAGAAGTGTTTCAATGTCAATTCCTGCAAATTTTTCAAACGCTTCCGCCACTGTTATTCTCGGCCAAGGAAGAGACAAATCATATTCCTGCCCTTGATACACCATTTTTTCTTTACCAACTATTTCCAAAAATAAGTGTTCAAAATCCTTCATTGTGTCCTTATAATCGGCATTAACTCTATACCACTCAAGTATGGTAAATTCGGGAGAATGAAGTCGGCTTACTTCTTCTTCATTACGAAACGAGTGTGTTATCTCGAATAAACTCCCCACCCCGGCAGCAAGCAGTCTTTTGTGCGCATATTCCGGAGAAGATATCAAAAACGCTCTTTTTTGTTTTCCGGTTGATGTCCTCAACTGAGTCTCAAACACCTCCAAATTGGGTTCTATTGAAGGAACAGGAACCATAACCGGCGTAAAAACTTCATGAAACCCTTCCTTTTTGAAAAAGTCACGTATGGTTTGTATTACTTTTTCTCGAACAAAATAGTTTTTTAATAAATCAGGATTTTTTTTGATTTTCTGCCAAGTTTTGTCCATTTTCAGTGTGATTTTAGCACATGAATCACCCACCCGCTCAAAAAAATGTTAATATTCACTAGACAAAAATGAAAAGATCAAGAACTATAGATATTTTTTTACTAATATCAGTCGGCGTCTTGATAAGGTTTGGGCTTTTTAAATTGCTGGGAGAGGAAATAAACACATTCACGAGACTTTTTGGAACTGTCTCAATCTTAGTTGTTGGAGCCTTAGTTCTAAAGGGATGCGCCGAAGTAATAGAAGAGACAACAGATATCTTGTCCCGCAGAACCAAACTTGCCGGAGGTTTTTTGCAGTCTATCGGCACCGCCTTTCCGGATATGGCAATCGGAATCGTCGCTGCTTTGGTAAGTTTACAACTACGCCATACTGATTATGCCTTAGCCGTATCGTTTGCCATTATTGCCGCCGCTACCACCTTCGGCTCAAATATTTATAATATTGCCCATGCTGCATGGTGTATTTTCCGGCAAAATCTGGCAAACAACCTAAACCGGGATGTGTTGATGTTTCCTCCTTTTGTAAAAGGAGGGACAGTCAGACCGCTCAAAAATCATATAGCTAAGCCAACTTCTAAAGAAATCGATACTTCAATCGATATTTTAAATGCCCTGACGATAATTACTGCAATAGTAGCAATTTCCATGGTTCTTTTTGGAAAAGTCGCATCTCCCCCGGAGGGAATGGCGGGCGACCTTTACCAGCTCATTCGCCCTGTGGGTTTTGTTGTATTCTTTTTGTCTGCTCTGGTTGTGTTCTATTTTAGAAAAACCCAAAGAGCAATAACCAGTGACGAAGAAAGAGTTCACGAAAAAATGTACTACTCAGGTAAATCAAATTTGCTTATATCTTCCCACCTGATTCTTTCCGGAGTTTCTATCCTTTTGGCGGCAGAAAGTATGGTTCACGCCGTCCAGGTATTTTGCGAGATTACCAACTTGCCAACTGTCGTTGCCGGTGTTTTTGCGGGGCTTATTGGCTGCTTGGGGGAAATGTTGGTTGTCCACAACTACTCAATAAGTCCGAAGGGTAGAATTGCGGACGCAATAGTCGGAGTTGGTATGGATAATATAGTTACAACTATCGGAGCCTCAATTGTAGCAATAATGGGAGGGATTTTCCTTGGAGGAAACGCCTTAATTCTCATTTTCGTTATCATTTTAGCCCTAAATACATCACTAATTTGGCAAATCTCCCGCCTCAAAAACTTTCTTTAATTTAACTTGGCAGCAATCTTGACATAGCTAAATGTGATCTATATACTACAGGACTTATGACGGCCGAAGCAGTAAATATCAACGATGCACTCGTCCAAGAACAAACAGCTTTAAAGGCTGCTGTGGACGGTGGAAATTGGGAGGCTCTGACAGCCGAAGCTTTTCCAATCTTTTCGAGTAAGCAACCCAGACCTTTTTACCTGGCCAGATATGGAATGATTAATGCTGAAATACAAAGTCTAAGCCAAGGCCCGGCAGTCGGACTCATGGATGAGGCTTCTCAAAGTACACTCCGTGGTAGAATGATTGAGCTAGGGGCGGCCGCGTCAGAAACCATCAAGCTCCTCTACCCCAATGTTAAGCCGGTCCCTCAAGAAACGTTTCCCGTAACCCCAGACACAATCGAGACTATTGAGGCTTTTGTAGCTAACGGAGCAATTGACCAACTGAATGAGGAGTCGATTCCGGGATGGGACAACCTGGCTGCAGATCAAAGGCTTCTTTACCGGCTCAGCGCACTACAAACATATTATGACAAATGGCAAGATAGCGCCAATAACGATTCTTTGAACGAAATTGCCCCTCTTGGATTTACCTCAACTCCAGACAGTCTCGTTCGCCGGGTTAAAAACGTAACTGAGGTTGTTCAAGAAAAAATAATTGAAAGACATCTGACCGAGTGGCTTAAAGAAGCGGAGGAACTAGGTCTAAATGATAACCCGACCGTCCAAACCGCCAAAAAGCTTCTAGACTCAAAAAATAAATAAAATGGAAAGATTACACGGACAAAAATCGTATGAACAAGAATTGAGAAACGAGCTCAAAAACCCTGCCTTTAAAGAGGTTTTTGGGTATCGAAACGGATATCTCGTCCTGAATCCCATAGAGGGTTACAGAAAAAATGAGATCAGGATGGTCGACCTTCTCAATAAATATGGAGAAGGAGGAGCTATTCAAGTAACCGATCTTGGAATGATAAAAAAACGTGCCCATCAGCTAAAAGAAATTTTATGGAAAAGCGCGGATTCTGTCGGTTATCCCAAAAACAAAATACAACCCCACCACGCTTTCAAAGTAAACATTAAAGGCCCTAACATTTTGTCCGCTCTCTCAGAATTGGAAGCTGAAACAAGTTGGGAATTTGATCTTTTTAATGTTCAAAAGATGAGGCGCAGAGGTTATGTTCGTGAAGACATTAAGGTTGTGAGCAATGGTTTCATATTCGATTGGAAGCAGGGAAAAGACCCGAGTTATGCACGTAGGATAATTGATGCCCACAACGAAGGAATTGATATTACTCCGATTTTGGGACCGCACATGCTTCCATACTTTCAGAAAAATGTGAACAAAGGTGTATTAAGCGTAGGCCTGAGGTTAAAATTCGGTCAGGTGTCGAGCGACGCCGAGCTGGAAAAATTGGTATCCCGATTCGGATTCGGATGGACTGATTTACAAAAAGAGGCACAACTTATAAAAAATTCGCGGAATGTTGAATTTACCATGCTCCACGCAATGATCACGGCAGCACACACGATTGAGCCCCAGGCAATGGCCAAAAGTGCCCTGTTTGCGGCCGAAAAATGGGCTCAACTCAAAAAAGTTCACCCGAGTTTGACTCATCTTAATTTTGGCGGAGGTTTCCCCACAATAGACAGTGGATTTGACCATGATGCCTTCCTGAAAATTTATTTTTCCGGAATAACGGAAATATGCATGCGTTATGGAGTAGATTTACCTACCGTAGTCATAGAAAGTGGAAGTTTTGTGGCAGCAGACACTGAACACTTGATATACCCTGTCGTAGACACATATAAAAATAGTTCAAACCCCTACACAGAAGTGAATGTTACCAATACAATTATGGATTTGGCGGATATATGGGTACAGGAAGACCCTTTCACCTTTGTAGCTATCGATCATGCTAATGATGCCCCAATTCAGGTACGTTTAGGGGACACCACCTGTGATTCAAACTGCACCTACCCACCCAAAAACCAACCTGACAGGTATATATCCATGCCGGAAAACACTAGCGCAGTTGTTGCTATTATGGTTGGAGCATATCAAGACGTTTTGGGAACGATCGCCGCTCAAGGTGAGGCAAAAAGTGTCGAACACTGCGGCCTTAGAACTCCAAAGCAAGTTTATATTACAGAAACAGGACAGATATGGACCAATACTTTGCCTTCCATGGAAGAAATGAGCAATATTGCAGGTTATAACGACAAAATGCTCTCTTTGGTGAAGTAAAATTCTACTGTTACAATCAAACCTATAGGTTTGACATTCGCCTTCACTTGATATAAAATCTCCCGGCAAATTAACCCTCCCTGGTTATTTGGACTTTTTGTTCTTTAACAAAATCTACAGACACCACATCCATGAATTGAGTTCCAAACTGTGGTGTATGCTCAAGAAATCACTTAGTCCAACTTTTCAATAAAAAGAAGTGATTTCTTTATCTGTTTAATTGACCAAAAACCAGGCCTACTTTTCATTCAAAGGAGAAAGAAAATGGCAAATCCTCGTTTTAATGGCGTCAGGCCACCGTCTCGACCTGTCAGATTACCGCTTCCGACAGAAGCTGCGCAGCCACAGCGAAACCAGCGCCCCCCGCTTCGACCAGCTTTTGTGGCCGGTATTGTGTTCGTCGTGTTGTGCCTGCTCGTGAGCTCAGTCGGCTCGTACATTTGGTTTAACCGACCGAGTCAGCCAACCGAGCCTACCCCGACAGGACAGTCAGGTGGATTTGAACAGCCTACATCGGTCTTCGTTCCCGGTTCTTCGCCGACCCAAATCGCGATTCCTACTGGACCAAAAGCGCCAGTCACGATTGGATTTGTTTACTATGTCGGATATTACGAAGTGCCCTTGATGGCGCGCCTGAACAATCCCTACTATCAGGCAGTTCCTGTTCCGTTCGAATTCCAGGCAGAAGAAAACGGTGCGATACTGACTAAGGGTTCCGAATCCGAACAAATCGAGATGCTTCGCAACGGCGAGATCGACATCTTGCTTACAACCAGCGATGTACTGGCCAGATACCCGACCATCGGAAAAGGTGTTGTCGTTTGGGATCGTAGCCATGGTGTTGACCAAATTTGGCTTTCGAATAATGGTCGCACACAAAGCTGTGCCGGACGCCCACTCAAAATCTTTAACGATCTTGGTGCAAAATACGACACGAGCGGCGCCATGATGCAATCGCCCTGCGTTATAGCAGTGGTATTCAACTCTGTAAGCGAATACTACGCCCTGAGCTACACCAAAATCACCGGTATGACCAAAAACGACATTACCTTCGCTTACTACGATACAGCGGCAGAAGCTGTAGCTGCTTTCAACAATGGCGAAGCCGATGCCGTTGCTTGTTGGGAACCTGACTGCCAAAGTGCCAACGATGGCAAATCTTTTAAACTGACAAGCACCATTGACCTGCACACGATTTATGACGTCATCTTGGTTTCACGTCAAGCCGACCAAAACAAGAAACCGTTGGTAATCGAAGCTTTGGCCGACCTCTTTGCTGTACGCAACATGTTCCTTGCAGACCCAGAAGGTACGGCAGAACTTGTTGCTCAGTGGCAATTCACGGCGCCGACGGAACCTACCAGTTGGTGGCTTGGCCCAACAGACGGTGCCACCTACTCTACAAACTGGTGGACTGGTGTCTCCTCCGGTACGGCCTACGATGATATGCAGTACTGGGGCTTGGGTGGAATTGCGCAGGCTAAGTTTGACCACAACCTTGTTTATCTTTCAAGTCCTGATCTGTGGTGGGATAACCTTGAACTTGAACGCAAAGTCTGGGAATGGGGCGGCGCACAACTGGAAACACCATTCGATCCTAAAACAATGGTTGATACGTCTTACTTGCAAGCGCTTTCCGGTCGCAAAAATCTGTATGCGCCCAAAGGCATGTCTTTCTTAGACAACACCTTCTCACCGTTCCCGCCCGAGGCGGCACTGCTACCGGAGACAACTCGTGTTATTGCCGAATATGCATGTCCAAATGTATTTTTTGGCCCTAACGCAACCACCATCCCTCAAGGAAGTGTGCAACAACCGAATCCTCAATACGTGGCCTTTGTCGACTGTGTCAAAACATTGATTCAGGTCATGAATGAGGCCGATGTCCGTATTGAGATCGTCGGTTCTGCCGCTAACCCTGATCCAGCGATCTTTGGATCACTCTACGCTCATTGCGGCGAGCTCACGGATGACGACTACTGTTTGAAAATCGCAAAAGGGCGAGCAAATTGGGCCTGGAACGAGCTTGTGAATCTGAGTTTTGATATGACTCGCGTCACGATGTCTACCGAAGTTGGACCACGCACAAGCAGTCAAAGTGTGATGTCCGACAGCCGGTTCATCATTATCAGAATCCTGGCTGCAGGTTCCTAAGTTCTAGGATAGATTTGAAGTAAGTTATGCCGGTACGGTTAACGTTGACACAAAGTCAGCAACAACCGTACCGGCAATTTTTTTGGTTATTCTCGCCTTCCGTTAGCAAAACTTTCACTGGCCTCATCGTAAAATCTCTGAATAAGATACCTCAACTGAACCAGATTTAAGTAAGCAATCCTGTCGGATGGATTGGCAATTTTTCCACGGCCATCTGCGCTGTCTCCAATTTTGTTTAACTCTGCGTCCGCAATTGCATTAGTTACCAGATCAGAATACCCCTTTTGATCAGCCACGTTTTGTTTTTCATCTATTTCCGAAAGAGCATTAATAACTTTTAGCAAAAAACTCCTATAAGCCAGTTCGTTTGAAGGGTTACCTGCGGGATCAAAAAGAATTATGCTAAGCCTCTGACTTTCCGATTGCGGAATTATCAAACTGTATGACTCCGACTCCCCGCTTCCCCAATTTATCTGCTTTTCAAGAATTGCCTTTAGTAAATCGAGTTCTTCAACCTCAATAATCTCTATTTCTCCACTGGTATTTACACAAGCCAACGAAAGCACATCCTCACTAAATTGATTACCGTTATCCCGATTGTCTATAGGCCTCGACATTTCAGTAAAATCGAAAGCTACCGGAGTGAATGAAAGCTCCTCAGTCGTTAAAGTCAAGGGTTGCGGGTCTACCCCTCTTTCCATTTCCCCCGCATTTGAAGTTAGTAGTCTCCTATTTGTGACCACGGTAGGATACCCGGCTTCGTCCCATCCAAAATGAAGAATTTGACCACGACCTCCCCTTCCAGCTACCTGGACAAGACCGAAAACATAATTTAGTTGTCTATTAGGCTGCCTAGTCTCAATTTCAATGTTTGCCATATTTATTTTCTAAAAATATTTAAATGTAAATCCTGTTGCCGGGTAGTTTATATAAACCTATCCGGCAACAGAGTGTAACTTACTATCCTTTATACCCCCGGGCATACTCATCGGCCTCGGCCAGCGTCGAGCGAACCGACTGATACTTCGCAACTTCCGCCGCAAACTTCTCCACCTCAGCCTGGGCAACTCCCTTGATGGTTGCGGAATTCCCAATCTGATTGGCGGCAAGCGCATTGGCGCCGTAAAGCATGTTCTGAATTCGTTCCACGTTCCAGGTCATGTTTGCCAACTGCTTTAGAACCGCGTCAGGATCGCCGAGCTTGGCCTCCAGTTGTTCCATGAACGTGAGTTGTTTCAAGAGAAGAACAACATCCTCAGACTTCATGTCGAGAACAGGCAAGGTCGCCCAATCCAGAACAACCGGTGATTCGGCAGGAGCCGCGTAAGCGATCTTGCGGAATGCCGAACCGAGCTTGCCGCGCCAATAGGCAATTCCTGTTTCCGCGACCGGACGGGACTGCTCTTCCTTCCACAAATCGACAACCCTGATAACAGGCGGGTTTTTTGTCAGATCGTTGAAGAAATCGAACTGCCCGGCTACACGGTCTTGAATCTTCTGCGCCGGCGCTTGTGCGAGATCCTGTTCGTCAAACTCGGCCTTTGCAATGCGGTCAAGCTCCTCGAATGCCTCAGGATTCATCTCCCGCGTGGTGCGCTTCGAGATTCTGTCCGCGAGTTCCATTCCCTGGTTAGCCACAACCACCAAACAATCAGCAATGGCTTTTTGCACCGAGGAAGGGGTCACGCCGTCGATCGACGCTTGCATCATTGTAAACGCCAGATCAACATCCAGTCCCAATCTGTTATTGGTGAGCAGGATGGCTGCAAGACGAACCTTACCCATGATCATTTTGAGATTGGGCACGTCCGCCACCCAGGCTTTTACCAGATCTTCTGCATCCAAAACCTGCGGTCCGGTTGCGGAAACTGGCTCGGCTACAGCCTGAACGGGCACCGCCGTGCCAGGTTTTTCGTCCTTACTTTTTGGGGTCATTGTTTTCTCCTTTTAATCCAAAAGTATTGGTTTGAAACGACAAAGAGCGATTTGTGATAAAAATCACAAGCTTTTAGTAACCCAGGGAGTTTATAGGATAAAAGAAGAAAAATCAACTATGGGTTGAGGGTTTTTGCCAAAAAAAAGGTGGTACTGTTTTCTGAAATTAATCAGTAACAGTACCACCTGTCGTGCTAAGTCTCCAGACTAAACTGGATCATCCATATCGTGCGAAATTACTCGCTGCGCTCTTCGCCTTCTTCAGTGGCCGCAAATTCCGTCTTTTTGACGGCAGCAGCAACTTGGCCGGGCTCGGGCTCAGGAGCGGACTCGGTGGGGGCATCTTTGAAGGTCAAAGTGACCTTTTTGCCGCCATCAGGCTGATCTTCGAACTGGCATCCCGTGACGGCCGCCAACAGATCAATGCTCTCAGCAGTGATGTCGGGCATATCCTTCGGCGTCCAATTGACGACACCGTTTTCGTCGGCCTTGGCGAACAGGGCTTCCCATGTGGCAGCAGGGCCACCGGTCAAATTACCAGGCATGCGTGTGTTCATTTTTTTCTCCTTGTGAATCAGATGTTGGATGCGCTTGTAACATCATGCGTATGCGCAGTGCATTCGCTCCACCTTTCAAGCGCTAGAGGAAAGGTAGAATTCCGGATGAGGAGCGGAAACCGCCCATTTTCTTCCGGACCAAACATCATTGTCCTCTGCATCGAAAGCTTCGACTGCAGGGCAATGTATTCGGAAAGTTCTCTCATGATATCCCCCTGGCGGAGCCTTCGAACTTCAACCCAGTCCTGGAAAGCGATCATCAAAACTGTAGGGTCGATTTTCTTGGTCGTGGCTACCACGTCCATGACGCTCATTGCCATCCAGTCGGCAATTATACCAACCGGGGCGCCCAAAGACGGAACAGCCTGCGGGGCTCCTTCAGGACTACGAAACTGAGTCGGATCAAACCCGTAGTTTTGATCGGCCGGATGACCGGAATACTCCAAGTTTCCCAACGCTCCTTGTGCGCAGACAAAACATACTTTATCGGGATGTGGCAAAGTAACAACCTGGCCGCCTTTCCCTTGAGCATATACAGAGCCGACAATCATCGGAATATTATGCTTCTCGCACCAGGCGCTGATCCTGTATTTAACGTCCTCGTCATCTACAGAGACAATTGCAGCGGCTGCGTCGGTGTGTTCCTCAAAGATCGCTTCGGCATCACCAACGTGGGCAATAACTTTCTCACCCGGTACGCCGTGCTCGATAAGGGTTTCCCGACAGCCGATTGCTTTGGGCTTACCGATCCACGATTCGTCCAACCAGTGTCTCTCGATGTTCTCGACTTTCAGGTTTTTAGGGTCAGCAATTACGATTTGTCGCCACCACGGGTAGGCAAGTTTTGACATCGCCCAACTGCCGACACTTCCCGCGCCCCAAAAAACCAGCTTCGAAGCTTTGACTTTACTCAAGTCATAGACATTCGGAAATCGTGCCGGTCCGTTCATAACTCACCTCTTGCTTCAAGTTTGAATATGGCCTCGATCAAATCCTCGCCGGGACTCCACAAAGGGCCTTCTAACAGCCTTTTTGAATTATAGTCACCTTGCTCGGTAGCTGATTTGCCTTCTAAGGCGTCTACGCTAAACTTTGGTGCCGCCTCGGGATAGTTCCAGGGTGTAACAATGTACAAAGTTCCACGCCAGACTTTTTCTTTTGTGACTTTAAAAACTATCTCCTGTGGCGGACCATCGCGAACATCGCGATATGAGACTTCAACTTCGGCGCCATAGTTAGTGATGTGCCTTAACTGCTCAAAATAGTCAGCGTCATTTGTAAATTGCCATCCCAAAGGAGGCAACATTGGCGCAGACTTGGCTTCAATGATGGTCGGGGTGACTGTAATGGGTTCGGTGATACCCATAGCCGCCATGGCTTTTGAGTAATAATAAAACACGATCCGAACCCTGGTGAACTCATTTACATCGACATAACCGGAGGTAGCCTTAAATTTCCAGTCTCCCGGGTTTAGAATTAAAACGAGAGGTCCTACAGCAACTTCCAACCCGTCTACGTTGATTGCATCCTTGATGGATTGTATATCAGTTCCGCTGTATTGGTTGAAATTCAAAGTGTGGTGGCTGTGCCCTTTATAAAGATACGCACACTTTCCACCTGGTTTTGAACCGAGTTTTTTTCGAAAAAGACCCTCGTTGGCGGTTAACCATATAAGCGCCTCTTTCTGACCGTCACCACCAAATGCAAGTTTGGCGTATCCTTTTTCAATATCTTCAGGGATCGGTTGGATAATATGAGTAACAATCACCGACTGGTGATCGTCCATTATCACACCCCATAAACCGAAACCCGTTTCAATCGCAGGATTGGCTAAAACCTCGTTTACCATGGCGATAGCAGCACCTTTGGTCACTAAAATTCGCGGCCGTTTGGCTGTAATTTCCATTTTTCCTCCTTACCAGCCGTGCTTATCGTAGTGCCATACAGCCCAATCGAAAAAGGCCTGCATGAAACTGATTATGGTATCGCGGCCCTTGACCCAGTCGTCCGAATCGGCAAAAAAGCATACCCACCCGTTTTCATACATGTGGTTTGAATGCATATCGCCGTCAAAGCGTTTGTAACGTGGGTCGTCTATCCGAACGTGTGGCGGCTTATACGGCCACCTAGGGTCAAATCTGATCTCGACCCATTTGTCGATAAGAAGTTCGGGCGGGCGAGGTTGGCGCCTAAGTTGGGGTCTGTCCCTGAAAACCCGCATTTTGAACTGCAACAGCGGCTGCGGTTCACCATCAACTTGGACAAAATCTCCCCATTTGAATTGGTCAACATAAACCTGTAAACCTGCGTCCTTGTAAATTCTGGGAACACCGGTTCCGTTCTCTTCCCCTACAACCTTGGTTTTTTTTAAATAAAACCAATCCCTTATCGACTTGATCACGGCTGCATAGGAATAAAGGGGGTCGCCTTTGGTAAAGTTGGCCCGCGCTTTTTTAGGATCCCAAGATCCTGGAAAATCTGTAAACCAGTTGGTTGTCATATTCTCCTCGCTTTTTTAGATATCGTTCATTGATACTGTAACATCCGCCGTCCGTTGAATTCTGGCGTTGGCTCTTAAAGTCCCATCGGGGTTAAGATTGCCAACAATTGATCCTACTGTCGGAACTATTGTGAGTTCGAAGGATGTTAGTTTGAAATACTTGGAACTCCCCAAAAAATCCGAAATGGTAGATTTCTTTACTACTCCTAAAACTTTTTTGCCAAAAAGAACGGCTGATGCTTCCACTGTCCAAAGTCCGGCCATATCGTCACCGCGAGAATATTGGGTTAAATCTGCTACATCTTTGGCGGTGAAAAGCAGTTTACTGTCAGCTCTCTTTGCGAGTCTTGAAGTGTGAATCTGCCGACCGTCCTTAAGTGTGGTAAATTTTATGCCCAAAAAAACTACCGATTGGGGAAGAGGGCTAAGTTCAACCTGTAAGACAGGCTGGAAAGCGAAAACTCCCTTAATCGTTTCCAGGTCGATTTCCAGAAAGTTCGTAACTTTGCCGGAAAGCGCCTTGTTAATCTGGCTGGGCGTATCCAAAACGTTGATTCCAAAAAAGGTTGGGTTAATTCTGAGGTCTGTCATTTACTCCTCCTTTCTTCGGAGTTTTTAGATATGGATGATGTTAACGAACAAGATAACGAAGAGCGATTCTACCACAACCCTCCTGTAGGAGTCAATATTATGGGCCAGATTAAAAATGCCTTTTTTGCTCATTTAGGTTAAAATATTTAAATGCCCGAGCGCCTTGCCTATCAAAGCGAAAACCATGAGTCGACCAAATACGGAGAGGCTCTAACAATAGTGAGTGCCCCTTTTGGAAAACCTGTAAATAACGAAGAACTTTTAGCCCTAGCGCTTGATCTGGGCTTGCCTGTTAAAGAGATGGAAAATGCCAGGCATGCAATTACAGCAACCGGTTTCACCAACCGTTTCTCGAGTAATCCCCCTGAAGAGGAACCAAACACAGATTTGGCAATCAAAGGCAGCATTGAAAACGGGGCCAAACTTCTTACAGAAATTATGAAAAGTCATGGGTGGACAGACGGAATAGACGTTTTTATAGACACGTCCGCGTTTCTCCCAAATTCTATCAATAAAGAAATTTTAGCCCTGGCCGGATTAAACCCTGACCACGTTGTTTCAAAATCTTACCGATACGCCTGTGCCGGGGCAGTTGGAGCCTTTATCGACTGCCTATCAGATCCGGCTCTTAAAAACACGCGTATTGTGATCGCCGCACTTGAACCACTAAGTTATGTCATAGACAAGTCCCATTTTCACTCCCCCAAATCAATTTCTATACCTGCCATATTCGGAGATGCAAACACCCTAATTGCTTTTACTCCGAATCGATTTCACCTGGATGTCAAACAAATATTAATCCAGCCTGACCACGGTGTAATAAAACTTAATACTCTCTACGATTTTGGTCAGATGCCTTCAAACCCTGCATCCACACCTTCACATTACCGATTTGGAGAAGGTGGTGAGTCCATCTTCCGATACTCAGAAAGTGGAGCCTATCTTAAAATTGAATCCCCCGGACAGGGAGCGTCGCTTTCAATGGATGGTATGGCCACAGGTTTTTTCTTTGGAGACCAAACAGCCTCAGTTATTACCGATCTTATTTTAGAACATGGTGACACGGACATTTTAAGAAAACTAAACGGAAAAAATATTATTATGCACTCGGCTAGTAAACCGGTCGTAGACCGCATAGCCAAACTTTTACGTAGAAGTGAACATCGATTTTTAGATACTCCCGAACTTCCTTTTCTAATGGATAAAGCCAGACAATCAAATGGGAGTAGTGCCACGACCCTAAACAGATGGCAGTATATGATTAAAAACAACATGATGGATGCGGATTTACCAATGCTTTGGATTGCACCCGGAATAGGGTCAGCCATCGCCGGAGCTATCGGTACAATTAACCCCTGAAAATTGGACTGCTTCAAGAAAATGTTGTATTAATAGTTAATGGTTGAAAATCTCAAAGCCAGGGGAACAGGGGTTATGCTCCCCCACGGTGGTCTGCCAGAAGTCCTTCCACCTTATTTAGTAAAATTAATTTCTGAGACAGGTGGTCCGGAAGGTCCGATCGGGCTTCAATTTGTAGCCAGACCCACTCTGGAACTTTCCCAATACGATTACAAAGAAAGTGACCCACTGCTTGAGGATTTCAACGAAGTATCTCCAGGGCTTGTTTATAAATATCGGGCAGGAAAAGATTCTGAAGGTCACTCTTATGCTGGAAGGGCTTTGTTTACAATAACCCGCAACTGCGCAGCCTATTGTAGATACTGCACACGAGGAAGAGAGGTTGGAATCCCTGCAAATCAACAGGGCGAACTTTCCGGGACGTTGTCGCACACGCCACATCTTTCCAAAGAGCAAATCGATCAATCTCTCGAATTTATCCGAAATGAGTATGGTTTAAATGAAGTTATTCTTTCAGGTGGAGACCCCCTTACTGTTAGGCCTGAAGTTCTAAGCTATGTAACCGAAAAACTCGGAGAAATGCAAAGAGAAGGGAAACTTAGTATCGTAAGAATTGGAACACGGGTCCCAATCCACAACCCACTTCTTATTAAGGAAGCACATTTTGAAGCACTCAAAAAGTTAAGAAACCCTCGCTTTATGATTCATGCTAATCATATCCTCGAATTAACCCCAGAAGCCCTTTCGGTTTTACAAAGGCTTAGAAAAGACTGTAACGGAGTTGTCATGAGCCAAACCGTACTTCTAAAGGGAGTAAATGATAATGTGGAAGTTTTATATAACCTCTTTACCAAGTGGGCTGAGGAGGGGTTTATCCCCTATTATGTCTTTCAAAATGATGCTGTCTCTTGGGCCAAGCATTTCACTGTTCCAATTCAAGATGCAATTTCCCTTTGGCAAAAAATGCGTCCAAGGCTTTCAGGAGTAGCCGCAACTGCGCGTTTTGTGATTGACGTTGAAAGCGGATACGGAAAAGTGGCAGTTCCTGAAGCTGGGGCATGGAATATAATTTTTTCTGACGGGTTTAGAGACTTTAAGGGAACAAGGTTTGACCTTGGAGTTGCTGAATGAAGGAACAACCACAAAAAGTAAAAGAGAACTATGCTGAAAAATATGGCTTTCATGATCCCGAACATAATGTATTTAAATCTGGCCGAGGGCTATCCCAAGAAGTAGTAGAAAACATCTCCAAAATGAAAGGCGAGCCCAAATGGATGCTCGATTTTCGCCTTAAAGCACTCACTCATTTCCAATCACGGCCAATGCCAACATGGGGACCAGACCTTTCTGGACTTAACCTCAACGAAATGTTTTTCTATGTAAAACCTACGGAAAAAAGCGAAAAATCATGGGACGACATTCCCAACGACATCAAAAAAACCTTTAACAAACTTGGTGTACCTGAAGCAGAGCAGAAATTTCTTGCAGGAGTAGGAGCTCAATATGAAAGTGAGATGGTATACCACTCCATTCAGGAACATCTTGAAAAACTCGGGGTAGTTTTCCTTTCGATTGAAGACGGTTTAAAGAAACACCCCGATCTCTTCCGCGAATACTTCGGCTCGGTTATACCCATCGAAGATAACAAATTCGCAGCCCTCAATAGTGCGGTCTGGTCGGGTGGATCTTTTGTATATGTTCCAAAGGGAGTGAAAGTAGATTTGCCGCTCCAAGCATATTTTCGACTTAATACTGCAAATCTGGGACAATTCGAACGCAGTTTAATTATAGTTGACGAAGGAGCATCGGTTCACTATGTGGAAGGATGCACCGCCCCAACCTATTCCACTGATTCGTTCCATAGCGGCGTCATCGAGATCGTTGTTAAAAAAGGCGCCCGCTCACGTTATACAACAATCCAAAACTGGTCTACAAATGTTTATAACCTAGTTACCCAACGGGCCAAAGTTTACGGAAACGCGAGTCATGAGTGGGTTGACGCAAATCTCGGATCAAAATTAACAATGAAATATCCATCTTGTTACCTGATGGAACCTGGGGCTCATGGCGAAATGCTTTCAATGGCCTTTGCCGGACCGGGACAAGTACTTGATGCCGGTAGCAAAATGTATCATTTTGCCCCCAACACAACAAGTAAGATTACATCAAAATCAATTAGTATGGGTGGCGGTCGATCTTCCTACCGTGGACTTGTTAAGGTTGTCGACGGAGCCAGCGGATCTAAATCCAGCGTTGTTTGCGACGCGCTTATTATGGATCCACAGTCAAGAAGTGATACTTACCCCACAGTCGAAATAGATGAGGACGATACAACAATCGGGCATGAAGCGTCTGTTTCTAAAGTTGATGATGAAAAACTCTTTTATCTAACAAGCCGGGGTATCTCCAAAGACGAAGCGACCGGCATGGTGGTGAGGGGATTTATAGAACCCCTGGTTAAGGAACTGCCAATGGAATATGCGGTTGAGATGAATCGCTTGTTAGAGCTTCAGATGAGTGGCTCCGTGGGTTGATTCTTCTGATATAATTCAACATATGGCAGAAAACGTTTATATCAAAAGAACCACCAAGAAAGGGCTTGGGGTTTTTGCGGCCAGGAACATCAAAGAAGGTGAAATTGTAGAAAGCGCTCCTGTTTTAGTTTTTTCTCCAACTGATCGCAAAAATTTAGAAAAAACCCCTCTTAGTCATTATATTTACCCCTGGCGCAGTACCCGAGGGGCGGCTTTAGCTTTTGGCTATGGGTCAATCTACAACCACTCCTATTCACCCAACGCTGACTGGAAACAGAACTTCAAAACCCAAAGCATGATTTATCGTGCAATAAAAGATATCAAAAAAGACGAAGAGATAACTGTTAATTATAACGGTGAGCCCGACGAACAAACTCCAATCGATTGGTTTGAAGTAAGCTAAACCCTAACCCGTGCCTTCACTTCTATACTGATCGTACTCTAATATCCTGTTTCGCTCCAACGTTTCCAGTTCTTCCCATTTCTCGTCGCCTAAAAAATGTTTTAAGTGGGTATCTAAAGTAAGATTTAGGTTCTCAGTCCGAAAAATGCTATCAAATCTAAGTCTTTCCTCTTTGGTCATATCTGCAACGACCCGGCCAACTGCATCTTCGAGATGTTCCAAATTAGCACTTCCCAAAAACATCCTTTCTACTCTTCCTAAAAGCAAATGAAGAAAATGCCCCGCATCCATTTCCTGCAGACCAAAGCCCTCCCCCTCGCTTCTTGAGATATCGTGTGTGTTACGTTCTTTGGACACCCTTCCATTATACAAACTTAGGCAAATTATTTGCCATTTCAAAGAAATTTGGTATCATGCTCGCGTGGAAAGATTGACTCATTCGGGAAATTTTAATTACGAAATTATTAAAACTTCAAAAAAGGACAGATTTGAATATTCAATCGGGGACTTTAAATATACCCCACCCGGATGGGTAAAAATTGAAAAAATGTGGTTTCCTCTGGGCTATAAAGTGGTAACCCAGAAAAATCAATCTCTCGGACTTAGAAGAAATCCGACAATTTATACTTACAAAATTGGCGAGTGGAATATTATGCCGGATGATCAAATAATTGGAGATGATGTGGACGAGGGTGGTATATTTTCCGGGGCAAGTCTTGCCTCAGCCAGAAAAACACAAAAATATTGCCTGGAAAGACAAAAAGATCCGTTTGAAACAAGAATCTTTTTCGCGGCAGTCTATAAACCCTTTCTGGCCAATGGCTACAAAGTTAAGTCGCAAGGAATTATGCTTTTGGAAGAACTAAAATGAGTTGGTTCCTAGGTTCCCGAGGTGCCGCAAAAAACTTTCCGAAATTAAATCACTATTATTTGGGTATTCTTCCAACCATTTATAAGTATCGTTAACAAAATATTTAATTTCTCTTTTTGGAACTTTCGCAAAACGTGGATCGTGGTAATAAATTCTTCCTAACGTCATTCTTCTACACTTTATACAACTTCCACACCAATGATCCGAACTGTTTTCAAAGATGGCGGGTGTCTCCCTTTCCCACTTTCCTCTATTATTCCCCATTTGGTAAGGAGCGGTAAAGCAATTTTGAACCAAAGGAATAATATCTATACCAAGATTTTTTTCCAACTTTATAACCTCGCCAATTGTTTCAATGTCGTGTGCATCTATTCCTTCCGCTTGCGAATTTAAACCGGAATCTTTCATCAGTTTATTGAAAAATTCCCACGCTGGTTTGTACTCACTAAAATGGGATTTTGGACCAACCTGCATATCTCCTTCAATAAAAACCTTGGTTGACCCATAAGGTGCAGAGGCCATAGCAACGGCAAGTGCCAAAAACATGTCGCGGGTCCTCATTGCAGAAAAACCTGTATTGTCAGTTCCATTTCTCAACCTAATTTCCTCGTACGGCAAACCAAAACTTTGAGCCTGCTCGCGACTAGCTACAGCTTCTCTGTAGTTTCCTTTGGGATTTAGATTCCTAAGATGGGCAATCAATACTTTTTTATTTTGCGATAAAAGAAGTGCAGCTCTATATACCGAGTCCAACCCCCCGGAATGTGCATTTGCATACAAGATTTTTTCCGTTTTATCCTCTTTTGATTCCATAAAAATCGGTTCAACCTGATCTTTGCTTTTAACAATTTTAGGTGGAGAAAATCCATAATGTTTATAAACTTCGTTTAAAAATATCGTATGGTCTACTTTAAAGTTTGTTTCAATAACTGCCGGAAAATGGCGAATTACCAAATGCGCAAGCATCACCGTACGCGTTAGGTCTTGGGAAGATTGTGAAGTCCCAACTCCAAAATTTTTAGGTTCTTCAATATAAAGACTTCTGTTTTTATCGGGTGCCGGAAAAGTCAAACCAAAAGGATTTTTTGGAGAAAGATCAACATGTACCCTTCCTGCGCGTTCGAATTCCATTGCACCCACGATAATAACACCAAAAAATAAGTTAACAAGAAGATATCAAAATTCAATTTCCTGATTTAAAATGGGAAGACCAATATCTTTTATTCCCAAATCTGCTGTTATTTTTTTGGAAAGCGCGGTTCTTGAAATATCCTCACCGTGAGTTATAAAAACTTTCTTTACATCTTTAATATGTTTAAGCCAGCTCATGAGCTGTCCTTGATCTGCGTGCGAACTCATTGACCGGGTACTGCCAACTGTGGCGTTAACCGTAGTTTTAATTCCATTAATTACAACTTGCTTATCCCCTTCCTGGAGCGACCTTCCCAATGTTTCCACCCCTTGATACCCGACAATAAATAATCTGGTTGATGCTATCGGCAAATAAAATGCCGCGTGTCCCACAATTCTCCCCCCTACCATCATCCCGCTACCCGCCACAATCACTTTGGGCCCGTTTTGACTATGCAAAGCCTGGCTTTCTTCCCATCCGGGAATAACGGTAAGACCTGGGAAGTCAAATGGATTTCCGTTTTTAAATTCACTCTGGATATGCGAGTTAAATATTGGTGAATATTTGTTGTAAACCGCTGTCGCTTTTTGCGCCATGGGGCCGTCCATGTAAACCGGTGTTTCTGCTAAAACTTTTCTGTCTTTTTTAAGATGCATAATCATATGCAATATTTCCTGAGTCCTGTCCAGAGAAAATGAAGGTATAAGAAGAGCCCCCCCCGAAATTTCAATTGCGTTTATTTCCTTTCTGATGTCATAGCTCGGATCACTTTTTGGATGAAGTTTATCGCCGTAAGTTGATTCCATAACAACCGCATCCGCCTCATTAATTAGTTCGGTTTCCATCAAAAGATCTTCGGGGGTGTTTCCCAGATCCCCGCTAAAAACAATTTTCCTGATTCCGGAATTTGGATTTTTATCTATGATTTCCACACTCGCCGAACCTAAAATATGTCCAGCATCCCGAAATGTGACTGTAAAATCACCAATTGTTACAGGCTTGCGATATTCTGTGGTTTTGAACTGTCCAATTGTCTTTTCTGCTCCCTCTTTGTTGTACAAAAACGGCTTGCCGTCCTGCTTTGCGATTTTGGCGCTGTCGAGTAATGAAATCTCCGTCAAATCACGGGTGGGCGCAGTCATCCAAATATCCCCGCTGTAACCTTTGGACGAGAGAATTGGCAATCTGCCACAATGGTCTAAATGGGCATGGGTCAAAATTGCCCCTGTCAGATTACTTGGATCGTAATCATACGGCTCATAATTCAACTTATCCTCCGCTTCGGGCCCCTGGAACATGCCCAAATCAATTAGAATTGACTGCCCCGAGCCTGAGGTTAGCACATACGAAGACCCTGTCACTGTCCCCGCCGCCCCTAAAAATTTAATCATCATATGTGTGAACGCTCTTTATTAGAGCGTGATCCTTTTCATATATTTACTGTACAACATTATCGTCCCAACATTAAAGGGAGATCTATGGTATAATGGACACTATGGGAAGCTTTAACAGAGACGATAGGCAAGGCGGAGGGTTCCGTGGCGGTTTCCGTGGCGGAAGATCTTCTTTTGGCGGCCCCCGAAGCTTCGATAGAGGTGGAAATCGTGGAGATAGACCCATGTTTAAGACTACTTGTAGTAACTGCGGTAAAGAATGTGAAGTTCCATTTAGACCCACAAATGGCAAACCTGTGTACTGTAGTGATTGTTTTGAAAAAATGGGCAACAGAAGCCAAGGCGGAGACACGAGACGCCCCTCAGCTCCCGCTTTTGACCAAAACAAGGCCACACTTGATGCAATAAACGTCAAACTGGACAAAATCTTGAGTCTTTTGCAACCTAAAACAGCAACTCAAGTTGTTTCGGAACCGGTTATCAAGACCGAGGTTAAAGAAGAAGTAAAACCCGCCTCCGTTGAAAACTCCAGCGAGGCAAAGGAAGAAAAAGTTGTAAAAGCTCCAAAGGCTAAAAAAACTGTTAAAAAGTCGGCCTCCATTAAAAAATAATTCGCTTCTGAGGTTTTACAGAGAAGACTTAAGTTTCATTGAAAATATATAGTTGTTTTTTAAAACCTCGCATGTGTCGGCTTTAACCGTATTATCTCCGGAAAATTCGCGATACAACACGCCGGTGTTCTCACTTACCGGAACAAAACAGGAAACGGTTCCATCGCAAGTATAGGAAAAGGCCTTCAAATCACCCGTCAGGTTGATTGGTGCTTCTATGCAACTTCCCAGCTGAACTTGCGCCTTATCTTTACTTATTATTTCCATTGTTTGCCAAATTGGAGAATTTCCGGAAGTGCGCCCTAATGGAATATAAATTTTGGATTCCGTTCTCGAAAATTCATAAGCATCCTTCCACTTTCCGGATGGGTCGGTAAGATTTACCATGTCATCCGACTCAAATATGGTATCTATATAAATTAGGTTATAAAGCCTTGGTCTATAATCTTTGTCTATATACGGATACCCTGTTAAAACCAGATATGTATCCCTGAAATTGAGAGTGATTTCCCGCGTTTCCTGACCCTCAAATTGATTGTTTTTAGAAACTGTGGGCGTTGAGGTCTTTCCCTGCGCAGATTTATTCCCGGCAGAACCCCTTTTATTATTCATAAACCAAAATATCCCAATTACGAGTAGAGCCAACAATAGCAGTAACAGCCAAAGGTATTTCTTGCCGAATTTCTTATTATTCTCTTCTTCCATGTCTTTGGCCTACATCCTACGGCGATTCACCCCAGCTGTCAAGATTAACAAAGTACTTGACCCCACTGGGAATTTCGCACTCACTTTTCAAAACTATTCGTCTACGTTTCGTGCCAAATTCTGACGGGATCTGCGAGCCCTAAACAGCTCTTGACAAATTAGCACTCGATATACTAGACTGCTAATATACACAGAAGGGAGGTGAATATATTATGCAAATAGTAAAATTTAATCCTTTTTCTCCATTCATCAACGATAGATTTTTTTCTACCTTTGATGACGACGAAAGCTGGCCGACCATTAAAACAAATGACGGCTTGGATGTTTACGAAACAGATTCAGACGTCGTGGTTAAGGCCGCTGTTCCGGGAATTCCATCAGATAAAGTCGAAGTAACTTTTGAAGACGGTGTTCTTAGAATATCCGCCAAATCTGAAGAAACTAAGGAAGAGAAGGATAAAAAGAAAGTAGTTTACAGACAGCAAAGAGCGAGCTACTTTGATTACACCACAACACTCCCCAGAGCCGTTGAAGGCAATAAAATTTCAGCAGAGGTAAGTGATGGTGTGGTCACCGTCAAAGCCCCAATCGCCCAAGAAGCAAAACCAAAAAGAATTGCTGTCAAAGCAAGGGCAAAGTAACTACGTCCAAAAGACCAAAAAACCTCGTCTGTGTGACGGGGTTTTTTGCGATTTTGAAAAACCCATCATTTTTTTGTAACTTCCAACATCCACCCGAAGTTTTTTCGTTTACCCGTTGTCCATCTTTTCTCAAATATCCCGACTGGAATCGGTCTTATCCCCTTACCATACTTCGTCTCGCGAAACCCAATTAGAGGATCCATCAATAAAAACTTTTCGTTGTAGTCATCTTCACTAAACCCAAAAACAATCGAATAGTGACCGTGCTTTTCACTTTTACCCGCTCTCCACTCGCTTTCTTTCTCTTTCAAAAATTCCGGGCGGTAATCAGTGTCGGGCGCCTGATATTCAACCAAACAGAAATGTTTTCTTTGAAGCACACGTTTAATTGCCGGAATATCTGCCTTTGGATGCT
The DNA here is from genome assembly GCA_016432365.1 of Candidatus Woesebacteria bacterium. Taxonomy (GTDB): domain Bacteria; phylum Patescibacteriota; class Microgenomatia; order UBA8517; family UBA8517; genus GWB1-39-10. The sequence goes on from CP066686.1 coordinate 135,226, forward strand.
CCCTGACACTAAGCCCCTTTCCCCTCAGAACTTTAATGATTTTATCTGTGTCTGATGTTCCGTCTTTTGTTGTTCCTAATTCACTGTAGATCTTGTCATAATCTGCACGAATACCAAAAGTTAAAAATAAAGCCAAGACAACGCTCTCTGCGCAGTCCTCATCCCCCCGCTGGTTTTCTACCGCAACATGCTTAGGCCCTATTACATTTTTCGGTGATGTAAAGAGGTTCCTCTCTTTCATGCGGATATATGCCATAATTTTGTCATTGTGTTTTAATTCGCCGGCCAACAGCCAAGGGCAACAGGAAAGTTAAAATATAATACAAATAAACATCCAATTTATAATACCCGTCGGAGGGTTTAAATAACTTCACAAGAAAAATGTAATCAAAAAATATAGCAATAAGTGTCCATATAACCCCAAGCAACAAATAGTAACGAAGCGAACGAGATTTAATTTTTTTCAATAAAACCCAGAGTGTAATTACAATTCCGATCGGCATTATCACCCAACCAAGAAGAGCCGAAGGGACAAACACGAAGAGGACTATACCCAAGACATACCCAATCAGCCAAAGAATAAATCCCCAACCAACCGTGTCCATAAGAAGCCGTTTGTTCATCGCACTCTAATTGATATTATTACATTGACATGAAGCTTTCAATTATTACCCGCTGGGAATGCTGCATGTTTATGTAAGAGCTCCCCCTTTGGAAGAAAAAACAAAATGTTAGAAATTCAACTTTTATGATTGTCGAATGAAAGTATAATTGGCGGATTGTATTTTTAATTTATTCATAACTTGTTTATACTCCCCAATCTTTTCGTCTACGGATCCATGTAAATCATCAATGAGTATCACCCCCCGCAATTTATCTTTAGGTGTTTTAGTCACCACCTCCATACCCGGACTTCGCAATAAATGAGGTCTGGGTGTTGAGATGGTCATGAACTCAAAAAACGGATGATTCTCCTGAAGTTGAACGAAATAACGATCTCCTGCTTTGGTTTTAGAGGGACTGGCATAGGTTCTTGTATAATCAACTTCCTTTGTACCGGCAGGATATATCTTTACATTCCATGCTCCACCTCTAATCTGAAACCCTTCAGTCATAATAGATAAAAAATTTTGAAAGGAGTCGACACCATTTGCGTCTCCGACCCCGTGAACGTAAGGAATGGGAACAAACTTAAATCCGAGCTCGTTCTTTTCAACCTGATATGGAGTAGTTATATGTTTCGAGTTCTGAAGATAAATACAGCCAACTGGTTCCGCCTCGGTAAGTAACGGTTTTATTTGATCAAATTGTTTTCCAAAATTAACAAATTTCTTTTCCAAAACATCAGGATTTGCAACTTCTTCAAACGACATGTCCTAATAATACAACGTACCACACCCGGCTGTCATGGGGCCTACTCCTGGCGCATAGGTTTCAGGGATAGTTTGGAGGCTCAAACTTATACAAAAGTAAAACACACCAATAAGGAAGATTACAAACCCCCAAAACACCTGTCCTCCTTTGAACATTTGCGTTTTTTTGTTGACGCGGCCGGGTAGTGCAATTTTTTCAATTCCTTTTAACAATGTTGTCCAACCCAAAATGGTAATAGCCACCCTCCAATCGGCAACCCAAATATTGTGCAGGGTTACAGTCATCAATCCTAGAAGAAATGTAATGTACCCGGTGGAGACAGTAATGGTTTTGTCTTCTGTGTATTTTATAATCCTGCCCAACAGTTTTGCGCCAACAGACATCAGACCCAAAATAATAAAAAGGCTTCCCCAAAATCTTGCGAGGTAGATTGAAATTTCCATATTTATTTATACTTTTAGTATATATCCAGAAGCACCAAATGCATTAATAATAGGATTCTTAGACATGTAATAATTATATTACACCGCCTTTTTGTTAAGTATCCCCCGGACCGATGGGCTTAGGCGTTTATCTGTACGGTGAATGCAACCCAACCAACAGCATGGCCTGCGCTTCCCAGTTTTGAGTTCACTAATTGTTCTTTTAACATGCTCGTTCCTTGTCTCCTCTTTCTTAACTGATATAACCCAGCAAATCCACTCATTACGGGCAAGTGGTGTAAGTCCATCCCAAATTACAACAGCTTTCCGGTCGACAACCAAAGCATTCCGTAAGTCAGCCGGCACATTGTGAACCACACCGTTTGAAACATTTATTCTTCTCATCTCGATATTATATCAAGAGTTCGTCCTCACCCCACTTAGGCTGCAGCCGGTAGAACAATTTTTCTATCTACAATCTGCCACTTTATAGAACCGTCAACGACAACTCTCAAACCCATCAAACCAAAGTAGTCCGCATTAGGTTCTACGGTTACCTGAACATCTAGGTCTTTATCGTCCGGTGCAATAGCACAACAAAAAACGACTTCAGGAGTACCCAAGTCCCGATTCCTCATATTTCCTCTTCTATTCCAACCAGGAGCTGATTGGGATAGTTCAGCAATCTGCTTTGATTGATATATCGTTGGTCTTTCAGGAAAAAAGAACAATTCCCCACCATTAGGAACAACTTCATTTAAAACCTTTGGCGAAAAATGAAAACCACGCACCGCTTTCGCCGGACCAACCCATTTTTCTCCACGCTTTAAACAAGCAACCATATCGTAATACTCGCTAGGTGCGTTTTGCTCCAAATTGGGGGCAATTGTCTCCTTCTTATTGGCAGATCTCCATTGGTGAGCCAGGTCGACAGAATCTAAATCAATGCGATCCATACCAGGATTATATCAGAGTCTTTGTGTTCCGAAATTGAGTGGAGGGTTGGTATGGTATTGCTGACACAGTTAAAACTATCTTAAAAGCGGCAGTTTCTTAGGCGATTCCGGAGTTTTTACTATCTTTAATGTGGTATAGTCAAAACCAAAGTCGTCTTCCCCAACGTCAAGCACCACGTCTACGCCGTTTGACTTCAACAAATCAACCCATTCTTTCACTCTTATACCTGTCTGTTCTAGCGCATGGGTAGTTGAGCCTTGAATAAGAATTGTGCCCCCGTCTTCAGAAACAATTTCCCACAATCTGTTAAAAACATAGCCGTAAAAATTCTCATTAAAAGGCAGGGATTGCACTCCCATTCCCCCCCGTTCTAATATTAAGTTCGCTTTTCTCCCACCAAGAGTTTCTTTTAGCGTCTTCCAAGAAGCCGGTTGACTTAAGTCGCCAGGCACATGTTTAATACCCATCTGATCGTCACGCCTTTTTTTATCCGGGAGTCTGTCGTCTTCTGATGATACTGCTATTCCTAATTTATTAGACTGACTCAATTGACCGAACAAGCTAGCGATTGCCTCGGTAGATGACATTAGGTCAACGACAACCGGCTCGTTGCTATCTCTAACCAAATCGACAATGTGGCCACCTTCAAGTACTGCTCTAAACGACTTATCGTAGTCTTCAATGGAACTGCCGTATGTTTTCCAATAATCAGGATCGCCTTTGTGTAATTCAGCTTTCTTTCCACGACCAAAAAAATCTCCTGTGAGTTTGTCCACTCTTTCTTCCAGAGTGGTTTCTTGCTCCGGGTCACCTATTTGAATATTCTCTATCGTTTTTTCTTCCATAGAATAATTATCCATGCCCCAATGCTGCGGACAAATCCTGCGTTGAACACTTAATAATACATGCTTATTCCAACAATGCCGATAATTGCAGTTATCAAACCTATCAACTCTTTTTTGCTTGGTTTTTCCTTTAAAAAGATCATTGAAAGTATCACCAACAGGGCCGGATAAGCGGCTGTAAGGGGTGATGCAATTGAGGCAAACGTACTCGAAAAGGCCAACCATAAAAACAATACCGCCACAATATTTAAAAAGGAACCTAAAATGGCAAACTTGTATTTAGAAAATTCTCTTAGCGCCAGCTCAAATTGTCCGAGAGATTGCCTGCTAATCAATAAGTATCCAATGGCAACCGGCAGCTGTGCAAAAGCCAGAGCAAACAGGAAAGTTTCAGCTGATGTTTTATCAATTATTCCCTTAGACAACGTGTCCGACAACCCGACTGTTATGGCAGCAGCTAACGGCCATACAACATACAACTTTTCTTTGAGCTCTTCTTTTTTAAACCTTTTTGGTAAAGATACGATTATTACTCCAAGAATGGTTAAACCTACAAATAGCCAATGAAGAGGAAGTAGCCTTTCGCCGTTAAGAATGTAGGAAAAGAAAATAGTAAAGATCGGATAAGATGCAAAAAGTGTCCCACTAATGCTTAAGTACCCTTTAGATAATGCATAAAAAACAAACGCTTCCGACAATAGCGCACTTATAAGTGCAAATCCGACGACAACCGGTAGCTGACTAAAGTTAATACCTGTGAACAATGCAAACGGAACCCACAATAACAATCCAAAACAGGCGTCAAAAAAGAAAGCAATGGACGGGTTCAGCTCTTTAAAACTCTTTTTGATACTCACATAGCCGAATGCCTGCCCCAATGCTGCAAGTAACCCGAAGATAATTCCCATATCTCGAGTATATCAAAAAGAATACCGTGCACTAACACCGCAACCAATTCGGTTTGTTCGATTTTGCGGGGAAATAAATCGGAAAGATGCCCCAAGAATTAGATAGTGTTAGAGCCCGCAACCAGCTTTACTCGCCGGCTTTTCGGATAGTTTCGAGATCAAGTTTTTTCATTGGCATAAAAGCAGCAGTTACTGCTTCTGCTTTTTCAGGATTACGCATCAGTTCATCCAGGATCCTTGGTGTTATTTGCCATGTTATCCCAAATTTATCTGTACACCACCCACATTGCTCTGCGGCTGGAACAGCAGATAATTTTTCCCAGAAGTAGTCAATTTCTTCTTGTGTCTCACACTCGATAATATAAGAAGTTGCGCCATTAAGTTTAAATTGTTCAACTGGACCTCCGTTAAGAAACATAAAGCTTACTCCATCAATTTCTGCTTCAGCAGTTAAAACAGATCCCTCAGGCCTGCCAGAGACTTCTTCGGATGCTTTAGGGGCTTTTGTGATATCTCCCATTCTTGCGCTGTGTTCCCCTGGGGCTTTGGTAAAAGTGTCTATGTAGTATTTTGCCGCCTCTTCTCCGTCATTATTGGCAAACCAGACACATGTAATTAATTTGCTCATTTTACTTTTTGGTAGAAAACTCAATGGTCCTGAAGTTAATCCAGGGATTAATTGTAGCCATGAATAATTATATCAAGTCAAAACAATATGATAAAGTTAAATTAATGAGAAAGTTTTTACTTTTAATTTTTGCAGGAATAATAATATTTTTAGTTGCCGGGGCAATCCGTACGCCGGAAAAAGTATTGCCCAAGGCACTAATTAACCGAGTCACAAATTCGTACGAAAAATGTCCGGATCCCTTCACTTTCAAAACACCGATAGATTTGAATAAAGTTACTTCCATTCTCTATCCGGGACAAATAAGAGGTGGAAATTACAAAGCGCACGGAGGATTCAGGTTTGACGGCTCAAGACCCGATGAGATAACCGTTTATGCACCCATCGATGCGCAAGTAATTGCCGGCGCCCGCTACCCCGTAAACGGCGAGGTTCAATATACATTTGATTTTGAACACCTATGCGGGATTCGATATCGCTTGGGACATCTTTTAACATTAAGTCCAAAATTCCAGGCAATAGCAGAAAAGTTCCCTCTTCCCACCGACCTCAATTCCAGAACTACACAGGTTTCTCCTCCAATAGATGTCAAACAGGGTGAGATTATAGCAACTGCAGTTGGCTTAACAAAAGGCGGACCACAAACACTTGGAGGGTATAACACTTTTGTTGATTGGGGTGTGTATGACTACAGGCAACAAAACGAGGCGTCTCAAATGCCGGACTGGCCAACAAGGCATGCATCGGAAGATTCCGAATGGAGCAAATACTACAATTCTGAAATTTACCAACATGCTGTCTGTTGGTTTGATTGGATTTCCGAGGCAGATAAAGCAAAGGTTTTGTCCCTGCCATCATCTGATACCCAAAGCGGCAAAAATAGTGACTACTGCAAGTAATCTGGCTCCTCCTGGTAGACAAATTCAAAACCTATTACAGGTTTATTTTGCCAATAAAAACGCCCTAAGCATATTTCCACTGAGGGCGTTGTCTTACAGATCTTGATATTTAAAGCTTCGAGCTCAATTAACGGCGGCCGAGGGCTTGGTCGAACTCAGGCTGTGTACAAACCCCATACTTGATGAGGTCATCTTCTTGGCTCCACCACCCGTTGGTCCTGTGCTCGAAAACGAAGGCAAGTGCCTCTTTATACTCCTCCTTTTGATCTCGCGCAAAACCAGGGTAAACGTTATTCTTGACTACAGGGAAACCCGCTTCCCGAAGAGCTGTATAGATGGTGCCCATCTGATCCAGATCCCCGTCAAAAAGAAAATAAGCACGATCATCATCCATGCCGTTCAATGCTGCCATTGTACCAGGCGCAATATCCATTTTGTCTTCTTTCTGCTCATTTGAGCGTTATTCAAGGTACGAACTAAAACCGGCCCAGATTGTACAGAAGTTATGCTTAATAATCAATTTGATCCACCTTATGGACGAAGAGAGAACCTATTTCACAACATCGAGCTGGTTTTGACTTTCCCTGCACGTCTATATGATGCAAATATGACCCCAGAAGGAGTTGTTCTACTTTCAATAAGTTTAAATGCAGCAGGAATTGTTCCTTCATCAAAAAGTTTTTTACCTGTACCAAGAGTAATTGGAAATATTTTAAGCCAAAACTCATCTACCAAGTCATGCTTCATTAATGTCTGAAGAAGGTTGCTACTTCCGTATACCTGCATATCTTCCCCTATTGAGTTTTTTAGTTTTTTTAGTTCGTCAATATTTTTTAGTATGACAGTATTTTCCCATGATGGTTTTTTTAAGGAGTGGGAAACCACATATTTTGTAATTTTATTTACTTGGGGCCATCCTTTATCTGTGTTTGTTGGCCAATATCCCGCAAAAATATCATAAGTCTTGTGACCTAGGAGTAAGCTGTATGTCTTTTTCATCTGCTTATCCATTTCTTTCCCTCCCTCATCATCAAATAAAGGGCCCATCCATCCACCATATTTAAAGCCTTCGCTTGCATCTTCTTTGGAAGCACCTGGAGCTTGCATCACACCATCAAGAGTAATAAATTCAACTGCAATAATTTTTCTCATCCAATTAGTATAACAAAGTCTAAAACTTTCAAATTTTTCTGGCTCCCCCTAGCATACAACCTTCGAGACTGGTTTTACAAAAACAGTCTATTAATTAATTTTCAATTAAGAACCTAAAGTTCAAGAAAATAAACAGGAGCAAAAGCGATAAGTCCGGCTATAAATTGAAGTACTAGTACCAGAAGCGCCAACTTGGGTTTCTGCGGCAACCACTTGATCGCAAAGAATAAGATAATCGGCAACTGACCACCCATAAGTAATTGAAAAATGTGAGCGGCCATTCCTTCGTCTTCACTTCGCACAATTCCAAAAATTGCCAACCAAACCAAGGTAAATATTAAAGCAGTAGCAGACATTGCGATCGGAAGCCAAGCACTTGTTTTACTTAACAAGCTTTTCATATCTGAAGTATATCAAAGCAAGTTCTAACTTCGTATGCAATGCTCCCCAGCTCTGAAATCATAATAACCCCAATCAGCAAAATAATAAAGGATTTTTGGGACACTGTTCAGGTGGAGTTGATTAGGGTTAGGTGTGAGGAAATAATGAAATTACAAACCCAAAAACCACCTTGGGATGCCCAGTTTATCAAATAACAATTGGGTTTTTCAAAAATTCGGCCGGCTTAAACTTCACATTGCACTTTTTGTTTACAAGAACTTTAAATCTTAAGGTTGTTTGAGGTAACTTAATCTTTCTCATACCTTCTATAACTTCTTCCAGATCCTCTAATGGCAAATCATGGAGTGCTGCTTTTATCTCAGTATTTGCCTCTAGGGTCATTACCGCTGATATTTCTGTTAGGTCAAACACATTGTCGGGAACAAAGTAAAAGCCCGCTGCAAAGAAATCGCTTTCCAAAGCGACCACAAAAGGCAAAGAATTGTAGATGGGATCTGACTTACAGAGAGACAAAAACTGATTTCTTGCTGATACAAGTACCTCACGCGTTTTTCTGACCCCATCGGAAGTGAAAGCTCCTTTATTCCTAGTTGCCAGTTCTGGATCGAGTGTCGATATATGATACCGTCCTGAATCCAACGTTCCTGCACTTGCTATAAATTTACACTCACAAACAAACTTTTTTGGTCCTTTATTGACTAAATAGTCGGGCTTCCGGATGGTTCTATCTCTGTCTAGTTTACTTACACCAAGGCCGTATTTTTTAAATATACCACCAATTCTTTTTTCAAAGTTCCCTCCTATTTCTTGAGCCAAGCGATTGTCCAACATCAAGATAAAACCCGGAAAACAGTTATGATTAATAACATTATTCCAATTAACCAAAACGTCCCCTGCATAATTAGATGGACGAGGTTTGATTCGCTTTCATTTTCCATATCGATAATCTCAGTTTCTTTTTTAATTGACTCGTATTCATTCAGATATTGAGATATCTTACTGGGAGTTGGTGTACTTGGCCAAAATGAAACCGAGGCCCATTGTTTTAGCTTTTTGTCTTGATTCTTAAGCCACCGCTTAAAAAATTTATACTCTGATGCCATGTGTAAAAGGCCAGATACAAGTGAGGAAAATAGAAAAATTAATGACAGTTCAAGCAACAAGCTATCACTTTTGTCCAATTTCTGTCGAACCTCATCCACCGTAGAGAACGAAAAAATAATTGGCACCAAAAGTGTGGCAAAACCAAAAAAGTATTTATTCAAGTCGGATACTACTTTGTTTCCCGCAAGGAAAGCTTCAACCTGCGATTGCTTAATATCACTTTTATTACCCACCCTCAATTGTTCTAATCCCTGGCAAACTTCTAATAAATAAGTATTGTCGTTTCTTAGCGTTTTTATAACCTCGTCATCCATAAACTTCAAAATTTAGGCAGGAAATTACGTTCTAATAAAACCTGGCTGGCTCCCCGGGCTGGATTCGAACCAGCGACCTTAATCTTACTCGCTCCCCCACATTTCTGTGGGACGCGGAACTATATCTTGCACCGTTTTGTAAAAAAGCAAACGAGGTGTCTGGGTACATAGTTTCTGAACCTTCCAAGTACCATAAGATGCCTGGCTCGGCTGCGGGTTACCTCGTCTTTTTGACAGGGGCTTCACGCAATTCTCCCAATTTTCATCTCGATGTTTCCATCGAGAGCTGCTAAGAAATCACAGGATTCCGCTCTACCGCTGAGCTACCGGGGATTATCAATGAACGTCTGGATTATATCAAATTACACGCTTAACCGGAAGGTTAATCAATCCTCCGTGAATTTCCCGATGGCAATTTGCACAAACCAAAATACATTTATTAATTTCTTCCTTAATTTTTTCCCAACTTCTGGTTAATCCCCTTGTAGACAAATTAAAGCTTTTATTCTTTTCGTCTAGATGGTGGAAATCCAAAGCGCCAATATATCTATCATAACCACAAATCTGGCATTTTCCTCCCTTGAGTTCAACTCCTAACGATTTCAGTCTTCTTCTTCTTTTAGATACTGCGAGAACCAAATAGTGAGCTCTGTCTTTATATGTTCTAGTCTCTTTCCTTCGGGTTTTGTTGGGCATAACTAACAATAATCTCGAGAGGACTGGATGTCAAGAAGTTAAACAATTATTTAGGTATTGTCCGCATAGTCCGGGCGTACGGGCGATTACAAAAACCGCCTTGCCGGGTTTGGGGTCCCAACCAAAAGCGCAGAGGATTGCAGCAATTGCTCCGTCAATATTTACAGGCAGCACTTTACCCTTTTGCTCCAATAGTTCTCTTGCAATTTCTTGGGCCAAATTTATATATTCATCTGAGATTCCTTCATCTTTTGCAAGTTTGAAAAGAAGTTGACTTCTGGGGTCTACTTCGTAAATCCTGTGCCCAAATCCAGGTATTCTGTTCCCTTGCCTCAATTGTTCCTGCACTAAATTTTTAATATTTAATTTTTGATTTTTAATTTTGTACAGTAACCCCATTGCCGGTTCTATCGCCCCCCCGTGTGTATCGTTTATTTGTAAAATCCCGGAAGCCACCGACTCGCTAATAGTCTTTCCTTCCTTTGCTGCCCTAATCGTTTCCGTAGCCGATGGGGTTTCTTCTCCATGATCTATGGAAATATTGAGGATTGTTTCGAAAACTTTGCCCTGATGAATATCAGGGGCTTTCCCTGACAAGAGCTCAAAAATCATTTGAGAAAAACTTCTTTCAGGAGCAGTTTCAAGAAGCGATTCCTCTCCAAAATATGGCAAGTCGTTTTTATGTTGTATTGTCTTAGCCATATTTGTAGTTTGCTTATTTGCTTATTTGCTTATTTAGCAACGTCGGTATTTCATCAAAATTCTCGGCAACCAAAATTCCGGCTTCTTTCAAAATCTTTCTTTTTTCGGAAGGAAGACCGCGCTTCCCTTCTATTATAGCTCCCGCATGACCGAATTGAACATCGCTTGGTAAACCTGTCGTGAATTCCCCCGCAATGTAGGCTACAACCGGTTTTTTGATTTTCCCTTTCCTTACATATTCCGCAATTTTTTCTTCATACTTCCCTCCAAGTTCTCCAAAAATTACCGAGGCTTTCGTATCCTTATCTTGTTCTAATTCCATTAAAAAGTCCGTAAAGTCGGTACATATTATTCTGTCTCCACCAATGCCCACAGCCCAGGAAACACCCATTCCGTTGTTTTTAAGAATTGAACCAAGCTCGGAAGTCATTCCGCCGGACTTGGATATAACTCCTATATTTCCCGCAACAAAAACCCTCTCCGGTGTTCCTCCACCGATTTGACCAAGTTTGATTTTGTTCTTGGGAGAAATAATCCCTACCGAACTTGGACCGATTATTGTTACTCTTTTTTTCTTGGCAAGCGCAAACATTTCAGCAGCATCCTTTGTAGGTACTTTTTCGGCACCGATTAATATGAATTTTATTCCGGCATCGATCGCCTCAATAACCGCCCCTTTGGTAAATAGGGGCGGAACAAACTGTACGGTTCCGTCAACCTTTCCGACTTTTTTCAGCGCCTCTTTTACACTGTTGAATATCGGCACTCCTTGTACTTCCTGCCCACCTTTACCCGGAGTTACTCCGGCCACGATCTTTGTTCCATAACCCAGCATGTGCGCCAAAGAAGTTGAACCTTCCGCTCCTGTTAAACCTTGTCCTATAAATTTAGAGTTACTTTTTGGTAGATGCATATTTTTTTGCCAAACGGGACATAATTTTAGCCGATTCGGCGATTGATGTCTTTTCTCCATAAAGATGTAAATCAAAATCTTTAACTTTTTTAAGCATGTCAAAAGCTTCTTTGTCGTGTGGCCCTCCCCGGCGTATAACTACTGGGTAATCCGGTTTGGGATTCATCTTTCTCAATGATTCTATAAACCCGGTAAGTGTCTCAAAGATGTTGGTAAAGTTGGCAATAGCCCCAACCACCCAAAGACCATTTATTCCTTTTTTAGATAGCACAATCTTGGTGAGTTTTGCCACTTTTTCTTTTGAAGGATTGCCGGAATATTCAGTATAATTTGCAGGGGCCCCACCCGCTTTGACCAATGCGTCCATCGCAGTTAATGATGCTCCTCCGCCTGAGGCAAGAACCGCAATGTCCCCAGGTAAATCAAAATAAGTTGAACCGGCAGTTCCCCTATAATCACCCTCATCGATTTTCTTGGCGGCAATTTCCCTTCTTGTTGGACTGCGACCTGGAATGGACCTGGGTGAATAAGTCCATTCTTTATGGCGTCCAATAGCTGAATCGTCCAACTTAACCTTAGCATCAAGCGCATAGACATTTCCTTTTTCATCAATAACCAAGGGATTAATTTCCAGTAGCAACAAGTCGTTATCCAAGAACGACTTGATTAATTTAGGTAATATTTTTTGAATTTTCCCAGGTAGCGCAACTTTTGTTTTTTTGGGGTTAAGGGTGTCTAGGGGAACAATTTTCGATTCCCTTGTCTCAATTCCGGTTCCTCCCGATTCTGAAAATGTTAAGACAGGACCGCGACTTCCTGTGTCATATGACAATGCCAAATAGAATTCGCGTCTGTGTTTGATTATTTCTTCTGCAAGTATTTCTGTAACAACTTCTCCGTTTATTTTTTTGCCCAAAAGTTTTTTAACCTTAGATTTGAATTCTTCCTTTTTGTTTACAAAAATAATTCCACCGGCATCTTTTCTCTTACCGGAAAGGACCTGAGCTTTAAGAACCATCGGGAATTTAATTCTGACCTTATTTGTAGCCGAATCCACAATCTGAAACGGGGGAACTTTTATACCTTTATCCGAAAGAAGTTTCTTACCTTCAAATTCGTATAGAATCATGCCAATATCATACCAGAATATTGATCCGAAGCAACCACCGACAACTTAAAGACGTTGTTAATCCAAATAGTCCTGTAGCCACGCCCTTCCGAAGCCTTGACGAAGGAGGGTTTTTAATCTAAGTAGTCTTGTAACTTTTTCCTTCTACTTGGATGTTTAAGTTTTCGGAGAGCCTTGGCTTCAATCTGGCGGATACGTTCGCGGGTGACACCAAAGACCTTACCCACCTCTTCAAGTGTCATTGCTTTGCTACCTTCCAAACCAAATCTAAGTTTAAGAACTTTGGCTTCCCTCTCAGACAGTGTTCCCAGAACTTCTTCCAAATGATCTTTGAGAAGTTGTTTACTTGCCTGATCCACCGGGGAAAGCGCATTTTCGTCAGGAATAAAGTCTCCCAAGAAACTTTCCTGATCTTCTCCCACAGGGGCTTCCAGGGAAGTTGTTTCTTGGGCAATTTTAAATATTTCGCGAACCCTGTCTCCGTCCAACTCAAGCTCTCCTCCGATTTCCTCGGGTGTGGGCTCACGTCCAAGCTCCTGCATAAGTCTTCTGGAAGTGCGGTAAATCTTGTTAATAGTCTCGACCATGTGGACCGGAATGCGGATGGTTCTTGCCTGGTCGGCAATGGCTCGGGTTATGGCCTGTCTAATCCACCAGGTTGCGTAAGTTGAGAATTTGTAGCCTTTTCTCCAATCATACTTCTCTACTGCACGAATTAGCCCCTGGTTTCCTTCCTGGATAAGATCCAGAAGTGACAAACCACGTCCAATATATTTCTTTGCTATGGAGACAACTAAACGCAAATTGCTCTCAGTTAGCTTATCTTTTGCTCTTTTGTCGGCTTTTTCGTATCTTTTAGCAAGTTCAACCTCGTCTTCCGCCAAAAGAAGAGGAACGCGTCCAATTTCTCTAAGATACTGTCTAACAGGGTCTGTGGACTCAATTCCTTCAAGTTTAGTAAGAAGTTCAATTTCTCGATCAAGTTTTTCTTTGGCCTTTTCGTCACTTTCGATTTCCCCGGGAGTTACCGATTCAAAGACGTCGATACCTTCACCAAGAAGTTTTTCGTAGAGCTCGTCGAGCTCAATTACCCTTTCTTCGGCATCAGGGAAAACATCCAAAATTTCATCTTGGGTTAAAAATCCCTGGTCGCGTCCTTTTTTAATTAAGTCTAAAACAGGTTTTCGTATCATAGTGTTGCCAAGCAAACAAGCCAGAATTAATCCGGCTCTTTGAGTATTATACCTCCTCCGTCGGACTCAGTATACCCTGATAATTTTTTAGCCAGTTTTCCGAACTTTTGTTGTGCCGAAAGGAGCCTCTCTTTATCGCCGCTTTCTTCTAAACTCCGCATCTCGTGGGCCAAAAGTTTGAGATTTTCCTTCGTCGAAAGTATTTTAAGCTCTTTTTGGACCAAATCAAACTCCTTTTTAAAAAGATCGGAACCGACATCTTCCCTTTTATTCTCGCTCATTACCATTTTGGCAAATCCATCAAACAGCTCTTTAGGCATAGAGTTTGCGAATTCGGAAAGATTAAAATCTTTGTGTGAACTTGAAAACTTGTTGTATTCTTCCAAAATTCTTACATTTATAGGAGATGAGATGAGGCTGGAAACACTGTCGGAAAGGAGAATTTTCGGATCTTGCCGAAACGCCATAGATATTAAATCCTCTTCTAAAAGAACTTTCCTGTCTCTCACTGCTTCAGGCTCTTGTTTTGTTAACACGTTGGGCAAAACATCCGCTTTTTTGCTTTTATCGAGCTCATCTGTGACAGCATTAAGAGGTACCTCCAAACGTCTGGCAACAATGTTGGCATAGTGAGCCTGAACTATTTTATCTCCAATTTCAGACAAAATCGGTATCAGCTCTTTGGAAATTTTGGCTTTTCCTGAACCTGTTGAGGAATCAAATCTGGAGAAAATCGAGTTGGTCAGATAGTCCCATGATCCCTCTGCACCAATTAAGTCTTTTTTATAACCCGCCAAGTCGTTTCTTGCAGCCTCGTCGGGATCCTTGAAATTACTTAATTTGGCAACTTTAACCTCGATCCCGGCATTACTTGCAATCGTTAATCCGCGCCTCGAAGCCGCGTCCCCTGCCATATCAGCATCAAGTGCCAGAATGAATTTAGGTGCAAAACGGGATAGAAGCCTTATTTGTTCTTCGGTCAGTGCCGACCCTTTGATCGCTACAACATTCTTAATTCCGGCTTGGTAAGAAGAGATTGCGTCAAGCTCTCCTTCAACTATAATTGCGACTTTCTTCTTTTTAATAAAACTCCTGGTTATGTTTAGAGCATATAAAACATGACTTTTATGATAAATGGGGGTTTCGGGTGAATTTATATATTTCCCTGTTTCGCGTTTATCCCAAGGAAGCACCCTGCCGGCAAACCCAATAGGGTTACCTCTGTGGTCAAAAAGTGGAAAGATTATACGTCCGTTGAATCTGTCATAAATGTTACCCCCTCTAACTATCCCTATACCTGCACGTTCAATATCGCTTGGCAGAAACTTTTTCTTGTCGATCAAAAATTTTTTAAGTGAATACGAGTTTTCCGGAGAAAATCCCAATTGGAATTCTTTGATTATGTCCGGTTTCAACCCTCTGTCTTTGACTAGATATTCCAAGGCTTTCTTACCAACGGGGTGTTCCAAAAGAAGATAACTGTAAAATTTTAGGGCTTGAGAATTTACTTCGATCAATCTCTCACGGTCAGTTGACTGCCCAAAATTGGTCTTTTGAAGTTTAACTCCGACACGATCGGCAAGGTATTTTAATGCTTCCGGAAAATCCATTCCTTCGAATTTCTCAAGAAAATTAAAAACGTCCCCAGCCTCCCCACAACCAAAACATTTAAAAATCTGAAGTTCGGGAGAAACCATAAAAGAAGGAGTTTTTTCACCGTGGAAAGGGCAAGGCGCTTTATAATTTCTGCCCGCTTTTTTAAGATCGATTCTTTCTCCGATGATTGACACTATATCTATCTTTGATTTTATCTCGGCAACTTGATCATCAGACATTCTAGTTCGATTATACCAGACCCGAAGAAATCCCTTAGCTCTTTATATCAAATTCTAAAACTAAGGGGAGGTGGTCAGAAATCTCAATATTGGGAACCTCAAAATTTTTTACCTTTATGTCTGGCGAAATAAAAAGATAGTCGGCAAAATATTGGCGTTCAAAAAACTGCTCCCCACGCTCTTTAAACTGTCTCTCGGCCTGCTCCCAAGAAAAATGATTCCTTGTAGACCCTATTTTATACTCCTCAATCAAATTCCGATAACCGGCCATTTCAAACATCTTTACGCTCTTTGTGTTGGGCATTAAATTAAAATCCCCGCCGATAATCTTGGGTCCATTTTTGTGTTTAAAGTAGTCAATTATTATTTTTGACTGCTTAATCCTAGCAGGAGTGTCTAGTTTGTGACCCGGTTTGGCTTTTCCGTGAACACTACCTATAAAAAAACTTCCTCCATTGCTACCTACCTCGGCTACCTGGAATCCTCCCG
Source organism: Candidatus Woesebacteria bacterium (assembly GCA_016432365.1). GTDB lineage: Bacteria > Patescibacteriota > Microgenomatia > UBA8517 > UBA8517 > GWB1-39-10. The sequence continues at coordinate 151,188 of CP066686.1, forward strand.
CATCTTTTCTGGTTATTTTATAGGCAAGCATATTGGTATGGTTGATTACCCTGACACCTCTTTTAATAAAAATTGTTTGTCCGTCGATACCTTCGTCTAAATAATCCGTTTTGATTAACTCATCGTAAAATGGTTGGAAATCCGGCAAAAGGCGTACCAGTTTTGTTTGGAGTTCGGGACCAACCTCTGTAAAACAGAGTATGTCGGCAATTTTGGCCTCACTCAATATATATTCCTGGAGTTTGTCCCAGACGTGTGCATGCCAGATATTTAGAAAGATTATTTTCATTTACGTTGCGTCTGCACTCAACAAAATTGCAAAGCAATTTTGAGAGGAAGAGCAGACTGTAAAAAGCGAAGTTCCGATTTTATCGGAACGAAGCAGTAAAGTCTTGCTCTGACGAGCGGTGGGGACAGGATTCGAACCTGCGAGGCCTTTCGACCACACGATTTCCAATCGTGCTCCTTGAACCACTCGGACACCCCACCTTGTAAAGCGTATTATATCAAAGAAGGAAGGTTTCGAAGTTATCTAACTTTCTTACTCATTATCTTCTCTTTTTCTTCTTTTCTCAGTCCTTTTAGAAGAATTAACGCCTCATGGGTGTCTACCGATTCTAAAAAGGTTGATGTCGGAATCACAAGCTTCTGATCTGGGAAAAGAATTACTGCCTGCCCACCCAAGGGCGCCCTCTTTTTGTTGGATTTACCTCCGGAATCATATTCAGAAAACCAACCCGGAGCAACATAATCAGCATCTGGTGTAGTCATAAAGCCTCCGCCCAACATATGCCCTCCCGCAACGACATCGGATCTTAATAATGCTTTTCTCCTTGCCTGCACGAGACCTCTAAAAGGATCGAACTCACTTCCGGAACTGGCTAGGTGATCCATAAGTAAAAATTCATATGAAGCCTTTCCGAAATCCAAATACATTAGAGATTGGTTAAGGTACAAAGGCACTTTCTTTGAAAACGCCCTATAAATATAAGTTCCCGGATATAAACGAGTTTTTCTTTCTCTTTCAAAACGAACCTTCCCCCTACTGTCTTTAATTTTTATGACATTTCCCAAAACATCTTTCTTCCATCTGTCGTCCAACAAACTGGAGGACATCATAAAACCCAAAAGCCTGTCTTTATTGACAATCGGAGAGAGGTCATTAATCATCCTATCTAGTACATAATCACGGCTATACATTTTAGCTACATCAGGATCTATAAAATGCCTCATTACAAGCCCGTATTCAAACGGATTTCCTTCAATTTGTTTGATAATTTCAAACAACTTCTCTTTATCTCTTTTCTCAAAACTGGTACTCGAATATCTGGCACCCGCCAGAAGAAACACCATTCTGGGGATACTGCCGGAGTCCTCAAATTTCCATTTGAAGTTTTCAAACATGGGAGTGTCAAACTGATTGTCTTTGATTTTTGTCCTCGAACTTTTCCTGTCAAATTCGGCTTTAGGTTTTCTTGATCTATCTATTATTTCTTCAATAAGTTCACCCGTCTTCTGCAGTTTTTCAGTTTTGTCTAACAATTTGGCTGCCTCATACAAAATTTCTCCTTTGTTAAATCCATACGACAACCAAGCGTATTCTCCATTTTTCCCGTCACCCTTTTTTCTTTCAGGTTGATTGAGAATCAACTGGACTCCCGGAGTTAGCGTTGGTCCTTTTGCCATTTTAGACAAATACGTATCGGGTCTATTGGGGTCGTTTCCTTTTGTGGTCCCGTTTGCAAAAAGAAGATGTCCTTTTTCCCTCCCCTCCTTAAGATCAAACACCATTTCCTTGGACACACCGGCCCTGTGATGCCAATGTCCGCCGCCGGCACCGTCAACATCTCCTCTGTGGCTGACATATTCCCAAAGGCGGTTCCTTTGGGCCCCCAATGGATTCACTTCATCCGACCCGCCGCCACCCGGAGCGTGATAAACAAGTTGTGTGTAAGTCACACCGTTATTTAAGTGAATAATTAACCTGCCTCCGTTATACAACACCTTCAGCTCTGTTCCATCAGGTTGGGTAAATCCGTCAGCAATCAGTTGAACTACATCAATTCCTAAGTATCTGTCTCCCCACCCCTCGTGACCATCAAAAGTTCCAACCATACAAATAATCTTTCCGGTTTTTACATATGGTTCAATAATTTTTTTGGCCGCCTTTATCTGATTGCTAAACCCTATCTCGACATTGTTGATGTGATCAGGAATACCGGGATTAGCCCCCTCAATGAAATCTCCCATTATAATTCCATACGTATGGGGCTCCTCAAGTTTAGCTAACAGTTCATTGACCTTACTTTTGTCAGTTTGTACCGCAAACAAGTGAGTATCAGATATCGGGATTATTCTTACGGGCTCATTAAACCCTACCGAAAGCTCTACCTTTTCCTGCAACAAGGTCATGTCTTCTTCGATTTCTTGCTTGAGTTGATGAACGGTGTCAAGTTTGATTTGAATTTTATCAAAAGCGGGGCGATCTTTATCTACAAATCGAAGTTTGATCTCCGGCATCTTTTCTTTCATTTCAACCTCATTATAGAAAACAAAATATTCTTTTCAAGTATTGACTTAATCTGTGAAAAGTCGTAAAAATTAGGACAGCTCTTACCGAAGTTCCTCCGCCTTTTTTAGTATTTCCTTTTCCCTTGTGAACGAAAGTAGTTTATATGCTTCATCATATGAAAGCCATGCAACCTCTGAGGTTTCGCCGTCAAATCCTTCCGGCAAGTCGCGCAAATACTCCATTAAATAAAAGGTCACGAACTTCATAATTTTTCCCCGAACCGGATGTGTATAAAAAAATGTCGAAGTGCCAATCTTATCAATTATTTTTGCCTCAACCCCACCTTCTTCTCTAACTTCTCTCAAGGCGGTTTCTCTGAGAGTCTTTTCGTCTGCTTTTTTGACTCCGCTTGCCATAGGACCCGGAATCCCATCACTTTCGTCATCCAGCCAACCCTTTGGTAATCGCCAGAAAACATCCGGAAACATTTTGCTGGGCATTGTTGCCGCCACGAGCCAAAGAATTTTTAATTTTTCATTTTTAATTTTTAATTTTTTATAGACCACCCCACCTGAAGAAAACTCTCTCCCAATCGAAGATTTTGTAGTTAAAACTGTTGTTTTTTGTTGTGTGTCTTTTCCCACTCTTTCAGTATATCTTTTGCGCTTTTCAACATTTCCTTTTCCCTTTTAATAGTTACTTTTTTCATGGCTTGGGCGTGTTCCAACCAAACAAAATCTGTAAAACCTATCGCATCAGCCCCACCGGCCTTGAGAATCATTAAGTAATAATAGAATTTTTGAGGAATCGATTTCGCATTTACTATTGTCGTCCCGGTAGCGCGTCCGGCTTCTTCCAAAACTCTCGTAGCCATCCCTGCTTGTTCTCCGGTTAAACGTATAACTGCGCGGACAGAAGATTCACCCTTTCTTACGGTCACCTTCGGCAACTCCCAATCTCCGTCCTCTTTTTGTTTGACCACAAACCACTGCCGCTTACCACGGTTATCTCTAAAAATAATGGCGATTCCTATTAATACTTGTTGATTTTGTTTTGGTGTAATCATATTAATTATTCCTGTGATACAGGAGTCGTCCCGCACTGAGCGGAGGATACAGGAGTCGAACCTGTTATCCCTTTCGAGAATTGGTTTTCGAAACCAACGCGTTACCGTCCCGCCCATCCTCCAGTGTGTACCCGGTGAGACTCGGACTCACAATCTTCAGATCCGCAATCTGATGCTTAATCCAATTAAGCTACGGGTACTTATAAAGCACCCTGCGCTCGCCAACTGGCTAAAGCTACGGGTACGAGTCTACTAGCTATTTAACTATTTCCCGGCAGCTTTTTTCCTACCCAGTCCGTAAATTTATCGATTCCGGATGCGGGCACCTCTTCAAGAGGTAGATAGGCAGATATCTCTTTTGTGATTTTTTCTTTCACTGACGGCTCTATCACCATCTCGATTCTTCCCGGGATTAAACCTGTATCAATAACCAAGAGTTCCTGATCAAATCTTTTGGTAAACCAAAATCTATTTAAAAAACTCCACGATGTCAGGTTGTTGCCGATTTTTATTCCTTTACTGGTTATTTTGTATTCGATTCTTTCCGGCTCCACCGTAGATAGAACATAATACAAAAAAACAAGTGCAATAATTAAAAGTACAGGCATAAACCCTTCGGCAAAAAAAAGTACCAATCCCAAAATCCCAGCCATCGCAAAAACTGTTACAAAAAACTGCTTGTCACGCCTTTTAAACGGACGGGCCGGAGCGGACCAGCTAACCAATTCTCTCTCGGGTTCGCGCCTAACAACCACAGCCTGTGGCTGACTTTCTTGATCTTTGGCAGGATCCATATAACTCGTAGTATACCTCAAATGACAGTTCCGTTCCAGAGGCTGTAAACTGATATAATACGCTTGTTGGAGGATATGCCGAGCGGCTAAGGCAAAGGTTTGCTAAACCTTGACCACGCAAGTGGTCGGTGGGTTCGACTCCCTCATCCTCCGCTCGTCAGAGTTAGACCTTTACGCTTCGTTTCTGCGTAGCAGAAACTTTGCTATTTTTGGTCTACTCTTCCTCTCAAAATTGCTTTGCAATTTTGGAAGAAGAAACGGCAAAGCGGAAAGCAAAAGCGATAGCGATCTGCGAACAGTATAGGAAATTTCGACGAGGAGAGGTCGCATAGCGGTCTAGTGCAGCGGTTTACTAAACCGCCGTATCGCAAGATACCGAGAGTTCGAATCTCTCCCTCTCCGCACTGATATAATTGATTGTCCAACGAGGTGGGCGGGCAGGACGGTAATGCGCGGGTCTTGAAAACCCGTGAGCGAAAGCTCTAACAGGTTCGACCCCTGTGCCCACCGCTTTCACCCGCCGAAGCCTAGAGCGAAAGAGGGCTTCGGTTGGGTTTCAGCGGTCGAAGACCGCCAGATACCTGCGGTGTGTGCCGCAAAAAAAATGGAAATCCCAAAAGCGACCTGGCAAACAAATTGGCCAGAACAAGCAGAAGTGCTTAGGAGCATGAATCGCACCCTTAACGAGGGCCGAGGGTTGTCGGTTTTAGAAATGGTTGCAAATGATTTGGAACGCAACGATCCAGACGTTGCAAGAATAAACGCTCGTAATCAGTCTGACAAATGGGATTACGTTACAGATAAAGTTAGGAAATGGTTAATAAATAATATTTTTGACAACTTCAGAGCGCCTTGGGAACTAACACCAGAAACTTTCTACGAGCGCATGGCAAGTAAACGAATTGCAGAAATAGACACCAGATATGATGAGCACAGCAACACCGAGGAAGGAGTAAGGCAAAAATTAGTAGAGAAAGGCTTTCACCAAATAAACAGGGTTGCCCTAACCATGAACCCACTCGACCGCTCAGGTCTTTTTAGGTCCATTGATGTCAAAACAGCCGATGAAGCTTTGGAACAAGAACTTGAAAAGGCTCAATTAACAAGTGGAAAAACAATGCTTGGCAAAGCTGTTGTAATTGTTAGAGAGCATGACCAAAAAGAGGCATTTGTTTTTGTGCGTACTAAAGTTAAACGGGAAGATCTTGTCCCCGGCTGGAACACCGGTACAACTGTTTGGACTGAAAGCGACGGAACCATTGTCGGAAAAGCCGTTTCTAGTTATGGAGCTCTCGACGAAAAAATTGAGGTGATGTTGTTAAAAAGATACTATCCTGAAGGTAAGCTGGAAGAAAAACTCGACGAGCTTTCAGCTGCAAACCTTCCTATCGAAATTGAAGAGTCGGACAACCCAGACTATATTAGATTTCACATTGACCTTAAGAAAACTCACAACGCTAACTTAGCTTTTAATAGTTTAAAAACAGAGTTCGACAATTGGTTTACCCGATCCTAGTTAATGTTGACACCCCTCTATCTTCAGTGTATTAATGGTCTTACAAACACATGTCCCCTGAAACAAAACCTGAAAAAAAAGACTCCTGTTTCTTTTGTGAAGCCGGAAAAGATCCTGAGAAAGTAATTTATGAGAACGAACTTTTCTACGCACAACTTGATAGGTTCCCCATTACCCCGGGGCATACTGAAGTAATTCCCAAAAAACACATTGATTCGCTGTTGGATCTGACACCGGAAGAATGGACCTTACTACAAGTTGCCATAACAGAAACAGTACATCTAATTGAGGCTCTCGATTTTAAAAAAATTTATACTGAATTTGCGGATAAACCCATTAACGAAAAATCTGCCTGGTTTTGCCAACAAATGCTAAAGCACCCCGGAATAAACAAAAAACCGGACGGCTATAATTTTGGCAACAATGACGGTGAGGCCGCAGGCCGAACCATCCACCACCTTCACATCCACATAATTCCGAGATTTAACGGAGATGTAGAAGACCCCCGCGGTGGCATAAGGCACATCATTCCGGGAATGGGAAATTACAAATAGGATTGTCATCCTCCAAGCCAAAAGTCAGTCGAAAAACGGTTTTAGTTGATTTATTTGTAAAAATACTATAGAATACTTTCGAAGCACATTTCAGTCAAAAAAGGAGCTAAAAATGTCTAATTTGCCGCAAGTTGGCGACGTTATCAAATCGCCGAAGTTTGCCTACGGCTACTGGGAATCTGAGGACAAGGAAATCATCACCATTGATGGCCAGTCTACCTCGTATGTCGTTGGCTACACCGTAAGTGTTGAGGAAAGGCTCAAGGCAGCGGCTGTCACCGGCAACCCGGACCAACCGTTAGTAAGAGAGGTTGATCTTGGTGCGTACGACCCCTCGCGGGGAAATGCCGAGTTCATCGTGGAGAAAGCATCAATGGAAGGTGGAGGCACCGGTATGGGTCCGCATGACGTTTATCCCGACGGTTGGCTTATCAACGCCAGACGGCTTTCGAAAGCGGGTGTCTACGATCCTGACGGTGAGGTAATAAGATTTTACATGTCAGGCTCTTTCACCTGCATGGTCCTTCCCGTCGACGTGGCCATTGTTCGCCACATGAAGATGTCTTTCAAGTAATTTGCTCTTAGGGGAGCTCTGAAACCAAAAATTTCATCTCCCCGATCTATCCTACAATTGTAATTTCCCACTCCAGCGAAGCACACATCGTTCTAAAAATGAACAATATAAATTGACCTCTTTAATAACGCTTAAAAAAACCTACAAAAAACTGCCAGATTGAAGAAAAAAACAATTTAAGATTGCGGCACAGGTTTCCCCAAAAACCAAGCGTCCCTGAATCGGTCGATTGGTTGTCGTCGAGAACAGGCATGGCTGTCGGTATAGGAGAAGTTGGATTTACATTGATACTTGCCGCTGTCGGAGTCGGACTGGCAACAAAAGTTGTTGCACTCTGACTACCACCAAACCCCGTTTTTACCCTTAAAATGTTACTCCAAGCACCGGGCATACATCCATTCCCACCCCTGATTCTAAAATAATAGTTAGTGTTTGACTTGAGAGCTTTTATTGTTAGCGATAATGCCCCTGTGTTGTCAGCTTGGTAATATTCAAACCCGTAAATCGGATTATTTTCAGTTAGACCATATGCTAGGTAATATCTATCGACAGGTTCGCCTGCCGGAACAAAATAGAGTTTAACAGAATTGTTAAATGCGTCTGCTTTTAATAGATGTGGCGCAGAGGACGGAGCCTGAGCACTACACACCGATGGACCGGCAGCCGAAAGTGGCGGGAGGGTTGGAACCGGAGTCGGAACTGGTAATGCATATGAGTAAACAACTCCATTTCCCGTATCACCACCGGCAGAAGCTATGCCATAAAGATTGTAAGACATCCAGAAAGGGTGGCTATATGGCGAGGACCCGTCAGCAGTACCACCGGCAAATTCGTGAAGAAGAGTAAAACCGGTTCCGTCGGTGTTGATCTGATACAACACCCCGGCATTTGTATCACCGCCTTGGACTGAAGTTCCATACAAAACACCGCTTGAGATTACTGGGCCAATAAAAGGCCACTTTCCGTCACTGCCACCACCGGCAAATTCGTGAAGAAGAGTAAAACCGGTTCCGTCGGTGTTGATCTTGTAAACAGTACCAAAGTTACTATCTCCACCACTAAAAGAGGCACCATATATAACCCCATCCCGCAAGATCATTGATTTGGGTGAATCACTGTCACTCGCCCCACCGGCAAATTCGTGAAGCAAAGTAAATCCTGTACCGTCTGTATTCATCGAGAAAATTGTTCCTTTGTTACTATCTCCACCCTGGGCAGTTGTACCATATAAAACACCTGAATCCAATGATAAAGTGCTAATACTGGCATCGCTTCCATCGCTTGCCCCACCCGCGAATTCACGCAGCAGTGTAAACCCTGTACCGTCTGTATTCATCGAGAAAATTGTTCCTTTATTGCTGTCTCCACCCAAAGAGGTTGTACCATACAACACCGATCCGGATAGCGTTAAACCACCAATCGCCGGCTTACTTCCATCGCTCGCCCCGCCTGCAAACTCATGAAGCAAGGTAAATCCTGTACCGTCTGTATTCATTGAAAAAATTGTTCCCAAACTACTGTCACCTCCAACAAACGTGGTGCCATATAGTTTTGTGCCAGACAGTACCAGTGTCGATTCTGGTGTTGCTCCGTCACTTCCGCCCCCAGCAAAATTATGCAGGATACTATATCCAGAACCGTCTGTATTCATTGAAAAAATTGTTCCCAAACCGGCGCTACCGCCGGCATATGTAATTCCATATAGTTTGGTTCCTGAACCGGCTAAACTTCCATAATAAGGGGTTGCCCCATCACTGGGCCCACCGGCAAATTCGTGAAGCAGTGTCACGGCGGCATTCACCCTGGACGCAAAAGACAAAAAGGCAATAGATACTACAAGAAAAAAAGCCAAACGAACAATTCTCCGACCCATATAATTTATATTATCACGAAAAGTCATTGTATTATTATTATTATTTTACACAAAAGTATCATCTCGCAATGGTCATTCCCCAAACCCTTTCCACCCCATTAGATTTTAAAATTTTTGCCGCTTCTTTAAGGGTGGAGCCAGTGGTAAATACATCGTCGAAGAGAATAACAGATCTAAGATTTAAGACTGATGATTTATAAATGGGGTTGAGGGAAAAGACACCGCGGAGATTTTCTTTTCTCGCTTTGACAGAAAGTTCAACTTGTGATTTGGTTGATTTATTCTTTATAAGCAAGTCTGGAACAAATTTCCATCCCATTTCTTTGGCCACAATTTTTCCAATTTCTTCCGACTGATTAAACCCCCGTACGTTCTCCCGATGCCAATAAATAGGTATTGGCACCATGTGAGAGTTGCCAGTAACTAGATTTTGAGCACCGACCTTTTTCAATTCAGGCACAAAATAACCGCATATTTCCTGCACAATTTCCGTGGCATATCTATATTTGATGGCATGAACAGCATTTTTAACCACCCCTTCGTATTTCCACATCGAAGTTAACCCGTCTAGTCCACGTTTTTTTCTGCATTTTGAGTGAGTAAATCCGTCAATGGATGGCTTCTCACAATAAGGGCACGCCTGCTTTAAAGTCCGGACCTTAATCAGACAATTCTCACAAATGTATTTACCCGCCTTCCCGCAGGAAAGGCATGTTTTTGGGAAAATTAGATCAAGAATTCCCATATGCGTTACAATATCAGTATATGCGAATGGTTAACAAACGCGCCAGATTTGAATACGAGCTTGTGGGAGAGGGGGTTGAGGCTGGAATTTCCCTAAAAGGAGTCGAGGCTAAGTCTATCCGTGAGAACCGCGGAGATATCTCCAGATCTAGCGTGAGAATCCTAAACGGAGAGGCCTATTTAATTAATGCAAACATACCGGCCACGGGAATTCAGAAATATGATCCGACAAGAACACGTAAGCTTTTACTGCACAAACGGGAAATACTCTCTATTTTGACAAAAGCAAAGCAGCAAAAGTTGCAAATCGTGCCTGTTAGGATGTATAATAAGGGTCGCTTAATCAAGGTTTATCTTGAACTTGGCAAATCTAAACGCAAGTTCGAAAAGAAAGAAACAATTAAGTTGAGAGATGTCCAAAGGGACATCGAAACAGAGCTTAAAAACTCTGTCTGAGTTCCAAACAAAATTTGCATATGCAAATTTTGAAAGGAGAAGCCAGCGAAAAGCCAAACCCCGAAATTTGTTCGGGGGAAGGCGCCGAAGCTGCGCTTCGACGCGGGGACGATCGGTTTCGACGAGAGCTCTTTAACAAAACTGCAAGCGGACTTTTATCTGTAGTCCTTAAAAATGGGTTAAAAAACTAAAGCTAAATCTTACGATTCAGCTCCCCGTTTCCAGATGGCATTCGCCTAAGGAATGGGTGTCCTTTAATTTGATTCTCGACCGAATTAGATGGGCATAAACCTGTTCGAGATGCTGTATAAATCTTATGATTTAGAGATTTATAAATAAGCCAATTACATCTTACCTTGAAATTTCTTGTTGATTAGATAAGTTCAAGGGAAATTAAAAAATCAAATAAGCTTGTAGATGTTTTGTTTTAATGTTTTTCGGACGCGGGTTCGATTCCCGCCGTCTCCACTCACATTCGTCGTTGCGCCATCGGTAATCGATAGTGCTCGGGTACTTCGTGTTTTGCACACGATTCCCGCCGTCTCCACCAAGTCAGATGTGTTTGATATCAACCGAGTAGAGTTTGTCTCCCGTCAGAAGTATTATCTTTTTGTCCGTTTCAGACACCACAACATTTGAGGCCCCAGAAATAGAATCGCTTAGATATTGTGCTTTGTATGCTCCTTTTTTGTCCGTAACCACCACCCTCTTACCCGCGCGATCAAGTAAATAAACATATTGTGTATCATCTCCTGCAAATATGGCGTCCGTATTGCCAATTTCGGGAGTGACACCGTTAATTTTAAAGTTCTGGGGACTTCCCTGACTGTATTTCAAAATTTTCGAATTGGGGAAAAGCGCATAAACAGCTCCATCGATTACCCACTGTCTGACTCCGGAAAAATCAGGCTTTGTACTTGCCGATAACCAATTTGTTTTATTAGGAAAATCATTACCCACTCCGGCATATCTGTATATTTGATTGCCGGATACATCCAGTACGTAAATATTCCCCGCAAAAGCTTTTACCAAGGCCTGGCCATCCCAGGTTTTGTCTATAACTTTATTTTTTTGTTTACCAACCTCGTAAACTCCGTCTGAGGATAAAATGAATGCCCTGTCTTCGTATGAAGCAAGGTCTTCGGCACTATCTATTACACCCGGACCCGCAACCACTTTACTTTTCTTGGTAGAGATAGCAATACTGACAATCCTTTTCCCTGCTTTGTCCAAAATAAATATATTCCCTCCTGACACCGTTAAAGCGTCCCCTTTAAACCCTGAAGAAAGCAAACCCAAGTCTAAGAAAAGCTCTGGGGCAGCCAAAAATTCACCCAAAATTGAGGCCCGACTTGAATCCATCTTCTTTCTAACTGCATCATATGCCGGATCTTTGATATGAAGACTCTCCAGCGTCGCAAGTTTATTGCTGGCGTCGTAGAAAAGCTCTCTTGACCTCTCCGGACTAACACTGGACAAACTGATTGCTTCATCTATCTCACTTTGAACCTGTTGAAGTATTCCTTGATACTTGTTTTTAACGTCATTAATTTTTTTCTGCCTAATTCCAAACCCGATACTTACAGCCAGAACAAAGATGAGGATTAAAGCCACGGAAAAGGTTAATTTTTTGCTTTGTGACGAGTATTCATCGTTGACTTCATTTTTTACATAAATTTGTTTTTGGGGCAACTTCTTTAAAATCCCGTCGATAACATTAGACAATTTTTGTTTGAAACTCGGCTGTGGAAAACTAAAACCATTTGCAACCGGAGGGGATTCAAAATATTCTGCCTGTTCTTGGGAAAACCGGAGAACTATCGCGGCCATATTTCCGGTAGTGTTTTCGCCGCTAGACCCGGGAGAAAATATTGATATTGCCTCTTCGGGGCTCCCGGCGGAAAGCGCGGCCTTAATAACACCCGGAGAAACCCCATCGTAAAAAGATTTTGTTCCAATGAGCATCACATCACCTTTTTTTGGAAAACCTGAAGAAACAATTGTCTCCTCATCGACGCTCTTTAGAATTGTTCCGATAGACCCCTCTCTACAGATTGTTACTTCCGCCCCGCCAACAGCAGCAGAGTAGACAACGTCTCCGCAAACGCTTGCGGCCGCAATTTCCACATCCCCCCAAGATTCTTTGAATCCCCTGGCCAAATTTTCCACCGCAGACTTGAGGGCGTTAAACGGTTTGACCGAAAGGTCGTTAAAATAATCCTCACGAAATCTCGCTATTAAGGCACGCCCGGCAGAGATAGTTTCCACGTCCCGGCTTTCGATTCTCGAAGTAGATGAAGCTCCCTCGACCTTGCGGTCGGGGTATCTTCTCCCAAGCTTCGTCGGGAGCGGAATCCCTCCGAAGCGAAACTCTTCGCTTACATCCGCGAGCTCACGCTCGGGGTATTTCGCGAAGGAGGATAAAACCACAAATAAATGTCCGCGGAGAGATTTCTTCTCAGCACCTTCGGGTACAAAATCATAGGACTCGGCCCATCCGGGTCCTTTCGGAATTCCTGTTAATTTTGCGCTAACAATCTCAAACATTCTAAAGAATAACTAAAGCTGTCAAAAAGACCAAAATTGCAAATCCCATGTGGAGCCAACTTAATGTTTTTGCCAAGCTTTCAAAGCCCAGCTGTAATGTATCCGTCATCATTTTGACCTGCCGCACCACGACTAAGGAAAACACCAGATACATTCCCAACAACAATAGAGCAAATATTTTGGCTATCAACCATACATTAATGTCTGTAAATAAAGTTTCCATATTTAAACCTTTGACCTCAGATCGTCCAATATCTTAACTGCCCGTTCAGGGTTTGGAACAGCGTAGAAATCAAATTCAGACACCTCTGCAGCTGTCTGAATAAAAACATCTCCATAATTAAGTAGAGTCCGTATCACTCCACCTGTTGTATAACTTACGTCCTCAATTTTCTCTATCTCGGCATTTGAAACTCTCTTATTTATAAGGTTGTAAAAGTCGACATCGACTATCCTCTGGTCCGTAATAAAGTAAACATTAAAATACCAATCCAAAAACCCTTCGATCGCATAAGCACTTGTCACCAAATACCAAGAAAGTGTTATTACAAGCGAAAACCCTTCCGGCAGAAGCGTAAATACTCCGAAAAGATTCAGAAGAGTTGGCCCTGATAGTAAGAAGATAGAAGTAACAATCCACCTTAAGTTGACAACGGGGTGCTGTCTAAGCATCAAAATTATTTGCTCCTTGCTGGCTTTTGTCTCAAAATCAATATCGTCGGGGTAAAGGCTAAAGGCAGACCACCTGCTATGAGAGTGTCCATGAACCTCTGACTTTTGGGCTTCTGTTTTTGGCGGAGTGGCTGGTATACCCGATTGCTCCTGCGGAACGTTCTGAGGTTCGATCTTTGCTTCTTCGGGGGAGATGAATATATCTGGCATTGTAACTTGATTATATCAAGTTAAGCGAAGAAGTAAAAACTAAAAAGTAAAAGTGTTCTTCACTCTTCGTTCTTCACTTTGTCACTTTTCACTTTTTTACAGTTTTTCTATATTAAACAAGCTTGACTTAAGTCCTATATATCCTGGTGCCCTAAGATTGAATGCCTCTTTAAATTTAGTCCCGTTTATCGTTATTGACCCTTTGTTGGTAGAAAAAGTAAGGCTTTGTGTCGATCCGTCATTTCCATAGACAACTGAAACCCCTGAAACAGAACTGTAACCCCCGATTCCTTGTAATTCTGCCAAGGAATACGGATTGTGTCCATTTCCCAAACAGTCTACGGGCCATATTCTACCAATATCTCCATTTCCATCCAAAACGTATCGAGCATTTAAAATATCTGCCATTTCTTCTGATTTCAGCCATGGATTGTTTCTATTACAGCTTTTTCCGCTTCGATCTTTATACCAACCTTTGTAGAACCATGGTGATCCGCCCGCAATTTCATAAGCATTATTTGGCCAACCACCCTGGCCATTTGATGTATCCCATAAATTTGGTGTCGTGTAGCCACCACTAGAATAACTGAAGGTATATCCACCAGCGGTAGAAGCATACCACGAAGAAAAAGGTTTTCCTCCCGTCACAAGCACCCACCCAGACGTGTCGTTTACGGCGGTCTCCCAATTACCACCTTTGTTTGTGCTTTTATAAACTTGGCAATCCTCACTTGGGCATATTTCGCCACCTCTCGCCAAGGCGTACGACCTTGCCGCCACTGCCTGCGCTCTTAAGGCCGCCATTCCACCACTTCCCCCCCACGATTCTGGAATCTCATAAATTCTTTTTGTATAAGTCTCAATATTTACCGTCTCATCAATCCATCTACCACCCTTAGAGGCACACTGAGAGAAAGACAAGTTGCCTGAGAGGCTACAACCTTTAATATGGATGTTTGCTCCTGTTCCGTAACTTTTATTTATTTCTATTCCACCATAATAGGCGTGCAAAATATCTTCTGCTGATTGCCCACTCTTTGCTCTCCCATAAGCACCATATTGACTCATGCCTTTTCTGTGCGGTGCACCATATGAAAAAGCGGCAAATGCTGGTCTAAAAGGAGGGTCACAAAAATTACTCGATCCAGGTTTTCCGGAACAAGGTTCAGCAGAAGCTGGGACATCACCTATCGATGTAGAGAACCCTCCCGCTTTGGCAGCAGCTAATTCATTTTGTTTGGCAGAAAGGGAACTAAGGTAGCTCTCCACTTTTGCCACCTCCCCCGCCAAAAATTTTTGCTTTTCGGCAACCTGCGCTTGAAGTGAGGATAAATTTGCTTTATTTTTTTCTAAACTCTGCTTGTCAGTTTTAAGTTTGGATAGATCAGTTCCATACTGCTCCATCGTCTTTCTGTCTTCATCTGCCGCCTTTTGCCGAAAACTAATTTCTTGGAACGCTTGCGAGGCGCTATCAGAGAAAATAAAAGGGGTGATTGGATCGTACAAACGCATGAAGGTGTAGTGATTTTTGGCTTTTCCTTCAAATATTTCTTTTGTATAAGCCAAATCTTCCTCCCTTTTATCGATTTGTTTGGCAAGATTCACAAGTTGTTTTCCCAAATTTGAAATTTTGGCATTGAGGTCTGCTATCTGTTTGTTTAGGGATGCCAGATCTGCCTTGTTCTTTTCCTGGGCGGGAGAAAGGGCGTTTATTTCTCTTTGAATTTGGGAGATTTGACAATCGTAATCTGAGGCGGGACACTCCTGAGCCTTGACAAAAGTGAAGGCTGAAAACAAAATTACAAGCACGAATATCGAAACTCGAAACAAATTCCAAATCTTAAATTTTAAATTTAAAACATTTGGATTTTGATATAGTTTAAAATTTCGGATTTCGAATTTCGAATTTAAAAGCATCGCCTTTCATTATACCAGCCAAAAATGGTAAAATATCTTTAGGATGAAAAAGAAATTACTTATGGCTGCATTTGGGATGACGCTACTCCTGCAAACGACTATCTCCACCAAGGTTGTTTTTGCAGACGCTCTCGGAACCGCCAAATGCGGAGCCGATGAAATTGATACCGCAATCGGATGTCTAAATGTTCTGGGAAGCCAGGAACAATTTTTTGGAAGCCTTCTTAAGTGGGCCGTGGGGGTAGGTGGTGGAATTGCGTTCCTTTTGATTGTCTATGCCGGATTTATGGTAATGACATCAGCCGGTGACCCGGAGCGCCTTAAGGCAGGGCAGGAGCTTTTAACCAGCGCTATTTCAGGTTTGATTTTACTCATTTTTTCGATATTTATACTCAAATTCATAGGAGTTGATATACTAGGACTATGTACGTTTGGTTTTGGAACTTGCAGCCCTTAAATATATGCCACTTAACCTTAATGGAGTACAAACTTTAGCCGGAATTCCACTTGAACAATTTGGAATTACGTCCATGGGAACTTTAATTTCAAAAATCCTACCTTTTGTCTTTGGTGCTGCCGGAATTGCCCTCCTAATTTATCTTGTTATGGGCGGGTTCCAAATGATGACATCACGCGGAGACCCCAAAGCCATGCAAGGGGCACAAGGCAAAATTACCAACGCTCTATTAGGTTTTGTCATTATCGCTGTCGCTTATTTATTTGTTAAGATAATCGGACAGGTTTTTGGTATTACGGCATTTTCAGGTATCTTTATCTAAATGGACATTAATTCTGTATTCAAATCGCCTTTTACGGCCATTACCGACACAGCTAAGTTGGTAACTTTGTTTTTAAACACCGCGTTTGTCATTTCCGGGCTTATTCTTCTCTTTTTCTTCATCATGGGTGGAATCGGGATGATTTCAAGCGCCGGACAATCCGATCCCCAAAAAGCCGAACAGGCAAAAAAAACTGTTACTAGCGCCCTAATTGGCTTTATTATTGTATTTGCATCCTATTGGATAGTACAATTAGTGGGGAATATCACAAATGTTCCTATTTTACCAAATCAATAAATGACACTTTTATCAGACGCTAACCCTTTTGGATCGATTGCTGCCCCGTCGGCTCTCTCACAATATGGAACAGACGCAGGTCCTGCAATCGGAGGTCTAATTGAAAGGGTTCTTCAGTTTCTAATTGTCGGTGCCGGAATTTATGCCCTGTTTAATTTAGTGCTTGCGGGATACGATTTTATGGCTGCCGGGGACGATGCCAAAAAAGTTGCCGGTGCCTGGGCAAAAATTTACCAGACAATAATTGGTCTTGCCTTCTCAGCGGGAGCTTTTGTTCTTGCAGCACTATTTGGACAGTTGATATTTGGCAAATGGGACTTTATTCTTAGCCCCTCTATTCCAACACTATGAACAACACTTTAGCGCAAATTAACCTGTTTCCGTCCGGAGGGTTCAAAGGTTTTGGCAAACTAGGCTTAGAGACCGACGCGGCCACAAGTGCCGACAGGGTGTTTACAAACTTTATTTCATCCGCGATCGGACTCATTACAATCATTGCCATAATTTGGTTTGTGTTTTTGGTAACTACCGGTTCTTTTGCGTTTATGACCGCTGGTGGGGATAAACAATCCCTGGAAACTGCAAGGAAAAAGATTATGAACGGCCTTGTTGGTTTAATGGTTTGTATATTCGGAATCTTTGTTGTTAGGTTTATCGGATATCTTATTGGTATTCCCGACATTTTGAATTTCGTCTCATTATTTTCTTTATTAACCGGC
Source organism: Candidatus Woesebacteria bacterium (assembly GCA_016432365.1). Classification (GTDB taxonomy): domain Bacteria; phylum Patescibacteriota; class Microgenomatia; order UBA8517; family UBA8517; genus GWB1-39-10. The sequence continues at coordinate 168,418 of CP066686.1, forward strand.
AACAATGTTCCATAATTCACAAAACTTACTAGCGGGAGCTCCTGTAAATGAGGAGATTACAAACCCTGTTTTTGGGCCGGGTTTAAAAGGTGTGTATTCCTCCGGGCCAACCGCATTTCTGTCAACCTTTATCCCCAACTTTATTGGTTTGGTATTTGTCATTGGCGTTTTGGTTTTCTTCTTTATGCTTATCTGGGGAGCCGTTCAATGGATTTCCTCCGGTGGTGATAAACAGGGTCTCGAGGCAGCACGCGGAAGAATTACAAGTGCTGTGATCGGAATTGTTATTCTTTTGGGGGCTTTTGCGGTTATAAATGTTGTAGAGACGTTCTTTGGCCTAAATATTCTGACTATTGACATTGGTCCCTTGGTAATTCAATAATATACATAATGACAAATTTATTAGCAGTTACAAGCGATTCGATTAACTTACAACCACCCAGCAACACTCAGTTTGCCCAACTTGGGGGCCTTACAATCCCCGGTATCATTTCTGCACTTATCAGGCTCACCGTGGTCGTTGCCGCGATTGTATTCTTCTTTATTTTGGTGATCGGTGGAATTCGCTGGATCGCATCCGGTGGAGACAAAGCTCAAACAGAAGCAGCCAGGAATCAAATCACAGCGGCTTTGGTCGGACTTGTCATCGTTTTTGCAGCTTGGGCCATAGTCGCTCTTATCAACACCTTCTTCCATATCGACATCTTCTCCCTTGCAATCCCAACGGTTTAATCCCGCTTGCTCAAAGTTATCTACTGGTTTAGAATTGTTATTGTATGAAAATCGCAACGATTGAGGATTTAGGAACTGTTTTTCAAAGTCTTGTTGGGGCGCTTTTGGGCTTTGCCGGAATTGCCCTCTTTGTGCTTCTTTTAATGGGAGGTTTTAAATATATAACTAGCGGAGGCGACCCCAAAGCCGTAGAGGGTGCGCAAAAAACACTTACTTACGCAATTGGGGGCTTGATCATAATTTTGATTTCCTATCTTATTCTCGTCTTGATCAAAACCATTACGGGCGTAGATATTACCAATTTCAAGGTAGTTCAATGACCAAAATGAAAAATGTCAGAACACAAATCTGCACCTCAAATTTTAAAATTTTTTAAATTCCCTTTGCTTGTTTTCGTTTCCTTTTTGTCATTATTAATTATTAATTCTTCATTATTAATTAAAGTCGCCCGCGCGGCGAACGCCATTCCACCTCCAGGCCGGATTCCCTGCGATCCAACATTGGTTGCAGACCCGGAATACGCCTCCGATAGACCATATCAAGCCTCCCCCTGCGAGGGTGACGGGGCAACCATAACTTACTGGTGTGGAAACGATGTTGTCGTAATGTTGGGAACTTCCAAAACCCCTTATTGTGACAGTGCAAACGGACAACAAACAGTCTGCCCTTGTAACGGCGGGCCAAACTGCGACCACACCGGCAGCAATATGCAAACAATTGACATCGATTTAACAAATGTAGAACTTCCGATCTTGGGAAACACCAACGATACAAATAACAGCCAAACCGGAGACACAATTGATGACGGTACAAAAGTAAGTAACTATGTTGCCTGGTACTTGGGAGGGGTTGACAACCGAGCTGAATATCCGGGGGATGCGACCACACCTGAAGGCCTTTCAAGGATTGTTGACTTCTCCGGCCCAACCAGGAGGCTTCTCCCATCAATTATTCAAGAGGCCACCAGATCTGCAACGGTCGCTTCTGCAAACAATCAAGTGACTTATACCGATAGCGAAACAAACCAAACCGTAACCGAAGCCGAGAACCATAATCAAATTGTGGTTTGTGGCAAAGAAGGAAACGGAGGATTTTTCGGTTGGATCCTGGATGTTTTAAATCTTGGTAAAACCAATCCAATAGATTGTTACACCGGCGGTGGGTCACCCACCCAAGGAACGGGGTATAGGCTTAACGACTGGCAGGGCGACCTGTCTTTTTGGAATTCCGGCATTAATGCGATTGTCAGCGGCTTGGCCTCTCTTTTCCCGACCATTCCGGCTAGCGTCATCCAGGAATCCGTTGGCGATCATTGGAACAGCCGCCTCCCCCCACTTCCCTGGTGTGACAAAGACTGCAAACCTTTTGCAAGCGACGCACTGTATCAAAAGGCTTACAATGAATGGCAGGGAAAAACTTGTGTGTTGATTCCCGGAATAAATTTAGTTGTCTGCATAGACAACATTTTTGTACCAAACAAATACGCTGATCTTTTTCCGTACATTCCACTAGCAAAGAATATTGACAAAAAGGGCGCCCACATGATCCTCGACACTCACCTGGACGCACCAAAGGCCACAATTGAGTGCGGATCCCAGGGTTGTTACGAAATTATTCATAATCCCCAACTTTACCTTGCTCATTCGGTTGAAAATTATCAGCTTTCAAGCCTACTCAAAAATACATATCTTCCCGGGGAGGCTTCTGGTAGTGCCGCTGCGACCCTTCCGACTGATGTTGAAAACAACGTAAACTCCGGTTTAAGTGGATGTAGAATTATTCCAAGTAGAAGCAACTCCGGGGACGATGCCACATTTGATGAACCAAAAAGCCATATTGAAGTTGACGTAAGCTACATTGCAACAGATTTCCGTTGTACAAATATTCACGAGGTTTGCGACGACCCACAATGTACAACTACTCACTGGGAAGGAAACTGTTCTTCCGATGTCTATGCAACAATCGCAACAGTATCCAAAACCCCATTTGCCAACGAAATTTGGAAAAACACAGTGGCAGGAAGTGATTCAATCTTTAGAAGAATTTACCCCAAAACCGGTGTCGGGGCACCAATCCGATGCATTGCCGATAATCCCGCTCAATCCAAAGCCACATACACCGTTGACCCAAACAGCTCTAAGGAGGTTCAACTTTGGAGGATTATTGAACCTGACAAAAGTGCAGTAACAGGCCCCGGAGGAAACCAGGGATCTGACGAAATTGAAGCCCAACTTTACTACCCACATTATGGCGGCGTTCTGGATTACTTTCTAAACGGAATCCAACAAGCCTTGCGTCCCAAGGGATTTGGCCCGGGACAACCTCAAAACGGACAATATTGTACAAATGTCGCTTGCGGAGAATTGCCGGATTTACCCAAAGCTTCCGGTTCATGTAATTTAGGTGGCGTCAGTTCCAAAGTGGGAAATATTCCGCAGGGCTTAAAAGATATCGTTTCAGCCGCGGCCCAAACATACAGTGTTCCGCCAGGGCTGATAATAGGAGTTATGTACGGCGAAGGAGCGTTTAACACAGACGCGAGCGGAAACTACACAAGGTATAACTGGACAGAAGAAAACGTAAAAAACTGGGCTTCGTGTGAGCCTCTACCTAACTGCTCGGCGAGTGCCGATCCTATAAACAGCGTTGTACCTTTTTACCACACATATTGGGACAAAATCGCCGACGATATTCTTCCCGACTTAAAGAAAATCGACCCAACCAAAACCCAGGCCGATCCGTGTAATTTACTGGACATTACTTTTGGTCTGGCAAAAGATCTGCACGACAACGCCGGAGGAGCGGGAATTGCAGGAAATTCGTGTTTTGGAATCACTTTAACAAGCACAATCCCATCGTCGTGCGATTGGAGTGACGATCAATACGAAACGTCAATAAAAGTCTGGGAAAACGGCGCTGACCCGGCTTGTTATACCAAACCCGGGAGTTGTTTATTGGGAACTGGCGGCGACACATGCCCCTTTGATACCGGTAATACTCCAGCTCCGGGGTGCGAATCGGCTGGAGCACATTCAACAGACCCCGGGGTAAATAGCCACAATGCGTGTGTGTGGGATGTGTCTCATGGTAATTAATAATTAAAAAGTTAAAAATCAAAAGTCAAAAATACAATTCAAAAATAAAAATTATATGAATAATCAAAATTATAAAAGCAATTTACAAGACAGGTGTTATAAATTTAGTTTAGATTTAATTTCCCTACTAGATACACTTCCCAACAAAAGAAGTTCTTGGGCAATTTCTGACCAACTAGTTAGAAGTGGAACGAGTATCGGCGCAAATCTCGTAGAAGCAACGGCTTCCAGTTCAAGACTGGAGTTTAAAAAGTTCCACGAAATAGCCTTAAAGAGTGCAAACGAATCCAAATACTGGTTGATGCTCTTAAATGATTCACAAAAAGTTGATACAATTGATTTGTTAAGAGAAGTAACCGAGTTATCAAACATGATAGCTTCTGGTATACTGAAACTTAAAGGTAAAATATAAATCAAAAATTAGGAGTATAAAGTTATTTGATTTTAAGTTTTTACTTGTATTTTTGGTTTTTGCCTTTTAAATTTTAACTTAATCTAATGAAAAAACTGCTCTTAATTCTTCTTTCTTCATTCTTAATTATTAATTCTTTATTGTTTCCTTTTGCTGTAAATGCTCAACGCGGGGGACCACCCCCCACTCCAGCGCCCTCTGCCGCCCCATCAACTGCTCCAACCTGGTACAACCAAAGCTTTAAAGATTGGCAAACAAAAGTTTTTGATACCAAAAACCCAAGCGATATTTTTGGAGAACGGTATACTGCAGCTCAGGTGCAATGGGTCATTTACAGTTTGTGGTCTTTCATAATTTATGCACCTTCCCAAGGAAATTCGGAAACCCAGGCCGTCATTACTTGTCTCTTTGCTTCCACAGTAGACGTAACCGGATGTATGGACGCTTTTGCCAAAGCTATAGCAGAAAACCCAAGACCTCCTAGCGTTGCGCAAAAAACAGATAACGAAAACATTTTTCAACTTGTCTTTGCATCCGACAGACCACTCTCCGGAATCTCTTTCGTAAAAGAGAAGGTTCAGAATTTTAGTCTTGTGCCCAGTGCACACGCCCAAACCGTCGGCTTCGGTTTTGGTGCTTTGTCCCCAATTCAAGGTGCCTGGAAGGCAATTAGAGACATCTCTTTTGGAATGTTTGTGCTTGTAGCTATAGTTTTCGCTTTTATGATAATGTTCCGGGTAAAACTTTCCCCACAGACTGTAATTTCTGTACAATCCGCTCTACCCAAAATTATAATCGCCTTAGTTTTGGTGACATTCTCGTATGCGATTGCCGGATTTTTGGTAGATTTAATGTATGTCGTGATTGGCTTAATTAGCTTTGCTGCCACTAGTATATATGCATCAACACTTGGTGTCCCACTCGCAAACCTCGATTCTTCTTTTTATTTCAAACTCATGACCTTGGGCCAGACTTCCGGCATACCTGTAAATTTATCTGTTTTCGGGCTCTCTGCAGTTTTATGTTTTATTTTTATACTACCATTCATGATTCTTCTGATAATAATCGGGGCAATAATTATGGCGGCCTTTCCTCCATCTATACCGGTGGTTTTATTTATACTAGTCGTTGCTATTGTAATAGTCTTTATAGTTTTCATTTGGAACGTTCTTAAAACCGTCTGGGCCCTTGTTAAGGCGTTTGTAAACATACTTTTGCTTACAATTTTTGCTCCAATTCAAATTGTCGCGGGAGTGCTTATTCCAAGCCTTGGTTTTGGTCAATGGATAAAAAGTTATGTTTCAAACTTGGCTGTTTTTGTAGTCACGGGTACGCTGTTTTTATTTTCTATACTGTTTATTGTTTTAGGCATCGTAATAGGATTCCAAGATTTCGGTGCAGCTACCGCGACCATTATTGCGTTTTTTGTGAGCCCAGTTTTGGGTACTCAGGTATTTAATGCTGCTTTCCCTGTTAGTTACGCTGCTTGGCCGCCACTTTTGGGCATGGGGTCGAGTGCAGCTGTCGGACTTCTTTTCCTGGGTGTAAGTTTTGTATTATTTACCCTAACACCAAAGGCAACTGAAATAATTCAAGGACTAATGAGCGGCAAGCCCTTTGCATACGGAACTGCTGTTGGTGAAGCTATGGCGCCCGTAGGATTAGCTTATGGGCAAACGGCCGGACCAGTCCTTGAAGCTTACAGGAGAGCCAATCTTGAAGAGATGGTAAGGACACGTCAGAAAGATATAACGGATCTGGTTGGGAAAATTATCCCCAAGAAAGCAGCCGGAAAATAATATTAAATTTGAGTTTTACCTATTACCCTCCCCGCAGGAAGTTTCTTGTCAATCCTTGCTTGTGAGCTTGCTCGAATAGCGGCAACCCCCTTCCACTCTATTCCCAATCTTTCCAGCCTTGCTAAGTCATCAATGTAGTGATCTATGACTCCTTGTTCGTCTTTTGGATTTTCTCTCATGGCTTCATCTGCAAAAAGTTCATTTAATATTGCGTTCGGTACCTCAAAAAATGGTTTACCTGTACCACGGTTAAATATAAGTGTTGTTTTCGGTATAATACCAACCATATAGTCGTAACTTACCGTTCTCGCGTCCTGGAGGGCTCTGAAGTATCTCTTTTTGATCGTCTCTATGCTTTTTGTTGTAACCATGCGGGTGTTAAATTTGACAGACCCCTCGGCTGTTAGATCGTACGTCTTCACTTCTTCCTTTGTTTCAACTCCTAAATCGTATAAATCCCTCGACCCTTTAGTTAAAACGATAGGATTCATAACAATGTCGATATACTTCCACCTTTTCTTTTGAGGATTTAGCTTAAAATCTTCAGGCTTAAGATCGTCAATATTAAGTGCATCTATAAGCACACCCGTCGGGCCTCTTTCATTTCCCATCAACCACTGCATGATCGAGAATGTCGCGTGAAATTCACGCTCCAATGAGTTGAAGTTGAGATCCCCTAGCCTGGTATAGCCCTGGCCTTCCGTAATTTTAGTTGCATCTTGGGTGGGTTTTCCTGTAAGTATGTCTATCTTTCTTTTGCCACCTGGGGCACCAAGCCACGCATCCCAAATAGACTTTTGTACCTTTTTTTCTTTGCCATCTTTATCTTTTACAACCGTTCCGTCACTTCGTTTTTGTACAACTTCAACTTGTGCCCAATCGAACAAATTCATCGCCATGTCAGGGATTTTACCAATCATGTCCTTCAACCCCGAAGTTCTACCCTTCAGCCCCTCCTTCATGTTGAACATATATACATGAAACTTTCCAGTATCGTCCCCTGATATAAATCTACCCTCTCCCAGAGGTAACAATGTCTTTCCGTTAGATAAAGCAACATAACCTTCAGAAGCGTAAGTACCCGTGGCTCTCATGATCGCACAGGCAAGCCAAGCGGCCTGTACACTTTCTTCTCCACCTATAATATCCCCCATTGTTTTCTCAATAAATTCTTTTTCCTTTTCCTCGCTGAATTCCGAAGGGTTACCGCCCCAAGCGGCAATGTTGGCATACTTCGTCAGTTCTCCCCTTCCACCTTCCATGCCCAATTTCCCCTTTTCTGCTTCGATTCTCCATGTCGCTTTCATATCATCACCTTTTGCATCTTTATAGTCGGTTAACTCTCTAAGGCTGTCATCCACCCAGTACTTTACATCCCCTATATATTTCTTCGTCCATACGTCATCGGTCATTCCCTGCCTTTCGGCAAATCGGTGAATCAAGCCTTGTGCCCCGGGTCTTTCGAGAAATTCCTCCATTTTTTGCTTGCTACCAGAATTTAACATTACAAGATTTAAGAACAACCCTTCTTCAACTTTATCCCCGAGTAGATGGTTTTCTTTTTCAGGATTTTTACCCATCTCTTCAAGAGAGGATAGGTTGAAAAGTGTATGCAAATGTATAGGTTTTAATTTAGGCATTCTGCCACCGTGAAGATATTGAACCATTGTTTCCAATGAATCGCGTATATCAATACTTAGCCTTAATCCAAGCTGTTCGCCAACAATATCCCGGGCTGAAAGTTCATTAGCAGCCTCGTTGTAAGCTTCTGCAAGTGCCGCCCTTTCTTTGGAATAATACTTAACATCTTTACCCTCTGGATCCTTTGCAATAAATGTGACAACGTCTTTACCATCCGGCCCTTTTATTGTTTGAGTTTCCGCTTTTCCAAAAAAATAATGGATCACTCGCCCGGTAGGGCGACCTTTCTGATCTTTGGTTTCTTCAATCTCTTTTTTTAAAGCTAAAGCCGCAAAACGATCGTCTTTTAATTCAGCCTCTCCTGTTGTCGGATTATAGGTATCTTTTTTGATCCACCCTTTTTTAATAAGATCGTCTATCGAAAGTCTCAACATCTCCCTTCGCTCATACATAGCAGAAAGATGTCTTGGGGGGGAGTATCTTTCTTGTAGGTTGGGTGGAATAAAAGCTTCTTCCATTTGCTTTTCGAGAAGTCTCAACCCAATATAAAGTTCTTCTGGGTTTTCTGCGCCGCTGATTAACTCATCACTTAAGGACTCCTTTCTATTGTATTTTTGTGCCTCAGCCTCAGCCGCGGCTCTTTGAGCATCTCCTGGTTCTGCGGGTTCTTGATTCTGGTTGGCTCCTGGTGGTAAAAGTTCTGCCATGCCCAAATTGTAGCATATTGACCAGTACTCAGTACAGAGCACGCAGTTGTCAGAGTATAAGACTGACAGGGTGCTAAAAATTCACTTCTCTTGACACCTCTTCTAAGCAGGTATACACTCGCGGGCAAGATGTCTAGAGAGAATGACAAGAATATTTTTAATCAAATACTTAAGGCGGAAGAGAAAGCGCTTTCCCCCAAACGAGACCCTCTTTGGGAAGCACACTTGCGGTTTCTGGGGGCACACGAAATACAACTTAAGGCTGCCGAACAGATTTTTTTAGAAACCGAACCAACAGCCTCGTTAATAAACGCCATCGAGCTGACGGCAGACGCAGTCAAAACAAAAGAATGGTTTGCCGAGCCTGCCCCATATTTTCTCGATTCAACAAAAAGAGAGCTCAAAAAAACGCTTGTATTTGATATTGAAATTTTAGACCACCACGGTGATGGAATCAATTTGCAATGGGAGAAAGAGGCGAAATTTGCGCTTGAGGTCGAAAACGGAAAAGAATTGTCAAAATTGTTAAGGGGTTTCAAATTATCATATGATTATCACGGTGCTGATGATATTTCGATAAGGATTGCCGCAACAAAAGACGACAGTGGAAACATTTCTGCAATACAATGGGGGTTAGGTAGAACAAATGGAAATCTAGAAATCAAAAATTCAGACGTAACCCCACTTCTGGAATTGTTTGCAAAGGGTGTTGCTCAAAAAAAACACATTTACCACAGCTCGGTCAGCAATGGAGGTGGAGATTGGGATCATTGGAGTATTAATTGACAATCTCAAAATATTGAAACACCTACTGTAAAAACCCTTCATCTTTCACCGCACAATTTGACACTTGGCGACCCAGAACCTACAATTCCAGCCAGTTACGAATGTTTCGTAGCTGGTGAGTTTTTTGCACCTTTGAAAACAAGTACAGAGTACTAAGTACTGCGTACTTAGTATGAAGTACATAAAAATTTAGCCAGGAGGCTTAAATGTAAGTTTTTGAATATGCTAACGTCGTGTTGGATTTTTTAGCTGAACAAGATCCTGTTGAAAGTGACGGCATTATAACAAAGCAGACCGCTGTTTGGGTTAAAACATATGATAGCGCTGGCAAAGCCACAAGAACCGTGAGAAAAACCGGTGATCATTTTATTAAAGAGTCATTCGAAGTTGGAAGGGGTACATACCGCCGATTCGCATGGACAGATCCCGATTATCCTGTGGAGGCGTTAACCCCCATCTTTGCAGAAATGGGTGCAGAGGGATGGGAAGTCGTAGACTTTAAATTCGCATCGGGCCTTGATTCGTTTGCCAACGCCCTGCTCAAACGAAAGGTTCAAAAAGAATAACACACCCCTCCGGATCTGGAAATCAATTTTTTCCATCCGGAGGTGTTTTTCTGGAAACTACTTTATCTGAAAGGCAAAAAGGATAAAACTCAGAAGAAAACCTACAATAAGAAGGTTTTTGGACAAGTTAAATAATTTTCTTTTTGGCAAATAGGAAAATTTTGACAGGTTGTATATTTCAAGGGCGTACTGCTCCACAGTCTTTTCTTTATCCGCAAGCATCGTTTTTATTGCTTCATAATAATCCTCCTGGAATTTATAACCCGCAATTCCGTGGGTATAAAGTTTACTGTCTTTCTGTCCCCTTTTATCCAAAAACCCGGGTGGGTTCAGTGCCAAAAGTCCTGTGACGGCGGACAAAGAAGAAAAAAGCGCAAGGACTAAAAGGTAATAGTGAATTGTGGGCCCGCCGGATATGTACCCGGTCGCCGAAAATGCAAAAAGTGCAGAACCTAAAATTACAAGGTTATTTACTTGAATATCTATGTGTTCCGTATTGCCGTTTATTTTGTGAAGAACCTCATTAAGTACAAATACGTCATCTATCTCCTCTTTTAATTCTTTTATTATGTCCTGCGCCATTTAAAAAATTTTATCATAAAAGCCGGATCGACAATAAATCTTTTCGCTCAAAGTTCATTGTGTGAAAAGACATTCATCTTGCACAAGTCGCTTCACGAGCTACGCTATAGAGAGTAGAACTGCATACCTGCCATGGAACAACACGCGATACCTCAAAACATAAGTTCGTACCAATTCAGGCTGGTTGGGGACATGACCCTTAAACAATTCTTCCAACTTGCAGGAGGACTTTTGGTAGCTCTTATCTTTTATTCGGCCCCACTTGTGGGGATAATTAAATGGCCTTTTGTAATTATCTCCGCAATCTTAGGTGTTGCTTTGGCGTTCCTCCCTCTTGAAGAACGCCCTCTGGAAAAGTGGATTTTTGCATTTTTTAGGGCAATTTATGCTCCTACGGAGTTCTTTTGGAAAAAAATAACCATTCCTCCTAAAATATTCCAGGACGAGCCGGCTGTTCCTGTTGCTACCCCCGGGCCCCAACAGCAAGCCGTCGAACAGTATTTAGCCTCTCCTGGACAAAAAACAGAGCCCACCAACAAACTTGAAAATGCAGAAAAAGGGTTTTTTGCAACCTTGATGGGGATTGCTTCCGGCCTTGTTTCCCCGACAAAAACTCCCGCAGTTGTCCCTGTCCCACAGCAACCTGAGCCTGTAGCTAAAACCGAAATGGCCATCCCCCAAAACATACCGGTTAAAGTTCCTGCTCAGATGCCGCATCTTGTTGTAGAAGAAAAGCGTCAGGAACCGGTTTACACCTCCCCTCAAATATCAGCAACGCAAGTAAACCCGAGTATTGTGGGAAATGAGATGGTTTCAACAACCGCAGCCATTTTCTCGGTAGACGCGGCTCCCCCCAACCCCCCAACATATCCAAATGTGGTAGTAGGGCAAGTGGTGGATGCTGAAAGAAAAATAATAGAAGGAGCCATTATGGAAATAAGAGACTCTTCCGGGCGCCCGGTACGTGCCTTAAGAAGTAACAAGGTGGGGCATTTTATTACCATTACTCCCCTGGAAAACGGAAAATATCAAATTGTCACTGAAAAAGAAGATCATGAATTTACTCCCGTGTCATTTGAGGCGGTAGGGCAAATCATTCCACCGATTTTGGTTCAGGGAAGAAGAATTGTTCAAGAAGTAATGCCAACAGCAGCTATTCCAACCCAAACTCAAGCTAACGTTCCTGCAATGCAATAATCATGATTAATTTACCCAAAATTCCATATTTGTCGGTTCCCGATAAGCCTATTTTGTCCACAACTCAGGAACATTTGCCCATAGCCGATGTAACTAACGATGTGGTTATTTACAAAGACGGCGGCGCCGCACTTGTAATGGAATCGACATCCCTTAACTTCGGACTTTTGAGCGAAAAAGAGCAGGCTGCCGTAATTACCGCCTACGCTGCCATGATTAACTCACTTTCTTTTTCGGTACAGATTGTTGTTAGGACTCAAAGAAAAGACATCAGTAGTTACATAAGCTTTCTGGATGAACAGGCTGCCAAAATAACACACCCGCTTCTTGCACGTCTTATGCGTGAATACAAAGGGTTTATACTCGACTCGGTTAAAAAGAAGAACGTTTTGGGAAAAAGATTTTTTGTTGTGCTTTACCTGTCCCCTCTTGAACTGGGGGTTGGTAAATCGATAGCATCCTTAACCAAACGCGGGGTTACACTTCCTTTCCCAAAATCGTATGTTATTAAAAAAGCAAAGATTACTTTGTATCCAAGACGTGACCACTTGATCCGCCAGGCCGGAAGACTCGGTATAAAGTTCAGGCAATTAACAACCGCGGAACTAATAGACCTATATTTTACAGTTTACAATCCCGAAAAACCTGCCGTTAAGAAAGAGCCGGAAGTGATACTAGAGCACAAGTAATTAAGAGTTAAGAATTTAAAATTCAGAATTTTAGAAAAAAATGAATAAAGATCAAACAAACACAAATACGACACCTATAGCACCACCAATACAACCTGCAGTTTCCGGGCAACAACAACCGCCCCAGCAGGAGCTTAAGCCAAAGTTGGTCAGTCCAAATATTGCAATATCTCAAGGACTTACCGTCTTTGATGCTATTGCACCACAAAATATCGAGGTTGATTTTGATTATTTCAAAATAAACGATGTTTATTTTAGAACCATATTCGTGGGTGGCTACCCAAGATTTGTTGCCCCGGGTTGGCTTGAACCTGTGGTTAATTTTGATTCAAGTTTGGATATTTCTTTTTATGTCTACCCTGTTGACGGAAAATCGGTCCTGGATGACTTGAGAAGAAAGATCGCTGAAATGGAGGCGGAAATTTCTACCGACATAGAACGCGGAAGAATCGTAGATCCTTCAACACAGGCCAAACTCGAAGACGCCCGAGCACTACAGGAACAACTTGTAAAAGGAATTGAAAGGTTTTACGAATTCAGTTTTTATATAACTATTCCTGCAAGCTCTGTAGAAGAATTAAATCACGTAACCAAACAGATTGAATCCCAACTTGGATCGCTCTTAATTGTAAGTAAACACGCGCTTCTGGATCAGGAAGCCGGATTTTTATCCACCGCTCCGTTTGGAATGGACAGATTGAATGTTACAAGGAATATGGATACCACCAGTGTGGCTACAACTTTCCCACTTACCTCATCCGAACTTTCAAGTGATCGTGGAGTTTTGTATGGCATCAATTCTCAAAATGAATCTTTTATCATTTTCGACAGATTCTCTCTTCAAAACAGTAATATGGTAATCTTTGCTACCTCCGGAGCCGGAAAGTCATACTTTGTTAAACTTGAAGCCCTTCGCTCTCTTATGACCGGCACCGAGGCAATTATTATAGACCCCGAAAGTGAATATAAAACACTGGCTGATGCGGTAGGAGGAGAATATATATCCTTCTCTTTCAACGCTCCCGCCAAAATTAATCCGTTTGACTTAGCCCAAATCCGCGAAGAAGGAGAAAACCAATTGGGAATTAAAATTCTTTCGCTTCATTCCCTAATGAAAGTAATTATGGGTGTTATTACCCCAACACAGGAGGCAATGCTCGACCGCGCACTGATAATGACCTATCGCAACAAAGGAATTACTATGGACCCGGACACACAAGGCAAAGAACCACCCCTTATGGAGGATTTGTACAAAACCTTAATCGGAATGGAAGTCCCCGACGCTCTAGACCTTGCAGCCCGCATTGAAAAATTTGTAAGAGGGTCCTTTGTCGGAATTTTCGATAAACAAACAAATATTAATATCACCAATCCTTTTACAGTTTTCTCGGTTAAAGATTTGCAGGAAACTCTTAGACCAATCGCTATGTTTATTATTCTTGATTACATTTGGACAAGGGTCAAAAAAGACATCAAGAAACGCATCTTAATCGTAGATGAGGCCTGGCACATGATGAAATACCCTGATACTGCCCAATTCCTTTGGAGTGTCGTTAAAAGGGCACGTAAATACTATTTAGGCTTAACAACAATTACTCAGGATGTAGAAGACTTTTTGGGACAAGACATCGGTAAAGCTATTGTTACAAACAGCGCTCTACAGGTTCTTTTGAAACAGTCTCCTGCGGCAATAGATAAAATTGGTGAAGTTTTTTATCTTTCCCAAGGAGAAAAGAATTTGCTTCTTGCTGCAAATGTGGGAGAGGGAATATTTTTTGCAGGACCTCACCATGCCCCAATTCGTGTTGTGGCTTCAACTGAAGAGGATAAGTTAATCACAACCAAACCTCTTGAGGTTGCAAAAATAAACCCAAATGCATATGAAGCAAAATAATTAAATGCCGGCACCAAAATTTAATCCACAACCACCTATAAGCGCGCCACAAGTAAAAGAACTTAAAGAAGCTTTAGAAATAATGCTTCCCGGCCCTTTAGGGTTGTCAGAAGCCCCATTCCGAAATAAATATAAGAGATGGGACAACCCCATGAAACTTTCAAAAGAAGTTTTGGAGTGGACCCAGCAAGATGATGTAAAAGATGCTTATTATGTTTTAACTCAGTGGCAAGAGACTTATTCAAACCCTCCCGAGTACGAATCCCCAACAATGACGCCTGCACCTGAACAAATTGCGTCAAACATACCACAAAAAGGGATAAGGGAAGTACAAGAAGCGGAGCTAGAAAGAAGAAATGCGGATATTAAAGCTTCCATCGAAAAAGCTAAAGCCCAAACCCAAGCAGAAATTACTAGACGTCAGGAATATGCAAAGCAAAGACAAATTATTCGCGATCAGGTGACAAAAACACGTCTAGCCCAAACAGAACTTCGGGGTAGAAAAGTTTCAGTGAGAGTTGAAATTCCAAAAAACCCTGTTCTTTCTCAAAACGAACAAACAGCTTATACAAGACTTAGAGATCTGTCTCAAAAAAATCCAATACAAATAAAAGAGGAACTTTCGGCAGCTATTCAGGCAAAGATTCCTACATCTATTAAACAAAATTCTACTCCTGAAGAAGTAAAACTTTATGCAGATACGGTTGCTACACAAGCGGTTGCAAATCTTCGAATGGCTTCCCCACCACCCCCCGATGTGGAGACAGCTATATTGGTTACGGCTGCGACTGACAAAGATCTTTTACAAAAATATGTTAGCCAACCCGGAGCCCAAAAGGCATTGGAGCAGGGAACTAAAGAAATTCTTCGACCTGACACTCAAAAGGTCCTAGGTCAAGGTTTGAATGACTTGGCCAGAATCCGCATGACTGCATATCAAGCCCCCGCAAACGCTCTTGACATGGTAGTAGGACCAAATGTAAGAAAGCTAATATTGGGACCAAGTCCTGCGGAAATTCGGGCAAGTTTTCAGTCTCAAGGAGCAACTCACGAACTCGATTTTGGCAAGTTAAATTCAAATTATCAATCCGCACTACAAAATCCAATGTTCTCTTATGCTCAAGGTGAAATTAAAGGAAAGGTTCTTGACTACGGCAAGCAACAACTTCTTTCAAGATTAAGTTCTTTCCCATCCGATAGCGCACTCGGGAAACTTGCAGCTTCTAATGAATTTCAGGGAGCCCTTACAATGCTTCAGCCTTACACATCTTTTGAATTTGTCGGCGCGGAGGGTTTGCCCGGAATTTTTGGTAAATTTGTAATGCAGTTTTCACCGGAATCTGCTCCACTTCTTTCCGGTTTTGGAAATATGCTTGGAATAGATTTCGGAATTGCACCGATTTCATCTGCCGTTACACCCATCGCAGCGGACGCACTAGCTGTAGGCGTTGGGGGCGAGGTTGCAGCAACCGGTGGGGGTCTTGTTGCTGGTGAAATAGCGGGTACTACGGCAGGTGTAGTGGCCGGAGAAGCAGCAGGTGTCGCTGTTGGAACAGCGGCGGGCACTGCAGCCGGAGCTACAGCTGGGGCGGTTGTAGGCACAGCTATTCCAATACCAGTCGTAGGAACTATCATTGGCGCTATTACCGGAGCTGTAGCTGCAGCTGCACCAAAAGTAATTAATTGGATAAAAGACAAATTTGGAAGCGCCGGAAAATATCTTATTGTTGGTCTGGGTGCAGCTCTCGGTGCTGCAATTGGTTTTGTAACTGGGGGCGGAGCTCTTCTTGGTGGTTTGGTCGGGGGTGGAATCGGATTTATTGGGGCTGGAGCTTTCACGGGAGGTTTATCCGGCGTTGGCGCTTCACTCACTGGAGCAGCTTCAGCGGCAGCGGGTGCGTTTGGTACAATACTTAGCACTTTCTTAGCCGGTATCGGAGCACCAATTCTCGCCATTTTGATAGGATTCCCCCTTTTGGTTATTTTTATTATTATCATTATCAATTCGGGCGCATACATGGTTCCTCCCGGACTTGCTTTAATAAATAGCACCAATCCCTATCTGGATGTTCAAAAGGTTGCTTCCCCCAATGGACAACTCGCCACCCCCCAAACAATTACATATACAATTACTATTACTGCTAAAAAAGACGATCTTACAGCGGTATCTTTTTCTTATGATTGCAACGCTATTAAAAAAGACGGGACAAAAATTAGTTGTAAAAGTTTGGAAACAATACCCGCAGCACCGACTTCAATCCCCGTTGGTGCCCCATTCACTTTTACCTTTACTTCCGCCTATAATTCTTCCTATGCAGATTCGCTAGTGACAGACACTTTTACAGTTAATGCAACTTCCCAGTCAGGCGGAAAAGTTTCCCAAACCGGATCCGCATCGATCTGTTTTGGTGATTGCCCTCTAAATTGTTTTGATTTTTCCGATCCATCTTGGAGCCAGCTACCAAATCTCCAATCACTACTCACTGAGGCAGCTGGCAAATTAGTTGGAGATTATCCCAATTTTGTCGCTAAGGTTTGTCCTGCGGGTGGTCCCATCGTTAAAATATGCTATACGACAAGTGATCCTGCACCTGGATCGGGTATCTTTGCAAGGTATGTTAACGATCCAGGAGGTTGCACTTTCAATTTTAACAAAGATGTGGAGCCATACGGCTCGGAGGGTGTTTTATTCCTTCTTACTCATGAAGTATCGCATCATATCCAGACTATAAATTCAGGTTATTTCAATCAATATATGAATGTCGTAAACCCGCCCGTCAACGAAGGTTATATTTGTACTAGAGGTTTAGACACTCCCGAAGAAAGTATGGCTGAGGCGGATGCGCTGTTTGTAGCAGCCCCTGTAATTGACAAAAATGCTGGTTGCTTAACTACTAGTTTCCAAAATCAATATCCTTTGCATTACGATTTTGTTAAAAATGTAATGTTCGCACCATGACATAGCGTGCTTGTGATATATAATTAGTAAGTATGAAAAAAATAGTTTCTTTTTTTAAAAAGTATGCCTGGGTCTGGATAATAGTCATTGTTCTTGTTGCTATAATTGGTGATGCTTATTTAACGAGAAAGATCGATACACCTTCCCCCTCTCCCACCCCAACACCAAGATCTTCTTCATATAAAAATATCGTTCCTGGAGTGTCGACCGAAGAAGAACTAAATAAAATTTTAGGAACTCCATTAAAAACAACTATCAATGGAACAGAGAAAACAGATGAGTATAAAGCCACAACAGGACTTAGACGTCATATTGCAATCATCCAGAGAGGAAAGGTTGTTTTTATCAAAGAAGTAGTAACAACAAAAGATACATCTAAAGCATCCGATATTATTGCAGTTTACGGAACGGCTCCAAACATTCTTTATAGCAAATACCCAAATGCAACTTTTGATCTTTATGTTTATCCTGCAAACGGCATTGCCTATCTGGGCCATAAAGATGGTGGGCTTCTTGAGATTTGGTACTTTCAACCAACCACCCTCGACGATTTCAGCTCTACTTGGGGTAAAGATTATTCACAGACCAAACCAACTGAAATTACTTATTAAATATTAGCCCTGAACCTTCACAGGCATTATCAAATGAAGATAGTCGCTCTCGCCGGAATCCTTGAATACTCCCGCCGTAGATTCTGAAGACAACTTGATTTCAACCTCTTCACCTTTTACCGAATGAATAAAGTCTTCAAGAAATCGATAATTAAAAGAGATCTCAAGCCCTCCAGATTCTTGATTCATACTTCCAGATTCAATCTTCGCATCAACTTTTGTGTCCTGACTGCCGGAAGATCCGCTTTCTGCTGAAACCTTAATGCTATCTTTAAGCATTTTAAATTTAACAATATTTGCTGACTCCCTGGCAAAAACAGAAGAAAGTTTAACCGCCCTTAAAAATTCTTCTTTATCCAGTCTGACAGACAATTTTGATTCCTTTGGTAAGATTTTTTCAAAATCCGGATATTCCCCTTCCAAAAGACGCGATACGAGAACTGTATTACCAAATCCGAAAAGAGCCTGTTTTTCTTTTTCATTAAAAGAAAATGTAATTTCAGTTGATTCCGAACTCGATCTTAAAATCTCAAGAAGTATGTTTTTAGGCAAGATTAAATTAAAATTTTCCGTAACCCCAG
Organism: Candidatus Woesebacteria bacterium; assembly: GCA_016432365.1. GTDB lineage: Bacteria > Patescibacteriota > Microgenomatia > UBA8517 > UBA8517 > GWB1-39-10. The sequence continues at coordinate 186,669 of CP066686.1, forward strand.
GTAATTTAACTTCACACTGAGAAAGTCTAAAACCGTCAGTAGCTACCAAATTAAGTTTACCCTTTGAAAAAACAAAAAGGACACCTGTAAGAACCGGTCTGGTTTCGTCAAGCGATGAAGCAAAAACTACTCTTGAAAGCGCGTTTATAAACTGCTCTTTCGGAAGAACTATCAATTTATCCTTTCCTATCGTGCTCGGAATCTTAGGAAAATCAGACGAAGACATTCCGAGAACAGTAGACGTAAAACCCGGGGAGCTTATCTTCAATTGTTCTTTCTCCGACTCAAGATTAATTGTCTCTTTTGGAAGATTTGCAACGATCTCCGAAATAACTTTAGCTGGGATGCTTATCTCCCCTTCTTCTTCAACTTTGGCTCCAACCGATATTGCGACAGAAATTTCAAGATTTGTAGAAGAAATAACTACTTTTGTTTTCTGACAAGAAAAAAGAATGTTTCCTAAAATAGGAAGCTGAGACCTTGTACTGGCAAATCGTGAGGCAAGATTAATTGCTTTATCTAAGTCTTGTTGAAGTATTTGTAGTTTCATAATGATCAGAGTATAAGTGCAGGAGAGTATAAGAGCAAGAGATTGTGAGAAATTCCAAACTTATACTCTTTTACTCTGTTGTTCTTTTACTCTATTTAACTAGTAGTAGCAGTAGTAGTAAGGGTGGATAAGTAGATATTTTAGTTTATTTAGACTTAAAATTCGGATAATATTAGTGTTGATACCAGCCTCATCAAATTGTTTATAACTTTGTGTATAAAAGCGTACGCAATGTTGATAAGTTTATATTTTTAAAATTATATCCTCATATCCCCAACCTGATCTTACTTATATCCTCACGGATATGCACATCGCTTGTGGCCAGTTCCGTAATCTTACCCACAGCGTGCATAACGGTTGTGTGATCTCTGTTTCCTACAAGACGCCCCACTTCTTCTAAGGCAATCCCCAGATGTGTGCGGAGTAGATACATTAATATCTGTCTGGGACGAGCTACAGGTCTTGCCCGTGAGTCCCCCAGAAGAGACCTCTTACCTATTTGGTAGTACGCAGAAACCGCATCAATTACATCGGCAGGGTCCTTTTTAATTGTTTTTCCACTTTGCTCAACCCCTTTTCCAATTACAGATTCAATTAAATCGTCGGTCAAATCCAGATGTTTTAATTTTGTTTCCGTAATTAGTTTAATAAGCACTCCCTCTATCTTTCTGGCCGAATCTACATTTCCTGCAATCATCTGCACCTGGTTCATTTCAAGCGCAAATCCTTTTTCTTTGGCCTTGATTTGAGTTATTGCACATCGGAGTTCGAAATCCGGAGGTGCTACGTCAACAATTAAACCCGCTTCAAATCTGCTTCTAAGTCTCTCTTCCAGTTTTGCGATTTCACTTGGAGGTCTGTCGCTAGTCAATATAACCTGCCCCCCGGCAGAGGTTACGGCATTAAAAGTATGAAAAAATTCTTCTTGCGCAGTGTCCTTACCGGCAATAAATTGGATGTCGTCAAGAAGCAGTAGGTCGAGCTTTCTATATTTATCTCGAAAGTTTTGGGTGGTCTTGTTCCTAATACCCTCGATAATATCGTTTGTAAAGCTTTCCCCTGTACAGAGTAAAATTTTTAGATTTTGATTTTTTCTAAGGGCAGAATTACCGACAGATCCCATCAAATGGGTTTTTCCGACACCTACCCCTCCCCAAATAAAAAGCGGATTATAAGTAGACCCTAGATTTTCGGAAACCGCCAACGCTGCGGCGTGAGCCATTTGATTTGAACCTGAGACTGCAAAATTTTCAAATGTAAAATTCGGAGCTATTCGTGCCTTTCGTAGCACTTCGATCAGATTTTCATTTTTTGGCTCTGTCTCAAAAAGAGGTGTGGGCGTTCCTTCTTTTAAATTGTTCTTATCAACATCTTCTTTAACAATAAATACCAGGTCGCACGGTTTTCCGAGCGCTTTATTTAAGGAATCCTGAATAAGTCCGAAATATCTCGACTCTATTGTATTTTTGGTGTAAAAAGTCCTGCACCCGACTTCTGTTAAAAAACGGTCCCCAACACTTTTGGCGGAAACAAGGTGTGTTTGGGTAAACCAGGTAGAAAAAGTGGCCGGAGACACAGACACTTTTATAATGTCTAAAACTTCTTTCCAGGTTGATTTCAAATCCGAATCAGAATTCATAGTACTTAGTACGAAGTACACAGTACTTAGTTGAAGTCAGAATCGGAGGAAGGGCATGGAGTTTCCGTCTAATTTCTAAGTACTCTGTACTCTGTACTATTTACAAAGTTATCCACAATCCGTCAAGGGGCATTTACTACTAAATTCGAAGCACGAAGCTCGAATTTCTAAACAAGTCCTAAACGTTTTGAAAATTAGAATTTAGGAATTTAAACATTGTTTTGAGTTTCGGTATTAGAATTTCGAGTTTTTTCTGCTATAATAATGGCATGTCTACAAAAAGAACATACCAGCCCAGCAAAACCAAAAGAGTCAGAGTTCATGGTTTCATGGAGAGAATGAAGACTAAAAACGGCAGGAGGGTTTTAAAAGCAAGGCGCCAGAAGGGCAGGAAACGCCTTACAGTCTAGTCCTTCAGTTTTTCAATATGCTTTCTCAAAAATTTAGACTTACCGGATCAAAAAACTTTAAAAAGGTTCAGGATGAAGGGCGAATCTTCCAATCGGCCAGTTTTGGAATTGCCTATTTAGACAGGAAGGACGAAGTGCCAAGCAGGTTCGCTTTTATAGTTTCAACAAAAATATCTAAGGATGCTGTAGACAGAAATAGGTTTAAACGTACAATGAGTGAGGCGGTCAGGACTTCAACGATTGATTTAAAGAACGGTTTCGATGTGGTTTTTTTGGCAAAACAGTCAATTACCAGAACCCCGGCGTCCGATCTTATGAAAGAGGTTAAAAGTTCTCTTAAACAGGCGGGGATATCCAAATGAAAGCGTTCTTAGTTGCAATTCTGAAATTTTACAAAAAAGCTATATCCCCAACCCTTGAGCAGTTGTTTGGCAAGGCCTGCAGGTTTACTCCGACGTGTTCTGAGTATACAATAGAAGCCTTGGAGAGGTTCGGAGCGGCTAGGGGACTCTCTCTAGGGTTTAAAAGAATTTTGAAGTGTCACCCTTGGGGAGGATCGGGGTACGATCCTGTGATCGTAAATTCGAAGCACGAAATCCGAAATACAAAAAAGGTTTTGAATTTTTAATTTTGAGTTTGGAATTTGTTTCGAGCTTCGATATTCGAAATTCGAATTTATAAAAAATGAATATTTTTACACTACTGCTTGTTCAGCCTTTAACGAATGGACTTATTCTGTTCTATAAAATCCTTGGAGGAAATCTTGGTGTAGCAATCCTTGTCTTTAGTGTTTGTTTGATTCTTCTCCTCAGACCACTAACTAAACCATACCTTGAATCGATGAAGAAGATAAAGGCCCTTGAACCGCAAATGGCAAAGATCAAAAAGAAATTTGCCGGCGACAAACTTAAACTTTCGCAAGCTCAGGCAAGTCTTTATAAAGAAAACAAAGTAAACCCCGGTGCCGGATGCCTTCCATATATTCTGCAATTTATTATTCTAATTGCTTTATTTAATGTTTTTACAACCACATTATCGACGGATGCTGCAACAACAGCAAAGCTCAACGAACTGCTATATCCTGCTTTGAAGTTTTCTCAAAACGAAACGTTAAATACAAAGTTTCTCTATTTGGATATGAACAAACCGGATTCATTCAATGTTCCCGGAATTCCGTTTGCGCTTCCCGGAGCGTTTTTACTGTTAGCAACCGTTGCTCAATTTTTGTCAGTAAAAATAACCGCCCCTTACCTTTCTGCCGAAGAGAAAATGGCTAAAAAAACCAAATCTGATACGGACGATATGCAGGTAGCCATGACCCAGTCTATGACATACACACTTCCCTTAATGACTTTGTTTTTTGGTCTTAAATTTCCATCAGGCCTCGCCCTCTATTGGTTGATTTTTTCTCTTGTTAATGTTTGGCAACAGGTGGGAATGAGTGGGTGGGGAAGTCTAACCCCTTGGGCAAAAAAGCTGCATCTTCTCAAACAGGCTTAAATTTGCTAGAATCTCCAGTAGTATGAAAAAGACAACCGAATCTTTGCAAAAAATAGTTAACGAGCTAATGCCTCTTATGGCCACAAAAGCAACGGCAGACGTTTCTTTTGATAAAGAAAATGAAGCCTATGTGGTTAATATCGACGCTGGGGATGAGACAGGTCTTTTGATTGGTAAAAAAGGGGAGACTCTGGATAGCATACAAACAATTCTTGGTATTACACTAAAACAAGCCACGGGTGAGTGGAATCGCGTGGTAGTAAATGTTGGTGACTACAGAGAAAAAGAAGAAGATTATTTAAAGAGTTTGGCAGAATCTACCGCTCAGAGAGCCAAAGAAACGGGAGAGCCTCAAAGCCTTTACAATTTAAAACCTTGGCAAAGAAGGGTCGTCCACATGCACCTTGCCGAAAAAGCAGATATTGTTAGCGAGTCGATGGGGGAAGGTGAAGAAAGATACTTGGTAGTTAAGGCAAAGTAACTCCGGGAATACTGTTATAATCTCCTTGATGTTCACAAAAACACTTTTTTTGGCAGAAAAGATTCTCGCCATCCTCACTGTTTTTTTATTACCAACACAACTGGCTCTTCATTTTTGGCCGTCTTACGCTTTTGTTTTTGGAATAAGAGTTGATTATCTATCCCCATCTATTTACTTGACGGACATTTTAGTATTTTGTCTAGTATTTTTTTGGTTTATAAACGACAGAATAAATTTTATTAACTTTTTTAAACATTACAAATTGAAAATTTTTTTGTTTGTTTTGTTTGTTTTTTTTAACCTGTTTTTTTCGACATTCTTTTGGATATCGTTTTGGAAATGGGCAAAAGTGATTGAAATGGTTTTGTTTTCACTCTATATATATTTTCGTAAAGACTTTGTAGAACAAAAGAACCTTTTAACTAGTTTGTTTATTTCTGCTGGATCTTTTTCGTTAATTGGAATATCTCAATTCTTATTAGGAAGAACGACCGGACTTTTCTATTTTTTGGGAGAGCGCACTTTCAATTCAATGACCCCGGGAATTGCCTTAGTTGAAATATACGGTAGGGATTTTATAAGGATATATTCTACTTTTTCTCACCCAAATTCTTTAGCGGGTTTTTTGGGTGGAATAATATTGTTGTTGCTTTACACGAAGGATTCGCTTAGGTGGAAACGGATTTTAATTATTCTTATTTGTTTTATTGCTTTTTTTCTAACATTCTCGCTATCAGCGACAATGTCTTTATTTGTCGTAATTTTGTTATTAAAAACCAATCCACTAAAGAAGTTAGAAAGGAAAATTGTATTGACCGTTTGCACACTTTCGTTAACTCTAAGCTTATTACTACCCCTCGTATCTCGCACTTTTTATACCCAATTTAATTTTATGGGAAAAAAATACACTGAAAGAATTGACTTGGCATATGTTTCAGGCAGCATGATCAGCTCACATTTTTTTCAAGGAGTGGGTTTAAACAATTTCATAATAAACCTTCCAAAACACAACGGTGTTTTTACCTACCAGTGGATCCTTCAGCCGGTTCATAACTCGTTCCTTTTAATTTTTTCCGAGACCGGCTTCATTGGACTTGCAGTATATTTTCTATCATTCTTAAAGTTGTTAAGGACTAAGTACTTCTTGATTTTCCTGTTTATTCTTATTACCGGAATGGTTGATCATTATTGGTTAACTCTTCAGCAAAATCTTCTTTTGTCCTCGTTTTTGGTCGGACTTTCTTTAAAGAGATTAAAAATGTAAAATTCTATTTAATGGTATTAACCGAAATTACAATTCATACAGATGGGGGGGCTAGGGGAAACCCTGGTCCTGCTGCATGTGCCTTTGTTGCAACAAGCACCGGCAAGCTATTAGGTGAGGGGTCACAATTTTTAGGAACCACAACGAACAATGTCGCTGAGTACAAAGGAGTTTTACTTGCTTTAGAGTGGTTGTTAAAATTGAAGGATTTTAACTCTGACACTTGTACGATTTCGTTTTATTTAGACTCTGAATTAATAGTTAAACAGTTGAAGGGTATATATAAAGTAAAAAATGAAACTTTAAAAAAATTTAATTTAGAAATAGTAAATATTATTCAGAACAACAATTTAAGAGTTTCACTATTCAATGTACCAAGAAGTCAAAATAAAGAAGCTGACTTGTTGGTAAACAAAGAACTTGATGGACAAGCAACCGATTGATCCATTCGGCGTGTATTTCGGGAGGTCTTTCACGTTCCCACATGCCTCGAAGTTCCACCACAGGAAAAATAAATTTTTAAAAAATTTCCTGTCATTTAATAAATTTCTAGTTATGCGGTAATACAGTAGACAACATGAATTCGCAACCTTATCAAAACACAACGTCGCCTTCACTTATAAGAAATCAAACCGTAACGTTATTTTCAGAACCAAATTTTTTTGCCGTAAACATATTAGAACAACTTCTTTCAAAAAATTGTTTCGTAAACATTATTACAAAAGAAACTAAGAAGTGGGAAGAAAAAACAAAACATTTAAACCGGGATAATTTTTTAATATCTTCTTATAAAAAAATCCCTGTTAGAAGATCTGACTACACAATTTTTTGTTCCGGATTTTTATCCATTAAAAATACTTACGATGATTTGTATTTCTTTAATAATAAAGTAAACGTCGCCGGATCCCGTGTAATAGCCGTTTTCCCGTTCGAAAGTTATTATCTTGATTCCGAAGTGAAGCCATTGCCAAATGAAAACACTTCGATTATTTATGTAGGAGACTTGCTTGGTCCGAGGATTGACTTGGATAGCGACCTTCTTACTTCAAGCCTGATGTTCGAAATTTTAACCAAGAGGAGCTTGTCGTTGGGAGTAGGGGAAACTTTTTACCCGATGTTTGTGTCGGATGCATCTAAAATTATTTCCAAATGGATGTTTTCGTTCGGCCCATACGGCAAACAGGTGTTTTTATTGGGTCCCCCGGTTTCTGCCACAAACTACTGGAAGGCAAACAAAGATATTGTTGATGAAGTAAAACTGAAGTATGTTAACGACATGCCGATCAGGCCCATACCGAAGGATTTTGAGGTTGTGAGAATTGAAGCAGACCTAAAGTATTGCTTAACAGAGACATTCAAATGGTTTGTGTACAAAGACGATAAGTCTGTGGCCAAAAAAGATGCCGCTGTTAAACCCTTGATACCCATCAAATTAAAGGTGCCAAAGAAAGTAAACAAAAGATTAAGAACAATAATAAGATCTTCGTTTCTTGTATTAACAATCTTAGTTTTCCCTTTGTTGATAAACGCTGCAGGTTGGGGAATGTTTTATTTTTTTTATAGGCAGCATTTTGTCGATCAAAAAAAGGATAGAACAAATTCTGTTTTGATTGCAAAAACACTCTTTGCAATCGGAAAAAATTCAAGTTTGGTATTTACAAATATTCCCGTAATTGGAAGAGTTTACAAGGAGTCGGCTTTTGCTTCGACCGTTGGAACAACATCGTCGGAAATGATATTGTCTGCGAGTAGTGCGGTAAACGACGGGATAGTATTGTTTAACAATATTTTGGGAGATAAACCTTACGATTCGGCCGAAATCGGTAAGAATATAAAAGTTAATGTGGATTTTTTGTATAGAGAATTGTCCCTAATGCAATCAGAGACCCAAGACGGAATTAAGTCCGGTTTGTTTTTGCCGAGTTATCTTTCTGAAAAAGTAAACTTTGAAAAATACAAGAACATGCTTGTTCAGGGAAGTGTATTGGCGGAGAATTTGCCGGACATATTAGGTAAGGGTCAAAAGAAAACATATCTTGTTCTATTTCAAAACAATATGGAGTTAAGACCAACGGGAGGGTTTATTGGGTCATACGGAGTCCTTTCCTTGGATAGCGGCAGACTTAACGAATTAAATGTGAATGATGTTTACTCTGCCGATGGACAGCTAAAGGGACATGTCGAACCACCAGCACCTTTAAAAGAGCACTTAGGACAGGCGAACTGGTGGTTGAGGGACTCTAATTGGGACCCCGATTTTCCAACGTCGGCCCAAAGAGCTGAATGGTTTTTGAACAAAGAAACGGATCAACAAGTGGATGGTGTAGTGGCATTGGATCTAGACATTGTTAAGGACATTCTCAGTTTTACCGGTCCAATATTTCTCCCGGATTATAATTTGACGATTTCTGATAAAAATCTCTATGAAACAACCCAGAGCGAAGTCCAGGATAATTTTTTTCCCGGTACTCATAAAAAAGCAAGCTTCTTAACAGCACTCTCTAGACAATTGCTCTTTGAGATAGGTAAAACTGAAGGTAAAAACAAAGGAAGCTTATTGAAAGCTTTTGTTGAAAATCTTGATGAGCGACATATTCAGGCCTACTTTCATAGCTCTAAGTTAGAAGACCCAATATTAATGTTGGGTTGGGGAGGGGCAGTTGGGGAATTTTCTTGTGGGGAAGATTGTTATCAGGATTCAGTGGGCCTGGTTGAGGCAAACCTAGGATTTAATAAATCCAATTACTTTATTTCAAGGAAAGTTGGTTTGTCTGTGAACATGAACAAAGAAAACGTTATCAGGACACTTAATGTAAACTATCACAATAGCGCGAGTCCCGTGCTGGGGCCTTCCGGACGGTATGGGGTCTATTTGAGGGTTGTCTTACCGCCTGACACGAACAGTGTAACTGTAAGCAAGGTTTCCGGCGACAACGAAGAGCAGATAAGTCCCGAGATCACGATGGTTAAAAACAGAAAAGAAGCCGGGATATGGCTGACAGTTCTACCCGAACAGGATTTAGATGTAAAATTCATTTGGAAATCAGATATCCCGGAAAATACACAATTATCAGGCTATGGTATTTATATAAGGAAACAAGCAGGGGTGTCGGACGACCCATGGAGCATCAATTTAGGGTTCACCTTGACCAAACCGGAGAGTTTCAGGTATAATACGATTCTGACCAAGGATTTTTACCAAAAGATCTTCATTAAATAAAAATGGATAAGAAAACACTAAAAGCTGAGGAAAGGAAGCTTGAGGGCCGAAAAGTTAAAACACTTAGGCTAAATGGTTTTGTTCCGAGCAACATCTCGGGTAAAAAGATAAAATCGCTTTCTGTCCAAGTTAAATTGAGTGACTTCGAAACTATCTACAAAGAAGTTGGTGAAACCGGACTGGTTGAATTAGACGTAAACGGAGACAAGAGGCCTGTTTTGGTTCACAACGTCCAAAAGAACGCAAAAACTGACGAAGTAGTACATATTGATTTTCTTCAGGTAGATCTTAAGCAAAAAGTTGAGGCAGACGTCCCCGTCGAACTTACCGGCGAATCTCCGGCCGAAAAACAGGCTTTGGGAACCGTTGTCCAGTATATTAACGAAATTAAAGTTGAAGCACTCCCGACAGACTTACCAGAGAAATTTGTTGTTGACACGTCAGAGCTGGCAGAGGTCGACCAATCAATTCTAGTCAAGGACCTTAAGGTTGATAGGACAAAAGTTGATATTAAGACTGGTGCCGATGACATTGTGGTCAAAGTTGAGCCGCCTCAAAAAGAGGAGGTAGTTGAGACGCCAATAGTTCCTGTTGGTGCAGACGGCGAAGTGGTAGCAGAAGGTGCACCAGTAGCTGAGGGTGAACAACCCGCTGAAACTTCTAAGGAAGAAACCAAGAGCTAGAATCTAGCCGCTAGTAACTAGTGTCTAGTTTGAAGTTTGGGTCGATCTCCTTTACCTTATCCATTCTTCCTAGTTCTATCCAACCGGGGATATAGTTCGGGTGATTGGATGTAAAATCTGTCCAGAAAGATTGCTCGTCGCCAGGTGTCGAAACTCCCAACACTTTTGTCTTTAGTCTAAGAAAGACGCTAATATCAAACGCCGAAAGAAAAAGAACAAGTAATAATAAGGAGTAGATAATAAACCTGACGAAGTTTTGTTTGACCTTTTTATCAGACATGTGATAATCTAAATTATGGATCCGAATCACCCCATGCCGCAAGGGGAAAATTTACAGAATTTACCACAAACTTCTCAGCAACCGATTACGCCATCTCCTGAAGCCGTTCCTCCTCAAGCGATGCCCACACCTCCGGATGGTTCTACTGCAGAACTTCCACTTTCAGAACCACAGCAAAAAAAGGCTTCTCCTCTTTTAATTATTTCTATGGTTCTACTTGCAGTTTCTCTTGTAGTTGCTGTTGCCTACATGATTGGGTCAAAATTTTTTGCCGGTTCTCCAAAACGAGTTTCCACCCCAACGCCTGTAGCAACGCCGATACAAACTGTAGTGCCTACAAATTCACCTGAAGCAACTCCTTCACTTGCGCCGGAGGCCACCTCCAGTGCATCACCTTCCCCTTTGGCTACACCTTCGGCCACGCCGTAGTTATTAGGAGGTCTGTTTTCCCCAGCTCCTTCCATATTTGTTCTGTAACAAAAGGCATGAATGGATGGAGGAGTTTAATAAATATTTCGAGTCCCCAGTTCAAATCCGCTTTACCAACTTTTCCCAGCTTTGCCTCTTCTATAGCCTGGTCGCAAAACCAGTGCCAAAACTCCTCATATAGTATTTCGGCAGATCGGTTCAAGTCGAACCTGTCCAGATATTCGGTTACATCCTTGGTAATTTGAATTATCTTGTTTCTAAATTCGACATTCTTGTCTGCATCATTACTAAATTCTTTGACAAACCTTGCTGCGTTCCAGATTTTGTTTGAGAAGTTCCTCATACCGCGTACTTTCTCTTCGGAAAGTATTGCCTTACTACCCGCCGGAACACCATACAGTAGCGACATTCTTAAAGCATCTGCCCCATATTTGTCTACAAATTCAAGTGGATTGACAACGTTTCCTTTTGACTTGCTCATTTTCACTCCTTTAGAGTCTGCAACCATGCTCCAAAGATAAACATTTTGAAAAGGAATTTCGTTTTTAAGGTATAGGCTAAACAAAATCATTCGGCTAACCCAAAACTTCAAAATATCAGAAAGCGTAGCCATGACATCCGTTGGAAAACGTGTTTTGAATTCAGCATTTTTTAGAGTAACGGTTGGCCACTGACCCGATGAAAACCAGGTATCAAAAGTATCTGTTTCGGGGAGGTATTTCCCTTTTGTCGGTTTTTTGTCACAGACAACGTAGTTGGAACCGGCAGCTGCACGTACAGACTGTAAACCCTTTTCAATCTCTTCAAAATCAAAATCGTTAACATTCCCAAATTTTTTTTGTCCGTCTTTATCAATAAATGTAACCTGGATATCTGAATTTTCGTTAACTTCATACCAAACCGGAATTCTTATACACCAGACAATCTGTCTGCTTATCGGCCAGTCGTGCATAATTTCCAGCCAAGATAGCATGTGTCTCTTAAATTTTTTCGGATAAAAATTAATTTTGTCTTCTTTTACAACCTTAATTACCTTTTTCTTAAGTTCGGTAACCTTTATAAACCAATTGGGGGTGGTCATGGGTTCAAGATCTCGACCGCATTTATAACAGGTTAAGACACTGTGATTATAATTAGTGTCAATGTGGTCAATTAATCCTTTAGCTTCTAAATCTTTGACAACCTCTACTCTGGCATCTTTAACTTTCATTCCCGCATATTTACCGCCGTTATTCCGCACACGACCAAAAAGGTCGATTGCTGATATTATTGGGAGGTTGTGCTTTTTGGCAACCGCATAATCATTAGCGTCATGAGCAGGCGTAAGCTTTACAATGCCTGTTCCAAAGTCAGGATCAACAAAATCATCCCCGATAATTTCCATTTCAACCTCAGTTAAGGGGTTAAGGACTTTGGAACCGATTAGGTGTTTATTCTTATTATCCTCAGGATTTACCGCTAAATGAGTGTCGACAAAGATTGGTTCGGGTCTAGTCGTGGCAATAACAATATAATCTTTCTTATCTAAAGTGGGGTATTTTACATAATAAAGTTTGTCTATCCTTTCCAAGTGTTTTACTTCTAATTCCGCAAGAGATGTGCCGTCGTGAACACAGTAGTTGACTATATAGTTATCACGATAAACAAGTCCGTCAGCCTCCATTTTTATAAAAGTGTCATAGACCTCGGTAATAACGTCGGGGTCCCATGCATTAACGCTTCTACCCCAATCTGCGGAAAAACCCAAACGTTTGAATTGGTGAAAAATAAGACTGGAGTTGTCTTTTACAAAATTATAGATGTTGTTATACAAAGTGGCTCTATCGAAATCCATTCTACTTTTACCCTCTTTTGCCAGGTTCTTTTCATAAACATACTGAGTTTCAAATCCTGCATGGTCCATTCCCGGAATCCATAAAGCAGAGTAACCCTGCATACGTTTGTAGCGGATCAATATGTCGTCGACCGTATACATTGCGTGGCCAGCATGAAGCGAGGCGTTCGCATTTGGGGGAGGCATGAGTATTGTGTAAGGCTCTCCCGTCGCGCTGGGTTTAAAAGCGCCGGAGGTCTCCCATTTTTTGTAAATTTCTGATTCAAACAAATTGTGATCGTAAGCTTTGTCCATTTAAGTATTGGCTTGCCTCTACATGGCTGAATTATAGTCTAATCAGAGAAAATTAGCCACCAATTTTTAGGTTGGGGATTCGGTCGATAGTTTTAGGATCAACAAACTCACCTCTTTGGGCTTTAAAATAAGCTGCGACTCCGACCATTGCCGCATTATCTCCCGTCATATTCTTGGAATAAGGAAAGGACACATTTATGTCAAACTGCTTGCCTAGATGCCTTAACCTTTTTCTAAGTTCTATATTGGCTGAGACCCCGCCGCCAACGAGCAAATTTACGATTTTTAATTTACAATTTGCAATTGAATACGAACAGACACGGAATAGGTGGGTAAAAGATGCGTCTTGAAAAGAGGAAGCAAGGTCGTAGATATTTTGTTTTGAAAGAGCTCCGTTTGTTTCTCTTATTTCCACAATCTTTCTCATCATTGAAGTCTTCAGTCCAGAATATGAAAAAATTTTTCTTTCTTCCTGACCAATCATTGGGATTGGGAGTTTATATTTTAAAGGATCCCCCAACTTTGCAAATTTTTCTAATATGGCCCCTCCGGGGTAACCCAGGCCCAACATTCTTGCGGCTTTGTCGAGCGCTTCCCCCAGTGCGTCGTCCGCAGTTTGAGCCAGCGTTTCGTATTCTCCGATTTCGTTGATTTTAACAAGAATAGTATTTCCCCCCGACACAACCAACCCAAGCGCCGGAAATTTAGAATTAAGAATTGAAAACTGAGAATTTGCGAATGGAGACAACACATGAGCCTCAAGGTGATTTACGGCAATTAATTTTTTGTTATGTTTTATAGCCAGCTCTTTTGCCTTTTTAATTCCAACTCCGAGTGCAATCGAAAGTCCCGGACCCACCGTTACGGCAATTGCATCGATTTTCTCTAATGGCTGTTGGCTATTAACTAATGCTTTGTTTGTAACAAAGTCAATTCGCTCTTCGTGCATGCGTTGGGCAAGCGAGGGCATCACGCCTCCGAATTTCGCATGATCTTTTGCCTGTGACCAAATAATATTGGACAAAATTTTTGTGTCACTGGTAATAGCACAAGCTGTTTCATCACATGATGTATCGATAGATAGGATTGTCATATTTTATGAGAAAACAGCAAGGCAGTTGCGTTTTCTTCAGTTCTGTAATAAACACCAATGTTTTCAGGACGGTAAGGGCGTTTGCTATTGACTGCAAAGGCATTTTTTGGAAGTTTAATACTTCCTGAACCTCTGTAGTCCTTATAAATAGATATATGGGGTAAGAATTCGATCTGCCTACCGGGAGTAATACCAAAATTTTTTTCAAAAAGCTCGTGCAACTCTTCTATCTCTTTTGTATTTTCAATTTTTAGAACTAACGTTTTTCCGTGTACTCCAACAATATCGAGTTCCTGGGGTCTTAATATGGTGGAAACAATTAGATTTCTGTTGGCTAGAATTACGTCTTTAACTTGACGAAGTTTGTCGTCGTCAACCTCCGTAAGCATGTGTATGGTAAAATGCGCAAATTTTTTATTTGGGTTTATTGTCTTAATATATTTAAGTAAGGGGCCTTCTTTAATCGGAAAAGCTACATATGATTGTTGGTAAATTTCTTTCATTTTTTAGATATTGCCCCAACTAATAAGCCGTTGATTCATATTTTTTCCGTATCTAATTTTTACCCAAACAACAATTGCTTGGTCCCTAAATTTTCTAATTACATCTACAACTCGATCCGCCCATTCAATGCTCATTACCGTATTTTTGTTTTCAACCATTTTCAAAAACCCAAGCGTTTCCATTTCGGTCGAGTTAGACAGTCTCCATGCGTCAAAGTGTTCTAAAACAAATTTTGAATTTGAAACTTTATATTCTTCGACCAAGCTGAAAGTAGGAGAAACTACAAGTTCTGTTACTCCCATCGCTCGTGCCAGCCCTTTTGTAAATTGTGTTTTCCCGGTTCCCATCTCGCCTTCCAGAGCAAAAATAATAGATCGTTTTCCGCTATAGTTTTCATATTTTTGCCAAAGCTCCTTACCTACATTTTGGGTGTTTTCCTCACTACTGCTTAAAACTTCATTTTCATCTTTTAGTCTTATATACCCCTGACGAAGTGTAATTGCTTCATCAAACGTAGTATCAATTACCGTTGACGGTTCGTTATGTGGGAGTTCACCAACGTCGATAATCAAGTCGACAAGCTCCTTTTGCTTTTTGGAAACGTTATCTAGGATGTCAGTTATTTTATATGGTCGCTTTTGATAAGAACTGTTGGCGCTAGTTGCCACTATTGGCCTATCAAATTCTTTTATTAATTTCAACAAATTAGGATAGGCTGGAATTCTGACCCCTAGTGTTCCGGCCTCGGATTCGATACCTTTTGCAACTTTCCTTTTACCGACAGATATTACCGTGACGGGGCCAGGGAGAAAGGTGTTATAGAGATTTTTAGCAGTGGTATTTAATTCGACGTATTTTTCTGCCATCTCTTGATTGGCGCACATAATTGCGTACGGTTTGCCAAACGGACGCTTTTTGTATGTATTCAATTTTTCGACGGCGATATTATTTGATGAGTCGACGGCCACTCCGTAAACTGTTTCGCAGGGAAATATCACAAGTCCGCCTTGTTTTAGAACATTGATTATTAATTTGTTATCAAACTTGTTTATGACCTTCATGATGGGGTTCATCGTCCTTAAAGTGTTTATATTCGTGTTTTATAGCTCTAAAAATCACAAAGACGGCTATCATCAGAAATATCCAAGCCAGTATTCCGATGCTGCTCACAACATTTTTTAAATCCTCCTTTTGATATCCGGCAAAGTATCCTATTAAAGTCATCAATGAAACCCAGCTTAAAGAAGCACCTATTGCATACAAATTAAATTTCCAGAAATTATACCTCTCGACTCCCGCAATATAGCTTACCCAAAATCGTGTTAAGTTTGCCATCATGGAAGTTGTCAAAATTACCGCGCCATTTTTGTGCAAAAGTTGCTTGGCAAATTTGGCACTTCTTTCCTGATGAAGTTTCTTAACAAGCCACATTCCGGTTTTTTTACCAAGCAGATAAGCGAGTAAAAATGCCAGCCAAGCTCCAAGTGTTCCTATAATAATTACGGGGATTACCGGCAACTGCTGATCGCCGTTGGAAATGTAGCCGGCTATAATCAAAATTCCCCCGCCTGGTACCGCCCATGCCAGAGGTGTGATTTCAATTAAAGACCCCAAAAAAATGATTAGGTAGCCGTATTGTTCAAAAAGAACGGTGACTGTGTTTAAAACCAAAACTATATCCATGAGGCTATTATACTAGATTTTTGTTCCTCGGAGATAAACTGCCGCCCAAGGGCGATAGTTGCTGACAAAAGTCTTTTCGAATATTACTTCGCCGGCACGCTTAACAGAATAGTTAAACGAGACCTTGGCCCCGGTGGCGGCAAAATCTATCTGTTTAACGACCCCTAACGGGAGAGTGGGATCATCCTGATAGATCGTTGGAAGTGCGGGCACAATGTTTGAGACAACGGGTTTGGTAATTGAGGCAACTCTCCCGTCGCTTGTACCATAGATATCGAAGACCAGTGAATAATGTTTGGAGTCGGCTTTTGCCTCAATTAATATGTAGTTTTGTGTATTATTAATAAACTTAAAATCCGGAGATGGTCCATAAACCGTTGCATCGAGTCCGGGAGATGAATTTTGTTCATAGTACCCGACCTTGTATGCATGTGCGGCCCGTTCAATAATCGGAAGCCCGGCATTCAAAATCGCTCTAAAAAGAGTTGTTGAAACTTGACACACACCACCGCCGTCTCCGAGAATCGTTTTCCCCCCAGAAATTATATATGCCTGCTGATATCCGGTAAAAGCTGATACGTCCCCTAAAGTATCGTTAAATGAAAAAGTCTCACCTGGAGCCACCAATGTTCCGTCAATTCGACTTGTAGCCAAGGCAACGTTGTAAACACGGGAAGGAATCGAGTGATAGTAAGTTGAAATACCGTGTCCGATTAACTCTTTTATACCAAGATTATTGACATTTTCAGTTGTCACATCGGGGGGTGTACGCTTAACAGGCAAGTCGAATGACGTTTCCGATTGATCGCTGGTAACCAAAAGATTAAAAGAAGCAATAATTTTATCTTTTGTTTCTTCAGTGTTAACAGCAATGCCATCGAGAGCAGGTAGGAACTCTGTTACTTTTCCCCCATTAAAATCAAATTTAGGATTTTGTGGATTTCTATTTATTTTGTCGGAAATGCTTATCGTTTTTGAGTAAATCACTTCATCGTAAAATCCTCCTTTAAGATTTATGAATTTTAATAAGTCGGCGTCCGTTAAAACAAACTTATTAGATTCAAAATTTATTGTTATTTTTTTACCGACAAACTTTTGCACGAGAGCTTTGACAGTTTCCGCTTCTTGATCATCTAAAGATATATCTACTTTTTTGATGGGTATAGAAATTTGTTCTTCTGATGAGTACGCCAAACTCCTCCCGATTTCGGCTCTAAGTTTTTGCTGGTCAATTTCTGTGCCCGCCTTTCCTTTAAACACGTTAACCTTTCCGTTAACAATCTTTACAGATGGGGGAATTGGTTCTATATAATCTTGTCCGGCAATTACAGACAATATTTTTGTAAGTTTTTCTTCGTTCAGCTTCGTTGTTAGGCCAATAAATGTGGTATTACGTAGCAAATCTACTCTTTTAATCCAATCAAAAAAAATATTCCCCGTTCGGGCCAGATAATATGCTCTAATGGCCGAGTCGCTGAAGTTGTATGACAAATCAATGTCTTTTGTCTTTATTTCAAAAAACTGAGTTCCGTCAGTCAAAACCAATTTTTTTGGAACGACAATTCTGTTAGTTAATAATATACCAGCCTCATCAATTTTTAAGCCACCCAGGTTGGTTTCTCCAACAAAAGTATTAGGGTATATTTTATCCGTGAATTTGTAATTATAGACTGCAAACATCCCTAATAAGATAGACAATAATATTAGAAGAGGTGTCGTCAATCGTAATTTTTGCATATACCAAAAAAGGTCTTTGCCCGCCTGACTTTCATATGGTAACATTTAGTTGGGTTAATATCCTAACATATGCCTCCACAAAACAGTCCACAACCACAACCGCAAGCACAACAACCTGTAAAACCGGCAATACTTCCACCGCTTCCAAAAAGGGAGTTCCCTAAAGTAATTATTTGGATAGGGCTGGTCGTTGTGGTTCTTATATTGGCCTTTGTTATTTTTAGTCTTTTGACCAAATCTAAAACAAAATCGTCCGCAATTGTATGGTGGGGTTTATGGGAGGACGATGCCAATGTTTCTTCTTTGATTTCGGCGTATGAATCTTCTCATCCCAACGTAAAAATTACATATGTAAAACAGTCCCCTCAGGATTATCGGGAGCGGTTGACCAACGCTCTTGCCAAAGGCACGGGTCCGGACATATTTAGATTCCACAATACGTGGGTTCCTATGTTCAAAAATGATTTAGATGTTCTCCCTCCCTCTGCGATGAGCCCTGCTGAATATGCAAAAACTTTTTATCCCGTTGCCTCGTCCGACCTCACAAGCGGTACGGGAATAGTGGGAATTCCTCTAGAGTATGATGCGTTAACACTCTATATAAATGAGGACATCTTCAATAAGGCCGGAAAAACTCCGCCAGCCACTTGGGACGAGCTTAGAAACCTAGCAAGTCAGTTGACTGTCAAGGACGACCAAGGAACAATAACTCAATCGGGAGTAGCGATGGGGAGAACTGAAAATGTGGATCATTGGCCGGAAATTTTGGCACTTCTCATGATTCAGAACGGTGTCGATTTATCAAACCCTACGGGAAAAATTGCCGAAGACGCGCTCAGTTTTTTTACATATTTTGCTTCAACTGACGGAGTTTGGGATGTCACGCTTCCCCCTTCCACTCAGGCATTTGCTTCAGGAAAGCTCGCTATGTATTTTGGGCCAAGTTGGAGAACCTTCGAGATCTCTCTGGCAAATCCTAATTTAAAGTTTAAAACGGTCCCGATACCACAGCTACCAAAAGATAATCCGAACCAGCCGGATATTACATATGCAACATATTGGGCTGAGGGTGTATGGTCCAAAAGCACCAAAAAGGCCGCAGCCTGGGATTTCCTTAAATTTTTAAGTACCCAGGACTCGGCCCAGAAGCTGTTTCAGAATGAATCAAAAGTAAGGTCTTTCGGCGAACCTTATTCAAGAATCGATATGGCGAACCTTTTGAATACACATCCCATTTTAGGATCAATTATCACTCAAGCCCCTGGAGCTGCTAGCTGGTATTTAGCCTCGCGCACTTTTGATGGTCCCACAGGAATTAATTCACAAATGGCCAACTATTTTGGCGACGCAGTTAATTCCATGTCCGAAGGTAATACAACCCCAACGAAAGCACTAGAAGCTGCGGCTCAAGGGGTAAGTCAGGTATTGGTTCAATATAGACTTATCGCAAAATAGTTAATATTATGCCCAACCTCTATTCGATCAACGTAAGTTCGTCTCCTTCGCGAAGTCTCTTACCAGATGAAATAAAAGCCGTTGTTTACCATGATTGTTTTGATTGCCCTCTAAGTTTTTCCGAAATGATTAAGTGGAGGTCAACAAATTTAGCCGATATAAAAATTGATATGCATGAAGTTGTTGTTCGTAACGGTTATTGTTTTTTGGGGGGAAGAGAAGGGTTGATATATAAAAAATCTTTACGCCAAAGGATTTCTGCCAAGAAAACGGAAATTGCCAAACGTGCGGCTAAGATTTTATCATTGGTTCCGGGAATAAAAATGGTGGCGGTTACGGGTTCCTTGGCAATGGAGAACTCTGATGATGAAAGCGATATAGATTTAATGATTGTTACAAAGACCGGAAGGCTCTGGACCACCCGTCTTTTGTCCTACCTTTCACTTTATGCTTTTCGATTTTCGCTTCGTAGCCCAAATGACAAAAATCAAAAGGACAAGCTCTGTTTAAATATGTGGCTCGACGAGCACGACCTGGTGTGGCGTGAACGTAATATTTACACTTCCCATGAGATAGCTCAGATACTCCCTCTGGTTAATAAGGACAAAACTTACGAGAAGTTTTTATATAAAAATAAATGGATTTTGGAGTATTGGCCAAATGCGGTTAGGATAAATGAAGAGGGAAGAGTGAAGAGCGAAAAAGTTTTTAGCTCTTCGTTTTTCGCTTTTACTTTGCGATTGGTTGAAAAGATCGCATTCTGGCTCCAGTACAGACATATGAGGTCTAAAATTTCCCGTGAGGTAATATCTCCAACCCGAGCCCTCTTTCACCCTCAAGATTGGGGAAAGGTTGTTATGGGGAGACTTTCTCCCTGATTCAACAACGCCCGCACTTCGTGAGGCAGGCATATGGCACTTGACAGGGTCCGCTAGTGTTCGTAAAATAGCACTCAGTTGTTAAGAATGCTAAATTTATTCTTGACAAACTTGTTTTCATATTTTAAATTTCAAAACGAAATGACAAAACTTAATTTAAAACCAACGGCGGGATATCTTCTTATTGAGCCTTTGGAAAAAGAGGTCAAAACCGCTTCAGGAATTTACCTACCGGAAAATGCCGGCGAAAAACCGCAAAAAGGTAAAGTCATAGCAACCGGCGCGGCCAGTTGTTCGGATTGCAAAGGTGGTAGTTGTTGCATGATAGATTCTCCGGCCAAAACAGGAGATGTTGTTTTATATAAAAAGTGGGGTGGAAATGAGGTTAAAATCGAAGGTAAAGAGTATTTGTTTGTGAAGTTTGAGGATGTTTTAGCCGTCGAGGCGTAAAACATCCTTCATAGATATCATTATGGCTAAACAATTAAAATTTGGAACAGAAGCAAGAGAGTCACTTAAAAAAGGAATTGATATTGTGGCTAAAGCTGTGGTAACAACTCTTGGACCAAAAGGTAGGAATATTGCATTGGACAAAAAATGGGGAGCACCTAACATTGTTCACGACGGAGTGTCCGTTGCTAAAGAAATAGATCTTCCGGATCCGTTTGAAAACATGGGAGCTCAACTTGTAAAAGAGGCCGCCAGTAAAACCAACGACAACGCCGGTGATGGAACCACAACCTCAACACTTCTGGCCCAGGTAATGACAGATAAGGGCATGAAGAAAATTGACGCGGGAGCAAACCCCATGATTGTTAAGAAAGGAATAGAAAAAGCAGTTGAAGCGGTTGTAGCAGAACTTAAAAAGATGGCAAAGCCGATCAAAGGTAAAGAAGAGATTGCTCAGGTTGCCACCATTTCGGCAGGAGATGAAGCAATTGGTGCAAAAATCGCTGAAGCACTCGATAAAGTCGGCCGCGACGGAGTAGTCACTGTTGAGGAGGGAAAAGGGCTCACAATCGATATTGAATACAAAGAAGGAATGGAATTTGACAGGGGTTACGCTTCTGCATATTTCGTCACCAATGCTGACAAAATGGAGGCGGAAATCGAAGACGCTTACATCCTTCTTACAGACAAAAAGATTTCCTCTATCCAAGATCTTCTTCCTTTCCTGGAAAAATTCGTAAAGGTGAGTAAGAGTTTGGTAATTATTGCAGATGAGATTGACGGTGAGGCTTTGGCTACTCTTGTTGTTAACAAACTTCGTGGAACCTTCAATGTTTTGGCCATCAAGGCCCCAGGATTTGGGGACAGACGCAAGGAAATGCTGGAAGATATTGCAACCCTAACAGGAGGAACTGTTATAAGTGAGGATACCGGTCGAACTTTTGAATCAATTGAAGTAACAGATTTAGGGAGGGCCGACAAAGTTTGGGCGGACAAGGACAATGCAAGAATAATTGGAGGAAAAGGAGATAAAACCGCGATTAATAGCAGGGTAGAGTCAATCAAAAAACAGATTAAGGCCACAGATAGCGATTTTGACAAAGAAAAATTTGAAGAAAGATTGGCTAAACTTTCTGGCGGTGTTGCCCAGATAAACGTAGGAGCGGCTACAGAAATTGAACTTAACGATAAAAAAGAGCGAGTAAAAGATGCGGTTGGGGCCACCAAAGCTGCCGTAGAAGAGGGAATTGTTCCGGGAGGGGAAACCGCTCTTCTTAGGGCACGTGAGGTTCTAAAGGGTGTCAAAGTCGAAAAAGGAGATGAACAAATCGGCGTTGACATTATTTCCGAATCGCTTGAAGAACCCATAAAATGGCTTGCTAAAAATGCAGGTGACGATGAAAAAGCCGTTCTTAAGAAGGTTTTGGATTCGAAAGATAATGATTTTGGTTACAACGCACTAACTGGTGAATTTGGGTCGATGACTAAAATGGGAATAATCGACCCTGTTAAGGTTACCAGAAGCGCACTACAAAACGCCGCAAGCGTTGCAATGATGGTTCTCACGACCGAAGGATTAGTAACAGACCTACCGGAACCCAAGAAAGATGTGCCACAAATGCCACCTGGAGGTATGGGTGGAATGGACTACTAACTTCTAGCTAATAATCAAGAACTAATAATTTATGACATCCTCCTCACATTTTGAATGCGAGGTTTCCCTTAAGGGAGGATGACATATCAGCGTTCAATTTATCCTCGCAGCCTGCGAGGTTTTCTTGAAAGCTGTTATAATTGCACTCAATGTGGAAAGATGCTGAAGAATTTCTTCAAAAGGACAAATATATTGAACCTCTGATCAGAGCATGGGGACATTGTACAATTAAACCCATCGAAAAATCAAAATACTTTGAAGATTTGGTTAACGCAATTTGTTCACAACAACTTTCGGGCAAAGCCGCGGAAACAATTTTTGGCCGTGTAAAAAAAGCTCTAAACAACAAAATTACTTCAGAAAATTTAACAAAAATAGACACAGAAGAATTAAGAAAGTGTGGCCTTTCTTATGCAAAATGTTCATACGTTAAGGATTTAGCCCTAAAAGCTAAAAGCAAAAAGCTAAAAGTGAAAAGTTTGGATAGCCTCGCCGATGAAGAGGTGGTTAACGAACTGATCCAAGTAAAGGGAATAGGAAGATGGACCGCCGAGATGTTTTTAATGTTTAGTTTGGGTAGACAGGATGTTTTTCCGGTTGATGATCTCGGGATAAAAAAGGGGTTCGAGAAGGTAATCGGGAAAAAATGGGACAAAATTAGATCTGCCAAATTTGCTCAAAAACACTGGTCCCCATATAGAACAATGGCCTCTTGGTATCTATGGCGATCGCTGGAAAACAGATAATTAGTCCCTACCGGATGGCTATCTGGGTATTACAGATAGGGGATTAAGTGGGGCACCGTTTTGGCGTACCTCTAAATGTAGATGAGGCCCGGTCGTATGGCCGGTAATACCTACTTTACCAATCTCCGTAGCAGTGGTGATCGTTTCCCCGGTTTTAACTTCGATTTTGGATAAATGGGCATATCGGGAGGTTAAACCTTTGCCGTGGTCTACGACTACTGTATTACCATAGCCGTCGGTGGCATACCCGGCTTCGATGACATGACCCGATTTAATTGGTTCTATAGGCTCTCCGACTTCTGCTCCAAAATCGATACCAGGGTGGAAAAAGCTATATCCCTGGTTAATTTTTACCTGAGAAAGCGGATATTGGGTTCCTATTTGGGTTTCAAGAGTATTTTGAGGCTCAATGACTACTTGATCGGAAGGAGTAGAACTTTCAAAGGCATTAACATCAGAAGCTTGATTAAAAGGTAAAAAAGAAGTGATAACGGCAATAGCAGCAAAATTAGTGGCCATAATGCGTCGTGCCTTTTTATGCCCGGTTATGTGCCTAATCACTTTACCAATAAGCGTGCCCTTTCTGTATTTTTTGTTCACAAAGGCCACAGTAGGCACAACAGGTTCATCCAACAAAGGTTTGCGCCTTTTTATCAAGCGAAAATGCATCGCAAGGCGGTACTTAGGCAGTTCGAGGCTAAATTTTTTCATAATACCCCGCTCAGCGGGGCAAAGCCCTCCTTCGCTTCTGAAGCTACAGAAGGGTACAAAAAATCCCGCATAAGCGGGACAAGCCGTGATTATACCTCGTGTGAAGACCCAATGTCAAATTTTAGAAGCTGACATCGTAATCAATAGCAGGAGGAGAAAGTTTCTGTTGACTGACATCAAGTGAATTGATCTGGCTGTTTAGTTCTTTTAGTTTGATCTCAGTTACTGACAATATGTCCCCGCTGGGTGTGGCGATTGGAGTTGTTACTACAAATGGTGTCGGGGTTTTCTTTGGAGGAATAAACACAACCGGGGCACTTCTTGTACCAAATAATAGCCCCAGTATGATTATTAAAAAAATCAAACCGAACGCCACGGTCACTGGAATAAAAACCTTCTTATTTGCATAAAATTTGATGAGTATGTTTTTGACAGGAAGTGGAAAAGAACCCCAAACTCTTAATAAGACCGTCTTTATTTTTCCAATAACTTCTGTAACACCGCCTTTAGGTTTGGGTTGAGTCACGGTTTGGTTGATTTCAGGGTTGTTCATTGCTGGTTTTTTATATAATTTAATACTTCTGTCAAAAATTTATTAAATTGGGAAAGCTGCGGAACTCCCAACCCCAATATCTCAATACTGGCTTCAAAACTACCTTGAGGTGAGTATGATTGGTTGTAAATCTTTTGGATCCGGGTTCTTACATCACTCTCATTTTGTTTAAGCATTGAGTCCGTCGCGTCAATGTCTGTCAACCAATGATTAAATGGATTACGGGTAAGTTTCCCCGTGGCCACCCCCGCGTCGATAGCTGTTTTTAGAGTTGAGTAGACAGCTTCATGCTCATTTCTTAGTGCGATTTCTTCCCCGAGTCCAATGTCCACCAGGGCTTCGTCGATAGTAAGAAGGGTATTGGCCTTATACCTTGCACGAGCCTCATCACTTCGGCTGAATAAAGTTTCTAAAGAATCGTTGGAATTGTATTTTTCTTTATCACTTTTATACCAATCCACCTCGGAGTCGATTTTGACAAAAATGTTATTTTTATCTTCACCACTTAGGCCTTTATCCTCAACTATTTTTTGTTTAAGCATTTGCATGTAGACTGTCATCATTTGATCCCTGGACCTAAGCATATTAAGGGTTTTTTGTCTGGCATCCTCCTTAAGTGAGAGGGTTTTGTTGGCTAGATAAGAGTTTTTAGCATCCTGATAATCAGAGTAGGCCTGGTTGTATAAAGTTAGATTATAAAGATGGTCTTGATATGCTTTATTGAAGTCAAAGGTTTGGGCGTGAATACTAGTACTAAGTACTAAGTACAAAGAGCCAAGTACAAGCGTTGTTAGGACAGCCTTTTTCATATTTATTTATTTTAACACGACAAACGCATTTGAGAGAACTCGAGGCCGGAGCGGGAATTATGCGCAAAAATGCAATTCAATTTGCGCTGTCGATTGCCGATTCGGACTTCTGAGGCCGGAGCGGGAATCGAACCCGCGCGATAGAAGTTTTGCAGACTCCCGTGTTTCCACTTCACCATCCGGCCGTGTAGTCCTATTGTATCTTAAGCTCGACGTTAACTCAAAACTTTGCTAAACTCGGGGACAATGAAGACTTTTAAGGTTGTTATAGCCACCCTTGTCGCTATATCTTTTTTGACAGTAGCTATATTTTTTTTGATCGGTTTTTTAAAACCGAAGCAGGCGGGTATAAAGATAGAGACCTTACCTTCAGCCACGATATATTTAAACGGTGTTATTGTGGGCAAAACGCCATTTGAAGGAGTATACAAACCCGGCGAGACACTGATTAAATTGGTCCCAGACGGTGACGGAAAGCTACTTCCGTTTGAGACTAAGGTAAAGCTTCTGCCCGGAATAAAAACGTTAATACGGCGTGAGTTTGGAACAACGGAGGATCTCTCCTCGGGTGATATAATTTCGTTTGACAATATTTCGTCTAAAGACACTAGCTTAATAGCAATTTCTATTCCCGAAAACGCGCAGATATCTCTTGACGGTGTTCCCAGAGGCTTTACACCATACAAAACCTCCGCAATTTCTCCGGCTGAGCATCAAATTACAATTAAAGCGCCGGGATATAACGACAGGGTGATGAAACTTAAAACTCTTGTTGGCTACCGCCTGACAATTTTTGTTAAGTTAGCAAAAAGCTCTCAAAATGAAACATTGGAAAATCCAAAAAATACCTTAGAGCCTGCTGTTAAAAAGTATGTTGAAATACTTAAAACACCCACAGGATTTCTTAGGGTTAGGACCCAACCCGGAACAAAAGGTGAGGAAATAGCGGAAGTAAAACCCGGTCAAAGGTTTTTATATTTAGAAACGGACCCCAATACCGCCTGGAACAAAATTCAATATCAGGAACCTCGTCCCGGGCTTCCCAACGGGATAACGGGCTGGGTTTCCGGTGAATTTTCAAAAGTGGTTGAAGAATCAGCAAATAACGCAACGGGTAGTGCAAATACTACAATTTAAATTCCGGTGGCGGAAACTCCGCTATACAATACCCAATAGACCAGAATCACCCAAAGGCCAACAGCAATAATGAGTGCGCGATCAGACAGAAGAAGTTTTTCCGGAGTCTCGCTTTTACCCTCAAAAATTAAATATTCATACCTCATTATTCCAAAAATTGTTACGGGAATTGTCAACATTAATAGTTTGTTGATAGTTGTGGTTCTGGAAAGCTCAGCAAGAACCAGCCAAAACGGAAGTGTTGCTTTTGGGCTTTCAAAAAAAGTGAAAAGGGCCCAACTCATCCAGGAGGCATTTCCAAACATGGTTACATACGAATTTAGCAAATCCTTTTTATAATTGCCCAAGCTTTTTCTTGTAAGAATATCGCTTTCCTGGGATAGATTAAGCTCGGCACGCCTTTTCCCCGAAGCCAGAAAGAGAGCCACAGAGATTACACATAGTAAGAACCAAACCGACAGGTGCGCATCGATTACGAAAGCCCCTGCGTATACACGCATGATAAACCCTGTAGCAATTATCAAAATGTCGAGTATTGCAATATTCTTAAGCCCCAAGCTATAAAATAATTGAAGTACGAGATACCCTAAAATAGTAAAAAAGAAAAGTGAGTTCAAAGAAACGCTAACAAGGAGCGCCAAAATCCCAAGAAAAATAGCTTCAAAAAAAGCCAAGATAACGGGCACTGAGCCGGAGGCGACAGGACGGAATTTTTTGGTAGGATGAAGTCTGTCTCGTTTTGCATCGAGTATGTCATTAAAAACATAAGTGGCAGAAGTGGCAAAGTTAAAAGCAATAAAGGCAAAAAAAACTTCCCTGAAGGCCACTTTGTCAAAGAACATTCCGGTCAGAAATAGAGCTGCGAAAAGCCCCAGGTTTTTTAGCCAATGAAGGGGGCGCGCCAGCATGATAGCCGAAAGAACTAGATTGTCTTTTTGGGTCTGTAAGTAAGCCATATTATTAATCCTCCAATTAGTGTCGCTACACCGATCATTGTATATATCTTTTCTCCCGTATTCAAATTAAGAGCAGCAAAACCCAGTATGCCGGTAATTATCCAGTAAAAAACGGCAACTTGAGATTTACTCATTCCTGCGTCGAGCAGTTTGTGATGCAAATGTCCTCTGTCTCCCCAAACGGGAGACTTACCTGAAGCAATTCTTCTAATGATTGTATAGCCGGTATCAATTAAGGGGACCCCTAAAACTACCATTAATGCTCCAACTTTAGTTGTAGAAAGTATAGATAAGATTGCAAGAAGGTATCCAGCTAAAGTGCTTCCGCCGTAACCCGGCATGATTTTTTGAGGGAAAATATGCCAAGGCAGAAACCCTAAGTAAGATCCCGCCGTAATGGCTGCCAAAATTATGACCGGCCACTGGGTTATATCTGCCGAAAACTTCAAAGAAAGAAAGGCAATAGTTAAGGCACCAATTACAGTTACTCCGCTCATTTGACCGTCGACCCCCTTAGCCCCCATGTTTACAATGTTCATCAAAAAAGTTATCCAAAAAAGCGCAAAAAGGTCGCTCAAAATCCAGATGCTATGATTTCCAAAAAAAGTAAAATTTATTTGGGGCTGACTCAGGTTGATTGTTCCCCCTAGGGGGTTACTAATAAAAGAAATTCCAATTCCGGCTATAATAGGGGACGCAGCGGCCGTAAAACCCAAAAGCAATCTCAGATATGGATTAAGATTATATTTGTCGTCAAGAAAACCCATTAAGACCAAAATAGCGGCCCCAATCAGAATTCCGGCAATATGCTTATCTATTGGTAAAAAAAGCAGAGTGGAGATAATTAGTGCAATAAAAATCGGGATTCCTCCACCCCTGGGGACAGGATATGTATGAATGACTTTAGCGTGTTTGTTGAGTTTTGGGTCATCAATAATACCCAACTTGCCGGCAAATTTGATGACAATGGGCGTTGCCAAAAAAGACAGAATGGCAGCCGTTATCCAAGGTACGAAGAAAAGATTGTTGATATTCATTACATGCTATCCGAAAAAACCTACTAAAAAAACTATTTTTAATATAGTGATTGTTATCAAAAGTGAAAAGAGAAAAGCTCCTGAAATCAAAATTTTTTTAGAAAAAACATCCTCAGTGATCAAAGCTAATCCTGAGTTGGTCAATGTTATTACAATTGAGACGATTGGAGCAAAGAACAGGTTTAAAACGGGTACCAACTGTGATTCACCGAAGGGTCTCCCATAAAAAAGAGGAACGATTGGGGGGAGAATGTTTTTGAAAATAAATATAATGGCAATTGAGGAAAAACCGAGTCCAAGGGATGCGTAAAAGAAACCTCTGAAAGGAGTTTTGTGCCATGACGAGGCAATTTCCGTATTAGTAGACATTGTATGGAGATTTTAACACAACTAAGGTAGCAAGGAGTATATGTTTGCCCCATCTATCTGCTGAATGAGAATATATTTGTTGGTGATTAACGGCGCTAGTTCCGGATAGGTGTTCCCGGGAGTAAGAATAATAAACTTTGGAGGATTAACCGAAACTTGTTTGGCGACTTCACTGCGGGAAGAAAAATCGCTTACATGATAAGGAACGACATATTTAATTGGAGGAAGCCTTCCGGCCAGGGCGTAGACCGCAGCCGAATCCGGGTCCCACATGAATACCCGGTCAGTTTTATGGCTCGATTGTGACAAGAACACGGCTATTTTGTAATTTCTATTTGTCGTAGAAGAAAATCCGGAAAAATATTGATCCTTACTTATTTTGTGAGTTGCGAAATTTATAAAGCGCGCGTAATAACTTGCGGTGGGGTAAAGGTAGAACTTATAAAATACAGGGACTGCAAACGCTACCATTAGAGGAATCACTACCAGAGATTGTTCAACACTTTTGTCAGTAAAAAACATAGCAAGAAGGAACGAAATCGGAGCCACGGCTTGTATAAAATAATGGGGATACGGACGTTCCGAAAGAGTTACTGCGAATAAAGCAAAGAGTGTCCATATTACGAATAAAATGAATTTTTTTGAAAGTTTTTTTCTAAACAACCATACAACAACAGAGCCAATTAAAACGACTAACGCCCTAGTCAAAAGCGGGGCATTTCTGACAATGAACGGTTTTTGAACATCTCCCGGTCTGAAACTGCTTAGGTATCCGACGTTTTGCAAATATGCCGCCTTTATATATTCTGGTAGGGATCCGGCAAAATAGTACCAGATAAAAGTTAAAAGAATGGGTAGGGCAAACCCAAGAATAAGAATAATGGTGTTTTTGATTATATTTTTCCATTCCTTTTTAATGTCACCGGTTATTAACCAGTAGGCAACGATTATCGGCGCGTCGAAGGCGGCAGGGATTTTAAAGAGTGTGCCAAGTCCCAAAAAGATTCCGGCAAGAAATACCCTTTTGGCTGTAAGTCCTCTTTCTAGCAGTATTAAAAAGGCAAGAATGGTAAAACCGATCATAAAAAGTTCGGAGTTAACGGTATTGCCCTCAAGAAGCGGAAGAGTAGTAAGTGCGGCAAAGATAATTGTAGAAATCTTTTGTGCTCCTTCATTTCTTTCGAAAAATGTTTTTGATAGCTTGTAAAACCAAACAGTGGAAACAATCATCCAAAAGGCAAGAGCTACTTTAAACCAGAATAAGTTGTCGGTAACTGCGGCGGTTAAATAGAGAAGTGGGGGCTTATTGTCATGGACGTCTTTATATAGAGTAAGTCCTTGTCGAACCCCTTGTCCCATTGTCAGATACACCATTTCGTCACCGTAATAGTAAGGTTCAAAAAAGGAGGGAATTCTAAGAACTAAAATTAAAAACAACAAACCACAAAGCCAGTTTGGAATGTTTGGAAGATGTAGAACGTCGCCGATTTTGTGAAGTTTTTGCCAGGTGGATTTCATTCTGATTTGAGTATACTATATTGATATGCAAAAAATCATAGTAACGGGTGGGGCGGGGTTCATTGGTTCCCATCTTTGCGATTCTCTTCTTGAGAACAATTACAAAGTAGTATGTTTGGATAATCTTTTAACGGGATCTAAAAAAAATATAGAACACCTTCTTGATAACCCCAACTTTGAATTTGTTGATGGAGACGTTATTCAACAGTCAACAGTTAACAGTCAACATTTCAGCGGTGTTTCCTATATATTTCACTTGGCTTCCCCCGCATCTCCGGTTGATTACCAAAGTTACCCGGAAGAAACACTTATGGTCAATTCTTTGGGAACAATCAACATCTTAGAATTAGCAAAAAAAGAGCGAGCAAAGGTTCTCATTGCTTCTACATCAGAAGTTTACGGCGACCCCTTAGAACACCCGCAAAAAGAAACGTATTGGGGGAATTCAAACTCGTTTGGCCCACGTTCTTGCTACGACGAGAGTAAACGTTTTGCCGAATCGGCAACTTATGTTTATCTGCAGAAATATAATTTAGACGCAAGAGTGGTGAGAATTTTTAATACTTACGGACCAAGAATGCAGGTAAATGACGGACGGGTGATAAGCAACTTTATAAACCAGGCAATTAAAAATGAGCCGATAACTATCTACGGTGATGGCACACAAACACGCTCTTTTTGTTTTGTTAGCGACTTGGTCGAGGGTCTTATTAAAGCAATGTTTACCGAAGGAACAACCGGTGAAGTTTTTAACCTAGGAAACCCGGAAGAATATTCGATGAACGATCTGGCCAAAAAAATCAAGGAAATGACAGATTCCGCATCTGACATAGTAAACAAAGAGCTTCCGCCGGATGACCCTAAGCAAAGAAGGCCGGACATAAGTAAGGCCGAACGGTATTTGAATTGGAAACCCACAGTAAAGGTTAACGAAGGGCTTCAAAAAACGATTGACTACTATAAAAACCTGAGTATTTAACTAAAAATGGATAGAGTTGCGAAAAATATTATCGATTCCTATAGCCAGGGTCCTGACGCCATTTATGCAGATTGGAAGGAGAGAGAGGCACTACCGCCTTACGAAGCCGTTGATATTTGGAGGGATGTTAGCAGGCTTTTTTTTAGAGACAAAAATGCCGACCTCATATTTTTGAGTCCGACATCTAATTTACCAACACACGAAGTTGCTATTTTTAAAGACGAAGTTCAAAGTAGAAAGGGTAGTACGATATTTTTGGTTGGTGATTTAGCCAATTTGAATCCAAAAGATGAGCTAGCACAAGTTGCAAACTTGCAAGACGATAAACAAAAGTTTATTTATTTCAAATGGGATGCCAGGAATCTTCCTGTAAAAAAAGGAACCGTCGATTCAATTTGGGATAGAAGAGGGTGGATATGGCACAGTGCCAATTTAGAAGATAATAGAGAAAAAGCAACATTGGATTCACTCATTAATTACAGGAAAATGCTCAAGAAGGGTGGAATAATCATATTAGATGCTGACTATGGAATGAAAAGTGGACAAAGAGGTCATTCGACAGATTCTGTAGTTAGGACCAGGATAAGAGAAGATTTTTTTGAAAAGCCAGAAATCAAGAAAATGTTTGACAGTTATTACATAGGTGAAGACCAGAAACGTGTTTTAGTTTTGATAAAGAAATAGCCACACTTTTTCAGTTACCCTGTATTCTATCCTGCAGTTCATGAATTGCGAAAGAAGTCTTTCTTGAGCAACCGAATGAACTAAAGGATATAGTACAGAGTAAATAACTTTCATACCTTCTCGGTTACTCTGTACTCTATGTATTTACCTAGCATTAGACGTGTGTGAGCATCGATGCCGGGTAGAGCGGAAAAGAAAAACCCAGCAATCGGCATTAATATAAATTCAAATGGTGTAAAAATTTGTCTCCAAACGGAAACTTCTTTGGGCCTTGCTGGTTTTTGGATGTTGTCGATTACAAGCATAATGACCAGGAAAACCAGAGAAATCGTAAGGATGAAAGAAGAGAGTTTGGGTACAGTGTAGCCCAGTGCTGTACGTCCAAAGGCAGGATTAAGAAGTGTTGGTAGCGTTAAACCGATTGTAATAATAAACCAGTTAACTGGCCACAGAAAATGTGCCCAAATCACTTGGAATAGGCGGGTGGTTTTGTCCCAAAAAGGAACGTCGCGAGCCAACAAATAACTTTTTATAATCCATGGATCATCACTTACTCCCCAGGCCCATCTTTGTATTTGCTGATATTGATTTTGCAAAGTTTTCCAAAATGAAGAAGATTGGGCCGCATCAGCCATTAGAGGCAAGTAAATCGGTTCTACCTCGATTCCACCACCGCTTTTATAGAATGCTTTGAAGAATATTCCCCAGTCTTCAGGAATTTTATCAGGGTCCCAATAGCCCACAGAATCGAGGAGTTTAAATGAAAGTGAGTAATTTTGAGCGTTTATGAGTCTGTCGTGTCTTGGAAGAAGAGAGAGGTTCCAAATTGTCATCAAGGTATTTGGGACGCGTGTAATTGCGGGAATTTCCCATATATTGTTATAGAACATGACAGCAGGTTGCCAAAAAGTTTTGTACCGTTTGGGGTTATCCAAGAATTTGTAAGTTAAATTTGCAAAATGCTTAGGATGAAACTTGTGGTCTGCATCACAGCTGGTTACTGTTACATAGTTGAGGTCGATTTTGTTTCGGTCGATATAGTTTTTCTTTATCCAAATAGCCGCAAATCTTTCGTTACTGGCTTTCCCCGCAACCTCTCCCATCTCCAGTTCGTGGGTGGTTACAAATATATGATCGAAATATTTCCCAAATTTAGCTTTTAACTCTTTGCTTTTAGCGTTTCGCGATTCCCTCGTCTCTTTTCCTTCCATGGCAAAAACCGGGATTATATGTTTAGTCGGGAATTCCTGATCGGCAAGCGACTTGAGGGTTCTTTCCAAAATGTGAACCGGTTCGTTATATGTAGGAATTATTACGATATGCCGTACTCTTTCCCAGTCGGGGAACCCGCGAACATCTCCCATCCAGTCGTAAATCTTGGCCGACTGAATTTTGAGGTGTGAGACGATTGAGGAAATTGCAATCTGAAGTGATTGATAAAACCAATAAATATTGAAAAAAAGTATAAAGTAGGCAACGACAACAGGAATAACCAGGATTCCCCAGTACGGGAAGAGGATAAGGTTCCAAGAGACCATTCCCGGCAAAATTTCCAGCAACCTTAGGATACGTTTCTCATGACGAATGATAAAGTTACGCATATTACCTTTTCTTGCCCCGCAACCTATGCCCTTGCGACGCAAACGCGTAGCATTTGGGTGCAAGTAAGTATGGTGTGGGGTTGTGTTTGATTATGTAGTTCCTCATTTATGGAAGGCGGGGGAATAGTGGTTTACCGGATTGTATTTTTGGACCTCGGAACTGATCCTCTATTTTTTGTGCTGTTTCTGGCATGAAAGGTAATAGATGATGGCAAATAACTAATAGTGAGGAGACAGAGATGGTTAGCACTTCCTTAAGTCTCTCGCCGGAAAGTTTCCAGGGTTCGTTTTCATTAATATATTTATCGGTTTCAGCAACATTAACCCAAATTATTCTCAGCGCCTCATCAAATTTGTATTCGTTCAAAGCTTTTTCTATCTCTTTATTGCCTTTTTCGTTGATTGATGTATCACTAGAGAATTCGAAGCCTGAATTTTCGCAAAGCTTGGCGCATCTGGCGACCAAATTACCAAGTCCATTTGCCAGGTCGGCATTGTAAGTTTCTTCAAATTTTTCTTTGGTAAAATCACTGTCTTCCGAAGGGCTAATTTTTGCTAACAAATAATAGCGGAGCGCATCCGTTCCGTATTTTTCTACATAATCAAACGGGTTAACAACATTCCCTAAAGATTTACTCATCTTTTGTCCGTTACTTGTAATGAATCCATGAATAAATATTTGTCTTGATGGTGGAAGCCCTGCGGCGATTAACATTGCCTGCCACATTGAAGATTGTTGCCTTAGGTTGTCCTTACCTGCTACTTGAATGGCATTTGGTGAATCTTTCGTTCCCCAAAATTCTTCAAACTTAGATGGTTTACCCGCCGTAGCTTTAGCGGAGGTGGGCCACCCCAAGGCAGAAATATAATATGTTAGGGCGTCGAACCAAACGTACATAACTTGTTTAGAATCTTCCGGGACAGGAACTCCCCACGGCATTTTTTCTTTGATTCTACTTATACTAAAATCAGAAAGACCGGCTTCGACAAAGTTACGTATTTCTTTTTGTCGATGCTCTGGAACTACAAAATCAGGGAATCGATCGAAATGTTTTAGCAACTTGCCTTGAAGCCTTGAAAATTTAAAGAAATAATTTTCCTCCTCGATTAGTTCGATATCTTTATTTGGATGGAGCGGGCATTTGCCATCAACCAAATCGGAATCGGTTTTTTCCAATTCGCAACCCACACAATATTTGGCCTTATAAATTCCTTTTTCTATAAACCCGGCCGCATCAACCCGCTTCCACATCTCTTGAGCAGCCTTTATGTGTTCTGGGTTTGTCGAGCGCCAAAAACTATTGTACGAAAGATTCAAGCCCTTTCTTAAATTATCAAACTTAGCAGCATACTCATCGACATATGTTTGGGGTTCTTTTCCTTCTTCAAGCGCCTTTTCGTAAATTTTTTTGCCATGTTCGTCTGTTCCTGTATTAAAAAAGACCTCATCTCCCAATTGCGCGTGGTAGCGTGCAAGAACGTCTGCCTGAATTATTTCCAATGCAAATCCAATATGGGGGTCACTGTTCACATAAGGAGCCGTGGTTGTTATGTAATATTTCCTGGCCATACTCGTATTTTAGTCTATTTAAAACAAAAATACCTCTTGTTGATAAATGTCCAGAGCAGTTACGGGGTTTTAGCCTCTAACTCTTGAAGATTTGCAGCCGACTTCCATTCTAGCGATTTTAATTCGGCTTGCCCTTGTTTACCATGAGCAAAGCCTAAGGTTACTAGGCCGCTCATTACACTTTCCCATTTTTGGACATCATCGCCTTCTAAATAGCTTATGGTGCCATCCTCGTGCTCAATGATGACCCTTTTTGTGACAGGTCCTTCGTTTTCTTTAGTTTGACTTCTTTCTGGCATAATATGGCCGATTCTAAATGATTTTAGGAAAAACGTCAATCTTGTTGCACCCCAATTTCACTTTTTCTTCGTAAATCTTTTAATTTTTTCACTCCAGACATTTGCCCATTCTTCTGCCTCGATTTTTTTGAGGGCGAGTTTGATGCCCTCTTTTTTGAGAGATTTTTCGGCTTCCGTTATTTCTTTCGAAGTTGCTGATAGGTTTCTTTTTATGTTTTCTTGGTCACGACCCTTTTTTAGCCAGTAAGCGATGGATATTCTTTTTATATATTTTTCAAGCTCATCCTCATCAAAAAAGTCGGTCAGGAAGCTTTCCACTTCTTTTGGATCCTTCAGGTCGTCGATCATTTGTGCAAATGTTTTGAGGAGTTGACGTTTCAGGGAGGGGTTCATCTCGGTATTGCGTTTTTAACGGCAGACATTAAGTTGTTTCTGGCAACCTGAGACTGTCTGGCATACACGGTTGGAACATCTGCCTCCTCGATTCCCGCGTTTATCCTATCATTCAAATAAACAACTAATTTGGGAGGAAAATTTTCAGGAGTGGCGTGTTTCATGATTACCTGTAACATATAACTCTCTCGAGGCTCAAGATCCAAGCCTTGCATTTTTATACCCCGATTAAAAAGTTCTTGAGCAAAATTGACGTCTCTGTCTTCAGGTATTTCTATTTCCATTTCCAGGGCAATCTGAGCAAGCACAGAATAGTTTGCTTCCGGGAAGGCTGTTTCTCTTTCTTTCATTCCGGCCTTATGATATCAGCTTGTTTTAGAATGTCAAAATTTGAATGAATAGTACATTTCGATACAAATCACGATTGCAGTTATTAAAATCAAATTTAATACATTCCCAACTCCTAAATAGAGAAGGGTGAGGAATAAAGTTGATGCAATAGTTGTAACCATTCCGCGCCTACTGTCGGCAAACAAAAGCGAAAAAGTAAAAAGAAGAGTAAAGAAAGCTACAATAAAAAAAAGAGGTGTTGCGCCAAAAGTTCCCGGATCAACGAAATAAACGATTCCGGCAGTCCCAAGCCACAACAAAATTGTGACCAATAGTGTGGGGAAGAAGTTCTTGCGCTTTAGTTTTTGCTCCGTATGCCTGATATACTTATGTCGTGGAACTCGCATTACTCATTATAGTATTAATGGCGCTTGTTGTACTTATATATCTAACCGTAAACAAGAGACCTTCAAATGAAATAGTTGAGTGGCTTAAGTCAACCAATGTCCGAATGGAAGGACAGAGTAAATCTTTTAACGAAAGGCTGGATGGTGCCACCCACACGATGAGCCAATTGCAAAGAAGTTTGGGCGAGATGAGCGAGATTGGAAAAGGAATTCGTACTTTGCAGGATTTTTTGCAGTCTCCAAAACTTCGCGGTGGCTTGGGAGAGGAGGTTTTAAAAGAAATGATAGGCCAGACTTTTCCTAAAAATGCTTTCCATCTCCAATATGCCTTCAAAAGTGGCGTAAAGGTGGATGCGGTACTAAAAACCGATGCGGGCCTACTGTGTATCGACTCAAAATTCCCAATGGAAAATTTTAACTTGATGAATAAAGGGGAAACTGAAGCTGAGAGAAATTTTGCCAAGAAACAATTTATTACCGATGTAAAGAAACATATAGAAGATATAAGTCGTAAATACATCTTGCCGGATGAGGGGACAATGGATTTTGCCTTAATGTATATTCCGTCCGAAGCGGTTTATTATGAGGCGGTGAATATTCCAGAACTTTCCACCTTTGCCAGAAGAATGCGGGTTTATCCGGTTTCTCCGAACACCCTATATGCACATCTTCAAGTCCTTCTCCTTTCGTTTGAGGGAAAAGATTTGGAAGCAAAATCCAAAGAAGTGTTTAGGATACTTCGGGCCATTCAAACGGATTATGGAAAGGTTGAAGAAAATCTTTCTACCCTCCAAAAACATTTGAACAACGCCTACAATATGATGGGGAATGTATTTTCCTCGTTTAACATATTGGGACAAAAGATTAGTTCTACTCAGCGACTGGGGGGTAGTCAAAAATCGGATAAAGAATTAAAATAACAGTTATGGATATAGGAAACTATTTAGACGAGATTAAAAAAGAGGAGGCAAGAAATAAAGAATTTCTTCATTTGACGGCAAACGAAAACCAGCTATCCAAGACAGCGAGGATGTTTCTTGGGTCGAAGCTAAGCGAACGTTATTTTTTTGGTCCAGGAAATGGAAGTGGTATAGTTGAGGCGGGGTCTTTCGTGGGATTAGGCTTAAAAAGTGTTAATGATATTATTGTTGCGGCAAAAGAAGCTGCGAAAGACATGCTTCATGCGGCCGATGTTAATTTAAATGTACTTTCCGGGGTTCACGCCATGATGTCATCAATCCTTTCGACAACAAATCCTGGTGACGTGGTTATGACTGTTCCCCATGAATACGGAGGGCATTTTGCTACCGAGGGAATTCTCGAAAGAACGGGTAGGAAGCATGTATTTGCAGATTTTAATATGAGCACGCTTAGTTTTGATGTAGAAAAAATAGCTAATAAATTTGAAGAAAGTAACGCAAAAGCACTTTACCTCGACGTCTCTTATTACCTTAACCCTCATAATTTAAGAGAAATTAGAAGAGCGATAGGGGAAGACCCGATTATTATTTATGATGCCAGCCACACAATGGGTTTAATAATGGGGCAGCGGTTCCAATCGCCATTAGAAGAAGGAGCAAACGTAATTAGTGCAAATACCCACAAGACTCTTCCAGGTCCGCATAAAGGAATGGTGGCATTTAGAGATAAAGAACTTGCGGACAAAGCAAACGCAATAATTGATGGGTCACTTTATTCTACTCCCCATACAACGCACCTAATTGCCCTCTCGACGACGATATTGGAAATGAAGGAGTTCGGCCAAGCTTTCGCGGAACAAATTATTTCCAACTCAAATGCAATAGGACAGGCTTTTGAAAGTTTGGGCTATGATGTGAGAAAAGCAAACACAGGTCGATACTCAGAAAACCATCAGGCACATGTTTTTATAGACAATAAAGGTGATCACTTAGATCTGTACAAGAACTTGATTAATAACAATATCATTACCAATTTTGAGGGAGAAGAATTGAGTGGTGGCAGGTGGTTTATTAGAGTGGGAACGCAGGAAATAACCCGACGTGGAATGAAGGAAACTGAAATGGCTCAAATTGCTAACCTTGTGGACAGGGCGATGAAAGGATTAAATGTAAAAGATGAAGTTTTAGCAATAAATAAAAATTTTCCAAATATTTTTTTCTCTTTCGATAAAGATGAATAAAGTAAAAGTATTGGTAGAAGGATATGCATATCCAAACGGTGACGGTACCTATGCTGCCAGCCCAACATGCACACTGATTGAATCTAATGGAAAAAAGTTTTTGGTAGATCCAGGAACAAACCCAGAAAAACTTCTAAAAGCTCTAGAGAAAGAAAATATTGGTGAACATGATTTATCTTTTATTTACATAAGTCACTATCATCCTGACCATTGGTTAAACTCACGACTCTTTCCAAACCTGGATATTTACGATGGCGGGATTCGTTGGAGAAACGATTTAGAAATCTTTCACCAAGGAAAATTACCGGAAGTTGATGTAGAAATATTAAAAACTCCTGGCCATGCTATAGAAGACACATCTCTTTTGATCAGAACTGAAGATGGTGTAGTTTGCATTTGTCCTGACGTATTTTGGTGGGAAGACGGGAAACAAAAATCGGATAATAGGGATGATTTGTTAAATTTAGAAGACCCGTTTGCTAATGACAAAGAAGCACTGCTTGTTTCAAGGAAATTGGTTTTGTCAAAAGCAAATTTAATAATTCCCGGACATGGGAAAATGTTTAAAGTTGCCACTTAAATACCGTGCAGTGTTTAAGTGGATGATAAAGGTAAAATGAAAGTAATTTTATACACGGCGACTACTATTAATGGCATGCTTGCAACCAAAGACAACAAAACTCCGTGGTCGGAAGCCGAATTTAAAAGTTTTTTTGAAAACGTCAGAAAAGCCGGAAATGTGATTGTGGGAAGTAAAACCTTTCCGCTATTTTTAGACACGGACTTTGAGGATATGGGGGATCCGGTAGTTGTAATCCTGACTAGAGAGAAGAGGGTTGATACAGACAAAGTAAAATATGTCGACTCTCCGCAAAAAGCCTTATCTCTTTTATCTAATTTGGGGTTTGTGACAGCTCTGATAACCGGGGGTGGTTTGACTAATGGTGCTTTCTTAAAAGAAAATTTAGTCGATGAAATTTATTTAGATATAGAGCCTATGATTTTTCAAGAAGGTATACCGCTTTTTAATCCAGCGCCAAATGAAATAGATTTAAAATTTTTAGATCAAAAGATGCTCAACGAGAATACTATTCAACTTCATTATAGCGTGACAAATAAACCAACGATCTAGTTGACTTCATGGTTACCAATATATTAAATTAATATAGCGTTACAAAATAGTAACAAGTTAGTAACAAAGTAGATTGGGGGTGAAATATATATGGCATTAAGTTCTATAGTTAACGAATTAAAAGACATGATGGTCGCCACACTTAAGGGTGCATCCGATGTTTTATCTGCCCTTCGCGATGGTGTAAAAACCCAAATAGTTGGAAGCGCTAAAGACGTTTCCGATGTTGTCGCTGCCGGAGTTCTTTCGGCGAAAGATGTAGGTATTGCACTTCTCGACGCTGTACACGATACCGTGTCAACTGCGGTTGCAGCTGTTTCAGAAACCGGGGGAGATGTGATTTCAGCTTCCGGTAAAGCAGTTTCCGGAGCAGTCGTGGCCGCATCTGAAGTAGGAGAAGATGTTGGCAAAGTTGCAGTTTCTGCAGTTGAAGGAGCGATTGAAGCCGTAGGCAAGGTTGGAAAAGATACAGGTGAAGCTACCAAAGAAGCGGTCACATCTGCGGTGAGAGCTGCAGACGGTATCGGTTCAGAAGCCGGCAAATCTGTAAGAGATGCATTAAGAGCAACCGCGTCTCTTCCAAAAGACTTAATAGAATCAGCAATCAAAGGCTGAAACATTTAGATGGACCCTCGCCGGCAAACGATCGTCGGCGGGGGCTTTTGTGGTAGGCAAAAAAAATAACCAGCATTTCATTTTTTTTGCTTTCAAAAAT
This sequence comes from Candidatus Woesebacteria bacterium, assembly GCA_016432365.1. Classification (GTDB taxonomy): domain Bacteria; phylum Patescibacteriota; class Microgenomatia; order UBA8517; family UBA8517; genus GWB1-39-10. Next base: position 226,814 of record CP066686.1, read on the forward strand.
GAAAGAGGCTGGTTAGAGTTCCTACCCTCGGTAGACGGAACCCGTGATGTAATCTTGAAGGTTCTGTGCAACCAATTCTTGATAGCGCACAAGAGCGATCAGGACATCTCGCATGGAGACAATACCGACGACCTCACCCTTGTCAATTACAGGTACGTGACGAAATCCTTTTTCTTTCATCAGTTCCATACAATCGATCAGTTGAGTGCTCGGAGTTATTGTTTCCGGGTTTGCAGTCATCACCGCCGATACTTTGATAACACCGGAGTTTACCGACGGGTATTTTGCAACCTTACGGGTGATATCGCGCTCGGTTATGATTCCGAGCAATACCTTCCCTTCCATCACCAGAAGTGCACCGATGTTTTTTTCTTCCATTAGTGCTACAGCTTCTGAGACCCGAGTTTCCGGACCTACTCTGTAAACGACAGACGGATCCTTGTGGGTTGCGTTAATCAACGCTGAAACTTGTGTCATTTTGTTCTCCTTTTTTTTTGCTGATAAAGTGCTTGAGACTCGGATTATATATCACTTTTCTGCTAAAATGCGACTGTGTCCAAAGATATTCCTGATTTGAAGTTAAACAAGGAACAGCAAGAGGCTATAAAGTTCGGTGACGGACCACTTCTTATTATTGCCGGGGCAGGAACCGGGAAAACCACTGTAATTACAGAGCGTGTAAAACATTTAATAATGACAGGTAAAGCCAAACCTGAGGAAGTATTGGCGCTAACTTTTACGGAAAAAGGCGCGCGTGAAATGGAGGAAAGAATTGATATCGCTCTTCCTTATGGTTATACACAAATGTGGGTTATGACATTCCATTCTTTCTGTGATCAAATTCTTCGTGACAACGCAATTCATATTGGACTATCTCCATCATATAAATTGATGACAGAAGCGCAGGCAATTGATTTGGTCCGTAAAAATCTATTCGAATTAGATCTCGACTATTTTAGACCACTTGGAAATCCGAATAAGTTTATTGATGGGCTACTTCAACATTTTTCGAGATTACAAGACGAATGTGTGACACCTGGGGAATATATTGATTGGGTAAAAAGGCAAAAGTCAAAAGTCAAAAGTCAAAATGACAATTTTAAAGTAAAAAGTATAAAAGATTTAGAACAACAGAAGATACAAGAATTGGCCAGCGCTTATAAAAAATATTGCGAACTAAAAATAAAAGAGAATGTGATGGATTTCGGCGACCTCATCACAAATACTATAAAACTTTTTAGAGAGCGAACAAATATTCTTAAAATTTATCAGGATAAATTTAAATACGTTTTGATTGATGAATTCCAAGATACGAACTTCGCACAAAACCAGTTGGCGATTCTTCTTGCAGGGAAAAATGCAAATATTACTGCTGTTGGAGATGACGATCAGTCGATTTATCGTTTTCGTGGAGCGGCGGTAAGTAACATCATTCAATTTAGAAAAACTTTTCCAAAAACAAAGATTGTAGTGTTAACAAAAAATTACCGTTCGAGTCAGGAAATATTAGATAGGGCATACGATTTAATCCAGCACAATAATCCTGATAGGTTGGAAGTGGTGGAGGGTGTCAATAAGAAATTAGTAGCTAGTAATAAGCAGCTAGTAGTTAGAAAAAACAATATAGAGTTTTTTCATACAGGAAATGTGGGTGATGAAGCAGTTAGAGTGGTTGAAGAAATATCAAAATTAACAAATCCTAACTACAAACTACGTGCTACTGGCTACAACTTTTCAGATATCGCCATATTGGTTCGAGCTAACAATCATGCCGATCCATTTATTCGGGAACTGGAAAGGCGGGGGATACCGAACCAATTTTTGGGTCCTTCGAATTTATTTGAAAAAGAAGAAGTAATGGACCTTATATCTTATCTTAAAGTTTTATATAACCCGGAAGATTCAGAATCTTTTTACAGATTATTATCATCCGACATTTTTGATATGTCTCCATTGGAATTAATTAAAATATCATCCGCTGCCAAAAAGAGAAGCCTTTCGATTTTTGAAATTGCCACAGAATCAGAGAGTGAACAAATCAAAAAACTGTTATCAATTATCGATAAACATCTCAAAGTAATTAAGAAACAAACAGCTGGGGAGATTATTTACAATTACATTCAAGAAGTCGGTCTTCTTTCCAAGTTGATAGAAAACTCGGAGGACATTAAAGCAAAAAATATAGCCAAGTTTTTTGAAAAAATTAAATCGTACGAGGACGAAAACAAAAACGCAGGAGTTACGGCCGTCGTAGACTATATAGATTTACTGATTGAAGTGGGGGAGAGCCCCAATGTTACGGACGGTGATTGGCAGGAAAACAATGCAGTAAATATTCTGACAGTTCATTCTTCGAAAGGCCTTGAATTTCCGGTCGTGTTTTTGGTTAATTTGGTGGGGGAGAGATTTCCAGGACGCGAACGTCATGAACAAATTCCAATTCCACAGGAATTGATAAAAGAAGTTTTACCACAAGGGGATTTTCATTTGCAGGAAGAAAGGCGACTTTTTTACGTCGGCATGACGAGAGCGAAAGAAAAACTTTTTTTTAGTGCTGCGGATTTCTACGGTGAGGCAAAAAGGAAAAAGAAAATAAGCCCGTTCGTTGTTGAGGCGCTTGGCGACTCACGGAATCTCCAATCTCCAATCTCCAATCTCCAATCAATTTCCAATTATCAAATTATTAAATCGGAAAAGTCGGAACAAAAAAAGGACAAGATAAAAATTGATTACTTGTCAGTTTCTCAGATTGAAACATTTCAAACATGTCCGTTACACTATAAATTGAAATATATTTATAAACTTCCTACAAAACCTTCGGCGTCAAGTAGTTTTGGTGTATCGATACATGAGACTCTTAAAAAATTTTACATGAACCCGCCTTCGCACAAGGCTTCGGCGAGGCTTTCGGAACAACTACTATTATATTTGTATAAGGAGTCGTTCCTGCAGGAAGGGTATTTAAATAAAAAACATAAAAAAGAGTTTTACAAGAAGGGAGAGTCATATCTTCAAGGCTTTTTAAAAAATGGGTATAACCCAAAAACAAAAACTGTTTTATTAGAAGAAAAATTTATTTTACCGATCGATTCGACTTTAAAAATCGGTGGCACAGTAGACAGGGTTGATAAATTACCGAACGGAAGACTTGAAATCATCGATTACAAAACAGGGGCAAGCATTCCGACGCAAAAAGAAGTGGATAAAGATCTGCAGCTTTCTTTTTACGCGCTGGCAATGAGTTCTATCCGCAAAATTAATCCGGAAGAAATTAAACTTTCACTTTATTATTTGGATACTCAGGAAAAAATTTCTACAACCAGGACAGTGAAAGATCTGGAAAAAGTAAAAGAAGAAATTTTAGAAATTCGAGACGAAATCGAAAGTTCGGACTTCAAATGCAACAACAACTTTTTTTGTCAGGGAAAATGTGAGTTCTCAATGTTTTGTAAATCAGACGAGTAGTTATTTGAAAGCAACCATGCTGATTTCTACTTCAGCACCGAGAGGAAGTTCTTTGACGCAGACAACTTCACGGGCGGGGTAGGGCTCTGATAAATATGTGGCGTAAACCTCATTTACTTTTCCATAACTTGCCATGTCTATTACATAAATTGTTGTTTTGACAACATTGGTGAAAGATGTTCCAGCTTCTTTCAAAATCCCATCTAAATTTCTCATCACTTGGTGAACTTTCTCTTCCACAGTCCCTTCGAGAAGTTTTCCTTCTGGGGTTAAGTAAACCTGACCGGAGGTATAAATCAACCCGTTTGCCTCTCTGAATTTAGAAATTGGTACTCCGGCCATACGATTATTTTACTACCCCTGTATTTAAAAGCAATTATTTTGAGGCTAAGAATGGAAATCTAAACTTGGTATAACATCCAGGGTAGGGTACATCGTGGCCTCCAAAAGAGCGTTTAAAATGGGTAAAACCCAACCAACTTTTGTTAGGAAAGCGTTCATCGTAAACACCTTCAAAGTCGAAAACTTTACAACCCATCTTTTTAGCCCATAGTATACCTTGATAGAGGAGGGAGTACTGGGAGAGGGAAGTGCGGCCTTCTTTATTTGTAAATCCATACCAATAATATGTGATATAGTTTGATACATCGTGTGAAGATATCGTGAAAAGCGCTCCACCTATAATTCTGCTAGAAATATTGTGCGACGCAAGGAAAAGGGAGTGGTTTTGTGGAAAACTTTTTTTTATATTTAAAAGTTGTTCGGCGCTTGGTACATATCTATCAAAATTAACAGAATTTTTCCATGCTTCGCGCCATTTTTCAATTTCTGCGGGGGTTGAATAAGACGAAATATAAAACCCCCCTACTCCCTTGCCGGCCATAGCTTTAGCGACGGCTGGCCCCGTTGGCTCGCCGCCCACGAAGTGATGCACTCTGCTAACAGCTAAGGCGGCTTTTCGGACCGCATACTTACAATCTTTTGTAAAATTTGCGTAAATTTTTTCTTTTGACTGGGTTAAGTCGATTTGTAGCGTTTTAGACGGTAAATACGGGCTTTTTGATAGTTTGTAGCCTTGTATTACTAATAATTTAGCCTGAATTTCATCTTGAGGCTCTACAATTATCTGAAAGACTTTGTATCTATGTAGTAATACACTGATACAACCAAAATCGACTTTTTCAGGTCTCTGGAGTTTCAAAATCGACCCAACCAACGGAAGTTTGCGAATAAAATAGTTTGTATTGTTAATTCGTTCAACAACCCAACCCTCAGATGACAGATAGTTAGCGTAATTCTTTGTTTGTCGGATATCTGTCATAAATTCGAAATTACAAATAACAAATTCGAAACAATATCTAAATTTCTAAGTTTTAAATATTCAGACATTAATATTTTGAATTTGTTTCGGATTTCTGATTTCGTACTTCGAATTTAAAACCGGTGTTTCGATAGTCCGAAACTAGCTGCTAACTTAAGTGCTGGCCATCTTATCGATTCACCAATTTTATATATGTAGTACATTGGTTTGTTTATAATCAAATCCCATGTGCCCACAAATTCAATTACGCTAGGATTGTAGCCTTCTTTAAATTTTGTAAACCCTTTGCCCTCCTCCCTCCCCCAAAGGTCAAATGTTCTCAAACCTTTTTTCTTCCCAAATCTAATTGCTTCCCACATCATTAAGTTGTTGGCCATAACATTTTTGTGCTCTTCGGTAGAAGCGCCGTAGGGATAATATAGAAAGTCCTTCCAAACAAATAAAATCCAGGTGGTTATGATTTCTCCTTTGTAGCGGGCGGTGAGTAAGTGTGCGATTCCAGCCTTTTTTAAAATCTCCCACATTAATTTGTGATATCTGCGGGTATGGGCGTAGAATCCTTGACGACTGACGGTTTCTTCAGTTAATTCCAGGTACCTTTCAAATGCCTTATCGGAATTGTCTTCTTTAATGGTTACGCCGTTTTTTGTGGCGACTCTAATGTTGTATCGGGTTTTGCTTGAAAAACTTTTCATTAGTTCTTCTTCGGACGGTGTGAGGTCAATCCAAAAAGTGGTGGGAGTGAAAACGGTTTTACCGGGAACAGCACCATTTTTTGTTAAAAGATCTGTGGCCTTGAGTTTGTCTGCGCAAGCCATACCATCTTTTTTAATTGCGTAATTTGGCTCAAGTTTTATAAAGATTAATCTATTTTCTTTACCGATTTTTATAAGATTCTTAATCATTCCCGGCGTTGGCATGGTCCCTTTTTCAAAAATGCCAACACGGTAGCTTGTAGCTGGTAGCTTGTGGGTGGTTATAATTCCATAAGGGGTTTCCAGAACTTCGTTCCCCCACTTGCGTCTAAACTCTGCCCACGCTGAAGTTTGTAGGGGGTGTGTAGCTATTTTGTCTAGATTGTTAATCATCGTGTGGTAAATATTTTTCGATTATGTCGTCGAAAGTTCCCTTGATATCCTCTACAGAGTCCAATTTTAGATCATCCGGCTTTGAAAAACTATTCATACCGATGTTTTCAAGCAAATTTTCCGGTATGTCCATAATAAATCTGGAAGGAGGGTTACTTAGTCTTTCTCCAAAATAAAGCCGGGAGTTTGCATAAGTTAAATATAGAATTTCTTTGGCGCGCGTTATGCCAACGTAAGCCAGACGCCTCTCCTCTTCCAATTGATTGACATCCATTAAGCTTCGGGAATGGGGAAATAAACCTTCTTCCATGCCGACAATAAAAACAATTGGGAATTCCAATCCTTTAGCCGCATGTAGGGTCATCAGGGTCACGGAATCTTTTGCGACTGAGACGGAGTTGACCGGTTTTTGAGTTGATTCTACAAGCGCAACATTTTCCAAAAAATCATTAATTGCCGGAAACTCGGTAGCTACACTTCTCAATTCTTTAATGTTTTCCAACCTGGCCAAATTTTCCTCCGACTCTTTTTGGAACAAAGAAAGATAATCGGTTTTTTGTATAACAACATCCAGAATTTCTAAGGTAGTCATACCGTCCAGCCAGTTTTCCGGAAGCCCTGATCTAAATTCCTCGAGTTTTTCAAAACGCCTAACGCCTATTTTTTCGATTCTCTTTTTAGATACAGAGTCTTTTGGATTAACTGTATACTTCAAATAGCTAATAATATCTTTTACTTCTTTACGGTCATAAAACCTGGTCCCCCCTACTAATGAATATGGGACCCCCGTGTGAAGAAGGGCCTCTTCAAGTACACGGGACTGGGCATTTGTTCTGTATAAGATTGCAATGTCGCCGTATTTTCTTCCGATTGTTAATAAATCGCCAATCTCTTCGGCCAAAAAGTCTGCCTCTGCGAATCCATTATTGGCGGCGTAAAGTTTTATTTTTGAACCAGAATGCTTATCTGTCCAAAGTTTTAAAATAGGATGGTTTGTATTTTTTGAAATAACCAAATTGGCGGCGTCAAGGATATTTTGAGTTGATCTGTAATTTTGCTCCAAATTAATTATCTTGATGTCCGGGTAATCGCGGGTGAGCAGGGTAATATTTCGATAATCTGCCCCACGCCATGAATAGATCGATTGAGAAGCGTCCCCCACAGCTGTAATATTTCGATTTTTTCCGACCAATAGTTTTGTTAGGGCATATTGAATTTTATTTGTATCTTGCCATTCGTCGACAAAGATGTGTGTTAGGGTTGTCTGCCATTTTGTTAGAATTTCGGGAGATTCCTTAAAAAGCTGGACCGTTTTAATCATCAGGTCGTCAAAATCCAGCGCCCCAATCTCCTTAAGCATTTTTTCGTATTGCTCATAGACTTTAGCAACTACTTCTTGCCACTCGCCTCTAACAAAATTTTTGTATTCGGCTGGGGTCAACATCTGATTTTTGGCTTCTCCGATTCCATTTAAGATCGAGGCCGGAGCAAATTGATCGGTTGAAATATTCAGACCTTCCAAAATTTGCTTAACGGCATCCTTTTGGTCTTGGTCGTCGTAAATAATGAAATTTGTCGGAATTCCAATATATTTTCCGTCAATTCTAAGAACTTTGGCACAAAAACTATGAAATGTTCCGGAGAAAACTGTTGACTGCTTGCCGTTGACTGACGGCTGACCGAGTAGGTCGTTAATTCTTTGCCGCATCTCAGTTGCTGCTTTATTGGTGAATGTTAAAAGAAGTGCATTTTCAGGTTTAATTAAGCCTTGGGCAATAAAATAAGCAACACGGTGAGTTAAGACTTTTGTTTTCCCGCTCCCTGCTCCGGCCAAAACCAGAAGGGGTCCTGCGGTATAAGTTACAGCAGCGAGCTGATCTTTGTTTAAATCGTTTGTTAGCTTGCCTACGTCATTCATTACAAATACAATAGTAGCATGAGTATTAAAAAAATTACCCTCTTGATATTAGGCATCGCAGTTGTATTTTTTTTGATTTTCCTATATGTTTTTAGATCGCAAGTTCATATAGCTTCGAAATTTTTGTTTCCTGATATAGCTCAAGTGAGGTCTGATAGCAACCGCACCAACTTTTTGATTTTGGGTATTGGAGGAAAGGACCATACAGGAGGAGACCTAACCGACACAATAATGCTTGTTTCGGTAAATCTAAAAGGTCAGGGAGTGGATGTAGTTTCAATTCCCAGGGATTTGTGGATTCCTGAAATCCGCGCCAAAATTAATAGCGCCTATCATTACGGAGGCACGGACTTGGCAAAGTCTTCGGTAGAGAAGGTTACGGGAATAAAGATCCAATATTCAGCGATAGTGGACTTTTCAGCCTTTAAAGATATTGTAGATGCCCTTGGCGGAATTCAAGTGGATGTAGAAACAGGCTTCTCTGATAAATTGTATCCAATTGCTGGGCGGGAAAACGATACATGTAGCGGGGACAGAACTCTTGCCTGTCGTTATGAGACGGTAACTTTTGTACCCGGTCTTCAATTGATGAATGGCGACACAGCTTTAAAATTTGTCCGTTCGCGACACGCCGAAGGACCAGAGGGGACAGATCAGGCGCGTGAGGCCCGACAACAAAAAGTTATAGATGCCATCAAGAATAAATTACTTACGCCTCAAATTTATCTTTCGTTGAATATGGACAAGGCAATATTTAATGTACTAAGAAATTCTGTCGAAACGGATGTTGATGATAAGACAGCAGCAATTATTGCCAGAAAAGTTTTTGATTCCAGAAATTCAATAAATAAATATTTAATTCCGGACGGTTTTTTGATCAACCCCCCAATTACAAGTAGTTATGATAAACAATACGTCTTAATACCAAAAGAGGGTAATGGGAAATGGGAGGAGATTCAAAAATGGATCAGTAGACTTCTTAAGTAAAAATGCGAGATCTATTAAAAAAAATACGCAAAGAACCCGTTTGGATACTTGTGGCGGTACTGGGTTGCATTATCTACTTTCTTTTTGATAGTCACATAATCAAACCCGACATAAACGGAAATTTAACAACAGGGGAAAGCACCTATGGAGATTTGCCGTTTCATTTGGCGACTGTTTCCCGAATGGCCTACACTGGGACCCTTCCTCCGGAAAACCCATTATTTTCAGGAATTCCCTTGGTTTATCCATTTTTTATAAACTTTTTATCGGCTGTAATTGTGATTTGGGGATTTAGTCTCAGATCTTCAATAATTTTCCCGGGTATGATTTTTTCTATTCTCATGATCATATCTCTTTACTTTTTTTACAAAAAGTTGACCGGACGCAAGTCGGTCGCCTTTTTGGGAACACTTTTATTTTTCCTCAATGGTGGCCTTGGCTTCTATTATTTTTTGAAAGACGTTGCATTAAAGGGAAAACTTGAAAATTTTATAACCAACCCTGGCGCCTATCCGGATTACAGTCATTTATTCGGACAAAATATACAATGGTGTAATTTTTTATCCCGGATATTGATTCCCGAACGGAGCGTCCTTTTGGGAATTCCGATGGGAATTTCTATTTTGTATATACTTTTTTTGAAGGAGAAAGAGGACAAAAAAAATTTAGATTGGTGGTTTATTTTAGCAGCAGTGTTAACAGGTCTTTTGCCGCTTTCCCATACTCATACGTTTATAGTTTTTAGTCTCTTGATTCCGTTTTTGGCTTTTTTTGAGTTGCGCATAAGTAATTGGAAAGAATGGTTAAAAAGATGGTCAATTTTTGGGGCGATAACTCTGGTGGTTGCAGTTCCGCAATTAAGGTTAATTTTTTTCCATTTAAATACCAGCTCGACCTTCTTTAAATATCACATCGGTTGGATGAGCAATCCGGGAATATTGGAATTTACAATGTTTTGGTGGAAAAATACGGGTGTATTAATTCCCCTATTAATTTCATCTCTATTTTTTATCAAAACCTACAAATTATTGACCAGACTGGTTTGGTTTTCGTTTTTTGTTTTTACAATCATAAATTTATTTATTTTCCAACCATTTGATTGGGACAACGTTAAGTTTCTTTTTTGGTTTGCAATCATCGCTTACGGGGCAATTGCTTTTCTTTTGGTAAAATTATGGCAGAGCAAAATCTTTTTTGGAAAAATACTCGCGGCAATTCTCGTTGCTTCACTAACTCTGTCTTCACTACTGTCTATATATCGTGAGATGAATGTAAGCTATCAGTTGTTTTCTAAGGAAGAGGTTGATTTAGGATCGTGGGTTAGGGAAAATACACCGTTTGATTCGTTATTTTTGACGGAGTTCACTCACAGGAGCTTTGCAAGCAACTTAGGCGGGAGAAAAATATTAATGGGCTATCAAGGTAGTCTTTGGGTTCACGGAATAAAATATGGGGACAGGGAAAGGGATATTAAAAATATATATTTAGGTGCCAGCGACGCGATGAACCTTTTGTATAAATATGATGTCGACTATGTTGTAATAGGTCCGGGAGAAAGGAATGTGCTAAAAGCAAGCGAAGATTTTTTTATAGAAAATTTCTGTCTTGTTAAAGCTACTACAAATTACAGGATTTATTCTGTAAAATGCGGCATCGAATAATAATGTTCACATTTATTAAAAGAATGTTAAGCAGTAGGATTTTTTTATTACTTTTTTTTGGTTTATTTTTTAGGGTCGTGCTCTCTTTTTTTGGGACATTGAATCTGGATCAGGGAACATTTGTTGCCTGGAGCATTAACCTTGCCCGGGATGGTTTTAGAAATTTCTATAACGGATGGAGTGATTATCTACCCGGATACCTTTATGTTCTTTGGCTCTTGGCGAAGATCAATCTGTTTGGGATATTTCCGACGTCAATTCTTTACAAACTACCGGCGATAATTTCCGACTTGTTGACTGGGCTTATTATTTATAAGATATTGCGTAAATCCAAGGGCGAAAAATGGGGACTTGTTGGAAGTGCTATTTATATTTTTAATCCTGCTGTTTTTGCAAACTCTGCTTTGTGGGGTCAGGTTGATTCTTTGACATCATTGTTCTCGGTGTTGTCTGTTTATCTATTGCCATTTAGTCTTCACCTTTCTGCTGTAGGTCTAGCGATTGGAACCCTCGTAAAACCGCAAACAGCCTTTATTTTTCCTGTAATTCTGTTTTTACTAATCAAAAATAAGAAAAAGTTTTCAGATTTCCTGGTTTATGGTATCACGGGTTTAATTGTTTTTGTTGCCGGATTCATTCCTTTTTGGAACCACGGTAATTTGATATCTTTTATTTTTGAGAGATTGGGTTTATCTCTAAATCAATACCCATATACTTCAGTAAACGCCTTTAATTTTTGGGGACTTATCGGGCTATGGAAACCTGACAATGTCGTCTTCCAAGTTTGTGGATATGTTTTATTTATAGCTGCGACAGTGTTTTTATCCTTTAAATTGTGGAAACAAAAGAACCCTGAATATTATTTAACATCTTTTATATTTGCTGTAAGTTTTGTTTTTTTTACCCGGATGCACGAGAGACATCTTCTTCCATTATTTGCACCCCTTGCCATCGTAGCGATAGAGAATCCGGTTCTTATGATTCCTTATCTTAGTTTTTCTTTAACTTATGTTGCAAATCTTTACTATGCGTATGTTTGGATTTCATCTAACTTCAAAGAGGTGTTTTCTGATTTTTTTATCAAAATTCTTGAGCTTATTAATATCGGATCAGTCTTTTTTATGTTTACCGTTATTGCTAAAAAAATAAATAAAACATGGTTGTGGTTTAAATATCCGTTTAATCGAGTATTTGGAAACAAAAAACAATCGATTGTAAAATACAAGTTACCTCAGAATAGTCTTTCTAAAAATAAAGCAAAATATATTTTAATTGGAATTTTGGCATTCGCATTTGTTACCAGAATATATAATTTAAATTCTCCTAAAACCGAATATTTTGATGAGGTTTACCACGCTTTTACCGCGAAGGTAATGATACACGCAGATGCCAACAAGGCTTGGGAATGGTGGAACACCCCGCCGGAAGGATTTGCTTACGAATGGACGCACCCACCTTTGGCAAAGTTGGGCATGGTAATGGGGATGAAAATATTTGGGGAAGATTCTTTTGGATGGAGAGTCCCCGGAGCAATTCTTGGTGTTGGATCGGTACTACTGGTTTATCTTTTAGCAAAATTTTTATTTAAAGATGAATTAACCGGGCTTTTGTCGGCTGCCGTCTTTTCTCTCGACGGACTGGTACTTGTAATGAGCAGGATAGGAATGAACGACAGTTATTTGCTGTTTTTTGTATTGCTGTCGATATATTTCTTTTTGCAGAAAAAAGATTTTCGGTCTGCAGTCTCATTTGGTTTGGCAATTTCTTCCAAGTGGTCGGCAATTTGGGCAATTCCAATTTTGGGGATTATCTGGCTAAAGAGGAAGAATAAATTTAGACTTTCAACTTTTGCGTTTTTTTTAGTTATTCCGTTTATCATATATCTTTCATCTTACATCCAGATGTTCCTAACCGGTCATGGTCTTGATATCTGGTGGGGAATGCAGGAGCAGATGTGGTGGTATCACACGGGGCTAAAGGCAACTCATGCATATTCCTCTTCTTGGTGGAGTTGGCCTTTTTTGATTCGTCCTATTTATCTTTACACCTCCAATGAGGTGGCTGGTTGGGTTGCAAGAATCTATGCGATGGGCAATCCATTGGTTTTTTGGTTCGGTATGACCTCAGTTGTCATGGGATTCGTTTATGCGTTCATGGAAAAAAATAAAAAGATTGGATTTGTCGTATTTAGTTATCTGATATTTTTTGTTCCTTGGGCACTCTCCCCGAGAATAATGTTTTTATATCATTACCTTCCTTCAATTCCTTTCTTAGCGATAGCAATTGGGTATATTCTACGCCGTAACCCCAAGTTGATTTTCCCGTTCTTAGTTTTTAGCTTTTCGCTTTTCCTTTACTTTTATCCTCATTGGATCGGTCTTCAAATCCCGTTATGGTTAGACAGGGGCTACTATTGGGTAGCCTCATGGCGTTGAGACAGACGTTTGACGACAGAAGTATGAAGTCTGATAATGAATTTAGATGGAAGAAATAGGAAGACCGATTATAAAGAGTTTCAAAGATTTAGAGATTTACACGGAAAGTTTTCAACTTCAGATAGAGATTGAAGAATTACTAAAAACATTTCCAGAACTAGAGAGGTATCTATTGGTTGATCAAATGAGAAGGTGTTGCCGGTCAATTCCCGCAATAATATCAGAAGGATGGGCGCTGCGTGATTCGGTGAAGGAGTTTAAGAATTTTTTACGAAGAGCTTACGGAAGTAATTGTGAAATGATAAACCACCTTATGCTTGCGAAGTATAAGAGTTATATAAAAATGGATGGTTATGCAGACGAACTTATAAAAAGATATGAAATATTGGGAATGAAAATCACTAAACTTCGAAACAATTGGCAGAAATTTAAATAGATTCAACCTTCCATTTTCGTATTTCAGTCTTCGTTTCTGTCTTCAAAACTCGAACATCTGTCTTCGTATTTTTTTATGCCGGTCCTAGGACAAAATTTCCTTTCCCCAGAAAATATATAAGCAGTCCCAAGAACAAAATTATTATGAGGAAATAACCGACAGACCAGCCCCCCTCGTGTGGGAAAAAAAGATCAAAAGGATACGATGTAAAAATAGAAGTTTTAAGCTTCTTAAGGGAAGACATGGTTAAATAAAAAGCGGCATACACAATTATTGCCGTAGTGAGAACAACAATTATAAAAACATAATTGTTTTTAAAAAAATCTAATAATGTGTTAAGAAGTGTGATCAAAGCGCCAGTAAGAGTGACCCCAAGATGACCAGTATTCCAAGTCCGGCTCCTGCCATTGTCGGCCAATCCGTTCCTGATTGTGGAAGAGTCGGAGGTGTTGCGGTTGGTGCGGGCGTGCCGTTACAAACACAGTCGCTTTCGGCTGTACAAGAGGGATTTCTACAAAAACCGTTGTAGCAGACAAGATCGCTTCCGCAATTAAAGTTGCTTCCACATGTTCCGCCGCATGAGTTTGGTGGAGCGGTTGGCGTAGCTGTAGGTGAGGCACTAGGACTTTCCGTTTGTGTGCCGGCCACAGTTACAGCAATAGAACAGTTAGAGGTTGAGTCACCTGCACCCTGGACGGTGGCTGTATTTGATATAGTTCCTGTCGCCGTGTCGTTTACGGACACTCTAAAGGCGGCCTGAGTATTTGTTCCCGCCAGAGTACATGTGACTTTTCTGGTCGAAGCCGCGTAGCCACACTCACTATCGCTATCAACAAATGTAACTTCAGTTGGCAGGGTGTCCGTTATTGTAATGGCCTTCGTGGTATTGGGTGGCCCCGGTTTTACAACAAACACAATTTTATCGCCGACATTCACACTGGCGTTATTTGCAAGCAAGTTTGCATTAGAGATGTCGTAACTACCAGCGGTATTCGAAGCCACATCCTTGTACACTCTTTTGCTTGTACAAACAATCACTCCGGGTGTTGCGGTGGGGGTTGCTGTTGGTGTCGCAGTTGGGGTGGGAGTAGCTGTTTGTGTGGTAAAAGTAAAAGAAAGATTGCAGGAATTTTCGGACGCTTTTGGATTACTTGAAGGAACGTTCGGAGCCACTGACGTTTGACGCAACTGGTAAAGCCTGATAGCGGTAAAAATGGCAACACCTGCCAAGATTAGGGTAATAATTATTATTAAGCCGGTTGCAAATTTAGATTTTTTCATAATTCAGGTGTTGCGTTATCTCCAAATCCTTACTATCTTTAACTCCGCTGAAACAACAAATGTCGTAACTCCTTCGGGAATGGTATAAAGATCACAAAACTCGTTTGGTACTCCACCAGGCCTTGTTGCAGATGTTTCTGGTCTTAATACGCCATTAATTGTGAATCTGGCCATACTAAAAGGAAGATTACTGTTTGTGAATCCAGTAGCGCAAAAATTAACTTGGTTGCCACCCCTAAGTTTTGTAAGATCGACATCATTCAATAATACCCAGTCTGTTGAATATGCTTTAATGTTTCGGCACTCGGCAATAAGCTTGAAATCAGTTTTACCTTCACAGTCATGAACCCATTCATAACTACAGCCACTATTTTTACAATAATCCAACAACTGACAGCGAGTACAGTTATCGTCTGGATCTGGGGGGTCACAGTTCAGATTATCCGCTTTAGAATTTGGATTTTGATTCTGTCCAGTTAGTAGCACTCCTGTGCCAATTCCGCCGACCAAAAGAAGTAGTCCTAAAATTGTGGCAATAATTTTACCCCCGCCGAATTTCTTTTTAGGAGAGGATGTTGTCATTGGGGAGAGGCTGCCATCCGGCACCTCCTGTGGTGCGGCGGAGCCAGCCTGTGTGGTATCCGGTGCCACACTGGTGGTGGTTGTTGTAGTCGTCGTGGTTATTGGTGGTTCCGGTGGAACGCCAACCGGATCCGCCGGGGTGACGGGTGGAACGTTCTGAATATCCTGAACATCCTGAAAATCAGGAGGAAGCGGTGGAAGGTCGGCTTGGGGAAAAATAACAGGAGTTGCCCCAGAATCCGTTGGTTGGTTCTGGTTATTCTGATTTGGATCGTTTTGATTGGGCATGTTTTTGAAAAACAAATGACGATGTCAAACGACATCTATACTCAGAATAGAGAAAAGACTAGTTATAGTCAAGGAGATCGGCTAAATGTGTCGGAAATCGTGATTTTTCCTGTGCTTCCGTCAATTAATATATTTGTTCCGTCAGATATTTTTAATTTAGGCGAGACTATTGCAGGAATATTAAATTCGCGGGCTAAAATCGCTCCGTGGGAGGTTACTCCACCGTTTAACAATATAATACCAATACATTTTGAAAATTGTCTGGTATATTTAGTTCCGGCTGTCGGAAAAATCCCGATGCAATTTTTTGGAATTGTCTGCCTTTCGGAAGTAATATTTAGCGCTTTTCCTTTAACAACACCATCTGATACTCCGAATGTTTTGACCGTTTTTATAACCTGATCATTTTGCGCATCTTTTTTATTAGACCCGGTTATCATTTTTTTTACAGCTAGCCTGTATTTTCTAAGTTCTATCAGAGTATTAATGAGGTTGTTATTAGTCTTGGTGCCACGGTCTACCTTTTTATTAATGGAAATTATTTCCTGATTCGATTTGCCATAGGCCAAATACTTGGCATAGAACTCGTTTAAATAACCAATCGCGATCGCCCGTGGATAGACCGTATTTATCAAATATTCTTGGTCTTTCGATGCTTTAATCTCAGAGACAAGTTTGTGAGCAAACTTAACATTTTTTTGAGGATTAACAACCCATTTAACAAAAAGATAGGTAGTTTTGATGATGTTTGTGGTTCCGAGCAGCTTCATTGCTAAGTCGTAGCTTGTTTTGTTTTCTATCAAAATGGATTTCATTGGCGAGTATAATTAATTATATGATATTCGCAGCATCGCTTTTATTATTTTTGGTAATTTTTACACTTTCTGTAACAGATGCCAAAGCCATAGTTGTTCTTATCCCCGTAGTTCTAATTCCGATCGTAAATGTAGTTGTTTGGGTTATTGGAGCGATTGCAACACCAGTTGTGGGACTCACAGCTTTGTACTTCAAAATTAAGAAGAAATCGCCGGTGATTGGTATATTACTCGGAGTGGTTCTGCTTTTACTACTAGGGTTAATAATTACAATTGTATTTAAGATAATTAACCCCGAAAGGCCAATCTATTGATACAACTGTTCGTAGATTCCGAATCCGTTTATTCGTTTTCCATTTTCTGTAACAACTTCACCTTCGACCTGTCCGGTAGTCCAAGCATAGGGGGAAAAGGACACATTCTTATCGATCTCGTTTAAAAAGCTTACATTGATATTTTTGTTGATATTGGCAGGGATTTTGATCTTATATCCGGTGGTTAAGACTTTTTGAATATCAAAAGCAAAAGATTTTTGGATTCGGCCATAATTATCTTTATAGATCGCAATGGAGTGTGATTTATATTCACCTTTATAGTTGTTATCAACGGATGTCTTGTCTACATGATAAAAATTTCCGTCTGTGTCCCAAAAAGCAACCCAATCGCTGTTTATTCCTACCGGGTTGTTTACAACGATAGAACTAATAGAAGTGGCATAAGCATAGGTTCTGCTATAAAGGACATGGCTATCATATGACTTTCCGTTTAAGATTATCTGACCGGAAGTTTCAGATCTGAACTGAGTATATTCGGGGAGGCTTCTAATCCCCAGTTCATTATTAAATTCCGGTACATTAAATTCGACCTTGTTACTGCCAATTTGCACTTCTCCTGAGACACTTTGTTTTAAAACGCGGGTTGGATCAACGACAACGTTCCATTTTGGTATTATCGGACTGCTTACAATGTCAGAATCAACAGAGATAGTATTTGAGATGTCGCTTTGCCATGTTTTACCGTCGAAAAAAAATGCCTTCTGTCGTTGTGAGTATGACGAACTCGTTTTAAAAGTCCTGGATGCATAAGCAATTAAAGTATAGTGGGGTGCGTCTTTTGAAATAAGAATTATTTCATCACTAAAATAAGGCTTTAAATTTGACTGGCTTGTTTCTGTTTCTACATCAGATTTTATGAATAAATCTTTCAAAAAATATCCTGAATAAAACGAGGCAAGAACACTTAACACGAAGATGGCGACAACGAAAACATACTGTTTAGTAGTCATAGCTTAATTTTCAGATGCCTTCCAGATAAAAGTGCCAAAACTCAAAATTGCTATGCCTATCGCAAACAATATAAGAGTGGGAACCGTTTCACCTGTAACCGGAATGGGTTTAGGGGAAGCTGTAGGTGATGCGCTAGCGGTTGCCCCGGGGGTCGGGGATGGGAATATTCCTGAATTAGATGCGGTGAAAGCCGGGTTCTCGCTAGCCTGAACAATAAAGTTTCTGGTAAGAGTTCTGGTTATTCCGTTTGAATCAATCCAGGAAATGGTAATTGAATGAGCACCAGCTGCTAAATCGACCGGAGCACTAAAGGTCCAAGTGCCGTCTTTGGCGATAAACATATCTTGTGTAACGGGATCGGATTGAATTGTGATGGTAATTTTTTCCCCTCCCGGGCCTCGGCCAAAAAATTCCGGCCGGGAACTGGTTACAATTTCTCCTTCACTCAAGCTTTCCAGTATTACACTGGTTGGAGTCGGAGATCCCGTTGCAACAGGAATAGAAAATTTCGACTCCTTTACTGTATTCTCAGGGAGACTCAAATTGGCATTTGGAATCTGACCGCTTTGGGATGGAGGAAGACCTCTTAAATCGTAGACTTGTCCCAAAACCATTGGTGGGACCGGGTTGGCGGACTGTGGAAAAATTTGAGCGGAGCTTACCCCATCTGCTCCTGCTTGAATTGAGATTGAAAGTAAAGTTTGAGCCTTGTCTATTTGCGCATAGCTCGTTAAGTCTTGAGTTCTTACAGATCCCAATTGAAAAACAAAGTTTCCCGTATCAGACGTGAGAGTGGAAAGAAGGTATCCGCCAACTTCTATATAGGCGAGCACTCCTTTTTCAGGGACTCCCGAGGCATTTATGACGGAACCGGAAACAAGTAGATTATTTTGGCTGATTCCCAGGTCCGGGCCTGTAGAAAATTCCCACGGGATTCCACCGTTATCAAACATTGTTCCATCCGAATTTATTTTGTAGAAATATTTTGTACCGGCTTTAAGTCCGGTAAGAGTTATGGCGTGAATCGAAAGTTTTGCATTATTTTCCCCATCGGTTTTGTTTAATGATGATTTGGATTCCCCCCAAGAAATAAAACTCAAAGTTTCTTTATCGGTGACCCATGAGATTGTGGCGGAGGTGTCGCTGATATTACTTATGCGGATGTCTTTTGGAGCAATGGAGCTGTCTGCTCCAATCCTAAAAACTTGATTCATGCCCAAAAAGAAAACTCCGGCAAAAATTCCTACAAGAAGTATAACTATTCCTAGGATTGTTGGTATTTTATTTTTTTTGATCATTTTTGAAAATTAAGGCGATGGCGACGCAGACGGCGACGAGATTGGCTCTTGTGAGAGGTTCGGAGTGGGAGTGGGATTGGATGTGGATGTGCCGGTCGGTTGGGAAGGCGTAGTCGCGGAAAGTTTGGCGGTAACCACGTTATCCGGGATTTGAGAATCGTCAAGAAAAATACGGGATTCTATTTGTTTTAGAGTATCGATATCTAATGTTGGTGTAAGGGGTTCAGACACTTCTTTTGGAACCACGGCGGGAGGCTTCGACGTCAATGCCCCGTAAATAGTTAGAGATATCCACATAATAACTGTAATTAATGTAAGTATAAGTATTATTACAACATTTGGTATCTTTTGAACTTTCATATTAATTTTTTAGAAACGGAACCCTGCCGGCAATTATTGCAACTATAACTTGTCCGGAATCGGTTTGGGAAGCATTAATTCCCAAACTGTCAATCTTAATTGTTACCCTCAGATTCTCAAGATCTTTTATGAAAGACTCTATATTTGGATAAGCCCCTTTAATACTTAAAGAGATTTGCATCTCGCCAGGATTGCCCGGGATTGGTTTGTAATCGGAACTCTTCTTTGCGGACGGGTTGGCTCCGACCAGCACTGTCTGGCCGATGGAAAATCCTAAAATAGAGACAGCGTCTTTTACGGCAAGTCCCTGGATTTGTTTTGAGATGATGTCTACATTGGCTTGAGATGATATTGCAATGTCGACATCCCTCGTGGCGGCCTCGTTTTGCGTTAGAACGTTCTCGGCAGTTTGCAGGTTTTTTATTTTAAGGTTCAAACCGGCGAGGGTGGTCTTTTTTTCCTGGATTTGTTGAACCAAACTTATAATTGTTAGTACTGTGGGCTTGAGAGCAAATGAAAGAAAAA
This sequence comes from Candidatus Woesebacteria bacterium, assembly GCA_016432365.1. Taxonomy (GTDB): domain Bacteria; phylum Patescibacteriota; class Microgenomatia; order UBA8517; family UBA8517; genus GWB1-39-10. Next base: position 246,560 of record CP066686.1, read on the forward strand.
TTGTAATGGTTGTAAGAGAAAGTATGATTTCGAGAAACGCGCGAAGTTCGGCCCTTTTTTTATAAAGAGCCATAATATTTAAAAAATATTCTCTATATCGTAAGTATGATCCTCTCCAACCAAGTGCCATGTTTTTTTAGAATAAAATTTTTATTATGAAAATCGTCGATCCGGGTCTGTCTTCAGATGAATTGATTGAGCTGAGTTCCACTTTTTTGAAAGAGGGAATGTTTCCCAGATTGCTTGCAAACTGAGCAATTGCAAGTTCGGAGGACGCAATTCCTTTTACTGCCATGCTATTTTCTTGAACGGATACAGAAGAAAGGGTCACATCGGTTGGGGTCACCGACGCCACAGTTCCCGCTCTATCGCTGGGTTTTACTACTGAGGAAAGTGCTTTGAAAATACTTAGTTTGGCTTGGATTCCTCTGAAACGTTTTTCCAATTCTTCCTGGGCGGATATTTGGGCGCTACGAATCTTCACTGAGTCGGTTAAATCTGAATTTTGTGCATCCAGCCAAAAGCGCGAAAGAAATGCGGCCATAACTACCATCTCTGTTATTATGACAATTATTCTAAAAGTGCCGGTTGCCCACCTTAATACACGACCAATAGTGGAAGCTTCAAATTCTTCTTGAGGTAATAAATTGATTGATTTATTTTTGGGCATGACAACAAGATCTACTTGTATTCAATATAGCATATAAGCAAACCTTGGCCAACTAATATTTCAGTGGTAAGCATAGCTTGCATTTCGATGACTCAAAGTAAGCAAAGCTTGGCCAACTAATAAAAGTTGGTGAAAAGAAGCGAAAGAAGATGTTAAATTTTTAAAACAAAAAAATTATGACTTCTTTTTTGGAGTTTTTGAAGATTTTGGCTTAATTTCTTTCTTTTCCGTTTTCTTGACCAAAAGTTTTGCCATTTGTGATTTTATTCTTGCGGCCTTATTTTTGTGGATGACCTTTTTCTTGGCGGCTCTATCTGCAAGTGAAATAGCCACTGTGATTTTTCCGGTAGTTTTGTCTTTTTTGGCAATTCTGATAGCCGCCTCAAGCTTGCTGATAATAAGCTTGTTTACTGATTCTTTGACTTTGCTGCCCCTAAGGGCTCTTTTGGCTGTTTTTGTTACTGGCATATATATTGAAATCAAACCCCTGATTTCACGATTGTTAGTATACGATAAAGAGGCTAGAATATCAACCAGATATGAATGATTTGATCGCCAGGGGCAAAAAACTTCTGAATTCTCAGCAAAATACAGTTCTTTCAGCGGCTAGCCTTATCATGATAATGATTGTTGCCAGCAGGATCCTGGGTTTAGTCAGACAAAGAGTGTTAGCCAATTATTTTGCTCCAAGCGAACTTTCGCTCTTCTTTGCCGCTTTTAGGCTTCCGGATGCAATTTTTGAGGTTTTGGTTTTTGGAACATTTTCTTCTGCTTTTATTCCGGTTTTTACAAAAGCTTTAAGAAAAGGTAAAAAAAGAGCCTGGGAAATCGCCGGACGGGTGGTCACGATAGGTCTTTTGGCGTTTGGGTTTGCCGCAATATTGCTAGCTATTTGGGCGCCACAAATTTACTCTGTCATAGCTCCGGGTTATAAAGATGGGGAAACTGCTCAAATTGCAAATCTTGCCAGAATTCTTTTTGCGGCCCAAGGATTTTTTGTTGTAAGTTATGTTTTAACAGGAGTTTTGGAAAGTCTGAGAAGATTTTTAGTACCTGCACTTGCTCCTCTTTTTTACAATGTCGGCATAATTTTGGGGACGGTATTTCTTACGCGTCATTTGGGGCTAATGGCTCCGGCGGTAGGGGTTGTAATCGGAGCCTTTGCCCACTTTATGGTCCAGTTCCCACTATCCCGAAAACTCGGTTTCCGGTTTGTCTGGGATTTTAAACCTGACAGTGGAGTTAAAAAGGTTGGAACATTGGCCCTTCCCCGTGTAATAGATCTAACTTTTGACCAGATGGGTAAAACTACCGAGCTTTTTCTTTCGTCCATTATTTCCCAAGCTTCTTATACATATTACATATTTGCTAATACCTTGCAGCTCCTGCCGGTGACTCTTTTTGGAACATCGCTTGCAAAGGCTGTTTTGCCACTTTTGTCTCGCGCTGACGGTGATAAAAAAGAATATAGAAGAATTCTTCTGACTGCAATCTTTCAGGCGATATTTTTTACCTTACCGCTTTCTGCGGCTCTCATAGTTCTGAGAATTCCAATCGTCCGTCTCGTCTATGGAACAAAAATATTTGATTGGGAAGCCACTGTTCAGACAGGAATGGTCTTGTCGGTTTATGCAATAGGAGTCGTTTCGCAAACATTAATGTCAATTCTGGCACGTGCCTTTTTTGCTCTCCACGACACTCGTACTCCGGTTAAGATTTCTTTTATCGGTCTCACTCTATTGATTAGCGGTGACTTTCTTTTGGTGAAAGGCCTTGGACTTCCTGTCTGGGCGCTTGCCGCATCTTTTTCATTTAGTACTATAGTTGAGGCAATAATTTTATCCATTCTTCTTCACAAGAAAGTGGGTGAACTGATTGGGCTAAAATTTTTTTGGCATATTGCTAAGATTTTCGTAGCTACGATAATCTCAGGATTTTCGATGTTTTTCCTAATCAAATTTTTTGACAGGTGGTATTGGTTGAAACAGGCGACCTCGATCCCGTTTGAGAAATTTGTTCTGGATACCCGTTACGCAGGAAACTTATTGATTTTAACAGTTGTCACTTTTTTAATCGGTATGGCAATCTATATCCTTGTCTCACTTATCCTGAGAGTGGCCGAAGCAAGCTACTTCATAACTATTGTAAAGAGATTGGTAACTAAAAAAACACTTCCGCGCATTTCCGACAAAGAGCAGGAGCCTGTGAGTCCCACAACTACCGATACTCAGGAACAATAACCCCTTGACCCCACTTCGCCAAGGCTTCGCGGGGTCGGCGGGCCGTCAAACGGCTCTTGACATCCGTTAGCACTCGAGGTAAGATACTGCTAAAGTAGAGTAAAAGAGTGAAAGAGTCTAAGAGTTTAAGTTTCAAACTCCGGCTCTCCAGCTCTCCTGCTCTTCAACTCTAAAAATGGATTCACTTACTTCCCGTCAAACTCAAATATTAAAGACGATTATCGATGAATATATCGAAACCGCCGAACCTGTGGGAAGCGATGCTTTGGACAAAAAATACAATCTTGGCGTTTCTCCGGCAACGATCAGAAACGAAATGGTTGCACTTACGAAGTCTGGATATCTCCGCCAACCCCACACCTCTGCAGGAAGAATTCCTTCTCCGCTTGCGATGAAATTTTACATCAATCAACTTATGGAAGAAAAACAAATGAGCTTGGTCGACGAAGTTAAAGCTAAAGAGGAAGTTTGGGATTCCCGTGATGATATTGATGAACTCATGGACGAGGCAACTCATGCATTAGCCTCCCGAACACGTTCCTTGGCTGTGGCAGCGCTTAAAGACAAGAAGGATCGATTTTGGCAGGCCGGTCATTCTTATGTTTTTAATAATCCTGAGTTTGCCGAAATGGCGGCTTGTCAGAATCTATTTTCAATTTTTGACGAGTTTGATAAACTGGACAGACTTTTCTTTGGATTTCAGTCTACCTCGCCCTTGGAAGTTTTATTTGGTGAAGAATTGGGAATGCCGGAGCTTGCTACCTCGGGTATAATTTCGACACATTTCAATATAAAAGGAAAGCCCGGAGCGCTCGGTGTAATTGGCCCCGCCAGAGCAGACTATGCATCGGTTATTCCGATTTTAAGATATTTTGGTAATTTAATTGAGGATGTAGCGAACCAATGATGAAAATCAAAAAGACTGCATCATCTGATGCGCAAAAATCAAAAGTCAAAAGTGAAGACAAAATACACGAAGAAATTGAGGTTATGAAAGGGATGTTGGCAAGGACTTTGGCGGATTATGATAATTTAAAAAGAAGAACCGAAGAAGAGAAAATTTCATGGACGAAGTTTTCGTCTCTCAGTATAATTTCAAGGTTGTTGCCAATATTAGATATGTTGGAGAAAGGTCAGGAACATCTTAAAGATTCGGGTCTTGCAATTGCAATTTTAGAATTCAAAAAAGTTTTTATTGAAGAAGGACTAGAGGAAGTGAATCCCAAAATCGGAAGCGAGTTTGATGAAAACACACAAGAAGTTGTTGAAGTTGTTGACGGAAAAGTGGATAATATGATCTCAGAAGTGGTCGTAACCGGTTGGAAGTTTAAAGACGGTAATGTTGTAAGACATGCTAAGGTGAAAGTAACGAAAGTTAATAATTAATATATATAAAATTCTGTCAGGAGTTTAAGCGATTCGAAGAATCTCCAAGGATGAATTTTATATAACATTATAAATATTATGGGAAAAATTATAGGAATAGATCTTGGTACTACAAATAGTTGTTTAGCCGTTATGGAAGGCGGTCGCCCCGTCGTGATTTCTGCAAGTGACACTGGGCGAAACACTACACCGTCTGTTGTTGAACCGACTAAAAATTTAGTTGGAGATGTTGCCAAGAGACAGATGATTCTCAATGCTAAAAATACCGTATATTCGGCTAAAAGGCTGATGGGTAGGAGGTTCGAGGACAAAGAAGTTAAGCGCACCATAGAAATGGTTCCTTATAAAGTAGTTTCTGGTAAGGGTGGAATGGCAGATATTGAAGTAGATGGCAAGAACTATACTCCTCAAGAAATCGCCGCAAGAGTTCTAATGAAACTCAAAAAGGATGCCGAAAAGTATTTGGGCGAGGATGTGACCCAGGCAGTCATTACTGTCCCAGCCTACTTTGACGATTCTCAAAGGCAGGCCACAAAACAAGCCGGAGAAATTGCCGGACTTAAAGTAGAAAGAATTATCAATGAGCCAACCGCGGCGGCTTTGGCCTACGGACTTGATAAAAAGAATGCTCACAAAATTGCCGTTTACGACTTGGGTGGAGGAACTTTTGATATTTCGGTATTAGAACTTGGAGATGGAGTTTTTGAAGTCAAAGCTACAAACGGAGATACCCATTTAGGTGGAGACGATTTTGATGCTGTAATAGTTGACTACATTGTCTCTGAATTCAAAAAAGAAAATTCGGTCGACCTTAAGGCCGATTCCCAGGCCCTACAGAGAGTTCGTGATGCCGCCGAAAAAGCCAAGATAGAACTTTCCGCTGCCAACGAAGTAGAAATTAACCAGCCTTATATAACCCAGAATAACGGCGCGCCGCTTCACCTTACAATGAAATTAACCCGCGCAAAACTTGAGAGTTTGGTTGACGATCTAATTCAAAAGACAATCAAACCTGTTGAGGCTTGTTTGAAAGATGCCAAACTTGATGCGCACGATATTGATGAGGTAATTATGGTCGGAGGAATGACCAGAATGCCCAAAGTGGTTGAGGTTGTTAAGAACTTTTTTGGAAAGGACCCGAATCAGTCAGTTAACCCCGACGAGGTCGTGGCAATCGGAGCTGCAATTCAAGGTGGAGTTTTGGGAGGCGAAGTAAAAGACATTCTTTTGCTGGACGTTACACCCTTAACTCTTGCTATCGAAACAATGGGGAATATTGCCACCCCCATGATTCCAAGGAATACCACTGTTCCAACCAGTAAAACTGAAACATTTTCTACAGCCAGCGACAATCAAACACAAGTCCAGATAGTTGTCACTCAAGGAGAACGCCCAATGAGCGCAGACAACAAGACCCTGGGTACTTTTGTTTTGGATGGAATTCCGCCCGCCCCGCGTGGAGTGCCTCAAGTTGAAGTCACCTTTGATATGGATGCCAGCGGAATTTTGACCGTCACGGCAAAAGACAAGGCGACCAACAAGACTCAAAACATTAAAATTACTGGCGCTGTTGGTTTGTCTGACGATGAAGTTAAAAGAATGCAGGAAGAGGCGGAAAAGCATAAAGAGGAAGATGAAAAGAAAGCGGACGTTATTAAAACCAAAAATAGTGCTGATGCAATGGTGGCAACAGCAGAAAAATCACTTAAAGATGCCGGGGACAAGGTTCCTGCGGACGTAAAAGAAAAGGTTGAAGAGAAAATTAAGAAAGTAAAAGAAGTTGCAGGGAAAGAAGATGCCTCAAAAGAGGATATCGAAAGCGCAACAAAAGAGCTGTCAGAAGAATTATCTAAGATTGGGGAAGCAATGTACGCAGATAAAAATCAAAATCCAAATGTCAAAAGTCAAAATGGGGAAGAAAAGAGCGATGAATCCAAAACAGAGGAAAAATCTGACAAAAAAGATGACGCCAAAGTTGAAGAGGGCGAAGTGGTAGAATAGCTTCATGTCCACCAGCACCGATTACTACGATATATTAGGAGTCTCAAAAGGTGCTTCTGCTGACGAAATTAAAAAAGCATATCGCAAGCAGGCTTTGGAGTGGCATCCGGATAGACACAAAGATGACAAAGAAGCGGCAGAAAAAAGATTCAAAGAAATAAATGAGGCTTATCAGGTGCTTAGCGACCCAAAAAAGAAATCAATGTTTGACCAGTATGGCAGTGCGGGTGGTCCAGCTGGGAACCCATTCGCCGGAGGAGGATCCCCGTTCGCACAAGGCTTCGGGGGACAAGGGTCTCCTTTTACCTATACTTACACTTCGGGTGGTGAAAATCCGTTTGGAAATGTTGATTTTGGCGATCCGTTTGATATTTTTGAATCATTTTTCGGTGGGGGCGGGTCACCGTTCGGCGCCCGCCAAGGTCGCAGTATCCCAAGGTATTCGATAAATCTTGACTTTATGGAGGCTGTACAGGGAGTTTCAAAAGAGGTTGACGTTGGGGGAAAGAAAAGAAAGATCAAGATACCTGCCGGTATATATGAAGGAGCGAGAATCAATTTCGGTGACTTTACGCTTTCGGTTAATATAAAGCCCGATAAGGTTTTTGAGCGTCAGGATGATGATATCTATGTAACCGTAGGAATCCCATTCTCCCTCGCCGTACTCGGCGGTGAGATAAAAGTTCCAACTATTGAGGGTGAAATTAAAATCAAAATCCGCCAAGGGACTCAAAGTGGAGTAATGATGAGGCTTAGAGAGCAGGGTGTTCCACATTTGCACGGGCGCGGAAAAGGCGATGAATATATCCGTATAAACGTCATTATCCCTGAAAAATTAAACAGAAATCAAAAAAGTTTGATTGAGGAGATGAAGGAAGAGGGATTGTAGCTTATCCCAGGAAAATGCCTTCCCTCGGTACAAAAATAAGTCTTGATGCAAAACTACTTCCACCATAAGGTTCCATAAAATCGTCTTCGTAATTTATAGCTATATAGTTTTTATCGACATTCAGATTAAAAGGAAGTGCGACGATGCTTTTCTCGCCGAAAAACCTTGCATATTCAAAGGCTATATCAACGTTGTTGTCAACATCCACTCCCATTGCCCCAACATATTCGTTAAAATTAATATCTGGATCTCTCCATCCGGCAGATTTAAGTTGTCGCTCAAGCAGGATTTTTATTTGCTGCCATTTACCCGGAAGCACAACGTAATCTTCTGCATCAATGTTGCGGTAGTTTCTTTCGGCAAAGTTTGACAGTTTTCCGTTAGGATCGTAAAGTTCGGTGACAAGGAGGTCTGATGCAACCAATCTTGTTGCTAGTCGATGGGTATCGGTCAGCGACATCCCTAAAATCTCCCTTTCGGGAAAGCCGTGAAGTTTTAATACTTTTTGGGCCATAAAATGTAACTTTGGTTTTTTGGTTTTTTCGTCACCAAAATTTGGTCCGAGAATAGTATTTATTCTTGATGAGGAATTTTTATGAAGTTCTGCTCTTCGCTGTTCAATAAATTGAACTGTCTCCCCATGCACAATTCCATTAAGTAGTTTTTCAGGTTGTATTACCGCTCTTTTTTTGGCTGATGTTTGTCTTTCCATGCCGGCATTATAATATAGGATATAAGTATTGTCAAACCTTATACTGTTAGTTGACATATAAGAATATCTGAATATAAACTTAAGACGTGCCACAGGAAAACACACCATCACCAGCTGTCAGTCAGCTACAACCCCAGATTGATCCTCAGGCTGCTTCCACTGCTGGAACGGTAGTTTACGCAGGTTTTTGGGCCCGATTTGGGGCTTCATTATTGGACGGGCTTATTATCGGTGTGGTCTCTTTTGTAATCAATCTTGTAATGGGGATTGTTACCGCGGTTGCGGGGGGTGGTTCAGCTTCTTCTGTCGTCGCAGTAGTTTCCATGGTGGTGTCATTAATATTTTTTGTACTCGAACTTGTCTACTTTATCTATTTTATAGGGGCAAAAGGGCAGACTTTGGGTAAGATGGCACTTAAAATTAAGGTTGTAAAGGTGGGGACTACTGAGGCGCCAGGATATCTTAAGGCTTTTTTGAGGGAGGTTGTAGGAAAATTCATATCATCTTTTGTATTCCTGCTCGGATTCTTGTGGATGCTTTGGGATAAAAATAAGCAGACGTGGCACGATAAAATCGCTGGTACTGTAGTTGTTAAAGTCTAACTTCATGCAAAACATTGATTACGGAAAGATAATCAAGCGCTCCTGGGAGCTGACCTGGAAAAATAAATGGCTGTGGGTAATGGGACTGGTGCTGGCGGCTTTTGGCGGCGGCAGTTCCGGTGGCAGTGGTGGGGGCGGTGGTTCAAGTAGTTCCAATGTAAATATTCCCGATGCTTCTCCTAGTCCAAATCCAACAAATATCCAAAACATACGGGAACAGACGTCATATGTTTTGGGGGAGGCCACAAATATTTTTAAAAATTGGGTTACTGGGATTCCAGTCGGAACGTGGATTCTCCTGGGGCTTCTGATTTTAATAGTTGCGGTTTTTACAACTGCCGTACTCTGGGTGCTGACGTCTTGGGCTAAAGGAGCGCTGATTGCGGGACTGAATATGGCCGATATGGACGAGGCGGTTGATTTGAAAAAAGTTTCACCAAAAGGAATCGCCAAAATCAAAGATTTAATTATTTTCAATTTGATTTCGTTTGGTATAACTACTGTTTTAATTTTAGGTTTAATTTTCATTATAGGAATTGGTTTTCTAATCAAGCTATTAATACCCGTGCTCGGAATTATCTGGCTAATTCTTTTTGGGATAGTTGGAGTATTGGGTTTTATTGTCGCCATGGTTCTTTTTGTTATGCTTTCTATTTATGCAGAACGATTGATAGTTCTTAAAGATTACTCTCCATGGAAGGCCTGGAAAAAAGGCCTATCATTAAGTAAAGGTAACTTTATCCCCACTTTTGTAATGGGTATTATCAATTCGGCGATAGGTTGTGCCTCGGGTTGTGTGGGGCTTTTAATCTTAGGTCTGGCGCTTGGAATCCCCGGTTATTTTTTGATTGCGCCTTCATTTGATAACGGGTTTCATTTTCCCGGGGCCGGTCAGATAATTGGAATCGCGATTTTGTTTTTGGTATTTGTTTCTATTAATTCATTGATTAAAGCGGTGTTTATAGTATTTAATTACGGAAATTGGAACTTGTTGTTTAAAGAAATTTTTAAGGAGGAGACAAAAGATGAATAATATTGCAAGCCCTTGGCAAAGACTATTGGCACGAATAATCGATGTCACATTTTCGTGGCTTTTCCCGATCTTCTTAATCAATCTTTTTTCGACTTCAACTGATACTGCCAGCATGCTTAACAATCTGTCTTTGTATTTGGTGTTACAGGTCCTGGTCTATCCTATCGTTTATATATTTTTCACCTCATTTCTTATATCTAGATTTGGTGGAACAGTGGGTAAACTGGTAATTGGAATAAAGGTTGTTCTTGCGGACGGTCATCTTTTGAGCTTTTGGAAGGCCTTTTTCCGTGACAGAATTGCATATATAGTTTCTGGAGTATTACTTTGGCTTGGATTTATTTGGATTTTGGTAGATAAAGAGAGACGCGCATGGCATGACCAGATAGCAGGAAGCTACGTGGTTAACGTCAACAAAAAACTCGTACTTTTGGGAATTTTAGTATTGGCAGCTATTCTATTTTTAGAATTTAATTTAGTGTCGGGTGCGACGTCTAACTTTGTTAAGAATGGGGCTGTATATAAGGACATTTATGACGCTGCAGCTGATGTCTTCAAAACTCCTTAGATATTGTTAGCAAGCGGTCCGTTTGTGGAAAAAACTCTGGGAGGACTTACGGGTATGGTGTTTTGGCCAACAAAAGTTGGTTGCTGTGGTAAAGGCAGAGGGGTGGGTGGGATACTTTGAGCTGTTTGCACTGTTTGTTGAGGAGGTGTAATCCCCGTTCCTGGAGTCTTCTTTCTATGTATAAAAATGATTATTCCAACTCCACCGCCAATGACAGCAAAGATTATTCCGGCAAAAACAAGCTGTGTTTTTAGATCGTGAGTTAGAAGAAACAACAGTCCGCTTTTGTCCTGCCCTTTTTGTATTGCTGTGTTTGAATCTGTTACATAGCTGATAACTGTAGGATGGATTGGATAGTCTTTTTGTACTTGAGCAAACGGAATTTCTGCCTGTCTGTAGTGCTCAATCCAGAAGTAATTTAGACCCTGCGCCCATTGGTCGTAAGTAGAAGAGGTACCAATAGAAACCGAATTATCACTTGCCAGTTTTTTAAGATCGTTTATATCTCTTAAAAAATTATAGTTGCCGCTGGTGCTCCCCATTCCATAAGTTGCAATTCCGATCACGTTTCCATTTGTATCAAAAGCCGGACCGCCGCTGTTCCCATGATCGATCGATGCGTCAACCTGAATTAGTTTTAAACCACCTTGATCGTTTTTGATTGCAGAAATGATTCCCCGGGTTACAGTGGCAGCCGCAGAAGACTTTTGATTTATGAGTGAATCTGCCGAGGCGCTTCCGGATACCAAGCCGGGATAACCGATCACTATCACGTCGGATCCCTCCTTTAATCCATCGGAAGTGCCGAGGTTAATTGAAGGAAATATAAGATTACTTGGGTTTACAATCTTAAGGATGGCAACATCGGAACCGGTCGGTGGCTTGTTGTTAAGTATGGCGTCCACGGTGTATGCGTTTGGATAATTTGATGCTACGTAAGTTGCTTCCTTAACAGTTTCGGATGGGGTAATTGAATTTAAAATGTCGATCCCTGATTTTCCGGTATCAATTACCAACGGGTCGTTGCTAAGCTTTACAAAATATTTGTTTTGGTTTTCCTTGAGGACAAGTAGGTTTTGTTGCATCATCTTATAAATCAGGTTCATGAGTATCTGAAACACACTCGGATCATTTCCAGCTTGGGCAAGAAATATTGCGGCTTGATCCGAACTTATTTCTTGGCCTGTTTGAATCAGGGCAATTTCCTGGATCAGATCGATTGCAAACGGTTTTATACTTGTGCTTTTATACAAAAATGCCTGTACCATTGCTTCTTCGGGATAACTTTTAGCGACATGTCCATTCGTTGCAATATAGCCATCTTTGTTGATTGCAAACCCGGATCCAAGCGCACCATTACAGAAAGTGTAACTTGATTTTAGGTATCTGGTTCCGGATAGGTTGGGGATATTAATATCGTTACAGTAAATGTGTGCGATTTCAAAAACGGACGGCTTGGTTAATTCCACTATTTTTGATTCATCAAGTACAGCCATCGGAATGGAATTGGTGGCGGCCGCTTTGACTGCCGGATTTTGAGGTAAAAACGAAAGAGAGCTTATGAATTGATCGACAAAATTTTGTCCGTTTCCAAATGTTGAATATTTTGCAGTGACGACATAATAGCTATTTCCGTTAATGGTCAAATATTTATAATATTGGCTTTTTTGATTCAAAAAACTTAGGGTATACGTCAATTTATAATAGTCCCGCCCGTTCATTCTGACTTTTTCACTGGATGAGGCATTTGTACTTTTCGCATATGTCTGAGCGAGTAATTCAAGTGGACTTCCCGCTCCGTTTGCAGTTTTAAGCTTTTCTGTTAGATCAAAAGCGGCAAAAGTCACCTGAGCGTTGCCGGCTTGATTATTTAGAGATAGATTGACTGTTTGCTGGTTGGGTTGGTTTAAATCGGTGGTAGATGTCCAGTAGTTTTTGTCGAAACTAATTTGATATCCCAGGTCGCCAGATGTATATACGGAAATGTTTGATGGTGAAGTTTGGCCAAGATTTTTAGCTATTTCGGCTATTTTTTGCGCGGTAGTATCTTCGGCAGCCTTCTCGCTAAATATTTGCTGACTTTGAACAAGAAGAACACCAAGTCCGGCTCCGATTGTAAGTGTCACAATTCCAAGGAAGCCAAAAATTGTTTTCGTAATATTATTTTTAGAGTTGGACGGGGATTTTAACGGCCGTTGGTAGGGAACCTCCGGAATTTTAATTAAATAGGGGTTTTGCTCTTGCATGACAGGGTAATTCATTTTGTCATCACATACAAAAGTTTGCAAGTATTATATATGGTTACATTTTTTTGATGGTGAAGTTTTTAGTTGTTTGACATATTTTGCCTCAAGATATTAAAATGCCGTCCATGTCGGAAAGAATTCTTGGATCTAGGGATATTGTCGGAAGGCGGGTCGACTTTACTAAAAAGACTCCCCTTGCGTGGGGAATTGAAATTGAAATTCCACTGGGTTCGTTTGAGAGGAAGGCAGTTAGAAAGTTAAGCGGAATAATTTTACCGGATAGAATCTCCGGTATAAGGTTCCTCGATCTAAATCCTCAAGAATCCCTTCCGGTTAAGCTTCGGAATATTCAATCGGATTGGAAGTATTATAAAGACACAAGCCTTAAATATCTTGCTACCACAGGTCGTGGAACAGACTCTTTGAGGAGAGAAAGACTGGCCGAATTTTTCTACCTCATATTTGGGGAAAACTACAAGCAAATAGACGAGTTTAATTCGTTGATTGAGAAAAATAATGGAAAAGAAATTGTAATTGTCAGTGGCCACGGATGGGATGCGCCCTTGACCATAGGTGAACAATATTCACGTCAGCCATATTTCGAAAATGAAGCCCGGGTTCAGAAGCGTGGGAATGAGGTTCCCGTGAATAGAATTTTAAAAAAATATGACAGCCCGGTTAATTATGCCGGAATATTACTTGGAAGTTGTTATTCCGGTAAAACTAAAATTTGTGCTCTAGGAGTACCTGTTGTTTACGTCACGGGCGAGTTCGGGGGCTCAAAGTCTCAGAAAGGTTTGCTTCCGACAACAATCTCGGTTCCTAATGTTTGACTTAATGAGGCCTTTTGAGGTAGAATCTACCCAGGGTACGGGGAATTAGGTGGGAACTAACACGCCCGCCTTTTTTTATAACATAGAGTATAAGTGCTGTAGAGTAGAAGAGCAGAAGCCCTAACTTATACTCTTACACTCTTAACCCTTTTACTCTAAATAACATGCAAACAGCAAGAACAGAATTTAGTCAGGCCTTAAAAGCCATCGCTCAAGAGCGGGGGCTTGATCCTGATGTGATTTTGGACACAATTAAACAGGCAATAATTGCCGCCTACAAGCGAGACGCAAAAGAGCAGGGTGAGGAGGTCGAGTCTTTCGATTACGAAGCTGTTCTTGACCCAACCAGTGGCGAGACGCGAGTTTTTGCCTGGGCACTTCCTGCAGAGGATGCTACCGAAAAGGAAAAGCTAAAAGCTAAAAAGGAAAAGCGTGACGTGACACCCCCAGGATTTGGGAGAATTGCAGCTCAAACTGCAAAGCAGGTTATCCACCAAAAAATCCGAGAAGCAGAAAAAGGAGCGATAATGGAAGAGTTTGAAGAAAAGGTAGGCTCTTTGGCGTCAGGCTTGATCCTTCGTTTTGATGGGCCAAATGTTCGAGTAGATTTAGGCAGAACCGAGGCTATTTTGCTTGCTGAAGACAGAATTCCAAACGAACGACTCAACTTAAATCAGAGGCTTACATTTCTAATAAAGGCCATCTCAGAAACCCCAAGAGGCAAGGAAATCTTTCTTTCGAGAGCTGCTCCAGAGTTTGTTGAAAAACTTTTTGCGAGAGAAGTTCCCGAAATCTCCTCTAAATCTGTAGAAATCAAAGCCATCGCCAGAGAGGCCGGAATAAGAACTAAAGTTGCTGTTTTTTCGTCTCAAACCGGAGTTGACCCGGTTGGGTCTTGCGTTGGCCAAAAAGGTGTCAGGGTACAGGCTGTAACAAACGAAATTGGCGGGGAGCGGGTAGACGTAATTCCTTGGAGTGAAGATAAAGCGGAACTAATCAAATCATCTCTTTCTCCTGCGGAAAGTCTGACGGTAATTTTAGATAAAGAAAAAATGATTGCAAGAGTCTCAGCACCCGAAGATCAACTTTCTATGGCGATTGGAAAAGATGGCCAAAATGTTCGCTTGACGGCTAAACTTACCGGTTTCAGGATTGAAGTTGAGGGTAATGGAGAGCTTTCCGCACCCGAAGAGAAAGTGGAAGAGCCGATTGTTGTTGCCCCACCCATTAAAAAGATCACAAAGACTAAAGCTAAAAAATTAGCTAAAAAGGCAAAATCTTCTTCGGTTGAAAAATCAGATTCAGACGAGGTCGAAAAGAAAGACGGAGAAGGTGACATTGTTCCGGAAAATGCGGAACCGGCCTTCCCTGTAGCAACAGAAGAGCCTAAAGAAGTTAAAGACCCTGAGGTGGCAGTTGGGGAAGTTAAGTCTGAAGACATTAAATAAAATGGAAACAAATTTAGTTTTGTATTCATAATCTTACTTCAAACTAAGCTTCCTTAGGTAATCGGATAGTACCAATTATAAAAAAGTTATGGAAGCTAAAAATCAAAATAATCAAACACGCCCGCCAGTTGTTGTCGTACTTGGGCATGTTGATCATGGAAAAACCACATTACTCGATGCTGTGAGAAAAACTAATATTGCAGGGGGGGAAGCGGGGGGGATTACGCAGGCAATAGGTGCCTCGGTTGTGACAACAAATGACGGTAAAAAAATAACCTTCATAGATACTCCAGGGCACGCGGCGTTTACAAAGATGCGCGGACGCGGGGCTAAAATTGCCGATATTGCAGTACTTGTTGTTGCTCAAGATGACGGAGTTGCCCCCCAGACTAAAGAGGCGATTCAAATAATCCGTGATGCTAAAATTCCGTTCCTTGTTGCGGGAACAAAGGCTGATGTAGCCGGAGTTAATGTAGAACTAATAAAAGGGCAACTTGAAAAAGAGCAGGTATTTTTTGAAGGACGTGGCGGTGACACCCCGTTTGTATCGATCTCAGCCAAAACAGGCACAGGAGTAGACGATTTAATAGAAATGATTATCCTGATGTCCGAAGTTATCGATTTAAAAGGGGATCCGGCAGCAGATCTTGAAGGTGTTGTTATTGAGTCGAATAAGGAAAAGATGGGTCTAACCGCTTCGGTTGTTGTCAGAAACGGAAGTATAAAAATTGGTCAAACAATTTTTGCCGAAGAAGTTCTATGTAAAGTACGCGGACTTTTTGATGACAAAGGACGTGCAATTCGCGAAGTTTTGCCTGGTTATCCTGCTAAGGTTATTGGTTTTAGCGAGATCCCTCCGATCGGGGCATTGGTAACCAATGAACCACACGAGGCGGTAAAAGAGGTTGTAGTGAAGAAAGGATATTTTGATCTCAGAAGACTCAAAGAAGATGAGATCCCGATAATAATTAAGGCCAGTAATGCCGGAGCACTGGAAGCAATTATCGCATCTATTCCGCCAAAAATTGTCGTTGTTGATAGCGGAGTCGGAGAGATTAATTCATCAGATGTGATTGCGGCCAAAACCGGAAACGCCTTTATTTTTTCTTTCGAGTCCAAAATTGGGAACGATGTAGCCAAGCTTGCCGAGGCAGAGAACGTAAGACTGGAACGATTTGAAATAATTTACGAGTTTATTCAACGGTTGGAGGAGATTCTCAAAAAGGGAAAAATCCAGGAAATAGGACGAGCCAACATATTAGCCAGTTTCCCTTTTAATAACAAAAAGGTTGCCGGCGCAAAAGTAACCAGCGGTAGAATAACTAAAGGTGATACAGTCCTTCTTTTGAGGAACGAAAAAACAATGGGAAAGGCAAAAATAGTTTCAATCAGAAAACAAAAAAATGAGGTCGCCACCGTTGGTCCTTCCGAAGAATTCGGAGCGATACTCGAACCCCAACTTGATTTTGGGGTAGGTGATTGTTTAGCTTCGATTAAAAACTGAGACTTGAAAAGTAAAGGATCCCTCTTCATGCCACTTGCACAATTTGGGATCCTCAGTCCTAATTCAATTCTGTTCTGTCGTTTATTTCAGCGGTTCCTTCCTTACTCCACTCTTCCCAATGTAATGCAATCGGGGTTGCGGTTAGAATTAGTTCCAGAGAAAACATTAGCCAAAGGCCGATTGTAAAAAGCAGCATCGGTGACAAACTGTTGTTGTCTAAAACGCCTGTGAAAACCAAAGCTGATGCAACGGAGTTTACAAGCAACAAATACAATACCTTTTTGCCGCCTAATTTCATAATCAGTTTGGCTAGGTCTCCAAAAGTGACGTTTTGGAAAAAGGCCGTAACTAAAATTTCAGTTATGGCAATTCCAGCAAACAATCCAGAGATCAGCTGACCCATTGGTCCTGGAAAAAACCAAACGCCCGCGGCAGCAAGTACAGAAAGCACAAACCAGAAAATAGACCAAAATCTACCTGATTTTTTTGACATTTGACTCTCCTTTTTTTAAAAGAACTATGTTGGTAATATTTACCCCCAGATTGTATGTGTTGATTGCTTTTTTGTCGAGATGTGTGGTAGTATCGGGCTCTGCCGATAAATTTAATGGATAATTCATTTTCCTCTCTTGTCGACTCTGCCACCTCAATTCTTGTCTTGTTGCCAACAAAACCCTATTTTGATCAGGTGGCGGCTGGGCTTTCGTTATACCTTTCGTTAAAAGCCGGAAAAGACGTGGCGATAGCAAGTACCTCCCCTATGCTTGTCGGTTTTAACCGTTTGATTGGTATAGATAAAATTGTCGGCGAAGTTGGTAATAAAAATTTAACAATAAGGTTTGAGGGCTACGATGCCAACAATATAGAAAAAGTTAGTTATGATATCGAACAGGGTGAGTTTAAGCTCACAGTTGTACCAAAAACAGGTTTTGTTGCACCCCAAAAAGAACAATTGGATTTAAGCTATGCAGGTGTGGCATCTGATTTAGTTATATTAATCGGAGGGGCCAACGATTCCCATTTTCCCATTCTTTCTTCCGAGGATTTTGCGGGAGCAAAAGTTGTACATATCGGGACAAGAGTGCTTGCATCAAACCGCGAGGTTATGTCCTTTGCCAAACCCGGAGCTGCTACAAGTGAGCTAATTGCTAATTTAATTAAAGAAAGTGGTTTGAGTATGGAGCCTGATATTGCTACAAACCTTATTATGGGAGTTGAGGAAGGTAGTAATAATTTTGCCGGTAGTGACGTAACTCCCGAAACCTTTGAAACATTTGCCTACCTTTTAAGAAGTGGTGGACAAAGACTTCCAAAAACCAAACTTAATCCTGCAAGTTTTCCGCCCGGGGCAATTCCAACACAACCATTTTCAAGACCAATTAGAAATGTTCAATCTTTAATTTCCCAACCTCAGGAGCTGGATGCCCAAGACGTCAATGGCACTCAGGAGGCGGAACAAGATGTAAACCCACCCGATGACTGGCTTCAACCTAAGATATTCAAAGGTGCTGCCGGCAATCAACCCGATGCCTACAGTGAGAACAAAGGTTGACAAGAAACACTAAGGGTTTAAAATCCGATTATGGTGACAGAAAGGGAAGGATGGCAGAGAATTGAAATAGGGACAGATCATTTTATTGAAGTAAGACCGATCGATCCCAAAGTCCTGGCTGAGATGCCGGAAACCTCACGGACGTTTTTACAAGTTGGCCCAATTGAGTTGATTGTTCACGATATAAAAAAGTTACTACACCCGAACGAAAAAATTCCGTATTAAGATTTTCCTCTTTGCCAACGGGCCAAATATATGGTATTATTCACTCTAGATAAGGCTATTTTGTACTTCGTACAAAGATCTTATCGAAATCGATTAAAGCTAAGTCTGGCTTGGAAGTAGCCTCACTTTGCTTTCAATGACACATATATGGCACTAGCCAAAGACACAAAACAGGACATTATTAAGAAGTTTTCCCGCGAGAAGGGCGACACAGGTTCTCCAGAGGTTCAAATCGCGCTTCTTTCTAACCAGATAGACAAACTTGTTGCTCATTTAAAAGAGCATAAAAAGGATGTGCATTCAAGGCGCGGACTTCTTTCAATGGTAGCCAAAAGGCGAAGGCTTTTAAGTTATCTAAAAAGGCGCGACGAAGAGAGATTTGCTAAATTGGCCAGTGACTTGAAGATAGAGAAGTAATATAATAAGTGAGTTTGAGATTGGAAATGGTGTCTCACGGTTAATAGTGGGACCTCAGAACTCAATCTTCAAACTTACCTCAAATAAATGAAAAAGATAGAAAAAAGTATAGAACTCGGAGGAAGAAAGCTTACCCTCACAACCGGAGAACTTGCTGAACAAGCAGGTGGAGCGGTTATGGCAAGGCACGGTGATACAGTTGTTCTCGCCACAGTAGCCTCGCAACCCATGAAAATGGAAATGGATTATTTTCCTCTTTCCGTCGACTACCTTGAAAGACTTTATGCCGGGGGACGCATAAAAGGGAGCAAGTGGGTTAAAAAAGAAGGTAGACCAACCGATGATGAAATTCTTTCCGCTCGTTTAATCGATCGTTCTATCCGTCCGCTTTTCCCCAAGACTTACAAAATGGAAGTTCAAGTTACCGTGACAGTTCTTTCTGTTGATATGGAAAACGATCCGAAGATTTTAGGCGCAATTGCTGCGAGTGCTGCCATTCACGTCTCAACTCTTCCCTGGAAAGGCCCGGTAGCTCCTTTGACAGTAGGCCTTGTTGATGGCGAATATAAAATTAACCCGGTATCAGCCGAAATGAAGACTTCTTCAATGAATCTTACTGTTTCTTCAACAAAAGAGGCGGTTTTGATGGTCGAGGCAGGCGCAAACGAAGTAACTGAGGCACAAATTGTAAAAGGCGTTGAACTTGCATTCAAAGAGTCTAAAGCTGTTCTTAAATTAATAGAAGATCTTTCTAAAGAGGTTGGCAGAACCCGCGAAACATATGAAGAAGAAAAACCATCTGCAGAACTTGAAAATCAAGTCAAAAAGTTAGTTGGAGACAAAATTTCCGGGGTTGTTAAAAGTTTGGTTCAGGTTGAAAACGGAAGATCCACAGAACTTGCAGATTTAATCGACGCTGTTACAGAAAATGTGACCGAGGCCGATGCAAAATGGGTACCTGAGATTATTGATCACATGAAGAAAGACTTTATTCGTGAACAAATTCTCAAAAAAGGTGTTCGTCCTGACGGCCGAAAATTGACAGAGGTAAGAAAGTTGTCCGGAGAAGTCGGTTATTTGCCTAGAGTTCACGGATCGGCACTGTTTAAGAGAGGTCAAACCCACGTTCTTTCAGTTGCAACACTTGGGGCCCAGTCAATGGGGCAGCTGCTTGAATCAGCCGAGGGAGAAATTGAAAAGCGTTACATGCATCAATATTCAATGCCGCCTTATGCAAGTGGCGAGGTTGGAAGATTTGGAAATCCAGGTAGACGCGAGATCGGTCATGGGGCATTGGCAGAGAGAGCTTTAGAGCCGGTTATTCCTTCTCAGGATGATTTTCCATATGCCATCCGCGTAGTCAGCGAAGTCATGAGTTCAAACGGTTCAACTTCTATGGCCTCAGTCGTCGGTTCTACATTATCACTTATGGATGCCGGAGTTCCTATTAAGGCTCCTGTTGCCGGAATTGCGATGGGACTTATATTTGGTGACAGTGAAAAAGACTTTGCAGTTCTCTCAGATATCATGGGGATTGAAGATTACAACGGAGATATGGACTTTAAAGTTGCGGGAACAGAAAAAGGCATTACGGCTCTTCAACTGGACGTCAAAACTTTAAACTTAACACCGGCAATTTTAGAAAAAGCCTTAGAGCAATCAAAAGACGCCAGAGGACAAGTTATGAAAGCTATCATTGACACGCTCGCCGAACCAAGAAAGACAGTTTCTCAATATGCGCCCAAGATTCAAGTTGTTAAGATTCCGGTCGATAAGATTGGTGAGTTTATTGGCCCCGGTGGAAAGAATATCAAGAAGGTCATGGCAGACTTTGGGGTTCAGGTCGACGTCAGTGACGACGGAAGTGTTGCGGTAAGCGGAGTTGATCCGGAAAAGATGCAGGCGGCAATTACTTACGTGGAAGGTTTTGCAAAAGAGGTTCAAGCAGGAGAAATTTATGACGGAGAGGTGGTCCGCATAATGCCTTTTGGAGCATTTGTGAATATTCTTCCCGGAAAAGATGGAATGGTGCATGTAAGCGACATGGGCCGTGAAGAATTCGTGGCCGATGCCAACGATGTTGTTAAAATCGGCGATAAAGTAAAAGTTCGTGTAGTCAAAATTGACGAAATGGGAAGAATTAATCTTTCAATGAATATGGATCCTGCCAAAGATAAACCAAGAGAAGAAAGACCCAGGGGTGGTGGTTCAAGAGGTGGTTTTGGCGGAGGAAGAGGTGGATTCGGTGGAGGTCGTGGAGGATTTGGCGGAGGTTCTAGGGGTGGATTCGGTGGCGGAAGAAGTGGTGGATTTTCAAGAGGCGGGGATCGTGGAGGATTCTCGAGAGGACCAAGGCGCGATTTTGGAAACAGCGATAGACCAGGTGAAAGCGGTGGTCCCCATTTCCCAACTTCAAGATTAATGGGGGATGACAGTAATAAAGACTTTAATAGATAAAATTCTTGTTCGTCAAATCTTCAAACGGACAATGTAATACTTTGAAAAGTTAACTTCACTTAAATAGACGATTGAATTAGTTTATAATTCGTTGAAATGAGTAAAGGTCGAATAATTAAAACACAAAAATTCATTCAAAATCAGAAGAAGAAATTTGAGGAGATATTTAACCAGATTGACGAGGAATTGAAAAAGGGAAAAGCAACGATGGACGAAAAATAAAATGGGAGCAGACGGTCTAACTGAAGCAGAAGTAACAAGTGGTATGGGTTTAGAGAAACAGGAAAACGCCACAAAGTTATCGAAGTTGATTCGAACTCCAGAATGGAATAACGAAGAGATTGGCTTATTGGTGCCTGAGTGGCAGCGCCTAGCCGGTGAAAACGGGTACCGGCATAACGGAGAAAATTTAGCACTTCATACAAGAGAAGTTGTAAATAAAACAGTTGTGTTATTAGAAAATACTGGAATCAGTGAGCGAGGTCAAAACTTAGCAATATTTTCTGCCTTTTGGCATGACTTTGGGCAACAAACCGGAAAACAAAATGAACCGGTGGCTCGGGATTTTGCTCATGAAGAAAAAAGTATAGAAATAATGCGTCGGTATGGAAAGGAATGGAACATGGCAGATGCCGACGTGGAAAAAGTCGAGAAAGTGATAGCTTTGGACGGGGTGGCATCGGATATTGCCAGAGGAAAGGTGAGAAATCCGGAGAGGAACTTAACACCAGCCGATATGGCTTCAATATTAGAGAATGATTTAGAAACCTGTTTAATATTAAGGGCTGTTAATCAGGCAGATGTGATAGCAACTGTTGGAGAGCCTGGCTGGAATGCTATCAGGCAAAAATTTGAAGAATACTTTGACAAGACGGAAGCAATTATTTTAGGCCAGACTGAAGCTCAAAAAATGGAGGTAGAGCTTTCAGAGCAAATTAAAATTGATAATTCAGGTATTAAAACTGAAAAAATCAGAAATTTACGGCTTGATGCCATGCAAATAATAGATCAAGTGAGATTTATGCCATTTTTAGGTAAGAAAGATGCGAAGACGATGGCTGGCTTTTCGAGATTAATGAGAGAGGAGGGTCAAAAGTTTGAAGTTAATAGATGGTTGGGGGTGGGTTGGGATGTTGATAAAAAAGATAGATCTAATTTCTTAAGGTTTATACGGGAGCACGACTCTGACACATTACGAAAACTTATTAAAATTAATAGTGGCGGCAATGCTTCGAATAGAATATTTACCTATTCGTTTGAACAGGAAAGAAAGGGATTGGAAAGACTGGCGGAGGATAAAGATTTGCTTGATTTTGGAATCAGGTTGGCTGGGGCTTTAGATAACACATGGCTAAGCCGATATGGTGCATTTGTGGATGAGGGTTTAGATGCCAAGCTGAGAGTGATCAAAGACTATCAGTTTAGTGACAAACTAATGATAGAACCTGAAATTTTCGGTAAATTGCACGAGGCCCCATATTTTTATCCCGAAACAGCAGGTCCCGTGTTTGCCTTGGCAAATTACCCGGAAGCTTTAGACTATTTAAGGGGAACGGACAAGGAAATTTCTACAGATGTAGTGCCGATATTGGAATTCGCGAGTACGGATCGGGAAGTTTTCGAGGTGGTTACTGCATTCATTGAAAGAAGTGGGAGTCGCGTTTTTATGAGTGAAGACCTGGTAAAAACGGTTATTGATGCGGCAAAAAATAGTTCAAATCCAATATCGAACAAAATAATGGAATTGTCGGAAGCGAGACTAAAAGAATTATCGGATAACTATGGCTCATCAACGAGGGGATTTGTTACGACTACAGAAGAAATTTTTCAAGGGGCCGCCCATATAGCCGCCCAAATTAAAGAAAATTCTGTACCTGGGGATGTGGCGATAGCGTACTTGGATGGTTTTCCAGTGGAGTCTTTGAATTTCTATGAAAGCGGATATGTTGTCCGTGGAGGTGACAGGGCGTTGAGCACACTTTCTACTCCCGAAAACGGACAGGCGTTTAGGAATATTCAAAAGGAATTTGGGAATACGGCCTTTTTGGTTTTAGATTTGGGGATACAAATGGCAGAGGAGCGGAATACCACTCTGGCAGAGGTTTTAAACGATGCCGGAAATCAAATTAAAGAAATGGGGGGACTTGAAGGTTTTGAGCCAACCATGTGGAGATATGTCGGCGATTATTTGGGTAGACACCCTGAACAAACAATGTCGGTTTTGCTTCTGTTGAGTGAAGATGAGGTGAGGACGGCAATTATGCCGGGTGGAATATTGGCAGACTCACACAAAGTTTTTTTTGATGGAGTGTTCGGATCATCTGATTTAAGGGCTACAGGACTTGAAATTGCCCATCAATTCTCAAGACCAAATACATCATACGCAGACAAGGTTTACTTTTATGCTGTTCATGCAAATGAAGATGTATTAGAAAAAAGAGTGCCTCAGGTACCTGTGGTAAAAGTTTCTAGTGGAAATGAGGTAATTGTAGATTTCCCAACTTTAAATTTAGAAGAAAAAAAGCTTGTTTTGAGAACAACGATAGAACGTGTTGTTGAAAAAACAAGATCTGTAGATGAGAAAAAAGCAGCCGATATCCGCAACAGAAATTTAGCACGAACGGACCAACTTGTGAGGGTTGGAGCGAGATTGCATGGGTCCAATAGTGCAAATTTGTCCAGAATATTAAGATCCGGAAATTTTTCAGGGGAATGTCTAACGAAAGTTAATGAGGTCGATTCATATCCGTTTTGTGTAGATTATGTGGGGGTAACCGAAAAGGACGCGAAGAATCGAAATTTTAAAAGTGTTTTATCGGCAAAAAATTCCGAGTATGGTGTTTTTTTTGAGAAGGGAATGGTGCTAATTTTGAATCCCAGTAGTGAGGTAACACTCACCCCCAGCGGGAAGGATCATCTCATTAAGTTTGCCGCCGAAGAGGCAACCAATATTAGTGGCATTGTACTAACAATAACATACAAACGCGATGAAGTCTTAGAAAATATGAAGATGGAAATAGCCGAAAATGGTTTTTATATACCCGTTTACGATACGGAAGGAAATGTACTATTTACAGCTGAAGAGTTTGACAAATTACAAAGAGATTATCATCTCGATATAAATCTTGAGTATTGGGATGGTTCTTTGAAAGTTGGCGAATCCCTGGGTTCAAATCCGGGAGGTGTTTATTTAGTTCCAGAGGAGGGTGGCCCAAAAAAATATTATGTTAAACACCTCGAAAGCCGTGATAGGGTTTGGTGCGAATCTTTAGCCGGCGACTTATATTTGGATTATGGTGTGGCGGTACCGGACGTAAAGGTTAGAAATGTGGACGGTAGACCCGCCGTTACTTCAAGGTGGATAAATTCTGATAAGGATGTTGTGGGGAACTTACGTCCCCTTAAGGACGGTTTTATAATGGACGCCTGGATGGCAAATTGGGATGTTCCCTGGGCCCAGGGCCAAAATACACGGGAAATAGATGGAGGGCAGGTAAGGTTAGATAATGGGGGAGCTTTGCTTTTCCGGGCACATGAAGGCTTAAAAGATTTAGACGGAGGTGACAGTCCGTTTACAGATGAGGTTGTAGAACTTACAGAATGGTCCCACCCTTCCAAAAAAGGAACAGGAATGAGAACGATGTATGTTGGATTAACAAATAGAGATATACACGACCAGGCAGTGAGGCTCAAAGAAGTATTCACAGATGTGAAAATTGATCAGAGAATAGAACGAACGCAAATGTCTCCTCACCTGAGGAAAATATTGAGCCAGAGACTGAAGGCAAGAAGGGATTACATTTTGAAAAGTGTTGGTTTAATATAAAATTGCCATTAAGTTTTCAGCCTCCGCGGAGTTTGCAAATTGAATTCACCGTAAATTCAATGTACATTGATAATTGATAACTTAGAATTATGGAACCTGCTGCCCAAGAAATAAATGTATTAATTGAGAGAATCAAAAATGCCGATTTGCCGGACAAGCTTCGCGAGATGGTTTTGGTTCGTCTTAATCAACTGGCCAAACTAACAAACTCTCCTTCGTTTCTCCCCGAGTTCGACAGTATGGAAAAATATATTGATTGGATAACAATTCTTCCTTGGAACAAAAGAATCAAGGACACTCTTGACCTCGAAAATGCTAAGAAGATTCTTGAGGCCCATCACTACGGTCTTGATGACATCAAAACCCGCGTTTTGGAATATATGAGTGTTATGAAGCTCAAAACCGAAAAAGGGGAGATGAAAGATTTGTATCGCGCTCCAATTTTATGTTTTGTGGGACTTGTGGGTACCGGTAAAACTACGATTGCATATTCCATTGCGGAAGCATTAGGGCGCCCTATTGCTCGTATTCCTTTTGGAGGAATGGGAGACCCTCTAGACCTTAGAGGACAGTCGCGAATGCACCCTGAGGCAGAACCCGGGAAAGTTATTAAGGCCTTGAGGGATACCCAGTGCAGAAATCCGGTTATACTTTTGGATGAAATCGACAGGGTTACGGAGCAGGGCAGAAGCAGCATAATGGGAGTACTGGTAGAGCTTTTGGACCCCAAACAAAATTATGCGTATGTGGATCACTATATAGATTTTCCTTTCGATCTTTCCGAGACTTTGTTTATTGCCACAGCCAATAACACCACAAGCATAGCTACAGCTGTTATGGATAGACTTGAGCCGATTTCAATGCCCTCTTATTCCGATCAGGAAAAAACTGTTATTGCGCAAAGATATATTCTGCCGGCTGCAATGAAAGCATCGGGACTTCCAGAAGGCTCGCTTGTTATTTCTGAAGAAGTTTGGCCAAGCATCGTCAGACCTTTGGGTTATGATGCCGGAATCCGTACACTTGAGCGGAATATCGACGGAGTTGTCAGGAAAGTGGCCAGGATGATTGTTGAAGGAACAGCAAAAGAGGTTAAAGTTACTCCAGAAAACGTTAAGACATTCATGCCGCAGTAGTGGCAGAAGTTATATTCATGCCATAGTAATTTTTTTGATACAATCTTCGTATATGGAATTAAGTGATGTTGAGGATGTCCTAAAAGACCCCGAAAAAATCCGTCGTAGGTATTTAGAAACCAGAAATAAAGAGTTGAAATTGTTGGATGATTTGGAGAGTGTTTATAAAGTTTGGATTAAAGTTGGTCAGGGGGAAGCCCAATTCTCAAAATTTACTGAAGAAGTGTTGGTTTTTAGAGAACATCTAAAAGAAAAATATGAGTTATGGCAGGGATTTAAAAAAGGCGAAAAGCCTGGGTTAAATGAAGGTGGAAACGGTGAAATATTTATGAGATGGGTTGGTTTGGGGATAATGGAAGAAGAGCCGGGGCTTTTGCGGGATGGTTCAGAAGGCATTGGAACCGAAGTTGCTCCAAACGACGAAAATGATAAGGCGTCTCTTGAATTGAGGTTTAAAGTAGCAGACGAAGACAATTCTTACTGTGTATTCAGATTTAACACCAGCCTCAAGGAAGTAAAAGACCGACTCCGAACCACGTATCAGGAGATGGATGCAATGAGAAAAGCTTCAGACCCACTTAAAATATAAAAGAAAAATGGTCTTTTTGTTGCGGTGACACACAACCCTCCACACTGCAGCAAATTTTGTTTTTTTGATACAATCTTTGTATATGGAATTGGGAAATGCGGAGGATGTTCTAAAAAATCCTGAAAAGATTCGTGATAGATATTTAGAAGCCAGATTTAAAGAGTTAGATTTGTTGGAAGATTTGGCTAATTATATTTCTGCGATGTTTGGAAAAAGAAGAGGGTCAAGGGCAGAAATGGAAGAGGCTTATGAAAAGATGACCGGGAAAAAAGTTGAAAGAGATAAGGCTACAGAAATAGAGATGAGAGAGAAAGTGTTTTTCGACGATTTGGAAGAACAATATAACCTTTGGCAGAGTTTCTTACATGATTCGAAGGTGGGATTAAACGAGGGGAAGTACGGAGAAATATTTATGAGGTGGGTCGGTCTGGGTATAATGGAGGATTTGCCGGAGGTGTTTAAAGTAAATAGTGGCGAAGGTGATCCGAGAGGGATTCATGTAGGAAAGACGCCAGAGAACGACAACGATAATGGAATTTTTGATGTAGTAGTCGAAATCAGTGGTAAAACAGATACTTTTTGTCGGTTTAGATTTAATACAAGTCTCAAAGAAGTGGAAGATCGAATCGGAGCTACAAACAAAGAAGCGTACCTAATGAGTAGGACTTCAGACCCACTTAAAATATAAAAAGAAAAGGCGCTCGTCTTTTTTGAAAAGAAAAGCGCCTTTTGTGGCAAACGATCAAGCCTTAGAGCCAACAGTGAACCAGATATCCGGTTCGCGGTCGAACACAAGCTCTGTAACATCGCCGGTAATTATATTGGCGGTGATGACCCAGGCATCCCGGGCTGCATGCTCCATTTCGGTGGTATGAATTACTGGGTACACAACCTCAATGATGCGCTGGTTGCTTCCGGGTACGGCCATAGCAATGCAGGTTACGCTGCTCTGCGGAACCTTAAACTTTCTGGCGAAAGTCGAAGCTATGAGCTCAGAATGAGCATTGATAGCTTTGGCAATGGCCTCAGATACAAAAAATTTAACTAAGTGTTGCATTGTAACTCCTTTTAGTTTCTGTTTGGTTAGCGCCAGTTCTGTTCTTCCAGAAACATCTTCGCGGCAAAAGCAGCGGTAGCGAAAGAACCTTTCGGCATGAGTGGCCAGATTTCGACCTTGTCAAAAGGAAATCTGGATGTAAGCTCTCTGCCAAATACTTCATCGGACAAAATGATCCCCCACGCCCTTCCAAGGCGGTTTCGCCAACCTTCAAGCTCTCTTTCTCTTTGCTCGTTCCAGCTAGCGAGGCCGATGATTTGAAGGGGAGGTATATTGTCTCCACCTTGGTGGGTCAGAATGTACACAGACACTTTTTCAGGATCTTTTTTAAGGTCCTCGAAAGAGTTTGCTGTGGCCTGGCGGAGAGCTGGGCCAATGATCGTTTTAATGTGCTTTTTCAAAACTTCTGCATCCTCTTGGGACGCAATCAAAAATAGGTCGGGCATAACTAACTCCTTTCTGGGATTTACTGCCTATTTATAGCCAGGAGTATATCCTATAGATTCAGAGAATGCAACCCAACTTCAACTGATATAATTAATGAATGAAGATTTTGATTATTTCTGATTCTCACGGCCATATTGCCAATCTTAAGGCCGTGATGGAAATCGGCAAAAAAGCCAAGATTGGTGTCGTCATCCATTGCGGTGATTGGGACAACATTGAATCAATTAAAGCCGTTCTTGATTTCGGGATTCCTCTCTTTGCAGTAATGGGGAACGCCGATGTTGAAGAAGGAATTGAAGAATATCTGAAATTTAATGCCCAAAAGTTTGACCAACACCTTCTTAAACTGGATGTCGACGGGTTAAAAATTGGAATAATCCACAGAGCCAGCCTGAAAGACGAAAAGTTATATGAATTTAAGACAGTTTTTTCGGGACACTACCATTCAAAAGAAGAAAAAACCATAAATTGGACAAAGTTTGTTCGCCCCGGAGCATTAATAAACGGTATAAATTTTGCTCTCTATGAGACAATCAATAACACGGTAGAATTTTTTGAAGAAGACGAAAATGGATAAATATACGCAATTACATAAATTGAAAGACGACATGGAAAAAGATGACTTGCTTCCTCTCAAGAAAGGCGCGAGTAAGTTGGTTTTTGGATCGGGAAACACTAAAGCCTCAATCCTTTGTATCGGAGAGGGCCCCGGGAGAACGGAGGATGCTACCGGGCTTCCATTTGTAGGACAGGCTGGTAAACTTTTGGATAAACTGTTGCTCCTGGCCGGACTCGAAAGAAAAAAGGTGTTTATAACGAATATTGTCCATCATAGACCCCCTGAAAACCGCGACCCACTCCCCGGGGAAATATCGGCCTATGGAAAGTATCTGGACAAAATAATTGAAATTATCAATCCAAGGGTGGTAATTACATTGGGTAGATATTCAATGGCTAAATTTTTGCCAGATGTTTTCATTAGTGGAGTTCACGGAAAAAAATTTGATATCAAGTGGAAGGGTAAAAATATCATAGTTATCCCTATGTACCACCCGGCTGCATCTTTAAGGAACGGGAAAGTGCTGGAGGCAGAAAAAGCCGATTTCGTGCAATTGGGAGAAATATTGAGTAAAATGAAAACTGCATAATGAATAGTTTGAAATTTATTGCCCTTTCGGGTACCACAGGGGTCACAGAAAATCTTTACGTCTACGAATATGGAAACGACATGATTGTCGTTGATTGTGGCGTCGGATTTCCCGATTCCGAAATGTTTGGTGTGGATCTTGTGATTCCCGATTTTACTTATGTAGTTCAGAATAAGCATAAGCTTCGCGGGGTTCTAATCTCCCACGGACACGAGGATCATTTGGGTGCCATCCCCTTTTTGCTTAAAGAAGTTGACACGCCTGTCTACGCGACAAAATTGGTTGCAGGTTTTATTCAAGAAAAGTTGATAGATTCCGGAATGGATACTAAAAATGTTAAAGTTTTCGATCCGGACCATGATGTTTTAACCCTTGGAGTATTTAAAGTGACTCCTTTTCGCGTTGCCCATTCTGTTCCTGACGGAGTTGGTTTTTGTATAGATTCACCGGAAGGGAAGCTTTTCCATGTTCCCGATTACAAATTTGATTGGACTCCGGTAGACGGACGCCCTTTTGATGCAGCCAAAGTGGCGACGCTCGCCTCTGGTGGCGCGCTCGCCCTTGCATCGGACTCACTTGGTGCCACATCTCCGGGATATACCGAAAGCGAAAAGGCGATTGAAGGAAGAATTGAGGCGGCAGGGAGAGAAGCGACGGGAAAAATTTATTTAACGACAATATCGTCAAATATCTCGAGAATGCAGCAAACCATTAATGCCGCAGCAAAACTTGGAAGGAAAGTGGTGCTGATTGGACGATCAATTGAAAGAAAGGCAGAGATTGCGAGGCAATTGGGCTATATATTTTATCCGCAAGGGGTTGTAATTCGTTCAAAACAAGCTGCAAAACTTCCTCCAAATAAAGTTCTATATATTATATCCGGCTGTTATGGGCAGCCCGGAAGCGCACTTTACCGTTTAGCAACCGGCGAGCATGATTTTTTGACGATAAATAAAGGTGATATGGTAATTTTTTCGGCTGACCCCGGGCCTCCGGGAAGCGCAGGTGGAATAAATTTCTTAGTCGATAAATTTATCGAAGGCGAGATCGACGTTCACTATTATGATATGCAGGAGGATCTCCATGTCTCAGGGCATGGAAGCATTAAAGATATCGAGATGCTTTTTGCTCTCGTCAAACCCAAGTATTATATTCCCATCGGAGGAACTATTCGCCACATGAGGGCATATGGACTAATTGCTCAAAGTATGGGTGCAAAAGAAAAAGAAGTTCTGGAACTTACTCCCGGACAGATTGTGGAATATTCAGGTCAGAACGCAAGAATTGCGGGCAGAGTTCCTGTTAAAGAAGTTTTAATCGACGGACTTGGGGTTGGAGATGTTGGAAATACAGTGCTTCGGGACCGACATATTCTTTCCAAAGAAGGGATTGTCATAACGATAATTCATTTTGATAGAAATAATGGGAGGCTTCTTTCTCCGCCGGAGATATTAAGCCGCGGGTTTGTTTTTGAACAAAAATACGGTAGGGTTTTGGATGAAGCCTCGCGTGATCTATCCCGTGAGCTTCAAAAGAAGAAATCGGTTAATTCAACATTTGCCAGAAATACCACAATAGACTTTTTGGAAAAATACTTCGCTCAAAAAACCGGCAGACGCCCCATGGTATTACCTGTCATAGTTGAAGTTTAATCACAGGCTTTAAGTGCGCTAATTGAGATATAGCTAATATTTTCCGGTTTATAGTATCGTTTTTCTTCCACAAAGAACTTATCCAGCCCCGCCAAGTTTCCATCTCGGGCAACAAAATAGACAGGAATAGGGCTTGTTAGACAACTCAGGTTTAATACAGATCGGTCGAGATTTCTCGAGTCGATGTAAGTGGGCTTTACCCAGGCCGAATTATTAAAATATGCAAATACCGCGCTTTCGGGGTTACCTGCATCAATCCGGACCCCGGCAATTATTTTTTTATCTTTCCCTTTTTGATTCAAATAATCAACCACCTCCGGAATGCCGTAGCCCGATGTCCACCCGGTTAGATATTCGGATTTTTGTGAAAATACTGTCATCTTGTCCATGACATTGAAATATGTAATAGGGGAAATAACTAGGAGGTAGGTAATCATGATCGTGGGTATTGTCGAAACACTTCCAATCAAAATCGCATGTGCTTTCCTAAAGTTAAAAAGGGTGTATGCGCAAAAGACGGAGATAAGTGGAAAAAAGGCGGATAAATATCTAGGGTTAAGCGACTTGCCCGAAAATAAGACAAGGATAAAACCTGTCAAAAAAAAGGTTGGGAGAATTCTATCCTTTCTCTTTAATAAAAAATATATTCCACAAATTGACAATATAAAAACAAAAGGGGTTAAATAAAAAAAAGATATATTGACGGCAGTTGAAAAATTTCTTATCCACAAAGAAAACGGAAAACTTAACAGTTCTGGAATAGATAGCATAAACCGGTTATTGGTGTTCAATGAGGTCCAGAATATTTTTTGAAAAAAAAGTGGGGAGACGATAATCAGACTGGAAATAGCAGACAAGGCGAATTCTTTAAAATGTTTTTTGTAAATCAAAATTAAACTCACCGAAATTAAAAAAACAAATGCTGAAAGTTTTATAAAGATACCTATACCCAAGATGAGTCCAAGACAAACCGCGTATTTAGTTTTTTTGGTTTCAAGTATTCTTAGTAGAAAATAAAAACTCCAGATGCCACACCCGGCGATTGCCGATTCCATTAATGCTTGGCGATCAAAAAAGGCGAAAAGAGGAACAATAATGTAAACAATCGAAGATAAACGCGCAAGCCTTTCATCTCCTAAGTTTTTCGCGATTTTATAAATTCCGGCCAATGTTAAAAATCCAAACATAACGGATACAATCCTGCCCGCCAAAAGAGGCGAATTAAAAATGTTTTCAAATACTCCAAAAATCCAAATAAGGAGTGGAGGCTTGGCATCATATAGCGAATAAAATAATCCAGCACTGGTATAGAGAGATTTCCATCCCCAATCCAAATAAATTGCTTCGTCGTTAAAAATTGGGAGTTTGGTTAAGTTAACTATTCTCGACAAAAAATATATTACGGAAAGCGTAGCTAAGGAATGATTGTGAATAAACTGTGTGATTGTTTTTTTCATTGAGTAATTTTAACAGGTTTTAAAAAGCACCTATCTCCTGTTGAGGTTTAGCTTCCGTTCGTTATACAATGATTGGCGATGATAAAAAAGCACAAAAGAAGAATAGATAAACGCGGTTTCAAATTAAAGATTAAGAGGGACACCTCTTTTTCTATCGCCAAAATTTTCTTTTTTGCACTGGCCGCATTAGTTCTTCTTTCTTTTTCTCGGCAGGGGGCGATACTACTCAAGTTTAACGATCTTCTTGTAGCTTATTTTTCCTGGTCATCATTTTTTTTACCATTTCTCTTTTTGGCTTTTGCATTTTTGATGTCTAGGGCCAAGTTTCCTATGGCTCAACCGAATGTTATTGTTGGTGGAATCCTTTTCTTTATTTCCATTGTGACTTTGACCAGAGCTGGGATTTTGGGAAATTCTGCATGGGATGGAATGAGCGCCTTAATTACAGGAATAGGTGCGGCGATTGTATTAATTGGGACCAGTTTTGTCGGTTTGATAGTCCTTTTTAATACTTCAATTGACCAGGTTTTTAAATACGTCGCCGGACTACTTGTGCAGGTCGGGGGTTTTATCAAAAGCCCGGCTCCTATTAAAATTGGTGGCATACAGATGAGTAAAGGGCCAATGAAAGTTTCCGGTGGGGGTAACTTCAAACAACAGGTAAATATAAATCAAGCAAAACTCCCGATATCGGTAGCTGATAATAAACCCAAAGAGCCATTGGAGCAGAAACTTGTAAGCAATATTCCCGGCGAAGAAAAAATATGGAAATATCCAAGCTTTGATCTATTGAGTGATGCTGGGATAGGAAAGGCAGACAGAGGAGATATAAAAGGCAACGCGGCAGTCATCGAAAAAACACTTGAATCTTTTGGGATTACCGCAAGGGTGGTTGAGGTGAATCTTGGTCCGGCGGTGACTCAGTATGCAATTGAGGTTGCACTCGGTACAAAACTCTCCAAGATTACATCTTTGGAAAGGGATTTGGCTTTGGCTTTGGCAGCCCCAACCGGTACAATTAGAATTGAAGCCCCGATCCCAGGAAGATCTTTGGTTGGTATCGAACTGCCAAATAGAGCAGCCGAATTCGTAACACTTAAGAGAATGATGGAGTCGGACGAGATGCTGGCGGCAAGATCAAAATTGGCGGTATCTTTAGGGTTTGATGTTTCAGGTAAACCCGTTGTCGCCGATATCGCCAGAATGCCCCATGTACTTATCGCAGGACAAACCGGAAGCGGTAAATCGGTTTGTATTAACGCCTTTCTTGCATCTATCCTTTTTAGGGCAGCTCCAACCGAAGTAAAACTAATTTTAGTCGATCCCAAACGAGTTGAGCTAACGGGTTATAACGGTATTCCGCATCTACTTTCTCCCGTTATTGTAGAACCGGAAAAGGTAATATCTGCTCTCAGGTGGGTTATGGCCGAAATGGATAGAAGATATAAACTTTTTGCAGAAGCCGGGGCTAGGAATATTGACGGTTACAACGAAATGAGCGGGTTTCAAGCCCTGCCCTTTATTGTTCTTTTTATCGATGAACTTGCTGATATTATGCTTTTCTCTCCTGTTGAAGTCGAAGATGCAATTACTAGGATTGCGCAAATGTCACGAGCTACAGGAATTCATATGGTTTTGGCCACTCAAAGGCCATCGGTAGATGTCATTACGGGTTTAATTAAAGCTAACGTTCCTTCCCGTATCGCTTTTGCCGTCGCCTCTCAGGTCGATTCTCGCGTTATTCTTGACACACAAGGAGCAGAGAAACTGCTGGGTAAAGGAGATATGTTATATCTTCCACCCGAACAGGCAAAACCACTTAGAATTCAAGGCGCGTTTGTCAACGATAAAGAAATTGAGGCGTTGGTGGCTTTCGTTAAAAACCAGGGAATTCCAACTCAATATACTGACGAAGTGACAACTATGAGCAAGGCCGGATCAGTTTCGGTTCCGGGGGTCGAAGGTGATACAGACAATTTGTTTAAGGAAGCGGTTAAGGTTGTTTGTCAGTACGATAGAGCTTCGGCATCACTTTTGCAAAGAAGGCTGTCAATTGGTTATGCGAGAGCTGCCAGAATTGTAGATCAACTTGAGGCGGCGGGGGTTATCTCTACTTCAGATGGAAGTAGCAAGCCCAGGGAAGTGCTGGTCCAAAATGCAGATGAGTTTCTTGCCTCGTTTGGGGGTGGCGGTCAATGAATACGATTGGTCAAATCATAAAAAATGCCCGTGTCGTAAAAGAATATTCTTTGAGCCGCCTCGAGGAAATTACAAAAATTAAAAAAGGCTTCATTTCTTCAATTGAAGAGGAAAATTGGGAGGAACTTCCCCCTTTCCCGACAGTGTTGGGATTCGTGAAGAGTATTGCCGGAGCACTTGAAGTGGACGAAAGAACTGCGGTGGCAACTTTAAAGAGGGACTATCCGCCAAAAAAATTGAGGATCAATCCTAAACCGGATGTTTCTCGGAAGTTTGTCTGGAGTCCAAAGTTGACTTTTATTATAGGTGTTGGACTTGTCTTTACAGTAATATTTGGATATTTGGCATTTCAATATACCAGATTTATTTCACCTCCGGCACTAAGTGTAGATAGTCCTGTTGAAGATCAAATTGTGTCAGGAAATAACGTGTTAGTTTTTGGTAATACGGATGTAGATGTAAAAATAACTGTCAATAATCAGCCGGTATTGGTTGACAATGATGGAAAATTCTCTGTAAGTATGGAAGTTGTGCCCGATACAAAAGAGATTGTAATTCAAGCAGTTTCAAGATCTGGTAAAATGAATGAAGTAAGGCGAAAGATACTAGTTACTAGTAACTAGATACTAATTTCTAAATACGTGGATAACATTCAGACACTTTTAATAGTTGTAGTAGTAAGTTTGACCTTGCTTCTGGTCATTGTCGGAGTGCAGGTTATGTTAATTATTATCGATCTTCGGCGTGCCATTAAAAGATTAAATTCTATTTTGGAAGACGCGATTTTGGGCGGAGGACTAATTCGTCCGGAGCGACTTAGTTCTGTCTTGGAGCTTCTGCATAAAAACAAAAAACTGGAAACCCATGGAGGTTAGTGCCACTCAAGTTTTTGAGCAAGCTTTCTTAAGTCCAATTTTGGAAGTTTGTCTGTTTCGACCAAGTATTCCTCAAGACCAATTTTTTCTGTAAGGTAGTCGGCAGTTAGCTCTTTTAGTCTCTTTTCTCCAGAATTTACTTCTTCAGCTGTAAACTGATGTTTTAATAAACCAATTCTTTCTAAAAATCTTTCTTGCATCGTAGGTTGATTCTAACACAAGCTGGATTACAGTCAAATTTGAGGTTATACTTTAGCCATGACGACAAAAGAGATCCGCGAAAAATATATAGCTTTTTTTAAAGCCAGGGGACACAAAGAAATTGCTCCGTCTCCACTCGTTCTGGAAAACGATCCGACTACCCTGTTTACCTCTTCCGGAATGCAACAAATGATACCTTTTCTTAAAGGTGAAAAACATCCATTAGGAACTCGGCTGGTTGATTCTCAACCATCACTCCGGCTTCAAGATATTGAAGAGGTTGGAGACAATCGACATACGACATTTTTTGAAATGCTTGGCAACTGGTCACTCGGGGATTATTTTAAAAAAGACCAATTGCTTTGGGTTTGGGAATTCATGACCAAGGAAATTGGGCTTGACCCAAAAAGGCTTTACGTAAGTTGTTTTGTTGGTAACGACGAGGTTGGAAAGGATACGGAGTCGTATGATATTTGGAAAAAAATTGGAGTAGATGACGGGCATATTCATTTTTACGATGCCAAGAAGAATTGGTGGAGTCGTGCAGGTGAGCCCTCCAAAATGCCTGCAGGTGAAATTGGAGGTCCAGACTCTGAAATATTTTTTGAATTTGAAAATGTATCCCACTACCCCGCATTTGGGAAGTTTTGTCATCCGAATTGTGATTGTGGAAAATTTTTAGAAATCGGGAACTCCGTTTTCATGCAATTTATGAAAAATGAAGACGGTACGCTTTCAGAATTGCCTCAAAAAAATGTCGATTTCGGTGGAGGACTAGAGCGAATCGCTGCCGCATTAAATAATGACCCAGATGTGTTTAAAATCGATATTTTTAAGTCCATAATCAACAAAGTCGAAAAGGAAGTCGGTTTTAATTATGGAACAGATACAAAAAAGACGAAAAGTTTCAGAATAGTTGCAGACCATCTTAGGGCTTCGTGTAATTTACTTGCCGAAGGCGTTCTCCCATCAAATAAACTTCAAGGATACGTTCTTCGCCGTCTAATCAGGAGAGCGATGTTCCATTTTCATTTACTCGGTGCAGGAATTTCCGGCAGTGGAGTGTCACATGTTGCGGAAAGTTTAAGGCGGGAGTACACGAGCATAGATAAAAACTGGGATTTCGTAGAGGAGAACCTAAATGTTGAAGCAACAAGATTTGAGTCGGCCCTAAAACGTGGTCTGGCCAAGCTAACACGTGCAGTATCCGATGGAGTCAAAATCGACGGTAAGGTTGCTTTTGATCTTTATCAAAACGACGGCTTCCCCTTGGAACTTACAATGGAAATTTTGAGCCAGAATGGTATGAATTTTTCTGCCGAAGAGAAAAATTTATTTGAGAGTGAATTTGAAAAGCACAAAGAAAATTCAAGAAGTATGTCAGCAGGAATTTTCAAAGGAGGACTGGAAAACAAATCAGACGAAACAATAACTAAACTTCATACGGCTACTCATCTGCTTCACGCCGCGCTACGGGAGATCTTGGGTGAACATGTCGGTCAAAAAGGAAGCCATATAACGAATGAGAGATTGCGCTTCGATTTTTCTTATCCGCAAAAATTAACAGACGACGAAATTAAAAAAGTTGAAAACTTGATCAATGAAAAAATAAAAGAAGATTTGCCGGTAACTTTTTCTGAAATGAGTTTAGATGAAGCAATTAAAACCGGAGCCCTCCATTTCTTTGCAGAAAAATATGGAAAAAAAGTAAAAGTGTACACAATGGGGTCTTTTAGTCGCGAGATATGTGGTGGCCCTCATGTAACACACACAAAAGATGTTGGTGGTGTTAATATTATTAAGCAAGAGAAAATAGGAGCGGGAATTGTTAGACTTTATGCATCATTAGAAGGCAAAAGTTAAAATTTAGAAGTTAAAAATACAAGTTAAAAATCAAAAGTCGCTATTTTTATTTTTGAATTGCAATTTTGACTTTTGCATTTTGAGTTTTAAATTATCACTTTATGAATTTAAAAGATTTTTTGAACGTACGCGACAAGCCACCCGAACTTTTTTGGTCGGTTGTACTCGAACCGGGATGGGTGCAAGCGGGTATTTGGTATGTGGAAGCCGGAAGTGCAAATATGGTCAACATTGGTCCCGGAGCTGCTTGGGAAGTTGACGACGAACTGGTTGGTGCGGCTGATGCAGCATTATCTTCTACAGTACAAAAACTCCCCGAAAATTATCCGGAACCGACAAAAACCGTTTTTGGAGTTCCTTCAGCTTGGGTGAAAAGTGGAGAGATAGTCGAAGAACATTTGGCAAAAATTAAAAAGATTTGCGCAGATTTATCTTTGAACCCGGCGGGATTCGTTGTTATAAACGAAGCAATTGCCCATTTCTACAAATCTGAGGAAGGGTCTCCGGTTAACGCAATTATTGTTGGGTTGGGCAATAGTTATTTGGAATTATCTGTTTTTAAACTCGGAAATTTGGTTGGTTCTACTTCGGTAGCCAGAAGCGTTTCTTTAATAGAGGATATAACTGAAGGTCTCTCCAGGTTCGATCAGGCCGCCCCCCTACCTTCCAGATTTATAATTTTTGACGGAAAAGGCGGGGAACTTGAGGAGGCAAAAGAAACAATTTTACAAGCTTCTTGGATAGAAGAAGATAAAATCAAATTTTTGCATGCACCAAAAGTTGAAACTTTATCTTCGGACAGAAAAATATTAGCAACCAGTCTTGCTGGAGCGAGTGAAATAGGCCAGGTGTCCCAGATAAAGTCTGAGATTGAAACAGAACAGCCTACACAGGAAGAAATTAGAGAAGAAAGCAATGTCGCCCCTCCCGAAGAAGGCCTTACTCCCGAGGCTCTGGGTTTTTCAATCGGACAAGATGTTACCGTA
The DNA here is from genome assembly GCA_016432365.1 of Candidatus Woesebacteria bacterium. Taxonomy (GTDB): domain Bacteria; phylum Patescibacteriota; class Microgenomatia; order UBA8517; family UBA8517; genus GWB1-39-10. Next base: position 284,779 of record CP066686.1, read on the forward strand.
TCGGCCCCTTCGGAAGTTGTGTCTCAACCTCCACCCGTTAAGGAGCCCCCATCTCCGGCGCCTATCTCCCACGTTGCCCCCGAAAGACGGGGAATGAGCGAGTATATTAAGAAGACAAAAAGTCTTTTTCGTAAACCTCCGATTCTTCCTGGTAGATTCGCTATGGTTTCCGGAGTATTCCTGGTGATTTTTCTCTTAGTTTTAGGTTTAGGGTGGTGGTTCTTCCCTAAAGCGCATGTAGTAATTTATGTGACACCAAAAACTTTTCAGGAGGAATCAGAAATAACACTTAATACCGGCGGGTCAGATTCGGGGACGAATAGCGTACCGGCAGCTAAGATATCAGTCCAAGTTTCCGGAGAAAAAACAAAGGCCACATCCGGTTTTAAGTTAATTGGAGACAAGGCCAAAGGAACTGTCCAGATAGCCAACGGTAATAGTAGTCCGATTGATTTGGCGGCAGGCACTATTCTTTTGTCTTCAGGAGGGCTTAAATTTGTCACCAACAGTGAGGCCTCTGTTTCTTCACAGCTTTTACCCGGCTCCCCGGGAACGGCAATGGTAGATGTTACCGCCGGCGACATCGGATCTCAATACAATTTACCCAAAGGTGAGGTTTTTAAGGTTGGGAACTTTTCAAAATCCTTAGTTGCCGGTACTTCTACAGGGGACTTTTCTGGAGGGAGTAGTCAACAGATTGCTGCAGTTAGTAAAGATGACCAAAACGCGCTTGAAACTCAATTAAAAGATGAACTAACCGCCAAAGGGAAGGTGGAACTTTCTACAAAAGTGACCGACAACCAGATTTTGATAGACGCCTTTTCCGGCGTTGATACAATAACCGAGAATTATGATCATAAGGTTGGAGATGCAGCTGATAGTCTAAAATTGTCTTTGTTGTTGTCGCTTTCCACAGTTGCTGTTGATAAACAGAAACTATTGGAGTACGCCCGAAACAACCTGAAGGATAAAGTGCCATCGGGGTTTGTACTACGCGACTCGCAGATTGACTTTAAATTTACGTTTGTTTCACAAAAAGACGATAATTATGTTTATAAAGTGGCCATAGGAGCAAATTTTTTGCCGCAAGTAAATACAGACGCGATCGCCAAACAAATATCCGGTAGAAGCATATCTGTTTCAGAAAGTTATTTAACTTCAACTCCCGGGTTTTCCCGTGCAGACATAACCCTGAATCCACGCTTCCCGGGTCCATTTGGGGTGATACCCAGAGTCCTTAAGAATATTAAGATAGAAGTGGTGGCAGACAAATAAATCAAGACTCCAGAAAGTCGGAAGACTCAGAATACTCGGTTGATCGGTGCGTCAGAATCTCTGGTTTCTGATTTTCTGAGTCTCTGAGTTATCTGAGTTTTCTGATAGACTGTTTTGGTATGTCTCAAAAAACAATATTACGTATCGCAGCAGTTGTTTCCGGAATATCAGGAATAATAATTCTTATCGGGGTAATTTACCCGATAGTTGCCTATGACGCCACGTATTCCAAAAACTTTCAAAAAATAGTTTCTCCGGTTTCAGATACCGCCGGAAGTGTGGTTGCAGGGGTAAGTACCTCAGGCTCCGTTGATTATACCCAAGCGAGCAATTGGTTTACGGGGGGTGCAGTAAAATCCGACTTCACCAATTCAAAAGTTGAGTATTATACAATTTCTATTCCCAAAATTAAGGTTATAGATGCTACGGTAGCAATCGGAGGAGAGGATTTGAGTCAACATATTATTCAATACCCGGGCACAGCACTTCCGGGTAAAAGGGGCAACTCCGTTCTTTTTGGTCATTCAATTCTTCCCATTTTTTATAACCCCAAAAACTATCTTGCGATTTTTTCGATGCTGCCAACATTGAAAATCGGGGATGAGATCGACGTTGACTACGACGGTGTTTCGTATAAATACAGGGTTGAGTCAATGTTTGAGGTCAAACCCACAGATATTCAGGTATTGGATCAGGACTCGAGCGACTCATTTTTAACTCTGGTAACTTGTGTACCGCCCGGGGACCCGACTCTTTCCAGGAGGTTGATAGTAAGGGCAAGGGTGGTTCCACCACAATAAAAAAGAGACTAGATGCTAGAATCTAGTTACTAGTTTTTAAAAATATGAAAGTACTTGGAATTGATTATGGAAGAGCAAAAGTGGGATTGGCAATTGGTGTGGGAAGTTTTGCGGAGCCATATGACGTAATTCGCTATACAGACACAAACTCACTAATTGAAAAAATAGGGGAAATCGTTAAAGTGGAAAAGGTCGAAAAAATCGTCATTGGTTTATCGGAAAACGAAATAGGGGAAGCAACTAAAAAATTTGCGGAAGCTCTTCACTCTTCACTTTCCCCTCTTCCTTTTGAGTTCTTCGATGAAACTCTTACCTCACAGGATGCTCAAAAGTTGAGCAGGGAAGCCGGAATGTCCCGTAAAAAAGCTCGCGGGATGGAAGACGCCTTCGCCGCCTCAATCATGCTTCAGAATTATTTGGATAGTAATTAAAAAACTTGACCCACCTTCGCCAAGACTTCGTGGGGTCTGTATATTGCTTGTAGAGTCTATGGAATTTGACTTTTAGCCTCAAATATGCTACACTATCGGATACTTGAATTCCATATTTTGCTTGGGATTTAGGTTCAATTAGCTCATTAATCCCGTACAGAATTTACTTTGCGCCACGAACTACGTTTGTGCTCGCAAAGGGCTTTTTTACGGGATCTGCAGTGCTAGTCGCACTTTGACAAAAGAGAGATAAAGAACTCCTTTTAGCCTTGTTCCAGCAATAATTTCGCATTCGCCTTTTCAGCACTGTTCGTACACGGCTCTTGCCAAATTCTGACGGGACTTCGCTTCTGCATGCTTGAAGGCAGCACTCCGCGCATCTGTTACAACTCGTGCTCGGAACGCTGCTCATTCAAGCGGCCTACCAATGGGTAGAAAAGGAGTGAGTGATATGGAAACCGGAACGGTAAAATGGTTCGACGCCCGGGAAGGTAAAAAGTTTGGCTTCGTGACGGCTGAGGATGGGAAAGAAATTTTCTTCCATTACAATGACGGAAGACCCATTCAGGTCAATGTCACAAAACGCCGAGTCGAGTTTTCCGACCAGCCTACGTTTCAGACCAAAGACGGAGTTCGCCGTCTTCGCGACCCCAAGCCCGGAGACAAAATCGTTTTTGTCAGGACGCAGGGTTACAAGGGTGATAAGGCATCGCCTTGGTCTTTCAAGTCGATCCACGACAAAGCAATCGACCAAATTGCCAAGTTGCCGGAACCGACTGTGTACCGAGCCCTCGAGACGATGAATAATGTCGGCGACGTGGCCGGTGAACCCAAGGTGTTGTGGGAAGGGTCCGATTTGGAAGCGCTCCTTGCCAAGTACCCAGTACCTTCTGGTAGGCAGTCTCCCGGTTCCGATCCACTGATTCCGTATTATTCGGATTCAGACAATATCTTTGAGATTCGGCACTGGTTCGAGAAGAAGGTTGGAGAAATCTGGGAGCAATGCCCCGATCCACGCTTGCTGTCGGGAGCAAACCGACAGTTCGAACGTATCACCAACCGTTGGTAATCTCTCTTTAGAAATTTAAGTCTTGGGCCCTGGGGGTATTTTTTTTACTATACCTTCAGGGCCCGGTTTGTTTTATGAGGTTGACTTCCTGTTTCCCATGCTATACTTTAGATACATGTTTAAAAGCGTAATTGCACCAATGCAGGCCTGGCTACTTTCTCAGGGAAGATGTGTTGGTTGTGGTACAAATCTTTCTGAAGGCAAAAGTAAAAAAACAAAGTTTGGTGAACAAATTACATGCAAAAAATGCGGCAGAATCTTTATTAAAAAAGACAATAAATATAGAAGAGCTCTTCTAAACGAGGTTTAAGTAAAATTTGGTATACTAATCTTTCATGAAAAAGTTATTTCTTTTGCTTCTAGTTCTAACTTTGGTTGCGGCAGCATCTATTGTTTGGTTTTACATCAATGTCCAACCCGCAGGTACAAATAAAAACTTCAAAAATTTTCTTATCGAAAAAGGTGCTTCGGCTTCCAAAATTGGAACCAACCTAGAACAGGCGGGTTTTATTAAAAATGCTTTGGCCTTTAAAATTTATGTAAAGTTCAGCGGACAGGATGGAAAAATTTTTCCCGGTGAATATAGACTTAATAGCGCCATGTCTATGTTCCAAATTGTCAGTCAACTGACCCGCGGACCGCTTGAGCTTTGGGTAACAATTCCTGAGGGGCTTAGACGAGAGGAGGTTGCTATGAGGTTTACAACAGGACTTGATCGGGATGCTGTGTTTACCAATGAATTTCTGCAAGCCTCGAAAAACTATGAGGGTAAACTCTTTCCTGACACCTATCTTTTTCCTAAAGACGCGAGCGCTTCTTCGATTGTAAACAAAATGACCAAGACCTTTGATTCAAAAACTTCAGGTCTTGTTGCGGGACCGGACTTAACATTCAATCAAAGAATTGTCTTGGCCTCAATTCTTGAAAGAGAAACTAAAACCAGTGCAGAACGTCCAATTGTCGCCGGGATAATGATGAATAGAATTAGAGCGGGGATGCCTCTACAGGTAGACGCAGCAGTTCAATACGCTGTTGGAACATCCAAAAACTGGTGGCCTATATTGTCTCGAGATGACCTTCAAATCAATTCGCCTTTTAATACCTATAAATTTTCCGGACTTCCCCCTGCCCCGATCGCAAGTCCGGGAATTTCAGCCCTTGAGGCGGCTTTTAGTCCGGCCTCTACCGAGTACTGGTACTATATACACGATAAAAGCGGAATAATTCATTACGCCGGGACTCTTCAGGAGCACAACGCAAACGTTGCGAAATATTTAGGAAAATGAAGCTCTCAAACCTGACGGTCGGAGTATCTTCTCCCTAACTTCGTCGGGAGTGGAATCCCTTCGAAGCGGAACATTTTCGCTTATCCGCGGGCTAACGCCCGGGGTATTTGCGAAGGGGGATAAACCATATATTTCCCCCTTGACCCTGCCACTACACTTACTTGCTCCCAAATACTACGTGTTTGCGTCGCAAGAGCGTGAGTGCGTGGTCTGCGCCCCAGCCAGAAACCTTGCAGTTCTAACTGGGGCTTGACATGAGGCTAAATACGGCTATAATCCTCCCTAGGCGTACATGAATAGGTACGCTCGTCTCGCTTCGAATCTGCGGGCCTTTAGTGTTTAAAAATATAAAAATACCCACAAAAATGACGTCAAAAAATATTCGCCGCAATTTCGGCAAGGATGAAAAAAACCTACCGATAATCAACCTATCTGAAGTACAAACAGAAAGTTGGAAATTATTTTTGGGCGAGGGTATTAAAGAAGAGCTGATTCAAGTTTCCCCAATTGACGATTTTACAGGTAAAAATTGGCAACTCTCTCTTGGTGATCACTCCTTAGGTGCTCCGACAGTTTCTCCAATGACAGCCCAGAAAAAAGGAATCACTTATGCATGTCCTTTAAAAATCCGAGCTACCCTTGTAAATAAAAGAACAGGTAAAGAAGTAACCCAAGATGTGTTTTTGGGTGATATTCCTCAGATGACAACCCGTGGTACGTTTATAGTTAACGGAATAGAACGTGCCGTTATCAATCAGATTGTAAGGTCCTCAGGAGCTTATTTTTCGGGCGAACTTGATCCATCAAGCGGCAGGGTGCTTTATAAGGCGGAGATTAGACCCTTACACGGCAGCTGGCTTGAGTTTGAAGTTACCAGAGGAGACTTGATTTACGCGAGAATTGACCGCAGGAGAAAAGTTTTAGCTACAGTATTTTTGAGAGCTATAGGAGTCGAATCTGATCAAGACATTACCAACGCCTTTGAAGCGATGGATAAGAATCCGGATCATAAATATATTGCGGCAACACTTGCAAAAGATTCAACAAAGACCAGAGAAGAAGCTTTAATTGAGGTTTATAGAAAAATGAGACCCGGTGAACCCACAGTTTTGGAAAATGCTGAGGCTCTTTTCCAAACACTGTTTACAGACGGTAGAAGATATGATTTAGGAAAAGTTGGTAGATTTAAAATAAACAAGCGCTTGGGAGTTAACCTTCCAAACGACAAATCTACTTGGGTTCTTACCAAACAAGATGTAGTAGCTGCAATAAATTATCTTATCGGGCTTCAAAATGGAGTAGGAAAACTTGATGATATTGACCATTTGAGTAACCGAAGACTCAGGCGTGTCGGAGAGCTTGTGGCAGTAAACGCTTTCCGTGTCGGTCTTTTAAGACTCGAAAGATCGGTCAAAGAAAAGATGTCTTTGATTTCACCCGACGATAAGCCCCTTCCCGCGAATCTTATTAATGCCCGTCCTTTGATAGCTTCACTTAACGAGTTTTTCAGAAGCAACCAGCTTTCAACAATTTTAGATGACACGAATCCTTTGAGCGAGGTAGACAATCTTAGGCGTGTTTCCGTTCTTGGAACAGGTGGAATTAATCGTGAGCGCGCCAGCTTCTCTATTCGTGATGTCAACGCCTCACAATACGGCCGAATTGACCCGGTAAGATCACCTGAAGGACCAAACATCGGACTTGTTACTTACCTTGCTCTTTACGCCAAAGTTGACGAATTTGGTTTTATTCAAGCCCCGTATAGAAAAGTAGAGAAAGTGGGTAAAAAAGTAAAAGTAACAGACGAAGTTGTGTATCTTACTGCGGACGATGAAGAAGATAAATATATAACTCACTCAGGAGTAAGTGTTGATAAAGATGGTTTTATCACAGATAGCAGAGTTCCGTTAAGATACATGGGTAAGTTTATTGAAGGCGCAGCGGAACTTGTTGATTATATTGACGTCACTCCAAGAGAGGTAGTCGGAGCCTCAGCCTCACTAATTCCTTTCTTGGCAAATGACGAGGGAAACCGCGCCCTTATGGGAAGTAACATGCAATGTCAGAGCGTCCCGCTAGTTAACCCCGAGTCCCCAATTGTCGGAACAGGAATGGAAAGGACAATTTCTGAAGGTATGCAAAGAGTTATCCGCGCGAAACATGCCGGAGTTGTTGAATACATTGACGGTGAAAAGGTAATCGTTAAACTGGATAAAAAAGCTGAAACAGATACGACAGTTGATATTGAAGACACCGAAATTATCGATGGAGGCAAGAAAGAAGTCTACCATTTAACCAAATTTAAACGTACAGCCCACTCCACTGCATATAATCAAATCTCCCGAGCTGTCCCTGATCAAAGAGTTGAGGTCGGAGATTTGTTGGTTGACGGTCCTGCAAGCCAGGATGGTGAGCTTGGACTTGGCCGCAATCTTGTTGTCGCTTACGCCAACTTTGGTGGTTATGGTTTTGAGGACGCCATATTAATTTCAGAAAGACTTGTTAAAGAAGATTTGCTGACTTCAATTCACATCGAAGAATATGAGGCAGAGGTCGTTGATACAAAACTTGGTCCCGAAGAGATTACAAACGATATTCCTAATGTTTCTGAATCCGAACTGGCCAATCTGGCCGGAGATGGAATAGTAATGATTGGGGCGCAAGTTGGGCCGAATGACATTTTGGTCGGTAAAATAGCTCCCAAGGGTGAAACAGAACTTACTTCAGAAGAAAGACTTCTTAGAGCAATTTTTGGTGAGAAGGCCCGCGAAGTGCGAGATACCTCTCTCCGTGTTCCCCATGGCGAAAAAGGAATAGTGGTTGATGTCCAAACACTTGATCGTGATAAAGGCGACGAGCTTGGGCCGGGGGTAATACAAAAAGTAATAGTCAGGGTTGCTCAAATCAGAAAAATTACAGTTGGAGATAAGGTGGCCGGACGCCATGGTAACAAAGGAGTTGTTGCCAAAATGATGCCTGTTGCAGACATGCCCCATCTTGCCGACGGAACTCCCGTCGATGTAGTTATTTCTCCTCTTTCTGTTATTTCCCGTATGAACCTTGGTCAGTTGATGGAGACACATCTTGGTTGGGCTTTGTACAAAAAAGGTGAAAAAGCAGCCCTTCCCGTTTTTGACAAAATTGGCGGGGACGCGATAGCCAAGGAATTGGAAAGCGCAGGTCTTGCGGTAAACGGTAAGTCACGTCTCTATGACGGTAGGACAGGTGAGGCTTTTAAGGAAGATACGGTAGTTGGAGTTGGATACATAATGAAGCTTATCCACATGGTGGAGGACAAGACACACGCCCGTTCAACCGGTCCATACTCGCTTGTTACACAACAGCCTCTTGGAGGAAAAGCTCAAATGGGAGGTCAGAGACTCGGAGAGATGGAGGTCTGGGCACTTGAAGCGCATCGTGCAAGTCACACCTTGCAGGAAATGCTTACTATTAAATCCGACGATGTTTTGGGGAGAGCCAAAGCTTTTGAGGCAATAGTTAAGGGAGTAGAAATTCCTGAGTCAACCATCCCTGAATCATTCAAAGTACTTGTTCGTGAACTTAATTCTCTTAGCCTTGCAATCGACCCCAAAGGGGTGAGTCTTGCCACGGTTGACGAGAATTCTGATGCTGAGGGTATGGAACTTGCAAAAGCGGCTGGAGCAGAAATGGTTGCAACAGATGAATTGGTCGCAGATAAAGGTCCGATGGAAGTAGAGGAAGTTATAGTTTAAAATCAAACACTTATGGAACAATTAGCCGATCTAAAAAATTTAGCAGATTTCAAGAGTCTATTAATAAGATTTGCGTCACCTGACGAAATCAGAGCCTGGTCCCGTGGAGAAATCACCAAACCTGAGACAATTAACTATAGAACCCTCAAACCAGAAAAGGACGGACTTTTTGACGAAAGAATTTTTGGTCCTACAAAAGATTGGGAGTGTTACTGTGGAAAGTATAAGAGAATCAGATATAAAGGTGTTATCTGCGACAAATGTGGAGTTGAAGTCACTCAAGCCAGAGTAAGGCGCGAAAGAATGGGGCACATCACATTAGCTTCCCCCGTTGCCCATGTCTGGTTTTTTAAAGGAGCACCAAGCAAAATTTCACTTCTTTTGGGAGTAGCGCCACGCGGTGTTGAACAAGTAGTCTACTTTGCCAGATATTTAGTTACCGAAGTAGATGAGGCAAAACGAAAAGATGCAATTGCCAATATTGAAAAGGCTAAAGACGCAAGACTAAGCGAAATTGTTGAAGATTTTAAATCAAGACACGACGCTTTAAAAATTGAAGAAAAAGAGGCTAAAGAAAAGATTGCAAACAAAATTAAAGATAAAGAACAAGCTTCCTTAGCGATTTCTGAAGTCGAACTTAATCTTCGCAAAAAAGAGGCTGCAATCAGCGAAGAGGAAAGAGGAACTGTCACAAAAACAGAACAGCTCTTTAACGATCTTTCATCTGTTATAAAAGGGTTGAAGACCTTGAGTATTTTGAGCGAAGAAGAATATGATGAACTTTATGCCCACGACGCTTCCGAATTTTTCACCGCCAAGATGGGAGCGGACGCAGTTCTTTCCGCAATTGAAAAAATCAATTTGGAAGAAATAACAAAAACTCTTCGCGAAGAAATAAATCTAATCAAAAGCGGCAGTTCAAAATATGTAAAATTAGTTAAAAGACTCAAACTTGTTGAAGGACTAAGACGAGCTAAAGTTAATCCGTCATGGATGGTTCTTAAAGTTTTACCGGTTCTTCCTCCCGACCTTCGCCCCATGGTTCAACTTTCAGGTGGACGTTTTGCTACAAGTGATTTGAACGATCTTTATAGAAGGGTAATAAACAGAAACAATAGACTTAAACACTTAATTGGGCTTGGCGCTCCTGAAATTATCTTGAGAAACGAAAAAAGAATGCTTCAGGAAGCGGTCGATTCGTTAATTGATGCATCTCAGAGGAAAGCCACCAGGAAATCTCGTGGTAGACAACCACTACGAAGTTTAAGCGACATGCTTCGTGGAAAACAAGGAAGATTCAGACAAAATCTTTTGGGTAAGCGTGTTGATTATTCAGGCCGAAGTGTTGTTATTGTAGGCCCAGAACTTAAACTTACCCAGTGTGGACTTCCCAAAGATATGGCTCTTGAGATGTTCAAACCTTTCGTTTTGCGTGAGATGATCGCAAGGGGAATTGCCCCCAACGTTAAAAGTGCTAAGAATATGCTTGATAGGCGTCCTCCCGAGGTTTTTGATATTTTGGAAGAGATTACTAAGAATCACCCGGTTCTTCTAAATCGTGCTCCTACGTTGCACAAACTTTCTATCCAGGCCTTTTACCCGGTTCTTATTGAGGGAAGTGCTATAAGACTTCACCCCGCAGTCTGCGCAGGATTTAATGCTGACTTTGACGGAGACCAAATGGCTGTTCACGTTCCTTTGAGCGAAAAAGCAATCGAAGAGGCCAGGACTCTTATGCTTCCATCCAATAATCTTTTGCGCCCCTCAGATGGCTCTCCTGTAGCAACTCCTTCAAGCAAGGAAATTGCCTTGGGTGCTTACTATCTGACAAGTTTGGATGATAGGATTCCTGCACTTAATACGATTTTTGCTGACAAAGATGAAGCCATTTATGCCTATCAGGCGGGAATAGTAGAAGTAAGACAGAAAATAACCGTCAGAATCGGTGATAAGATGGTTGAGACAACCGCAGGAAGACTTCTTGTCAACGAAGTTCTTCCCGAGAACTTTGAGTTCTTTAACGAAGCTGCGACTTCATCTGCAATAAAGAGCCTTTTTGTAAAAGCCTACGCAACAGTTTCTAAAGAACGTGTTGTACAAATGGTTGACGATATTAAAGATTTGGGATTTTTCGGAGGAACAATTTCCGGAATTTCGTTCGGTATTTTTGATGCTAAGGTTTACCCCGGCAAGGCAAAGGTACTTGAGGCGGCTGACGCTCGAGTTTCTGAGATTGAAGATAATTTTGCCGGAGGCCTTATTACGGCAGAGGAAAAGCGACGTCTGACACAGGAAGTTTGGATAGAAACCTCAGAAGATTTGGCTGACAAAACATGGGCCCTTTTGGAACCCACAAACCCAATCCGTGTTGTAATTGACGCTAAAGTCGGACGTGCTTCCCGTGACCAAGTTAAACAGCTTGCGGCCATTAGAGGTTTGGTTGTCGATCCGCTCGGGAAAATTGTTGATCTTCCCATTAAGTCCAACTTCAGGGAAGGACTTTCCATTTTCGAATACGTAACATCATCCCGTGGATCCAGAAAAGGACTTACAGACACTGCCATTAAAACTGCAGATGCAGGATACCTTACAAGGCGTTTGGTTGATGTTGCCCACGATGTATTGGTCAGACTCGAAGACTGTGGAGCTAAAGATGGTTATACGATTATGAAAGATGTTCGTACACAAGCCTTTTATGCTAGGATTTTGGGAAGAATTGCGGCTAAAGACGTATTAGGTAAAAATGGTAAAACAGTTTTGGCAGCCGCTGGAGATTTAATCGATGAAGAAAAGGCCAAGAAAATCGACGAAGACGGAGTATCTATGGTTGAGGTTAGATCAGCTCTTACTTGCAAGGCCAGATATGGAATTTGTCAGAAATGTTATGGTTGGGATCTTAGTACCAAAAAGATTGTCGATATAGGAATGCCTGTTGGAGTTGTCGCAGCCCAATCCATCGGAGAACCAGGAACTCAGCTTACACTTCGTACAAAGCACGCAGCCGGAGTAGTCGGAGTCGATGTCACACAAGGACTTCCGAGGGTAGAAGAATTGGTTGAATCCCGCATTCCTAAGGTTGTTTCTGCTCTATCTGAAATTAATGGAAAAGTTCGCGTCGGGGAGAGTGAAGAAGGTTGGAAAGTTACAATTACATCAAAAGGTACACCCAAAGAAGAAAAAGAATATATTATTCCCAAAACCCTACAGCTTGCGGTAGAAGATGGGCAGTTGATTGAGGCTGGTGCAGCGCTTGCCAAAGGACCATTGGACATTAAAGATATACTTTCCATAAGAGGACTTAGGGCGGCTCAGGAATATTTAGTTCACGAAATTCAAAAAGTCTATGAGTCTCAGGGGATTCCTATAAACGACAAGCATTTTGAAGTCATTGTTAGAAAGATGAGTGACGAAGTCAGGGTCGTAACAACCGGAAACACACCATTCCTTCCGGGGGAACTTACAAGTCGGGCCTCATTTGAGGAAGAAAACGAGAAAGTCTTGGCTGCGGGTGGAGAGCCTTCAAGCGCTCAACAGGTAGTTTTGGGTATTACCCGCCGCGCGCTTTATACCGAAAGTTGGTTGTCAGCGGCATCTTTCGAGCAGACTACAGATGTTTTGACTGAGGCGGCACTTTTGGGACGCGAAGACAAATTGGTCGGGCTTAAGGAGAACGTTATAATCGGAAGATTGATTCCGGTAAGTATTGAAAGGGCGACGATGTCTGAAAATAACTAATATGCCGACGATTAATCAACTGACAAGGAAGGGAAGGAAAAGGAACATCAAGAAAGTTAAGACGACTTCTTTAAAAAGATGGTTTAACGCAAAAGATAGAACTTTCAAAGAAACTCCGTCATCCTTTAAAAGAGGTGTTGTTTTGGCGGTTCGCACAATGACTCCCAGAAAGCCGAACTCAGCTCTTCGAAAAGTAGCCAGAGTCCGCCTTTCCAATAAACAAGAGATTACGGCTTATATTCCAGGGGAAGGACATGAGCTTGCTGAGCATTCAATTGTTTTGGTTCGAGGAGGTCGTGTAAAAGATTTGGGTGGAGTAAAATATCATATAGTTCGTGGCAAGTTTGATACCACGGGGGTATCGGGACGTCTTACAGGCAGAAGCAAGTATGGCGCCAAGAAAAGTGGACAGGTGAAAGCAGGAGCAAAACCTGCACCGGCAGCCTAATTAAAAAAGTATGGCAAGAAAAGGACAAATCAAAATTAAAGTAGCAGACGTTGACCCGATTTACGGGAGTAGGCTCGTGACAAAATTAATAAACAGGAGTATGAAGGATGGTAAGAAATCCGTTTCCCGTAGAGAAGTTTACGAGGCGATGGAACTAATTAGAGAAAAAGCCGGTGAAGACCCCGTCATTATTTTTGACAGGGCAATGGAAAACATCAAGCCGACAATGGAAGTTCGTCCCCGCCGTGTTGGAGGTGCAGCTTACCAAGTACCTCAGCAAGTCCGCGGTCCCAGGCGCGAATCCCTTGGAATTAGATGGCTTGTTGCGGCGGCAAATTCTAAATCCAATACAGAATTCCATACCTATGCGGAAAAATTAGCATCAGAAATTATGGATGCAGCTAAAGGTGAGGGAGTTTCTGTTAAAAAGAGAACAGATGTAGAAAAAGTAGCAGAAGCAAACAAGGCATTTTCCCACTTTAGATGGTAATATAGACTATTTTTATGCCTGAACAACAGGAATTTGGACCTGACACATTCGAAGTTTATACAGAAAAAACTCTTCAAAAACTATCTTCGTTTAATTTTAAAGATTTAACCAGATATTTAAACACAGATAAAATAGGATCGTATTCATTCAATATACCCACGGATAAGGCGGAGAATGAAAAGTTAACGGATTTTGTTACAACGGTTTTGGAATTATCGAGACTCGCAGGCATTAAGGAGAACGGTGTGGCTAGAAAAGACGTTGAAGACGTATTGGAAAAAGTTAAAAAAGGTGATTTTTTGTTACTGAAAAGTCACGCCTCAGAGGAAGGTGCTATTGTAGATGTCTGCCTCTCACTGGCAAGAGACAAAAAAACACCTCAAGGGAGAATCCCCCTTCCGTTTACAGGTGGAAACCTTGGTATTTGGGTAAACGCTAACAAAAGCATTTCTTTTACAGGAAATAGACGTTATGATCATGCTGCGATCATGCTTACAAGTGTTTCAAAAAAAATGAATCTCAAGATTTCTGATTGAATTGAGGTGTTTGTCCTGTTACAATCACACTTGCTCCTAATTGGAGCTTTTCTGTGTCTGGTGTTTTCTAATCACTATTCACTAATAACTATTAACTATTTTTATGGCTGAGGTTGCAAAGAAAAAAGCGGCGATAGTAACAACTGCGACAAAAGATCGCAATGTTTCCTATGAGAAAATCAGAAATATCGGTATTATTGCCCATATCGATGCCGGTAAAACCACGACAACAGAAAGACTCCTATTCGAAACAGGCAGAACTTACAAACAAGGTTCGGTTGATGACGGTACAACAGTCACAGACTGGATGGCTCAGGAACGTGAGCGTGGAATCACTATTGTCTCTGCCGCAATTACCGCTTTTTGGGATCTCAAAACTGCCTCTTCCGTCGAAGCTGGTCATTATCGTATCAATTTAATTGATACACCCGGCCACATTGATTTTACCGCAGAAGTTGAACGATCTCTCCGTGTTTTGGACGGCGCTCTTATGGTCTTTGACGGTAGAACAGGGGTCGAATCTCAATCCGAAACAGTTTGGAGACAAGCTGACAAATACAACGTACCCAGAATTTGTGTTTTAAATAAATTGAATTTGATCGGGGCGGACTTTGAGGCTTCAATAAAATCTATCAGGGAAAGACTTAAGGCCAATGCTTCTCCCGTAACCATTCCAATAGGGCAGGAACATGAACATAGAGGTGTAGTAAACCTGATTTCGATGAAGGCCCTTACTTATAAGGCGGTTGAGGATCACGCACTAACCGAAGAAGAAATTCCGGCGGAACTATTGGATATGGCTAAAAAATATAGGGGTGAGCTCATAGAAAAAGTTTCTGAATTTGACGACGAGGCTTTGAATCTGTTCTTGGAAGGCAAAGAACCTGATGAGAATATTCTCAAAAGAGCCATCAGAAAAGGTGTAATTTCCGGAAAGTTCTTCCCGGTTTTTGGAGGGGACAATAGGACCGCCGAGAGCCAACTTCTACTTAATGGTGTAGTTGAATATCTTCCTTCTCCAATCGACCTTCCGCCCGTTGCCGGAACAAACCCCAAAACAGGTGAAGAAGAAAAGAGAGAAAGAAGAAACGAAGCTCCGATGAGCGCTTTGGCATTCAAAGTTATGACCGACCCACACGTGGGTCGCCTTGTCTACATGAGGGTTTATTCAGGTTCAATCAAGTCGGGACAGGAGGTTTACAATTCCACAAAACAGAAATACGAGAGAATTGGTAAGTTGGTTCTACTTCACGCCGATCAACGTGAGCTTATTGAAGAAGCGTTTGCAGGAGAAATTGTGGCTGTGGTAGGTGTGAAAGAAACCTCTACTGGGGACACGGTTTGTGATTCAGCCCATCCAATAGTACTTGAGTCAATTAGCTTTCCCGAGCCTGTTATTTCGTTGGCAATTGAGCCTGCTACCAAGAGCGACCAGGAAAAGATGGGCAATGCCCTAAGTAAACTTTCGGACGAAGATCCAACATTCAGAATTAAATCGAATCCCGAAACCGGACAAACCATTATTTCAGGAATGGGAGAGTTGCAGCTGGAAGTGCTTGTAGACCGTATGAAGCGCGAATTTAACGTTGTTGCAACCACGGGTGCACCTCAGGTGGCGTATAAAGAAACAATCAAGAAAATAGGCGAGGGTGAAGGTAAATATATCAGGCAAACCGGAGGCCGTGGACAATACGGACACTGTTTACTTAGACTTGAGCCTCTTGGCCGCGGGGAAGGATTTGAATTTAAGAGTGAAATAAAAGGAGGCGCAATTCCATTGGAATATATAGGCCCGATCGAAAAAGGTGTCAAAGAAAAGATGGAAAATGGAGTTATGGCAGGTTTCCCCATGGTGGACATGAGGGTAGTAGTATTTGACGGAAGTTTCCACGACGTAGATTCTTCAGAAATGTCGTTTAAGATTGCGGGTTCAATGGCCTTGGAAGACGCTTTTAAGCATTCTGATCCCGCTCTTCTTGAGCCTATCATGAAAATTGAAGTCTTTACCCCGGGAGAATATATGGGAGACGTTATAGGAGATCTTTCGTCAAAACGTGCTCAAATATCAGGAAGCGAAGAAAAGGCGGGCGAAACTGTAATTTACGGTGTTGTTCCTCTTTCGGAGCTTTCCGGTTATGCCACGAAACTAAGGTCCCTTACCCAAGGCCGTGCCAGGGCTTATGTTGAGCCTTCCCACTACGACGAAGTCCCAAGTCACATTACAGCTCAGATTGTAGCTAAAGCAGGCAAGGTGGTAATGGCAAGAGGGTAAAGTGTATTTGGGTGTTGACACCCCTATTTAGCCTCGGATATAATTCAACCTAACGAGCGTTAATTCGCTCTTGTTTCTTGAAAAAGGAACTTATATAATAAGCACTTGAATGGCAGACGCAAAACAACATTACGACAGAAGTAAACCACATGTAAATATTGGTACCATTGGTCATGTTGACCACGGTAAAACCACACTTACCTCAGCCATTACCATGGTTCTTGCCAAGCAAGGTTTAGCCAAGGCTAAGAAATATGAAGATATTGATTCAGCTCCCGAGGAAAGAGAGCGTGGAGTCACTATCAATCTTTCTCATCAGGAATACGAAACAGCAAAAAGGCACTATGCCCACATCGATGCTCCAGGCCATGCTGACTATATTAAGAACATGATTACCGGTGCTGCTCAAATGGACGGTGCTATTTTGGTAGTCTCAGCAGCGGACGGTCCTATGCCTCAGACAAGAGAGCATGTAATTTTGGCCAGACAGGTTAATGTTCCTGCACTTGTAGTATTCCTTAACAAGTGCGATACGGTCGATGATCCTGAAATCATTGATTTGGTTGAAGCAGATGTGCGTGAACTCCTTAAGAAATATGAATATCCAGGAGATGAGGTCCCTGTAATTCGTGGAAGCGCTCTTAAGGCTACAGAGGGTGACGCTGAAGCAGAAAAGAAGATTGTCGAACTTATGGATGCGGTTGATAACTATATTCCTGATCCTGTTCGTCAGACCGACAAGCCTTTTCTTATGCCTGTCGAGGACGTATTTACGATCTCTGGACGTGGAACAGTTGTTACAGGACGTGTTGAGCGCGGAATTATTAAAGTTAACGAGGAAATCGAAATAGTTGGGCTCAAAGATACTCAAAAATCGGTTGTAACAGGTCTTGAAATGTTCAGAAAGACACTTGATGATGCCCAAGCCGGAGACAATGTTGGAATACTTCTTCGCGGAGTTGAAAAAGATCAGGTCGAGCGCGGTCAGGTTCTTGCAAAATCAGGGAGTGTTACACCTCACACCGAATTTGATGCAGAAGTTTACATTCTTTCCAAAGAAGAGGGTGGACGCCATACACCATTCTTTACAGGCTACAAACCTCAGTTCTACATTCGTACAGCGGATGTTACGGGTGAGGCCACTCTTCCGGAAGGAATCGAAATGGTTATGCCTGGAGATAACGCCAAAATGCACGTCAAACTTATACAGCCGGTAGCCTTGGAAGATGGTCTTAGATTCGCAATTCGTGAAGGTGGCCACACAGTTGGTGCCGGAGTTATAACAAAAGTAACAGTTTAGTTTGTAGCACATTCGTATGGCAACAGGAAGACTAAGGGTAAAACTCAAAAGTTATGACCACAGGGTCTTAGATGAGGCGGCTTCAAAGATAATTGATACCGCTTTAGCTACTGGTGCCAAAATTGTAGGTCCAATTCCTCTCCCCACAGACCGCTCCATGATGGCCATTAAAGAGTCTCCTTTTACTGATAAAGATGCTCAAGAGCACTATGAAGTTTTAACCCACAAACGATTAATCGATATAATTGACCCATCCCCGCGTACGGTTGATTCCCTAGGGAATCTGGATCTCCCTGCAGGCGTAAGTATCGAAATCAAAATGTAAGCCCCATAGTCTTGACTCTTGGCCTCATTTGTGTTATCATTCCCCAACTTACATTCTGTAAGAATCTTGCACTTTGGAGGCATAAATGATTTCTGTTAAACCTATCAACAATGCGCAATCGTTGGAAGTTAGGAAAAAGAAGTTCGGTCTGGAAATTGAATTGACTGCCATTTTTGGTCTCGGTATCACGACCAAGGCGAAAATTTCCACGAGAGATTTGAAAGCCAGCCTTGAACAGCCGATTGGCGAACATCGTGATTTCGACGGATCTCTAAGGCGAGTGGTTCGGACCGGTTTCAATCACACCCATCTTTTTTTCAAACCGAACAGCAATAACGACCTAGTTGTGGTCGAAACATCGGATCTACTGATCGCAATAAGTTAAGCATCATTGAAATACAAGTCAGTAGCCCTGAACAATCAGCAATACGTTCAGGGCTATTTTTTTGTCCTTCGACTTCGCTCAGGATCTTCGAGTCATCGAGCCTGATTGACGTTCGTCTCAGGATGATATATAATTCCCCTCATGACATCCTCATCGGATGAATAGATAGTCTTCGTAAGATGCCTTCGGGCGCCTTCGGAGGCGCTCGTTTAATGACGGTTGGAATCACCAGCTGGTTTCAGAACATATGATAAGTGAACTTCGCTTTAAGCGTAAGCCCGCCTTGTCATTCGCAGACTCATGATTAATACAATTTTAGGTTCAAAAGGAGTAAATTCTCAAACCTTTATACAAGGGTTCAGAATTCCCGTTACAAAGGTAACAGCGGGTCCTTGTGTCGTGACTCAAATTAAAAAAACCGATAAGGACGGCTATTGGGCAATTCAACTCGGCTTTTCAGCCAAATCCGGCAAAAATACTTCAAAATCACTTCAAGGTCACCTCAAAGAAAGTCAAAAGTCAGAAGTCAAAAGTCAAAATTTTCCAAGATATCTCAGAGAAGTTAGAGTAGACAGCGAGCCGGAATATAAAGTCGGGGACACAGTAAACGCCTCCGACATTTTTCATCCCGGGGATATTGTTTCCGTCATGGGTGTAAGTAAAGGCAAAGGCTTTGCTGGAGTAGTTAAGAGGCATGGTTTCCGCGGTGGCCCAAGAACTCACGGTCAATCTGATCGCGAACGCGCTCCCGGATCAATCGGTCAAACTACAACTCCGGGAAGAGTTTACAGGGGTAAAAGAATGGCGGGGAGAATGGGGGGAGAGCAAGTAACAGTAGAAAATCTTCATATAATTAGTATAAATGCAGAAAAAAACGAGCTGGAAGTTTCAGGACAAATTCCGGGAACAGTTGGCTCTCTGGTTACAATAAACAAGATCAAATCAGGAAGCCTTAAAGAACTTGAACACGAAGTAGTGGCGCAAATGGTAGAGGGTGAAGGAGCAGCGGAAGAATCAAAAACAGGAGATGATAAGGCCGAATCCGCCCCAGCCCAGCCGACAGCTTCGGCACCCGAAGGAGGAGCTAAAGAATAAATATGGCAAAAATAGATCTATACACAATAAAAGGGGTTAAAAGCGGGGATATGGTTCTTCCCAAGTCTTTTGATGAAGAAATAAATATGAATACGCTTGCCCAGGCTCTAAGAATTTATGAAGAAAATGCTCATCCGGGGCTTAGGAATACCAAAACAAGATCTGAGGTCAATAGAACAACCAAAAAAGTTTATAAACAAAAAGGAACGGGTGGCGCGCGCCATGGTTCACGCCGTGCCAACTTATTTGTCGGTGGTGGAATCATTTTCGGACCGCGTCCTGAGCGTCGCATTTTGAACATTTCGGATAAGCTAAAAATTAAAGCAAAATTAATGGCCTTTGCATATAAATTGGACAAAAAGGAAATTGTTGCAGTAACCGGCATTTCTAAAATCACAAAAACAAAAGAGCCCGCAGGGCTTTTGAATAAGTTGGGGGCGGAGATAAAGGCAAAAAGATTTACTTTTGTTCTTTCGGAGGGAGCAGTGGCAGTAAACAAGTTTTTAAGGAATCTGAAGGATGCGAACTTTGTTTTGTATAAAGATGTCAACGCTCTAGACATCTATTACGGTGGGACAATAATTATGGACGACGGAATTTTTGGGAATGAACAAAAGGAAGTCAAAAGTCAAAATTCGAAGGTCAAAAATGCAAATAAAAAGGAAAAAGTAACGAAAGTTAAAAAAACTGAGAAAAAATAAGCCATGATAACACCCGTTTTTACAGAAAAAAGTTTAAAATTAGCCAAAGAAGGTAAATATACTTTTTGGGTTAATGTTAAGCAAGACAAAATGTCGCTTAAGGCCCTAATTGCCAAACTTTTTGGAGTACACGTAATCGATATCAAAACAGTTACGACTTCGGGGGAAACCAAAAAGAACAATCGGGGAGTGAAAGTTACAACATTAAGAGGTAAAAAGGCGATAGTTACCTTAAAAGAAGGTGAAAAAATAGATTTATTTGAAGAAAACAAAAAATGAGAAGATTAAAATCAATATTACAAAAACGATCCGGACGAGCTCACGGCAAAGTTGTGGTTAGGCACCAGGGCGGTGGAGAAAAACGCTTTATGCGTGAAGTGGATTTTAAGAGATCTAAATTGGATATCTGGGGAAAAGTTGAAGGAGTTGAATACGATCCGAATAGAAATGCACTTCTTGCAGTAGTTTTGTATACCGACGGAACAAGGGTTTACATTTTGGCCCCCGTTGGGCTTAAAATTGGTGATAAAATAATCGCTTCGGAAGCGGCTCCGGTTACTCCGGGGAACGCCCTTCCTTTGAAGAACATTCCGGTTGGGGCATTAGTGCACAATATAGAGATTACCAGAGGTAAAGGTGGACAAATTGTAAAAGGGGCCGGAAGCGCAGCCACCATTTTCGGGAAAGAGGATGCCTGGGTTTTGGTCAAGCTTCCCTCCGGAGAAATCAGAAGATTTGACCCCGAGTGCTATGCGAGTATTGGACAGGTGGGTAATGTTGATGCTAAGAACGAGGTTTTAGGCAAAGCTGGAAGAGTGCGTCACATGGGAATTAGACCAAGCGTCCGCGGAGTTGCAATGAATCCCGATTCTCATCCTCATGGAGGAGGAGAAGGAAGAAGTGGAATTGGTATGAAACATCCTAAGACTGTTTACGGTAGGAGCGCGGTTGGTAAGACCCGCAACAAGAAGAAGTATTCTAATCGGATGATAGTTCAAAGAAAAGGAGGCAAGTCGCTCTTAGGCTGATATGTCAAGAAGTTCTAAAAAGGGGCCGTTTATAGACCCAATACTAGTCAAAAAAGTGGAAAGTGGAAAAGGGGAAAAAGAGACCCCGATAAAAACGTGGTCGAGGAAATGCCGAATTGCACCCACATTTATCGGTAAATATTTTCAGGTTCACAACGGACATGTATTCATCGATGTTTTTATAACCGAAGACATGGTTGGGCACGCTTTAGGTGAATTTGCTCCCACAAGAACATTCAGAGGCCACGGAGAGATTGTAAAGCGCACTCTAGAAAAGACCTAACATGGAGAAAACATATACATCAACACAAAAATATTTGATTATGAGTCCTAGAAAAATAAGACTTGTGACCGATCTTATAAAAAAACTTAAGCCGGTTGATGCTGTTGCCCGGCTTCCGTTTGTACAAAAGAGAGCGGGGGAAGTTGTTGCAAAAGTAATTAAAAGCGCCATAGCTGATGCTAAAAATCAGGGGGCCAGTGATACGGATTTGATTTTCAAAGAGATTCAGGTAGGAGAAGGACCAAGATTAAAAAGAGGACGCGCGGCAAGCCGTGGAAGATGGCATCCAGTCAAAAAGAGAATGGCCCACATCCGAGTTGTGTTAACAACCAGAGCAAAAAAATCCGAAGTACGAAATCCTAAATCCGAAACAAAAACTGAAAATTCAAAAGTCAAAAATCTAAAGGCAAAAGTGCAAGTTAAAAGTGAAGATAAGAGCAAGAAGAAGGAGGAGGAAAAATAAAATGGGACAAAAAGTTAACCCGATAGGTATAAGAATAGGTTCGTTTTTACCTTGGAAATCAAGGTGGTTTGCCGACGACGGACTATTTAAAGATTTTTTACTGGAGGATATAAAGATCCGAAAGGGTCTTATGGAAAAACTTAAACTTGCAGGCATTACGGAAGTTGAGATCGAAAGACTTCCCAAAAGCATGACAGTTACAATTACGGTCAGTAGACCGGGTGTTGTAATTGGTCGGGGTGGAACCGGAATTGAAGATGTTAAAAAATATATTTTAGGTGCCGTAAACGAAGTCCGTACTAAAAAGGTAAAAGATTTAAAAATTGATATTAGAATTAATGAGGTCAAAAATCCCGAACTTTCGGCACATTTGGTTGCCGGAAGAATTGCCGGAGAGTTGGAGCGCAGAATTCCCCATAGGAGGGTTGTTCAAAAAGCGTTGGAGAGAGTTATGGCATCGGGTGCTCTTGGGGCCAAAGTAGTACTCGCTGGGCGTATTAACGGTATAGAAATTTCAAGAGTAGAAAAATTTCATATGGGCAGTGTCCCGGCCCAAACCTTAAGAGAAAGCATTGATTACTCTCAAGTTCCGGCGCTTTTGAAGAGAGGTTATGTTGGAGTAAAGGTGTGGATACACAAAAAACAGGAGTAAAATTCAAAAATCAAAATGCAAAAATCAAAAATTCAAATCAAAATTAAAAATTTCCAAATTTTGACTTTTAACTTTTAAATTTTAAATTTGAGCAAAGCGAACATATGTTACAACCAAAAAGAAGAAAATTCATAAAAGATTTTAGAGGCCGAAGGCGAGGATTGGCAACTCGTGGTAGTGAAATCTCTTTCGGGGATTTTGCGATGAAAGCCCAGGAAGTAGCCTGGGTGACCAGCGCGCAAATTGAGTCAGCAAGGCGTACAATAACACACAACCTTAAAAAAGGCGGAAGAGTTTGGGTTAGGGTTTTCCCGGATAAACCAATTACAAGTAGACCGGCCGGAAAAAGAATGGGAGGCGGAAAAGGAGACATTTCAACGTATGTAGCAGTAGTTAAACCGGGAATGATCCTTTTTGAAGTAGCGGGAGCGGCCGAGGCCATTGTCCGTGAGGCCATGAGAAGAGCGTCAGCAAAATTGCCGATAGATATAAAGATAATTAGTAGGGAGGACTAAAATATGAAAAGAAAAGAATTTACAGGTTTAAAAAATAAGTCGATCAAAGATCTGGAAAAGCTTGTCAGAGAGAAAAAGGAAGAATCTCTCAAGAAAAAAATGGAAGGAATCTCGGGTAAAGACAAAAATCTAAAGAATTACAGAAACCTGAGGCGCGAAATTGCACAGGCTTTAACTTTGATTAAAGAGAAGCAGATAATTGAGGAGCTAAAAAGCAAAAGCGAAGAAGTCAAAACTAAATAAACTATGAAAGTATTTACAGGAAGAGTAATCGCAACAAAAATGGCCAAAACAGCAACGGTCGCCGTGGAGCGTGTTGTAATACACCCTTTGTACAAGAAAAGGTTTATGAGGGATACAAAATATCAGGTTCATGATGAGAGTGGGGTAAAAATCGGAGATGTTGTTAAATTCACGGCCAGTAAGCCTTACTCAAAGACAAAGAAATGGAAAGTTTTGGAAGTAGTTAATCGGAAAGGAGAAGCTAGTAGCTAGATTCTAGTAACTAGTGACTAAAGTATGGTTCAATTACGCACAATGTTAGTTTCGGCAGATAATAGCGGGGCCAAAAGACTCATGATCATTGGGGTTCCGGGAAGAGTTGGTAAATTCGCGACTCTCGGAGATGTTGTTCTTTGTGTAGTCAAGGGGGCTGACGCGGCGGGAATAGTCACTGACCATGAAAAAGTTAGAGTTTTAATAGTACGCACACGAAAAGAAGTCGGTAGAAGTGACGGGACCTACATCCGCTTTGACGATAATGCCGGGGTTGTGATTGATAAGCAAGGCCTCCCCAGGGGCACAAGAATTTTGGGTCCGGTTGCCAGAGAAATTAAGGATGTCGGATATAACAAGATTGCGTCGTTAGCTAGAGAAGTCATTTAATAATATATGTTGAAATTTAAAAAAGGAGATACAGTTAAAATAACAGCGGGTAAAGATAAAGGAAGAGAGGGGAAAATTGAGAAAATTTTACCAGTCGAATCTAAAGCTTTAATCCCCGAGATCAATCTTTACAAAAAACACGTAAAAGGATTTGGAGACGTAAAAGGGGGAGTTTACCCACTTCCTCGTCCAATGAGTTTCGCCAAATTTGCTTTAATTTGCCCGAAATGTAAAAAGGTAACTCGAGTCGGATTCAAGTTTGCAGGGGACGAAAAAAACAGGATTTGCAGGAAATGCGGAAAGGAAATTGACAATAAATAATATGGATAAACAAAGATTGCAGGAAAAGTTTGAAAAAGAGGTCAAACCGGTATTGGCCAAAGAATTTGGCATAGATAATTCTATGGCAATCCCGAGAATTAAGAAGATTGTTATCAATATGGGTGTGGGAGAAGCGGCCAAAAACCAAGCTCTAATGGATGGATTAAGACGGGATATTGCTGCCATTTCCGGTCAATTTCCTTCGGTGAGGAATGCAAAGGTTTCAATTGCAAGCTTTTCGCTTCGTGCAGGGATGCCGGTTGGTTTGTCTGTAACTTTGAGAGGAAACAGAATGTATTCATTTTTAGACAGGCTCATGTCGACCACCTTGCCGCGTCTAAGAGATTTCAGAGGAACATCTATAAAATCGTTTGATAAGTCGGGCAATTACACTTTAGGGTTTGTGGAGCACACTGTTTTTCCGGAAATTGATCCGGCAAAAAGCGCCGCCCCTCATGGGCTTGAAGTGACGGTCGTGATATCAGGTGGCGACGTGGTACAATCCAAAAGACTTTTGGAACTAATGGGGATGCCATTTCAAAAATAATATATGTCAACAACTGCAAAAGAAGTCAGAGAAACCAAAAAATTGAAGTTTAAAGTTAGATATCGAAACAGATGTAAAATCTGCGGGAGATCGCGTGGTTACATACGGAAGTTTGGAATTTGTAGGCTTTGTTTCAGAGAACATGCGTTAAGAGGTGAAATCCCTGGTGTCAGAAAAGCGAGTTGGTAATTATATGAAGAAAACAAAAAATAAAGTTACAAATTATTCGGTAGGAGACTTTTTAATAAAAGTTAAAAATACCGCCATGGCTAAGAATAAAAAACTTGAGGTACATGGCAATAACAAAATTGTGGCAATAGCCGAGGCTCTCAAAAAGCTTGGTTATCTGGACGAAGTTAAAAAGGATAAAAACGATCTAAATATCTCCCTGGCATTCAAAAACAAGAAGCCGGTTTTAATGGATCTAAGGTTGATAAGCAAGCCGGGACTTAGAATCTACTTGGGAGTCGATGAAATTGGCGCCAAGAAAGGTCCATCAACTTTTATTATTTCGACCCCGAAAGGAATCCTTTCGTCACGCGAATCGATAAAGTCCAGAACGGGCGGGGAAGTAATTGCGGAAATTTGGTAATATGAGCAAAATCGGAAGACAACCAGTCAAAATTGTTTCGGGAGTAACAGTTGAAGTTACGGGCCAAACTGTTAAGACAACCGGTCCAAAAGGCGTCCTTACCAGACACCTACCTTATGGGGTCAAAGCAGAAGTCAAAGATGGAGAAGTTCTTGTAACGGTAAAAGGTTCGAGCAAATTAGCTAGTAGTTTGCACGGAACGTTCAGGTCGATAATAAACAACGATGTCTTTGGAGTATCTACCGGATGGAGCAAAAAACTTGAACTGGTCGGGACCGGTTTTAGGGCAGAACTTACGGGAAAAACATTATCCCTAACCGTAGGCTATTCTCATCCTGTAAAAATTGAAGCACCGGTTGGGATTACTTTTAAAATTGAAAAAATGATAGTTACAGTAGATGGTTTTGATAAAGAAATTGTCGGACAGGTTGCGGCAGACATCCGCGGAGTCAGGCCTCCGGAACCTTACAAAGGTAAGGGAATTAAATATGTAGATGAAGTTATCCGCAGGAAGCCAGGAAAGGCTGCAGCCAAAACGACAGGAGCGGCCTAACTAAAATTAATAATTAATAATTAAAAATTAAAAATGGAAATCAAACAAAAAAGATATCAACAAAGAAAAAGAAGGGTTAAAGCAAAAATTTTTGGTACTAAAGCTCGCCCAAGACTTAGTGTTTTTCGTTCAAATAAATATTTGTATTCTCAGGTAATTGACGATGAAGCCCAAGTGACTTTAGTTTCCGCCAAGGGACCTAAAAATGATGGTGCAAAAGTTGGAGAAGAATTGGCAAAAAAGGCGATGAGTAAGAAAATCAAAAAGGTTACTTTTGACAGAAATGGATTTATTTACCACGGCAAAGTTAAGGCTTTGGCAGATGGAGCAAGAAAAGGAGGACTTGAATTCTAGTTTCTGAAACTAGTTCAGAATAAAATGGCAAATTTTAATAGGAGGCAACAATACGATACAGGACCAAAAGAGTTCGAAGAAACAGTGGTCCAAATAAATAGGGTTTCCAAGAAGACAAAAGGTGGAAATCAGGCAAGATTCTCCGCACTTGTTGTTGTGGGAGATAAAAAGGGGAGAGTCGGAGTAGGGCTTGCCAAGGCCCATGACGTACGAAACGCGATCAGGAAATCAATTGAAGCAGCCAAGAGAAAATTAATCGTAGTCCCGCTCTCTGGTACCACAATACCATATTCGGTCAACGAGAAATTTTCGGCAGCAAAAATATTATTAAAACCAGCACCCCCAGGGAGTGGAATTATTGCGGGAGGCCCTATGAGAGTAGTTCTTGAGGCAGCCGGAATAAGAGATGCAGTAGGAAAGATTTTGGGAACTAAAAATAAAATCTCAAACGTTTATGCCACCCTTAAAGCCTTGGAACAAATTACCGGTATTGTAGAAATGAAGAAAAAGCCGGCAAAGGCAGAAACTAAAGAATAATCAAAATGGAAAAAAATAAACTACCAAAGATAGTTCAAAGACCAAAAAAACGTGTAGGACGTGGTGTTGGTTCGGGTAAAGGTAGTCATACTTCAGGACGTGGTCAAAAAGGACAAAAATCAAGAACTTCAAAAGGAATTCTTTTTGAAGGGCTTAAAATGAAGAAGTCCTTCCTCAAAAGGCTTCCGCTTCAAAGAGGGAAGGGAAAATTTAAGGCCGGTGGAAAACCGCTGACTCTCAATCTGAGAGACTTGGAAGTTCTCCCGACCGGATCAAAGATTACAGTTGAACTTTTGGTGAAAGAAAAGCTAGTTGATGCAAAATTGGCCAAAAAATTTGGAGTAAAAATATTAGGCGGAGGCAAAACAACCAAAAAATTTACGTTCGAAGTCCCAACCTCAAAAAGTGTAGTTAAATAAATTTCCTTAAGTTTCTGTGATTTTCCCCAAATTCCTTTTTTTCAAAAAAAAGACACCCCCTTTATAATCCTTGCGGATAACCTTATTACAGGTTGGGGGTGTTGTTTTACACTTTGCGGGTTTGTTGTGTTTGGTTTTATTACTTGTTGGAAATGGCGATGTTGTTGCCGAAAACTTTCTTGAAAGCTTCAACAACGTTGTCTACAATCGACATGTGATTGTCGTCGAGTTCAGTCCAACTGAAGGCGTTTGCAATCTCGACGCGCGCCTCGTAAGGCTGTATTGAAACTTGTGTGACGCCCGGGATCTGCATAACGATGCGGACAAATTCTCCGCCGCCATCAATGCCGACCTTGCGTAGATACTCAAGGCTGGAAATCCGAAGTGGACGCTGGAAAGTCTCATAGCGTGTATTCGAGATTTCAAAGTTGGTGGCGAAACCCCGAAGCCGATCGTTTGGATAAGTCTCAATGACAAGTCTTTTCCGGGGATGTAGCTCGTCATACCTTGCTTGAAATGCCTTTTTGACAATCTGGTCGATCTTTTCGTTCCAGAGCGTTCGACGTCCGAAGGAATCTTTCTCCTTCAGGTAGATCGCAACTTCATATGGTTCAACAAAAATATGGTCAACCCCATCGATCTGGCGCAGTTCCTGAACCATCTCGGCTACGATACGGTCATGGTCGCGAAGAGCTTCGAGGTGCAAACTTCGAGCCGAACCATGGGACGTATAGAGCGAGATGTTTTGCTTGCCGATTTCCACATTAGTTGAGAAAGTTCTCCCCAACGCGTGGTGCACACGAACATTGAATATCAGTTTCATAATCTTTCTCCGATTTCTCATCATCATCAGAATAGAATTTCCGAAGCCAAAACCCGCAATTTCAACGTGCAAAACCGAACCGCATTCTATAACAACCACACATCAAAGTCAAGATTATGGGATATTGTGTAGAAAAACCCTGTCTTTAGGATCAAAATTGGGATATAATTTACAAACATGTTTAATTCAATAATTCACTTTTTTGATAAAGCGGTCAAAACCCCCTCTATCAGGAGAAAATTACTAGTCACTGCCGGGGTCTTGATTATCTTTAGGCTTGCAGGGCATATTCCGGCAGCCGGTATAAACAGGGAAACTTTGACCGCTCTTTTTAACGGGAGTCCTCTTCTTTCGCTTTTAGATGTATTTTCAGGCGGAACTTTGGCCAACTTTTCCATTCTTGCACTGGGGCTTAACCCTTACATCAATGCCTCGATTATTTTTCAGATGTTGGGCTATGTGATTCCGAGTCTGGAAGCACTTCAAAAAGAAGGGGAATTTGGTCAGGAAAAAATCAATCAATACACACGACTTTTAACAGTCCCATTAGCCGCTCTTCAGGCTTTTGGAATGTATGCCCTTTTGAAGGGTCAGCAGGTTATCCCAAACTTGGAACCTGTAGCTCTTTTGTCATTAGTAATAACTATGACTGCAGGTACCGTTTTTGCTGTTTGGCTTGGAGAACTAATTAGCGAATACGGTTTTAAAAATGGAGTTTCCATTCTGATCTTCACCGGAATTGTTGCGCGTTTACCCATCACTTTAGGGCAATCGGCTAGTGTTGTTCAGTCGCAAGACGTTCTCAAGGTGATAATTTTCTTGGCGGTTGCAGTTGTTATTGTTGGACTTGTGATTTTCATCAGCGAAGCGGCACGTCAAATTCCGATTCACTATGCCAAAAGAAGGACAGAAAGCGGGCTTGCCTCAACTTCTTATCTTCCTCTTCGTCTTAATCAGGCCGGAGTAATCCCTATAATTTTTGCCGTATCTTTGGTTCTTTTACCCTCGCTCTTGGGTCAGTTTTTGGTAAATGTTCCCAACGCTGCGGTTGCCAATATTGCCCGAACGATCAGTACGGCTTTTAACCCCCAATCACTTACTTACAACTTGGTATATTTCTTTTTGGTTTTCGGATTTACCTATTTTTATACGGCAGTTGTCTTTAACCCAGAAAAAATTTCTGAAGATTTGCAAAAAGGTGGAGGTTTTATCCCCGGAATTCGTCCCGGCAAGGAAACGGCAAAGTATCTTTCTTTTGTTCTTGCCCGTTTAACTGTGGTGGGTGGGGCATTTTTGGGAATGGTGGCCATTTTGCCGTCATTTTTCCAGAGTTTTGTCGGAGTACAAAGCCTGGCCATTGGAGGAACTAGTATCTTGATTGTTGTTTCTGTAGCCCTAGAAGTAATTCGTGAGATTGAAGGTGAAATGGTTATGGGTAAATACGAAGGGCTAATACGATGAACATTTTACTAATGGGCCCTCAGGGATCGGGTAAAGGTACTCAGGCTGCAAAAATTTGTGAAGAATTCGGCTTTTTTTATTTTGAATCCGGCTCATATTTGAGAAGAATTGCGGAAACCGACCCCTGGCTTAAAGATTGGTTGAATACAGGAAAACTAGTACCTGACAAAGAATTAACTTCCTATCTTTCTGCGTTCTTAGATAAAAACAACCTATATGATGATATAGTTTTTGATGGATTTCCTAGGACTGTTGTTCAATATCATTTTTGGAAAGACTGGCTTAAAGACAAGGGTGTTAGTCTGGATCTTGTTTTTGTACTCAAGATAAGCAGCGAAGAAACTGTCAGAAGATTGTCAGCCAGAAGACAGGATCCAGAGAACGGAAAAATATATAACCTTATTACAGACCCACCGCCTGCAGATATAAATGTAAGTACATTGATTCAAAGAGAGGATGACAAACCGGAGGCTATCAAGGTGCGTCTGGCCTATTACCACAACATAACGGAGCCTTTAATAGCTGAATTAAAAAAGGATACAAAAGTTGTCGAGGTGGATGGTGAGCGCCCGATTGACGCAATCTCCAAAGATCTAATAGAAATAATTAAAGAAAATGGCCATAAAAATTAAAACTCCGGAAGAAATTCAAATTATGGCCGAGGGGGGTAAAAAACTTGCTCGAGTAAAGAATGCCCTCAAAGAGGCTGTCAAAGCCGGGGTGCGCGCTTCAGATATCGAAAAACTTGCAATGGACTTGATCCACGCGGAAGGGGCTGAAGCCTCTTTTGCCAAGGTGCCTGGTTACTCCTGGGCCACTTGCATTAATGTTAACGAAGGCCTGGTTCACGGAATTCCGAGCCGGGACATGATTTTTAAGGACGGAGACCTTGTTAGCGTAGATGTTGGAGTCTATTTTAAAGGCTTCCACACGGACACCTCCACTTCTGTCGGAATAAATTTGAGCCCGGAAAATAAGAAATTTCTCAATATCGGCCAAAATGCCCTAGAAAAGGCAATCTCGAAGGTAAAGGTTGGTAACTATATTTATGATATCAGCCAGGCCATAGAGACGACTATAGAGGCTGCAGGGTACACTACAATAAAGGCACTGGTAGGACACGGGGTGGGCCATGAACTTCACGAGGATCCCCAGATTCCCTGTTTTGTACCCGGTAAAGTTAGCGACAGCCCTGTTATAAAAGAAGGAATGGTCTTGGCGGTTGAGGTAATGTATGCTCAGGGGAAGGATAAAGTGGAGATTTTAGAAGACGGGTGGACAATAGCCATGACTGATGGTAAAATAGCAGGACTTTTTGAAGAGACCGTTGCGGTGACCGGGAAAGGAGCATTAGTTCTCACTCGATGAAAAACCAAAGTACAGTTGAAGTTGATGGGGCCGTTTTGCAAGCATTGCCCAATACGATGTTCCGGGTACAGCTTACAGATGGCAGACTCATCCTGGTAACTTTGAAGGGGAAAATGAGGAGGGCTTATGTTAGAATATTCCCCGGCGATAGAGTGAAGGTGGAAATGACGCCGTACGACGAGAACAGGGGAAGGATAATATACAAATATTAAAAATCAAAAATAAAAAAGTAAAAATATTTTTGATATTTGATATTTAATTTTTAATATTACGATGAAGGTTATTAGTTCGATTAAAGCACGATGTAAAGATTGTAAGATTGTTAAGCGCCACGGGGTGCTTTACATCGTTTGTAAAAACCCGAGGCACAAACAACGCCAGGGATAGTAACTAGAAATTAGAAACTAGACACTAGTTAAAAACTAGCTTCTAGCTTCTAGCATCTAATAGCTAGAATTTATGGCTAGAATTGCAGGAATTGAATTACAAGATAATTGGAAAGTTGATTACGCTCTGACGAAGATCAAAGGGTTGGGGTGGTCGTTGTCAAAGAAAATAATGGAGACTGCCGGGATTGATCCTAAAAAGAGAATTTCCGAACTTTCTGCTGATGAGGTCACAAAGATATCTACCGAACTTGAAAAATATTCGATAGAGGGAGACCTTTTCAGAATGGTTAGGGGAAACATTCAAAGGTTACAGGTTATTGGTTCTTACCGTGGGACCAGGCATACAAAAAATCTTCCCGTAAGAGGACAGAGAACTAAGACAAATGCCCGCACAAAGCGCGGTAAGCGAAAGACAGTCGGAGCTTTCAAAAAAGAAATGTTAAGCAAGATGACAGCCGGTAAGACTGAGGAGGCTAAAAAATAAATTGAATGGCGACAAAAATAAAAGCTAAAACAAAGGCAAAAGGAAAAAATGCGGTCTCAAGTGAGGCTCAACTGGGCAAGATATTTATATCTGCCTCGTTTAATAATACCCTGGTGACTGTGACCAATGCCCGAGGAGAAACTTTAGCTTGGGGTTCATCGGGTGCATCTGGTTTTAAAGGAACCAGGAAATCAACACCTTATGCCGCAACGACTGCTGTTGAAAAAGTACTCGGTAAAGCCAAAAACGAACACGGAGTTGATGAAGTCGAGGTTTATGTTAAAGGTCCGGGGCCGGGACGCGATGCCGCTCTTCGCGCAATTCGTGCCACGGGGGTTAAAATATCTTTAATTGCAGACGTTACACCGGTTCCGCACAACGGACCAAGACCGAAGAAGAAGCGCAGAGTATAAAAACTAAATAAAATGGCAAGATATACAGGACCAAAAGACAGATTATCAAGACGCGAAAACTTTGATATTTTTAGTGCCGGTACAAAACTTACCAGGCTCAACGTGGTTCCGGGTGTTCATGGGGCTAAAGGAACTCGAGGATCCTCTCAGTTTGGCAGGCAGCTTAGAGAAAAACAAAAAGTCAAAAGGATTTACGGACTAATGGAGGCTCAGTTCAGAAGATACGTCGACGAGGCATCTAAGACCAGGGGAAATACAGGTGAAGCTCTTTTGGTTAGCCTTGAAGAACGTTTAGACAATGTGGTATTCAGACTTGGATTTGCCCCGAGCCGCCCTGCAGCCAGACAGCTTGTGTCTCATAGGCACGTTTTAGTCAATGGTAAAAAATTGAACATTCCTTCTTATAAAGTCAGAGTTGGAGAAACCATCGGAATTGATGCCAAGGCTATTGCTATTCCCGAAGTCAAGCGAAGCCTAGACAAAGAAGATTTTACACCGCCAGCTTGGCTTGAAAGAAAAGCAGCTATCGGCAAAATGGCCAAAGCGCCTGTCAGAGCAGATATAGTGGAAGCTATTAGCGAACAGGATATAGTTGAGTTCTACTCGCGTTAGACGCGAGGTTTGAGGCCAGGCCGAAAACACAGCCACCTTATTGCCAAAGTTTCTCATAGATACTTTGGCAAGCGAGAAGAAAGCGGGCGTTCTCTATCCTTGTTGAAAAAGTTCCGTAGGTACTTTTTCAAGCAATAGAAGTCATGCTTGATTCCTGTTTGATCCTGGGTTATAATACTCCCTAGTCTCTGATTGGGGACTATATTTTGAAAGAAAAATGAACGAACCAATGTTTGAAATTAAAGAAGAAGAAAAGAGTGCGGGTTATGGAAAATTCGTAATCACCCCCTTGGAGAGAGGCTATGGCTTGACCGTAGGGAACTCTCTTCGCCGCGTTCTTTTGACTTCTCTTTCCGGAATTGCCGCAACTTCAGTCAAGATCGCTGGTGTTAAACATCAGTTTTCCACACTCCAGGGAATGAAAGAAGATATTGTCGAATTTGTACTTAATCTCAAGAAGGTCAGGTTTTCAGGAGACTTGGACAAACCCGTTAAAGCCACTTTAGAAGTGTCCAAAAGTGGTGAATTTACAGCAAAAGAAATCAAAGTCGGGTCAGGAATAACCATAGCCAATCCGGATCAGATATTAGGTACTCTTAACAAGGGATCTAAAATTCAGGCTGATATAACGATCGAAAAAGGGGTAGGATATTCGCTTGCTGATGAGCGCCCTTCAGAGACAATCGGCATGATCCCGGTTGATGCTTCTTTCTCTCCTGTCAAGCGTGTTAGTTATAAAATTGAAGAAACCCGTGTTGGACGTCTTACAAATTACGATAAACTTATTTTAGAAATTTGGACTGACGGAACAATGGATCCTGAAGTCGCCTTGACCGAATCTGCCAAGATCCTGCTTTCATACTTTGGTCAGATTCTTAACCCTAAAAAGGTTGAAAAGGCAGAGATCGAAAAGAAGGATGATTTGGGCTTGGTTGGCAAACTCTCCGTAGAGGAAATCGGTCTTCCTACAAGAGTGGCAAATGCTCTTATAAAAGCAGGGTTTGAAACAGTTGAAGAACTCGCCTATGCCAAAAAAGAAGATCTTGTAAATGTCAGGAACTTGGGTGAAAAGTCCCTCAAAATAATTGCAGCCGCACTCGGAACCAAGGGAGTCGAGTTTCTCGCAATCAAGTAACACAATATGAACAAAAAGGTGTTCGGAAGAAAGCTTTCCCGAAGTAGGCCAGCTCGTGAAGCATTGTTTGCTTCCCTTGCGCGGGCCATGATGTTGAGTGGAAAAATAGTGACTACCAGAGCAAAAGCGAAGGCGGTTCAACCTGATTTGGAAAAATTTGTTACACTGGCAAAAAGGGGTGATCTTTCAGGAAGGCGCAGGATTTTGGCAAGTTTGGATAATTCCAAAGATGCTTTGGAAGCATTGTATAAAAAAATAGTACCGGTTTTTTCGGCAAGGACATCCGGGTTTACAAGAATAATTTCTCTTCCAAGACGTAAAGGGGATAATGCGCAAGTGGTTAGAATGGAATGGACAGAGACTATAATTAAAAATGAAGAATTAAAAATTAAGAATAAAAAAGCGCCAAAAAAAGAGGAAAAAGTTAAAAAGACAGTAAAAGGAAAGGGAAAAATTGAAAAATGAAAACATATCAACCCATAAAAAAAGAAGTAAAAAGAGATACGCGCACGATTGATGCCGGTGGGCGCGTTTTGGGTAGAGTAGCAACCGAAATTGCTACAGGACTCATGGGTAAAGATAAAGTTACATATAGCCGTCATATGGACTCAGGAGACAAGGTGATTGTAACAAATGCAGATAAAGTGGTTATAACAGGCAGAAAGGCCCAGCAAAAGGTTTATCAAAGCCACTCAGGTTACCCGGGCGGTTTCAAAGAGGTAAAATACGAAAGAATGATGGAAGTTCATCCTGAGCGCGTGCTTGAGCACGCTGTCGAAGGGATGCTCCCCGACAATAAGTTGAAAGCACAAAGGATGAAGAGGCTTACAGTAGTAACAGGAGATAAAAAATAAAATGGCAAAAACTAAAAAAATTGATTATTTGTACGGAGTGGGAAGAAGAAAGACTTCTCAGGCGAGAGTCAGAGTTTACCATGGAAAAGGTGAAAATACTGTTAACGGAAAACCAACAAATAAATATTTTGAGGGAGACGTACAGACAAAGGCATTAGCAAAGCCTTTTGGGGCAACCGAAACTTCCGATAAATATTATTACTCCGGCCGTGTTACGGGTGGTGGTAAAGAAGGTCAACTTTCAGCCCTTGTACTTGCTCTCTCCCGCGCTTTACTTAAAATTGCTCCCGAAAAGAACAGAGTAGTTCTTAGAAAACTCAAATTGTTAACCCGCGACTCTCGTGTCCGCCAACGCAGAATGGTTGGAATGGGTGGTAAAAGCAGGAGGAAAAGACAGTCCCCTAAGCGTTAAAGTACGGCAACTTCTTTGTTATACTGTTTTAAGCATGGAAAAAACCAGTAGTTTAAAGTTGAAAGAAGCGTGCGTCATTGGAAGTATATACTACAACGATTATCAAACCGAAGGTTCTATAGGAAATGTCAGGGGAAAAGCGGCCATTAATTCGCTTATAAACATTCTGGAAAAAGGTTGTAAAGTTGCAATTATTATTGCCAAAGAGACAGATCCAAAGTTTGTAGACGATTTAAAGGAGAAATTGTCGATTTTGGGTAATAAAAGTGAAAACATTGTTTGGAATTTTGAAAGAGAGAGCGGTTATAGTGAGGCAAGAAGAGAAGCGATTTCACTTGCAAGGTCAAAATATACTGAACCTCCCCCAAGAGTCTTCATAATGCAAGAAATTGAGAAAAACCTTTCGGAAAATTATGAAGATTTTTTGAATACTTTGTCAAAAGATCGGGTATTGGTAATGATGGATAGAGGAATAAATATTTCCAACAATCAAGATTTATGGCCGGAACCGGATCATTCGGACGTCAATTTACCCAAGGACCAACTTTGGGGAGAGAGAAGTCAAAATATTAAAATGGCACGCCAGGAAGAAGTTTTTGGTTTGACCGACAAAACGAAGGGTAATCATCTTTGGGACAGACTAAATGGAGTCAGAATTATAAGAAATGAATTAATGAAGACCGGAAATGTGGAGATAAATCCAAGTGACTTAATACTTTTAAAATACGAATATTCTGACGGATATACCGAAGAAGACAGGAGATTTAAAATGGATGGTTACTCAGCCAGTGTTTACAATCCAATTCCAATTTTGGAAGCTTTGGGGGCGGAGAATCAAATGGCCCAAGTATCAGTAAATTATTTACACCCTGAAGAACAAAGGCAGCAGGAAGAAAATGACCCCAATTTTAGAGAAAAAAGATTAAGACAAAAAACCGATCTTCCGGCAAATAATTTTGAAATTGTGGCAAATATTAAAAAGTGGCAAAAAGAAGGTAGGTGGCCACAGGTTTTACTCGAAGCATTAAAGGGGGATAAAGTACTACATATAGTTCATCTTAAGGAAGACGAATACTTCTACGGATATAGCAACTAAGTTAATCCTGCAAAATAATTGTTTTTATGATATTAATTAACAATGGAGATCGGATTGATAAGCTCTTCAGATATGATGGACCTCCCCGACTACTGGGAGAAAAGACGTGAACTATACATCAAGATATCGGACAACTCTAAATTTCAGGAAAATATGAAGAATAATAAAGAAAAGTGGACTCAAGAATTACTGAAAAGATACCCAAACCTTACATCTAGTAAAGACAGTTTAGAAGAATCGATAAGAAGTGTAACCTTTATCGACTATTTGGTAAGAAACGAACTTCATACGGCAGATGCTCCATTTTTGCAACCTCGAGATGCAAATTCAAGTGACCCGATGCAAAAAACAGGGATTGAAGATTTGGTTGAAAAGTTCGTAAATGGTGACTTTGCCGCTGCAAGTGAGCAAGTTCAAAATGGCATTGAACTTATTGATAACAGCGCATTTTCTGTTGGACACAATATTCATATGGGTTTATTGGCACTTCACATTCTCCGAGAGGAGGCTGTGGGACTTCGCGGACATTTAAAAGCTTTAGAAAAGTCTAAATAATTTCTTTCTGGGCACCGTGATGACCTTAAAATATTTGGTATACTTCAGACATGTCAGGTGAAAGGTTTACATTAAGAGTGGCGGTCTATCTTGTTTTGATTAAGAATGGTAAAACACTTCTTTCCAGGAGATTTAACACCGGCTGGATGGATGGAAAATATAGTTTAATAGCTGGCCACATTGACGGGAAAGAGTCGGTTTTTGGTGCTATGATCCGCGAAGCATTCGAGGAGGCGGGGATAAAAGTTTTAAAAAGCGACGTGAAACCGTTGAAAGTGCTTCATAGAATGTCCGATGATGGTATGGAATATATGGACTTCTTTTTTATTGCCGAAAGATGGGAAAGGGAGCCAATAATTAAGGAACCAGATAAATGTGACGATATGGGTTGGTTTCCGGTTAACAATCTGCCTGACAATACTTTGCCGTACGTTAGATATGTGATTGAAAATTTCGAGGATGGAGTTTCTTTCGTAGAATTTGGCTGGGATTAGTTATCCTCAAATTAATCTGTTAAAATACGCATGAGCGGTGTAGTTTTACCGGTAAGCTTCGATGGGTCCCCACCCATCTCAGGTGCTTCGCACCAAGCTTGGCCGCTAAACTCCACCCCTCGTATAACTCGGGGTGTAGTTTACCGGTAGAATGGGCGCATGGGGTGCGTCCGGACTGAGTTCAATTCTCAGCACCCCGACTATGTTTGCAGACTCTTTCGGTTTTGAAAATTTGGTGGCTGGTAGCCATGTAGTTTTTAAGGAAAGAGCACTTCAACTTACCCAAGCGGAGCGTGAAGTCAAAATAGACAATGCACGAAAACTCTACGCGGGAGTAGAGGTTCTTCGGAGATTTAGAAACGAAGCGCTATCAGAACAGGGTTCAAATCGACAAAAGGTGTTATCTGAGGCACACAAGTTTTCAGAATATATGGCAGGGACAATTTTAGATCTGTCATTACCAGAAAAGCCAATTTCTTGCAGTCCTCAGGTTCTAAAAAATATTCAAGATGTTCAAGGGAGGCTTCAAAATAAAAATGCAAGTTCTTATCATTCTAACCCGCCTTCAACTGTCGTACACAATTTATTCAGAGCTACCGAAGACATGCTTGTCAGGATAGAAGAAAAAGCCGGATCCGTTGTCAGTCCAGATCATAAATTATCAGCCGACGAGCTAAAATATGTACTTGTCGAATTTCTTTCAGGGACAAATATGTTGCCGAGAGATGCTATTGGAAAGTTTTTTAACAAATCCTCAAAAATCGGTGGAATTTTAAGTGGGGGGAGTGTTTACCTGGAAATTGTCAAAAAGGTTGTAGAAAAGTATGGGAATGGTTTTACAATCAAGACATTTGTTATTGCTGTAGATAAAGAAAAAAAGGTGGTGGCTTATGAGCAGGGGTCGAATGATGACAAGGTCGCTGACGTAATCTTAACCGACGATATGATTGATAGAGGGGGGACAATGACCACGGCGCTTCAAAATGCCGGCGGAACTTTTCAAAACGCTACAATCTATTCGGGTAATGGTCGTGAACTGCCCGGGGAATTTCAGAAAAGGCAAACTCAAAAACGAATGGGTCATTTAACAATACTATTTCAGGATTATGCAGATCTATCTATGGCAGGTAAATATGTCGATGCAGATAGGATTTTTGAGCAGGCGAATTCTTATGCTAAAGATAACGGAGTAGAGCTTCAGCCTGGTTGGTATATAAGAAAGGCAAAGATTGACGAACTTCGCAAGAGAAAGTAATGAGTTGAGTTTTCCTTCTTGCATTTTGTTTGGTGCCATAGTACAAATGTAGCGTAATGGTGAAACACAAAAAACCCGAAACTGAGGCTCCAACTAAACAAGAAGGTGGCGCACAAAAATTGGCTGCAATCCGACTTGCGATGGACCAAATCGAAAAACAATACGGTAAGGGAAGTATAATGCGCCTCGGTGGAGACAGCGGTGAGAAATTTAAGTTTGATGTAATTTCCACGGGCTCCATAGCGGTTGATTTGGCACTTGGAGTGGGTGGTTTCCCAAGAGGCCGAATTATAGAAATCTATGGCCCTGAAGCTTCGGGCAAAACCACATTGGCTCTTTCTGTTATTGCTGAAGCTCAAAAAATGGGCGGACAATGCGCTTTTGTAGACGCAGAACACGCCTTGGATCCTACACGTGCGGAAATTTTGGGGGTGGATCTGGATAATCTTTTAATGTCCCAACCGGACACTGGTGAACAAGCTTTGGAAATCACGGAAACTTTAATTCGTTCAGGTGCGATAGATGTGGTTGTAGTTGATTCGGTTGCCGCACTTGTGCCGAGAGCGGAACTTGAAGGAGAAATGGGTGACAGTGTTATGGGAATGCAGGCCCGTTTAATGTCTCAAGCCTTGAGAAAACTTACCGGTGCAATTTCAAAATCAAAAACGGTTTTGATATTCACCAACCAACTTCGCCAAAAAATCGGTGTTATGTTTGGCAACCCGGAAACAACCCCCGGAGGACTTGCGCTTAAATTCTATTCGTCAGTTCGCATAGATCTAAGAAGAATTGAAGTTCTTAAAGATGGGGAAAAAGTGATTGGTTCAAGACATCGTGCAAGGATAGTCAAAAATAAATGCGCCCCTCCCCTTAGGGTTGCCGAGTTTGACATAATGGAAACAGAGGGAATAAGTAGATTTGGTGGAATTCTGGATGTGGGTCTTGAGTTGGGGCTAATCGGCAAAAACGGATCTTTCTTTAATTACGATGGCAAGCCAATAGCTCAAGGCAAAGAAGCGGCAAAATTGTACTTAAAAGATAACTCTAAAGTGGCTGACGAAATTGACAAAAAGATTCGCGACCTAGTTGCTTCCGGTAAACCTCTGCCAAAAGAAATTGGTGAAGAAAATAAAGAAGAATAATTTTTAATCAGATTCTGTTGTATTGGTGAAACCTTGGTGATTGTGGACAGTTTTTGGCCCCGCCCAGCCCACTGAATGTAGCTGGTTTATAGCCGGTAACTCTCTCCAAAGCCCCGATAAAATCTTTCACTTTGCCAATTATCTCTTCAAACGGAATGTCTTCTGGTTTATCGAATTGTCTAAAGTGGGGATTGGGCTCGTCACCTTTTTCGGAAAAAGAGATTTTAAACATGGTTTTCCTCCACCGTTCAATTGTGTCCTCCCGCTTTTGATAATTCCCCATTTTTTCGGCAAACTTATCGCTTATTGCCGCCTTTTCCCTTGAACTAACAGCTGTTTCAAGTTCCATTTCGAACTCTTTGATGTTTGGTTCTTCAATACTCTGTTCAACGAGCTGTACCTGATCAAGTAGTGCGACATGGACATCTTTACAAGAAGTCGTCGGATAATATGTTGCTGCTTCTAGGTAGTGGATTACTCCATCTGAATAATGCGTGTTTGTCATTTTCTCGCCGCAAAAAGTATTTGGATCTAAATCAATTCCTGCAAGCGACGCTCCAATTTGAATAAGTTTTGTATGGGGACACCAAGGTTTTTCCCCGTGGCCTTCCGGGAAATTAACAGGAATAATCGGTTCAAACTCCAACATACTGGCGATTGTAGTTTTTAGTGAATATAATGTCAAGCATGCCGCAAATAACTTCTATCAAACAACAAAAAGCTAAAAATAGAGTCAATGTGTATTTGGACGACAAATTTGGGTTTGGAATAGATCTCGATAATTTTGTGTTGCTTCACCTCAAAATTAATCAGGAACTGACGGATGAAGAAGTCGTGGAAATTGTTAAAAAAGCCGAATTTCAAAAGACATTGGATAAGCTTCTCCGTTTTGCGACCCTCAGACCAAGAAGTGAAAAAGAAGTGAATGATTATTTTCGGCGTAAAAAAGTCCACGAGAGTATGTGGGAACCACTTTTTGAAAAACTTAAACACTTTGAACTTATAGACGACCTTAAATTTGCCAAGTGGTGGGTAGATCAACGCCAAAATTTTAAACCCAAACCAACCAGAATTTTGAAGATCGAACTTACTCAAAAAGGCATAGTCAAAGAAATTATAGAAAATGTACTGGGGGAAACAAAAGTTGATGAAGAAAAAATGGCACGAGAACTTCTGACTCGAAAGGCGTACAAATGGAAAGGTTTAGAACCGCGTTTAACGCGGCAAAAAATGTCGCAGTATTTGGCAGGAAAAGGGTTTGGATGGGATTTAATTGAGAAGATTGTAAAAATTGCAGTGGGTGACAAACATCTTTTGTGACGTTGTCACCCACTTTGTTGCTAAATTTTTTCGTTAAACCAGCTCAGGTTTGAAATAGTCGTCGGTGTGTGGAAAAGTGTATCCTGCCCACTCATCGGACGCTGTTTCCAAGGATGCCGAAAATGGCAACCAACCAACTCTTGTGTCGCCCATCACGATATCCATAACTCTGGACGTTCCCGGGTTGTTGTTTAACCAAAAGGTCAGCCTCATTTCTACCAAAGCCCCTGCCTCGTGGTGTTTTGGATCGACCTTTCGCAAGAACCTCATTGGGTCCTCGATGCCTCTTGAAAGAAGCACCCGTACGAAAGCAGCCTGGGCAGCACCAACACTTGCGGTAATCTCTATCGCTATCGCTGACATTGTAAAACTCCTCTTCCCGTCTCGGGAAATTGTGAGACTCGTCTCGAGTCTAGGGTGTGCGAGTGGCGTCGATTTCAGCCAAACTTAGGCAGTATAGCACAATCAGCCTCAAAAGTCAATAATTATGGGGTACGATTGAAACCATATTTTGGATATGTTATATTGGCGTTATGGAACAAACGAACAGCTTTAGGTGGTATTATTCAATCGTTGAACAGGCTCACGATCGAATTCAAGATCCAGATTTTGACTATATTGATTTTGCCAGGCAGAATATGGACGAATTTAGAAGAGACAATACAACACCGGACAAGCGTCAAGAAATTGCAGTTCAAGTTTCAGAGACATTAAGTCAGAAAATGAATCAGGTAG
Source organism: Candidatus Woesebacteria bacterium (assembly GCA_016432365.1). Lineage (GTDB taxonomy): Bacteria > Patescibacteriota > Microgenomatia > UBA8517 > UBA8517 > GWB1-39-10. The sequence continues at coordinate 326,358 of CP066686.1, forward strand.
ATACAATGGATACATTGTATAAGTATCTTGATTTCAAAAAAGTTTTAGGTGCCGCCGATCCAACGCTGAAATCGTTTATGAGAACATGTTTACGTATGGGTGATTTTGTTGCTGCTGATATTTTAACCCCAAAGGAGAACTTGGAGGCTTCTATTTCTGGTGCTCAGTTAATGTCTCTTCTGGCTTAGAGCAAAAGTTGTGCACTTGTTATTAATCTGCTAAAATACTCCCTAGAGTCAAAGAAAATGGTACAAAGAGCCTCACAAATAGCTTCTTTCGCCACTCAGGCCATCTGAGATTTCTTTCTTTGCTCTACTAGTGCCTAATGCCTAGTTTCTAATTACTAATTTTATGACCGCGCAAGACGATTACAAAGATAAACTGGCCAAGGTTGCCAAGATGACAGTTGATGAGGCTAAAAAGGCCCTTTTGGATGAAGTTCAAAAGGAGCTCACCGGGGAGATTGCCAAAAAAATCAGGGCTGCCGAAGAAAAGATCAAAGAGGAAGCCCACGAAAAATCTCTCGAAATTCTCCTGGATGCCATGAAGCAAGGCGCTACCGGTTACGTTGCCGAATATACGGTTTCTTCAGTTACCGTGCCTAACGAAGACGCCAAAGGCCGAATTATCGGCGCGGGAGGACGTAACATCCGTACTTTTGAAAAAGAGGCGGGGGTTGAAATCGAAATCGACGAAACAAACGATATCAGGCTTTCTTCGTTTGATGCTGTTCGTCGCGAAATTGCCAGGCGTGCTCTTGAAATCCTTATCAAAGACGCCAGAATTCAGCCTTCCAGGATTGAAGAAGTTGTCCGCCAGGTGAAAGCCAGCATGGAAGAAGTCCTTTTAGAGGAAGGAAAGAAAATTACTCACGAATGCGGAGTCTACAACTTGCCGGTAGAATTAATGAGACTTATCGGCCGTTTCAGATTTAGGACCTCTTATGGACAAAACTTAGGAATCCACACCATAGAAGAAACAAAAATGGGAATCGCGATTGCCCAGGAGGTTGGAGCAAATGCAGATGTGGTGCGGCTCGGATGCTTATTGCACGATGTTGGTAAAATCGTAACCGATGAAGAGGGGAATCATATTGAGCTTGGTGTCAATCTTCTTAAAAAATATGGACTACCCAAAGAAGTTGTTGCTTGTGTAGCAGAACACCATGAGGATAGGCCTTTTTCATCCAACGAATCCGTAATTGTTTGGATGGCTGATGCAATTTCCGGTTCACGCCCCGGGGCCAGATACGAACCACACGAAGGATATGTTAAAAGAATGACCAAAATTGAAGAAGTTTCAAAAGGTTTCCCCGGAGTGGACCAGGTATTTGCATTCCAGGCAGGACGTGATGTCCGCGTGATAGTCAATCCCGACGAAGTAGATGATGACAAACTTACGGTTTTGGCTCATGACATAGCAAGGAAACTTGAAAAAGAAGCAGAATATGCAGGACAAATTAAAGTCTCCGTTATTCGCGAAGTTCGCGCCACAGAAACAACTTCAGCTAAATAGTTTTGAAGTTGACAGTCTTCGATGATTTTTGCATAATCTAATCCCAGGGGAGTATTAATGTTTAACCTGGAATTACACAACAATTTAAAACGACCGACCCGGTCGTTTTTTTTGCGGCTAAAGAAAGGAAGGAGGTGATTTAGATGGCAGAAAGGTTTGTGCTTAACAAAGAAGGGGAGTTGTTGGCGACCATCGAAGAAGACGAAAATTCAAAAACAACAACCGTGATGGATTGGAGGGGAAAAGAAGCATTTAAAATAGAAGAAAGAAAAGATATTCACGGAAAAACCTTTACAAAGGCGGTAGATCCCTTGAGTGGTTACGGTAACGAAAGTTACGAATAATCATTTTACTTGACCCCAGTCACAATTTCGCATTCGCCTTTTTAATTCTATTCGAATACGGCTTATGCCAAATTATAACGGGGCACGGCAATTCACTTGACAATAATTGATATTTGCCGTATTCTTGACACGAATATGACAAAAGGTGACTTGATTGATCAAGTGGCAAGAAAAGCACATCTTACAAAAAAAGCTGCAGAAGAAGCTGTTGAGGTTTTTCTTAATGAAATCGGACGCATTTTATCTAAAGGCGAGAAAGTTGTTCTTTCCGGATTTGGAACTTTCAGAGTAATTTCGATGAAAGGTAAAACCGTTAAGATTCCAAAAACAGAAAAAATGGTTACAATTAAATCTCACAGATCTCCCCGTTTTACTCCAGGAAAGAAACTCAAACGCCAAGTGGCGAGGTAAATTCGAAATACGAAGCTTCAAACGCGAAACAATATTTGAATTCTAAATCCGAATGTTTAAAACATTAGAATTTATGATTTTGAATTTGTTTAGAATTTCGCGCTTCGAATTTCGGATTTGGAAAGTATACGTAGTATACTTGACGTATGGACCGAGCGATTATTGTAGACCACCTCGTAAAAAATTTTGAAGTTGTTCAAAAGGACCCGGGTTTGACGGGAGCTGTAAAGTCTCTTTTTTCCCCGAAGAAAAAACAAGTGCATGCTCTGCGGGGAGTTTCTTTTTCTATTCAAACAGGTGAACTTGTTGGGTTTATTGGACCAAATGGTGCAGGTAAAACCACAACTCTGAAAACTTTATCCGGACTTCTGTATCCGACCAGTGGTTTTGTCAGCGTAATGGAACATGATCCTTGGGAGAGGAAACCTGAATTTTTAAAACAGATTGCACTAGTCATGGGTCAAAAGAATCAACTTTGGTGGGACCTTCCGGCTATTGAGACTTTTGAATTAAACCGCGCAATTTATGAACTAAGTACCAGGGAATATGAAGAAAACCTCAAGGAGCTGGTTGAACTTTTGGAAATTGGAAAACTTATTAATACTCCTGTCAGAAAACTTTCGTTGGGACAACGTATGCGGATGGAGCTTACTGCGGCGCTTCTTCATAAACCAAAGGTTTTATTTTTGGATGAACCGACGATTGGCTTGGATCTTGTCGCTCAGCAAAAAATGCGCGATTTCATCTATGAATACAATAGAAAAAATCAGGCCACAATAATTTTAACTTCGCACAACATGGACGATTTGGTTGACCTCGCAAGGCGGGTAATTGTTGTTGACGAAGGAAAAGTTTTGTTTGATGGAGCGTTTGAAGAACTAGTTGAAAAGTTTGCCAAGGAAAAAATTATTAAGGCGACTCTAGCAAAAGATGACGGAATTGCAGACCTTGAAAAAATCGGAAAGGTAAGAAAACTCACTTTTCCGCAAGTGGTTATTGAAGTACCTAGGAATGCTATTGCAGTTGCGGCTGCCGAGCTTTTACAAAATTTTCCGGTTGATGATTTGACGATAGAGGAAATTCCGATAGAGGATGTGATTCGCAAAGTTTTTAGAGACGGTATTTCCGGAAAATGAATAAATATTTTCAGATCTTCAAAATTTCCTTTCAGGAAGAATTTGCTTATAAAATCAACTTCGTGATGTGGAGGGTACGAAATGTTTTTCAGATAATTGTCACATATTATCTTTGGGATACTATTTTTTCCTCTCCGGGGAGACAGGTTTTTGGTTATGACAGGGCAAAAATCATGACATATATTTTTGCTCTGATGATAGTTCGTTCAATAGTTCTCTCTGCACGGGCGGTAGACGTTTCAAGCGACGTTGCCGAAGGGAACCTTTCGAATTATCTTATTCGTCCGATGAGTTATTTTAAATATTGGTTTACCCGGGACGTTGCCAGCAAGGTTTTGAATTTGTTTTTTGCCGCCGGTGAGTTTATGATTCTTTTTATAATTTTAAGACCTCCGTTCTTTTTTCAAACAAATATTTATGTTTTTCTGTCATTCCTAATCGCAATAGTTCTAGCGGTACTGATATATTTTTCACTACTTTTTATAATTTCAGCTGTCCCTTTTTGGGCGCCCGAGCTCGGATGGGGGTCTCAATTTTTAGTAATTATTGTAATGCTGGAATTTTTATCAGGGGCTGTATTTCCGATAGATATTTTACCCGGCATTTACCAAAAAATTATAATGTCCCTGCCGTTTCCTTATATGATATTTTTTCCTGTCCAGGTTTACTTGGGTAAAATCACGGGGATGCCACTAATACAGGGATTTGTGATATCGACAGCTTGGGCAGTGGCACTCTATTTGGCTATGCGATATGTTTGGGGCAAAGGCCTAAAGGAGTATCAGGCATTCGGAAGGTAATTATGGTGAGCGGAGTCGAACCATGAAAAAATTACGATATTATTTTAAAATTTGGTGGTTACTAACCAGAAATTCATTTTCTATTGTATTGGGGCAAAGAGTTGCTCTATTGTTTTTTTTGACAGGTAAAGTACTTAGATTTTCTTTGTTTATTGGCTTTCTGTATTTTTTAATACAAGGGACAAGCGGTCTTGCCGGGTATTCAGGTAATCAAGCAGTTTTCTTCTTTCTTGTTTTCAATTTGGTAGACGTAATATCCCAGTTTTTCTTTAGGGAGGTTTACCGTTTTAGGCCGAAAATTATTTCCGGTGATTTTGATCTAACTTTGGTTAAACCAACAAATACATTATTTGTTTCGCTTTTGGGCGGAGCAGATGTGATAGATTTTTTTACGATTCCTCCACTTATTGTCGCCGTTTTTTATGTTGGTTCCCAGTTTCACCCCTCCGTACTAAGTATTTTGTACTTTGTGCTGCTTATTGTGAATGGTTTTCTAATTGCGGCGGCTTTCCATATAACCGTCCTCGCTTTGGGAATAATTACACTTGAAATCGATCATACAATAATGATTTATCGGGACCTGACTTCCTTCGGACGATTTCCGGTAGATATTTATAAACAGCCGATTCAAGGACTTTTAACATATTTAATTCCGGTCGGAATTATGATAACCTTTCCGGCAAAAGCGTTGATGGGACTTATTAGTGGAAGTGGAGTCTTGATATCTATGTCTATCGGAATTTTGGCTTTACTTATTTCGTTCAGATTTTGGAATTTTGCCTTGAAAAAATACGCCAGCGCGAGTAGCTAACAAATATGAAGAAACTTCTAGTAATTTGCGGTCCAACCTCCACTGGCAAAACTTCACTGGCTATCAAAATTGCCAATAAGTTGAATGGGGAAATTGTTTCTGCTGATTCACGTCAAGTTTACAAGATGATGAATATAGGAACGGGTAAAGATTTGCCCGTTAATTCAAAATTAATAATTAATAATTTAAAATTGGGCGGCTTCTATAAAATAGAAGACGTTCCTGTATGGGGATATGACCTTGCAGACCCAAAGGGGGAGTTCAGTGTTGCCCAATATCTCAAAATTGCACATCGTATTATTGATGATATTTCCATAAGAGGTAAACTTCCGATATTGGTCGGTGGAACCGGCCTTTATATAAAAGGAGTCATCGACGGAATTGGTACGGCGTCTGTGCCAAAGAATAATAAACTTCGAAAGAACTTGGAAGGGAAAACCGCGGATGAACTTTACGAAAATCTTTCTCAACTAGATTCTCTTAAAGCGGGTTCGTTAAACTCTTCCGATAAAAGAAACCCTAGACGTTTAATACGAGCTATCGAAATCGCGCAATACCAACTAACAAAAAAAACCCCACCTTCCGCCCATCACACGATCGGAAATAATTTTGATGTTATGTATGTCGGTTTGACTGCTCCCAAGGAATTTGTAGATAGAAAAATAGTGAAGAGGGTAATAGATAGGGTAGACAAGGGGATAAAAACGGAGATCGAGAATTTGTTAAAGAACGGTGTCAGTTGGGATGATCAGGCTATGATGGCCATGGGATATGGGTTGTGGCGGGACTATTTTGAAGGAGATGTGTCTGAAGACACCATACTTACAGAGTGGGCCAGGGACGAGGTGCAGTATGCCAAACGGCAGATGGTTTGGTTCAAAAAAGACGATAGAATAAAATGGTTCGATATAACTGATCCCGAATATCCAAATAATGTGGAAAATTTGATCCAAAAATGGTATAATCAGGCATAATATGCCACGTAAAATCGAGATCTCTCATAAAACAATAATTTTTTCAGTTTTCTTTCTGATTTTTTTGTGGTTTCTTTTTTACATTAAAGATCTGCTTTTACAGCTTTTTATCGCGCTCCTCTTTACTACAATTCTTGACCCTTTTGTTACCAGATTGGCGTCTTTCAAGATTCCAAGAGGTATCGCTATTCTTTCATCTTATGTTTTGATCTTGGGGCTTTTAGGTGGAATTATTGCACTCCTGGCCCCGCCGCTTGTAGAGCAGACAACGAATTTTGCAAATTCGCTTCCGGGCTATATTTCTCAATTGGGTATACCTCCAGTGGTTAGTTCAGAAGTAAATCGCGAGTTTTTGACGAGGGTGGGCAGTATTCCGGGACAGCTTCTTGTATTTGGGGCAAGCCTTTTGGCGAATGTAGTATCAGTTTTGGCAGTGTTAGTTTTTACTTTTTATCTGCTTCTTTCCAGAAACAAGCTGGATGAGCAACTTGGACTTTTCTTTGGCACAGAGAAAGCAGGGAAGCTGGTTGATCTTTTGGCTAGGCTTGAAGGAAAGTTGGGAGGCTGGGCCAGGGGTGAGCTCACTTTAATGTTCCTTGTTGGTTTGCTTAATTATATTGGGTTAACAATTTTAGGAATGCCTTTTGCACTGCCGTTGGCAATTCTTGCAGGTTTATTCGAAGTTATCCCTTATTTAGGGCCACTTGTTGCGGCAATCCCCGGAGTTTTAATTGGTTTTGGGATTTCCCCTGTTACGGGTTTTGGTGTTGTGATCATGGCGATACTAGTTCAACAACTTGAAAATTATGTATTTGTTCCGAAAATAATGGGAAAGTCAGTTGGGGTTTCTCCGATTATTATTCTTTTGGCGTTTGCGATAGGAGAAAGACTGGCTGGTGTAGTGGGAATGATAATCTCCGTACCTTTTGTAATCACGCTTCAGGTTTTGGCACAAGAGTATCTTGTGAAAGATTAGATATCCACAAAAAATCCCGCATGTGCGGGATTTTTGTACTCTAGAGAGTAGTAAGCCATTTTCGCTACGCTCAAATGTCTTGGCTTCTCTCTAGTGCACGATACGAAAAACCCCTCCTTATGGAGGGGTAAATCGTACTCTAGAGAGTAGTAAGCAAATCTTGCTACTCGTTATCCATAAAAAATCCCACGAAAGTGGGATTTTATATACTCTAGAGAGTAGTAAGCCAGGTTCTGTTAGGCCCTGAACAAATTTCAGGGTTTGACGATCATCCATCTAACGCCCTCGAACTTCGGAACGTGGCTCGATTACTCGAGCCGTTGGTAAAGCTCCTGTAACGTTCCTTTCGGAGGTTGCAGCGGGGAGGATTGCCTCTTTTCACTCGTTTTTCCCTACCTTTAGGGTAAGAAAATCGACATAGTCTCTGTGGCTCTAACTGGCTACATTCCTTGCGGAACATATCCCAGGCTTACGCCTGGCACCCTGCTTTTCTGCTGCCTGGACTTTCCTCCCCTCATAGCCTTGCGGCGACGTGGGGCGATCATCCTTTCTCTAGAGTGAAACTAGTATAGCAGAATAACCCCAAAGAATCAATGGTATTATAGGCTATTCTACTATAACCATCTAGGAAACTAAAGTTCCCGTTTTTTCTCCCTGAAGAATTTTGTCGAGATTTTTCAATTCTTTAATATTGAAGACTATTATTGGCATGTTATGTTTTTGGCATAATGCAAAAGCTGTCGCGTCCATCACCTTTAGATTTTTCTCTATTGCCTCTTGGTATGTTAATTTATCGTAAAATGTTGCGTTTGGATTAATTTTTGGATCTTCCGAATATACTCCGTCGACATTTGTGGCCTTTAAAATTACGTTGCAGTGCATTTCTATTGCACGTAGGGCAGCCCCACTGTCTGTGGTGAAGAATGGATTTCCGGTTCCGGCCGTGAATATCACAATTCTCCCCTTGTCGATGTGTCTCATGGCACGCCTTCTAATATATGGTTCGGCCACCGACTTGATCTCAAAGGCTGTCATCATTCTGGTTGGTGCACCGGTTCGCTCCAATGCGTCCTGAAGAGCAATACCGTTTATTATTGTTCCCAACATCCCAATATAGTCCGCGGCAGCTTCATCCACATTTGTCGACCTTTCTCTGCCTCTGAAAATATTTCCGCCACCTACAACTATTGTCAGTTCAACACCGGTCTTTTTCCAAATGTCACATATTTGTAGAGCTATCCTTTCGAAGTTTTCAAAGCCAATCCCTTTTCCGTCTTTTTCACCAAACAATTCTCCGGAAAGTTTCAGAAGCACTCTTTTGTATTTGAGTTTTTTCTTCAAATGCCTAAGTGTATTGTATCACTGAGTTCTGATATATTGATACTAATACACCACAATGCTTGCCAAAATTACTTCCGGCGCAACCGTAGGTCTTACCGCTACACTAGTTGATGTTGAGGTTGACGTTGCGGAACAAGGGCTTCCAAGTTTTACTATTGTTGGTCTGCCGGATAAAGCTGTTGAGGAATCCAAAGAAAGAGTAAGGAGCGCGATAAAAAATTCAGGTGCAGATTTTCCTATAAATAGAATTACGGTAAATTTGGCTCCTGCAGACTTGCCAAAAGCCGGACCTGCATATGATCTCCCAATTGCGCTTGGAATTTTAGTTGCCTCAGGCCAAATTGCCCCTGAAATTGACGATGCATTATTTTTTGGTGAACTGTCTCTTGATGGAAGCCTGCGTCATACAAACGGAATTTTACCTATGACGTATTTGGCCAGAATTAAAGAAATGAAGCGTGTTTTTGTTCCAAAAGTAAATGAAACTGAGGCGGCGGTTGTGCCGGGAGTTGAAGTTTATGCAATTGATTCACTTTTGACATTGGTACGTTACTTTCATAAGACAGTTGAAATCGATCCAGCACCAAAAATTAGTCTTAAAAAACTTCTGGTCGTAAGAGAGGCGGAATTTGATTTTTCCGAAGTTGTAGGACAAGAACAAGCCAAAAGAGCGATGGAAATAGCGGCTGCAGGAAATCACAATTTATTTATGAAAGGTACACCGGGATCAGGTAAAACAATGCTGGCACGCGCCTTACCCGGGATTTTGCCAACCCTAACGGAAGACGAAGCTTTGGAAGTAACAAAAATTTATTCTATAACCGGAAATCTTCCCGAAGGTGAATCGATAATTACAAAACGTCCTTTTAGAAGTCCGCACCACACTACAAGCCGGATTGGTTTAATCGGAGGGGGGACAAATCCCATGCCAGGAGAGATTTCTTTGGCCCACCGTGGAGTTTTATTTTTGGACGAATTTCCCGAATTTCCCAGAAACGTTTTGGAGTCGCTCCGACAACCAATGGAAGATTCAGTTGTGTCAATCTCTAGGGCCAAGGGAAGCGTAACTTATCCTGCCAATTTTCTTCTGGTTGCCGCCAGTAATCCCTGCCCATGTGGATATTTTGGCGACACTAAGCGCGCGTGTACTTGTTTGCCGGGGAACATCTCACGCTATCAACACAGAATTTCCGGCCCGATTTTAGATAGAATTGATATTCACATAGATGTTCCGTCGGTAGAAACACAAAAGCTAATATCGAAAAGTGAAAAAGGAAAAGCTGAGTGTTCAAAAGAGATACAAAAACGGGTACAAAAAGCACGCGATATGCAGTTGAAACGCTTTGAAGGAACCAAATTAAAATCCAATTCAGAGATGAGTACGCGCAATGTTAAAGAATTTTGTGATTTATCGGAAGATTGTCGTGTAATTCTCACCAGTGCTGTTGCAACAATGGACCTCTCCGCCCGCAGTTATTTCAAAGTTATCAAAATTGCTAGGACTATAGCTGACCTGGCAGGGAAAAAAGAGATCTCCTCAACCCACATAGCAGAAGCGCTTCAATACAGACCAAAAACTGAATAAATAATGTTGACTTTTACAATCTCCACGAATAGACTGCAAACTATATGACTTCTGAAATAGAAATTCCTCAATGGATGTCAAGAACAAGTAGAGCGTTGACGGGCAGAGAACACAGAGCGATCTTTTCAAGAGATCGAAAAGCAGGAGTGGAAGTGAAAAAAGAAACACTTATTAAAACATTGGATAGATGTTTGTATTATTGGAATTTTTTAAAAATTGATAATGCTTTGGAGGGTGTTGCAAAAGCGTTTGATCTGAGGATTGCTTATAAACTTGTAAGAGGTTACAACGCAAGTATCCCTGTAGAAAAACATGATACCGCAGAAGCACTTGGCAAAAAAATATTGTCTGCTGTTAGTTTAAAAGATGAAGATGTTAGAACGATTGTTAATACGGGTATAGAAACAAGACTTGTTTCCGAGGACGATTCTCAGAGGTTCACAGAATTTAGCTTAGCCCTATATAACGATTCAATCTTTGTAGGTTCTACACAACCCGAGCCGAGTAAAAACGACACCAGTTATTTGGTTAGTGTTACCCAGGATTTAGGAAATCCAGTCAATATTAAGAGTTCGGAGGTTTTCAGATATGGACTGGATGGATATTTGGCGGACCTTGTAGCAAACTATCCGACCTTTTTTCCAAAGAAAAGTTAACAGACTTCAATATAGTTCCCACTTTCGCAGGGACGACACCGTTATGTTTAACTAAACTGCGAAACTCGTGTAAAATATCAATATGAAATTAGTAGTTCAAAGAGTTAAAAAAGCTAAGGTTGTTCGCGTGTCTGATAAAAAAACAGTTGGGGAGATTGGATTAGGTTTATTTGTACTTGTGGGCTTTAAAAAAGGGGATACAAACGAAGCTGTTAAACTGCTGGCCGATAAACTGTCAAAATTAAGAGTAATGAGCGACGATCAAGAGAAAATGAATAAATCGATAAACGAAGTCGGAGGCAAGATTCTGGTTGTTTCCCAATTTACGCTATATGCCGACACCAAAGGTGGAAACAGGCCGTCATTTATCAATGCCGAAGAGCCAGAGAAGGCCAAAAAATTATATGAATACCTCATTTCAAAATTGCGCGAACTTAGTGTCGATGTAGAGACCGGGAGTTTTGGGGATTACATGCAAATAGAAGCACTGTTAGACGGACCTGTGACTATTCTGTTTTCAGAATAAGAATCCTGAGCGTAGTCGAATGGATGACTATTCTATATGACTAAAGCAGCGTTAATCATCGCCAAAGTTTTTAGCAATATTGTTTTGGTTTTTACATTCCTTGTTGTTATGCTAACCGTATTTTTGACCGGTTATGCTCAAGGATATGGCTATGGTTGGAATGGTGCAGTTGAAGAGTATCAAAAATTATTGTCGGACAAAGTTTCCTCGACCTCCAAGCCATCAGCAACAACCTCTCCGGTTCATCGAACTCAACCAGCTCCTATTGCCTGGGGTGGCCCCCAACTTTGGGACGCAGTTAATAAAAGCAGAGTCGAACACGGTGTTAACCCTCTAAAACAAAAGGACGAACTGTGTACAATAGCCTCTATTCGTTTGAATCAAATTTTAGAGCTTGACAAGCTCGATGGGCACGAAGGTTTTTCTAAACTGCCAACCGATAGACCTGATTTAAAATGGATTTTTGAGGAATATGATATGTCGGAATTTTTAGTATCAGGGGCTACATCTCCACAAAACGCGGTCGACCTTTGGTTCAATACACTGGGGCATAAAAAGTTGTTAACGGGTGGGGAATACTCATTTGGTTGCATCTATGCCCAGTCTGGATTTGGGGTAGCAATTGCGGCTTACTAAATCAATTTTTCTTTTCTCAAAAACTCTTCCAACTTTTTCTTTGAAGTAAGTTGTCGGCCAATACTGACAAACAATCGATTTGTATCCGGCCAATATTTTTTGGGTAATATTTTTATCAATTCACGTTCGGTTTGCTCTGGAGTTTTTGTATGAACCCACCCAAGTAGATTGCTAATTTTATGGACGTGAGTATCAACTGCAATTGCCGGGATTCCAAACGCCCTATTTAAAACCAGATTTGCAGTTTTTCTACCAACACCAGGGAGCGTCATCAGCTCTTCCCTCGTTTTTGGAACCTTGCCGCCATGCCTTGTAAGAATGATCCTTGAAAGCCCCTTGAGATGCTTGGACTTGGTCTTGTAGAACCCAACCGGATATACCAGTTTCTCAATTTCAAGTTGGTTCAATTTATCTAATTCGACAAAGTTTCCTGCCTTTGCGAATAGACGATTTGCGGCAGAGAGGGTTGTTGTGTCATTGGTTCTGGCAGACATTACAGTAGAGACTAAAGTTTCATATGGATCGTTACCGAAAACTTCCAGGGGAATCTCTGTGTAATTCTTTCTAAATAATCTGAAGACTTTATCAATATTCATAGTAGGGAACACAAAAGGGGCCCTACCACTGGGTGGGTGCCCTTTTGCTTTAAGTGTCCAAATCCAAGGTTATTTGCCTCCGATTTTGAACATGGTTGTGCCACAAACTTCACAAACTGCTTTCGTGGCTTTTTTTCCATTCTTCATGGTAACCTCTTGAGCATCTTTTCCTTCTCTCTTGGCGCGGCACTTTACACAATACATCATAAATTTCTCACCTCCAGTCTTAGGGCAAACCGAGCTTAGCTCGGTGCAAGGCTAAGTATACTACTACTTCCAGGATCAAGATGAAGCTAACTGTGACCAGGCTCTTAATTATGCCCTTTTTGATTCTGGGCTGGCCGTCGTCTTTAGCCAAAAGATTGGCCCTTTTCGTGTAGCCTTGACCAGCCTTGGATGTTTTTTCCGGTAAATTCGATTCCCTCTTGACATGAGGCTCAGAGGGTTGCCAAGAGTACAAAAAATTGTAGTGAGGGTTCTCTTTGTTTTTTCTTGTTCGGTGAACTGCCATATCTGGAATCTATCTCCTTGACACTTACTTTTCAAGATGCAAAAATGATTCTGTTCAAACAGAGTATCATTGTTACTCAACTTTACTTGCCCTTACAAATCCCAATGCAAACACAGTTTTTTTTGTTTTACACAATTCTAGCGGTTTGGTTGTTGGGAATCAGTTTGGTTGTTTATAAAATATTTGCTCTTTTTAATAAGCTTACAAAGGGTGTAGGTGTGACCGATCTCAAAAAGGTTTTAGAAAAGGTAATTTCGAAAGAAGAGGAAAATGGAATTAAGATCGCAGAAATTGCCAAGAGAATATCTTCTTTAGAAGAAGATGGAAAGCGTCATATCCAAAAGGTTTTTATTGTCAGGTTCAATCCGTTTAGAGAGCTTGGTGGAGACCATAGCTTTAGTTTGGCTATTTTAGATGGTGAAGATACAGGTATAATAATTACTAGCCTTCATACAAGAGATAGGACAAGAGTGTATATGAAGGACATTAAGAAAGGTAAAAGCAGTTTTGAGTTATCAGTCGATGAGAAAAAGGCTCTGGCTGGTGCTCAAAAAAATAAATAAATATGTATAAATTCAAGAAATTTAGCGATGTTTTAAGTTCAAAGAAGTTTATATTGACCGCAAGCTTTATTGGACTTTTTCTGATTTCTGTAGGACTTAGTCTTCTCGTTTTTTATTTGATTTCCCCTAAAAGCGTTGGAAAGGTGATAAATAAAGTGGCTCAAAAGTCAAAATTCAACTTAAGTCTTCCTAAAACAGAAGAGTGTCCTATAAATGGTCAGAAATATACAAAACCTGAAGCCGATGTTTGGAATAGTCGACGACCGATCATCCAAATGATCGAAAATCATGTAGATGCACGTCCGGAATCCGGGCTTTCGCGTGCGGATGTAGTTTACGAGGCCGTAGCTGAAGGTGGAATAACCAGGTTTGCAGCAGTCTTTTATTGTGCAGCTGTGGCAGAAGACGTCAAAACAGCTCCTCTACGTAGTGCTCGAGTTTATTTCATTAATTTGGCCGCTGGTTATGGGAAAAGCCCGTTGTATTTGCACCAAGGTGAAGCAAACAACATTTGTAATACATGCCCCGGAGGGGTAAAACCAAGGTCAGAGATAGATCCTACCGTCAATGCTCTTACCCTTTTTGATAAATTGGGGTGGCAGGGTGGCACAATGGGTAATCGTTTGGATGGTGGTTACAACATTGGTTTTCCGATGGTTGCACGGAACCAATACCGCTTGGGAGGTACTCCTGCCGCTTGGGAACATTCTGTTGTTGCGGACCTGGATCTTATTTGGCAAGAGGCGGACAAAAGAGGGCTTGGATTCAAGGACAAAAATGGTACACCTTGGACACAAGGGTTCAAAAAATGGCCTTTTCAGGACGGAAAGACGGCAGCTTCTGCATCGGCAACAGATATTAAGTTTAATTTTTGGGAAAGCATGCCAGGTTATGATGTGGAGTGGAAATACAACTCTACATCGAACTCTTATAAGCGTTTCAATGGTGGAAAGGAACACATCGATTGGGAGTTTGATAAGCCCCAGCTAACGGCTACTAACGTGGCTGTGATGTTTGTTAAAGAAACTGGACCACTAGATACGGAGCATCACATGTTCTACCAGGTAATTGGTACAGGTAAGGCTATTGTTTTTCAGAATGGCGAAGCAATACAAGGAACCTGGTCCAAAGCCTCCGCTCTTGACAGAGAGGTATTTTATGATACAAATGGGAAAGAGATTAAAATGGTCCGCGGTACTACTTGGGTTGAAGTGTTGCCGATAGGGAACCCTGTCACATATTAACCTGCCCCGTAAAACGAATGGCTAATTTTAGTGACATCATTACTTCAAAAGTCAGAATAAAAATTTTGGAGCTCTTTTACTCCAATTTAAAGGAGCTTTATCATGTCCGTGGAATTGTGCGCGAAACTGACGAAGAGATAAATGCTGTGAGGCGTGAGTTAACCAAATTGGAGAAGGATGGGATTTTAAAAAAAGAGCCGAGGGGAAACAGAGTCTATTATTTTCCCCGTCCCGACCATCCTTTTTATGGTGACTTGATATCAATTGTTGCTAAGACTACAGGTTTGGGTAAAGCTTTGATAGAAAATAGAAACAAAATCGGCAAAATTTCTTTTATCATGTTTTCTGGTAAGTTTGTACGAATTAAAGATAGAAAAAGGGACGAAGACGTTGATATATTGATTGTTGGAGATATTGTCCTTCCGGAGCTTGCCTCAATAATCCGTGTAGAGGAAAGTAAACGGGGTAAAGAAATTAACTATACCGTTATGAGCAGGGAGGAACTCGATTTTAGAAAGAAGAGACGCGACCCATTCTTGGGTGGGATTTTAGGGGGGTCCCGTGTTATGATTATTGGCGATGAAGAAGATTTGGTTAATTAGCTTCATATTTATACTAACATTAGTCACAACTTATATAAGTTTGCCTCCCAACTTTTCTATTTTCGGGAAAAACATTAAAAGACCTGACTTGTATCTCAAGATAGGAAGTTTTACATTTTCAAGAAAGTTTGATCTTAAAATGGGGCTGGACCTGGCTGGCGGTTCGCAATTGGTATTCGAGGCCGATTTAACTCAGATACCCAACGACAAAAAATCAACAGCGTTAGATTCACTTCGCGGTGTGATAGAACGAAGGGTTAATCCATCGGGAGTTTCTGAGGCGACCGTACAAACATCAAATTTTGAGGGAAAGGATAGGATAATAGTTGAACTTCCGGGCATCTCTGATTCAAAAGAAGCAATAAACATTATTGGGCAAACAGCTCAGCTTAGCTTCTATGAGGTAATGGAAGTGCCCGCAACAAAAGTCGCGTCAGCATCGGCACAATTCATACCGACAGACCTGACCGGTGCGGACCTAAAGACTGCAACAGTGCAATTTGATAATCAGACAGGGAAGCCTGCGATTTCTTTACAGTTTACAGACTCTGGCGCCAAAAAATTTGAAGAGATAACAGGTAGAAATGTTGGAAAACCGGTAGCAATAGTTTTAGATAATACAATTCTTTCTCAACCCGTTGTATCGGAGAAAATAATTGGTGGACAGGCCCAGATTTCAGGGTCGTTTACAATTGAAGAAGCTAAAAAAATAACGCTACAACTTAATGGCGGTGTCCTTCCTGTTCCGGTGAAACTCGTACAAGAAACAACAATAGGCGCAACCTTGGGAGCAGAATCGGTTAATCAGAGTGTTCTGGCCGGATTTGTGGGAATATCCATGGTGGCCCTGTTTATGTTTCTGAGTTATGGAAAACTTGGATTAGTTGCTGATGTGGGGCTTATTGTTTTTGGTGTGATAACTCTTGCTCTATATAAATTAATCCCGATTACATTAACTCTTCCCGGAATTGCTGGATTCATGCTTTCAATCGGAATGGCGGTGGACAGCAACATCCTTATATTTGAAAGATTTAAAGAAGAAAAATTGATAAGGTCAATTCCCGATGCTCTGGAAACTTCTTTTGGTCGCGCTTGGGATTCAATACGTGACGCAAACATTGCAACTCTTGTTACCTGTTTTATTCTTTGGAATCCGCTGGATTGGTCAATTCTTCCTTCATCAGGTCCGGTTCGGGGATTTGCGATAACACTTGCTCTCGGAATCGCAATAAGCTTGTTTACAGGAATATTTGTCTCGAGAAATTTATTAAGAGTGTTTATCAACGAAAGGAGTGAAACAAAAAACTAATATGAACTGGATGAAGTATCGGCTTTTGTTTTTATCTATTTCTGTAGTTGTAATAGTTGCCGGAATATTAAGCGTTTTAAATTGGGGATTAAAGTTTGGATTGGATTTTAAAGGGGGAACTCTGATTGAGTATAGGTTAAATAATGGCCAAAAGAAGATCGAAAGATATGGAACCTTGAAAAACGAGGATCTTGAAAAGATTAGAGCTGATTTTAAAAATCAAGGTGCGATTGAAGAAAGGTTGGAGACAGTAGGGCCAACAATTGGGCCGGAACTTGTTAAGAAAACAATATACGGACTGCTTATATCAACATCCGCGATTCTTTTTTGGATTGCCTATCAATTTAAAAGTATTAAATTCGGAGTTAGCGCAACCATTGCTACCTTCCACGATGCTTTGGTTGTAATCGGAGTTTATTCGATTTTTGGTCACTTTTTTGGGGCCGAAATTGATTTTCTTTTTGTAACCGCACTCTTAACTATTATTTCTTTCTCAGTTCATGACACAATTGTTGTATACGACAGAATCCGGGAGCTTCAAAAAAAATCCGGGGCAGATTTAAAAGAACTTGCCAATTTAGCATTATCGGAAACAATGGTTAGGTCTATTAACAACTCTTTTACAATTATGTTTATGTTGGTTGCATTAATACTCATGGGCGGAGAAACTACAAAATGGTTTGCAGTGGCACTTTTAGTCGGAACAATATCGGGAACGTATTCTTCTCCTTTTGTGGCTGTCCCTATTCTCGTTACCTGGGATGAGATTCAAAAAAAACTAAAAGCGAAAAGCTAATAGCAAAAGTGAAAAAATTTATTTTTTTTGGATTGGTGTTAATTTTAATTGCATTAATAGTTATCTCGTTCCAATATAAAGGTATTATTCAAGTTGCTCCTTCACCTTCTCCGTTTTTAGCTCTTCACTCTAACTTTACTTACGCAAAAGTTATTCGTGTTTATGACGGGGATACTATTGAGATCGAAGGAGGTCGAAAAGTAAGATATATAGGAATGGACACCTCCGAGGTGTATCCAATCGTGCAATGTTATTCAGAAGAAGCGAAAGCTGAAAATGAAAAACTAGTTTTAGGGAAATTTGTAAAGTTGGAAAAAGATGTCAGTGAAACTGATAAATATGACAGACTCTTAAGATATGTATACATCGGCGATCAGATGGTGAATGATGAGTTGGTCAAGAAAGGGTTTGCCAAAGTCGAGACCGTCCCGCCGGATATTAAGTTAAAAGATCGGTTTTTTGAATCGGAAAAATATGCAAAGGAAAACAATTTAGGACTTTGGAGTAAGTGTAAAAATTGAAGAAATTATTTTTTAGAAATATCGCGGGCAGGATCATCTGCTTTGAATAAATCAAATTCTTTTTCCCAGTGAGCCCAAGCGGTGGTTCTCAGGTTTTGCCAGAAGTTGTCTTTGGTTAACCTCAACTTCGCCTCGTTAAGCTCACTCTCAATTTTCTCTTTTGAAACATCGTTCATAATTCTCTTAGCATCCTCACTTATTGGTACCAGTCTGTCTATTGTAATTTCTTCTGCGCCTGGGACAAGAAAGCTTTTTTGTTCCGTGCCGTATTCTTCATTTAATTTTCCCTGCATTTCGAGTCGTACAGCTAACCATACATCATCTACTTCTTCTGGAGTCAATCTTGTTTTATCTGTCCGGAATTTTTTATAATGCGCGCTTCCGATTTTTTCACCGGCTTCTTTTGCTGTTCTGGCCAAGTCAAATGCCACTACATCGATATATTGTTGTGTCTTAAGCGGAAAACGGACTTCAAAATCACCCCACAGTCCCAACTTGGTAAGACATGCGACTTCAGCATACTTTTTCCATATCAAAGGATGGGACAATGTTGATAAATATGTTGTAGTGCTCATATATACTAAATATTGAATCTATTCGCTCAGTTTTTCAATTTCTTTAACTTTCTTAATCAAAGTTGATTTATTGTTTTCAATTTCTTTATTTACAACTTTTTCAAAAAGATCACTCAAAATTTTTCCAACCCCAGGTCCCGGTTTAAGCTTCAATTCTTTCATTACATCGTTGCCATTAATTTTTAAATCTTTAATTGAAAATGGTTGTTTTTGAACTTCAACCAAACGAGCCTTGAATTCTTCAAGCCTCCACGAAGTTTCTCTCGCACCTCCGCCCAATCTGTCTGCAACTCTTAGAGCCAACATATCATCCATATTTTCCAGACCCACGTTTCTGAGCACCCTTCTAATTGCTGAGTCTGTTTGATGTTCGTCAACTGTAAACTGATGCCATCTAACCAATACAATAAATTTATCCTTTTCCTTTTTAGAAAATCTAAGCCTGTCAGCGATGCTTTCAGCAATCTTAGTGGACACCATTTCGTGGTTGTAAAAAGTAATGGTTCCGTTTTCCAACTTTCTGTATGTTTGGGGCTTACCAATATCGTGAATTAATGTGGCAAATCGGGTAACTGTATCATCACTTTTACAAAATTTGAGTGCCATCAATAAATGAGTGCCTACATCATATATATGGTGGCGACCCGGAGATTTTTGCTCAACACCAAAACACTTTTCTAGTTCAGGCAAAATTTCCTGCATAAGTCCGGAATTTCTAAAAAGAAGCATTCCGTCGTACGGGTTAGGGGAAGCGATCAATTTAAAAAGTTCTTCCTTAACCCTTTCTTTGGCAATTTTATTAATTAACGGGGCATTTTTCTTAATTGCTTCGAAAGTATTTTCCTCAATTAAGAACCCGAGTTCTGCTGCAATTCTTACTGCACGCATCATTCTCAGGGCGTCTTCGTTGAATCGCATATCAGGATCGCCAACTGCCCGAATAAGTTTAGACTCAATGTCTTTTTGCCCATTAAATGGGTCAATAAGAGTATAAGAGCTGGAGAGTGTAAGAGTAGAAGTTTTTTTACTTACACTCTTAGACTCTTTCACTCTTTCACTCTGGAATGCCATTGCATTTACCGTAAAGTCGCGACGCGACAAATCATCTCCAAGTTTTTTTCCCCAAACTATTTTTGTAGGATGGCGAAAGTCTTCGTAACCTTCCTCAGACCGGAATGTTGTTATTTCATGGGGTTTGTCTGATTCGTCCGGATTTGGAGTAAAAACGGTGCCGAACTCATTGTTGTATAAACCACCCGGAACAACTTTTAAAATTTCCTCAGGTGTTGCATTGGTTGTAAAATCCCAGTCGTTCGTTATCTTTCCCATTAATAAATCACGAACGGCGCCCCCCACAACATAGATTTCGTATCCGGCTTTGTCGAATTTATCTAATATTTCCTGAACCGATTTTGGGAGCTCGATTTTCATTCAAATACCATTATATCAGCATTCAAGAATGTAATAACTTGTTGTTAACTGAATTGAACGCTGAAATATGACACGAAGTATCATATACTCATCCTAGTTATAGCAAACTCAAAACAAAATGACGGCTTTGAAGATATGTGTTTTGAGTTCGATATATAGGAATTCTATGCTTACCAAACAAAATGCCAAAACTGGCATTTTGTTTTAATATGACTATATGACTAACCAAACTAAAAGATGGGAAGTATTAAATAAAAATAGGGTCAAAGGAGAAAAAGAGATAATTGGAGTGCTTCTCAAAAATCGCGGAATAAAGACGGAAAAACAAAAAAAGGAGTTTTTTGAACCCGTAGATCCTATGGAAATAAAAATTGATGAATTAGGCATTAGTAAGTTAGAAATTAGTAAAGCAGTAAAACGAATAAAACAGGCAAAAGCAAAAGATGAACATGTAATTGTTTACGGTGACTACGATGCAGATGGAATCACGGGGACTGCCACAATGTGGGAAACATTGCATGCCCTGGGAATTTTTGTTCTTCCCCACATTCCTGAAAGATTTTCGGAGGGATATGGCTTAAATCTGGAAAGTGTTGCACGCCTTAAAAAAGAAGACCCTAAGCTTAAGCTGATTATTACAGTTGATCACGGAATCACCGCCGGAAAAAAGGTTGACGAGGTCAAGAATATGGGGATCGATATGATAATTTCTGATCACCATCAGCAAGGGAAAATAAAACCAAAACCGTTGGCACTTATTTATACAACTCAAATTGGAGGCTCTGCGGTGGCGTGGTTTTTTGCAAGAGAAATCGTTAAAAGATTTAAGATTGATGATTCAAGATTTAAGATTGGGGAACGACTACAACTCGCTGCTATTGGAACAGTAGCCGACCAGCTTCCGCTTACCGGGCCAAGCAGATCAATCGTCAAACACGGCTTGGAAGAATTGAGAAATACAAGAAGACCGGGGCTTTTGAGTTTATTTGAAGAAGGAAGAATAGAAAGGGAAAATGTCGGAACCTATGAAATTGGATTTCTGATTGCCCCAAGAATAAATTCGATGGGGCGTCTTAAACACGGACTGGAATCTTTACGGCTTTTGTGTACAAAGGATAAAGTAAAAGCTAAGGAAATTGCAGGAAATATCGGAAGAACCAATTCCGATAGACAAAAAATTGTTGACGAAGTAGTTTTGCATGCCAAAAAGTCTTTTGCCGAGATTGAAAAACAATCAGTAATTATTTTGGCTGATGAAAGTTATCACGAGGGTGTGATTGGTCTTGCGGCGGCAAAATTGGTGGAAGAGTTTTACAGGCCTGCAATCGTTTTGTCGATAAAAGAAGGTGTGGCTAAGGCCTCGGCCAGGTCGATTTCCGGATTTAATATTATCGAGTCAATTAGAAAATTTGAAGATTTGTATATCGAAGGAGGGGGACACCCAATGGCTGCCGGTTTTTCTATAAAAACTGAAAATATTCCTGAGTTTTCCCATCGTTTGAACAAACTGGCAAAAGGAATGTTGACAGAAGAGCTACTTCAAAGAAGACTTAAAATAGACTTAGAACTTGATTTTGGAAAAATCAACCCTGAGCTTGTCGAATGGGTTAAAAAATTTGAACCTTCAGGACTCGGAAATCCATCACCAATTTTTGTGAGTAAGAATGTAGAAATTATCTCAGTCAAAACTGTGGGGAGGGACTCAAAACATCTTAAACTTAAACTAAAACAGAATGAACATATTTTTGACTCGATATTTTTTGGTGGGGGAGAAATTTACTCAAAACTAAAAACAGGGGCAGATTCAAACATTAACATTGTTTATCATCTAGAAGAAAATGTTTGGAATGGGAGGTCTGCTATTCAGTTGAAAATTAGGGATTTACGACATGCCAACTAAGCATTTTTTTGGATTGGGTATCTAACTTCACAATCCACCTTCTCTTTTACGAGAAATGTTTTTGTAACCCAGGTTTTTAGGTTTGGATCGAATATTTCCATTTCCTCCAGCCTGAATGTGTAATCGGAAGTGTTAATGCCACGGGAGGCCAGTGTTTCGATCGCAGACTCCAATTCGCTTTTTTGTCTTTCGTTTTTCATTTTACATATCTTTTTTTGGACTAAAAAAAACCTCTTTTATTAAGAGGTTTGTAAACTAAGCCAAAATATACAACCCCCTAAGTAAAGAGGTTAATTGTGACCATCTTGGCGCAAGGCGAAATTTTCATAATAATCATGTATTTTTACAAATATTGACCCCCTGGTCAAGAGCTGAATATAAGTATGGTAGTTTGACAGATTAATATTTTCCTATATACTGGGTCTGGAAGCGATGATGGTAGTGACGCACCGGAGCTTGTAGTTTTAGAGAGTTATAAATAAGGGTGGCACCGCGAGGAGACTCGCCCCTGTACCGTAATCTACGGGATAGAGGCGAGTTTTTTGTTGTAGAATGAAATATATGGAAAGAATATTAATTTGTGAAACACCAAAGAAGATAGGTGACAAGGTTCGACTTGCAGGCTGGGTAAATGCTATCCGTGATCATGGAAAGATTACTTTCCTTGATCTAAGAGATAGGAGTGGCATAGTCCAATGTGTTGGCAAGGATCTCGAAAAAGTATCATCTGAATCTGTTGTCGAAATAATTGGATCCATTGCTGAAAGACCCGAAAAGTTAATAAATCAAAATCTAAAAACGGGAAAGGTTGAGGTCCAGATCGAGGAATTGAAAATAATCAGCAAATCCGCAGAGTTGCCTTTTGATATAGGAACAGAAGACTTGAACCTTGAACTTCCCACGCTCTTGGATTTTAGAAGTCTCACTTTGCGACACCCCAAGATAAAGGCAATATTCAAAGTTCAGGAGGTGGTAATCGATTCATTCAGAAGAGCATTGCAGGCAAAAGATTTTTTTGAATTTCAAGCGCCATCGATAATTTCCTCGGCCCCCGAGGGTGGAGCAGAAATATTTGAAGTAGATTATTTTGGACATAAGACTTATTTAGCTCAAAGCCCACAACTGTACAAATCACTACTGGTAAGCATTTTTGAAAGAGTTTTCAGTGTCAATAAAGTATTTAGGGCCGAACCAAGTGTTACCACGCGCCATTTAACCGAAGTCGTAAGTTTGGACGCTGAGTTTGGTTTTATTGAAGATTACTTAGAGGTAAAGGAAATGGCTGAATATACGATCAAATTTGTTTTAGATCAAGTTGCTGAAAAATGTGCGAAAGAACTTGAAATGTGGGGAGCTACGATCCCTAAAGTTTCAAAAAGCATTCCGATAATTAAGTTGAGAGAGGCTCAAGAAATAATTTATAAAAGAACAGGAAGAGACTGCCGTAAAGAAAAAGATTTGGCCCCCGAAGACGAACGCGAAATTTGCAAATGGTCTCTGGAAGAAAAAGGCTCCGATCTCGTCTTTGTAAGCCATTATCCTACAAAGGCAAGACCGTTTTATACATACCCGGATCCGGAGGACCCCGAATTTAATCAAGGTTTTGATTTAATTGGAAGGGGGACTGAATGGATGACAGGTGGCCGTAGAATTCACGATTATCAGACGCTAATGGAACATGTCAAAGAATGGGGGATAACACCTAAAAATATAGAACTTTACTTGCAAGCTTATAAATATGGAATGCCTCCTCTTGGAGGATTTGCATTTGGGGCTGAGAGGATAACAATGCATATTTTAGGACTTAAAAATGTTCGTGAAGCATCGCTTTTCCCGAGAGATATGGAACGGGTCGACTTTAGATTCTCGCAAACCGAAGAAGACTCTTCAAAATAAGCTGCAATGAATTTACTTACCAAAAAAGACCATTTTTTGTTTTTGGCAATTTTGGCTTTTGTTTTTATATCTTCCACTGCCCTTGCCTTATCCCGATCTTACAATTTTACAAAAATTTACCAAATTGTAGTAAAGGGTGAAGATAAAAAATATCCTCCTAACCCAGTTCTTAAACAAAATTCAACCTTTCCTGTTCTTTCTGCTCAAGGAGTTCTGGTTGCGGATTTAAATTCCGGTGTGACACTCTACGAAAAAAATGCTGATCAAAAACTCCTACCGGCGTCGACTACAAAGATTGTCACGGCTCTTGTGGCCTTAGATTATTATCCGTTAAATCAGGTAATTACCGTTGGACCTGAGGTTAGGGTTGTTGGGCAAAAAATGGGACTTTTTAAGGGTGAACAAATGAAGGTGGAGGATCTCTTATACGGACTTCTGGTTTATTCTGCAAACGATGCGGCGGAAGTTTTAGCAAACAACTATTGTGCCCCAAAAGGACCAGAACAAACCCAAACTGGCGAGACGGTGTTTTGTGGATATGACGCCTTTATTTATGCCATGAACAAAAAAGCAAATGAGCTTTCCATGATTAACAGCCACTTCGACAATCCGGTTGGCCTCGATACCGAAGGTCAATACGCAACCGTAAGAGATTTGGTTAGAGTTTCGGAGGTGGCCATGAGAAATCCGACTTTTGCAAAAATAGTTGGGACAAAACAAGTTACTTTTAAAGATGTAACCGGTAAATTTGCGTACAATCTTAATAATATTAATGCGCTTTTGGGGAGTGTCCCAGGGGTATTGGGAGTAAAAACTGGCTGGACAGAAAATGCCCGCGAAAATTTAGTAACATACATTGAACGCGATGGGCACAAAGTTATGATTGCAGTTTTGGGAAGCCAGGACAGGTTTGGAGAAACAAAAGAACTTATCGATTGGATATTTTCAAGCTACGAGTGGCAGGAAGTAAATCCTTACTCCCCGTAGTAGTCCGATTTTACAGCAGGCAGATAGGCGGTAAATCCGTTATCCCCCTCAAAAACATAAATGGGTTGGAAGAAATCGGTTATGGTATCAGGGTCAAAGTAAGCAAGGTAAACCCTTCTTATTTTTAGCGTATCACCATCCTTTGTTAATCCAATGTCTGCTACGAACGCATTTCCGGCTGTAAACTCGGCATACGCCTCGGTTGGGGTTTTAAGAGGGTAAGTCGAGAATTGAGTTTCGTCGACAGGAAAGTAATGATACTCAGCAGCAATTAGTTGTTGTCGTTTATTGCTGGAACCACTCACTATTGCCCAAACATTTGCTTTATTTGGATTACCGGTCATACTTGGCAAGTCGTCGTACTGCTTTCTGAATAAATTAACTTCTATTACATCGCTTTCGGATAAAGATAGTGCACTAATTAACTTTCCGTCAGATAACTTTAAAAAGTTATGAGTCACCGGTCCGGTCAAGTCGTCCGGTAAAACCCCGGCGGTGGAGAGTGCAGACCTAAACTTAGAAGCGGCAACTTCCGCGATTGGTGGTTTGGTAGCAATTGGGGATCTGTCCGCGATTAAATCATAACTTATGGAAAAAACTCCGGTAATGATGTTAATTTCTAAGACCGAAGGAAAATTTGAACTCCCGAATCTGTACACAGTGTCAGACACTTGGATTGGATCCTTTGTAAATTCGAGAACCTTTGCTTTGTTTTTGGCAACATCAAGCGAAAGTAAATTTGCACTGATTTTCGGCATAAAGAAAACTTTTGCCTGCCCAGGAATATTGGCGGGAAGTCCGCCCTCAGGGGTTTCGAGAACATAATTTATTTTTGGAGACGGAGAACCAGAAGGGAAAGGGACTTTTGTGAGTTTTCCAAATTTTACTGTGGGTGGAGGAGGTGGGGCAGGAAAAACCTTTTTGTATATTGCCACTCCGGAATCAAGCAAAAACTTCCCTACTATTATAAATATTATGAAAAATATTCCATATCGGATGCCCTTTCTGGCATTTATGGCAACTTGGGTAAGGCCGGTCATAGTTATATAGAGTATAAAAGCAGGAGAGCGGGAGAGTTTAAGTTCCGACTTATACTCTTCTACTCTTCTACTCTTTCAGTATATCGTGGCAGAGCTTCACGTTCAACTTGATATGGTGTAAGTCTACTTTTTTATCGCACAAAAAAAGATCTTGGCCATTTGCTAAAGCAAATGGTAAAATCTAAGGTACTATGACAAAATTTCGTACTCGTTTTGCGCCTAGCCCAACAGGTTTTTTGCATATCGGTGGTCTTAGAACCGCTCTTTATGCCTACGCTTTGGCGAAACATAGCGGTGGAGATTTTTTACTTCGTATAGAGGATACCGATCAAAAACGTCAGGTTGAGGGGGCCACGGAAGCTTTGCAAAAAACTTTAAATAAATTTGATTTAGTTTGGGATGAATATTACGTTCAATCGGAAAGACAAGAAAAGGGACTATATCGCGTGGCGGCCGAAAAACTGATTAAAGATGGTCATGCATTTTACTGCCAATGTAAATCTAAAAACGCCAAGGAGGAGGGATTTTCCAGCGTTCTTCGTGATCCATGCAGAGACAAAGGTTTAATTGAGGGCGCTATTAAATTAAAAGTCCCGGAAAATAAAATGCTTTCTTATCGCGACTTCGTTCACAAAAAAGAAATTTCATGGAATAGCGATTCCGTTTATGATGCAACCTTGCTCAAAACGGACGGATTTCCCACATACCATTTAGCGGTAGCGGTTGATGACACGGATATGAAGATAACACATATTTTGAGGGGACATGATTGGCTCCCTTCCACACCGATTCACCTTTTAGTATTTGAATATTTGGGCGCAAAGGTTCCGGAAATAGGGCATGTTACAGATATCCTTTCGGCCGAAACCGGTAAAAAATTATCAAAACGGCGCGATTCGGTTTTTGCTGAACAATTTTTGGATCAAGGATATCTTCCCGAAGCTCTTCTTAATTTTGTCATGCTTTTGGGGTGGGCTCCAAAAGATAATCGTGAACTTTTTACACTTTCGGAATTTGTCGAGCATTTTGATATTGGTGGTTTCCAAGAAGCGAATCCCAGGTTTTTGGTGGATAAATTGGATTGGTTTAATGGAGAATACATTCGCAAACTCAGCGACGCTGAGCTTTGCGAAAAATTCGAAAATCTAAATCCGAAATTCGAAACAATGGATAAAAATTCCAAACTTGAAATTACAAAACTTCTGAAAGACAGGATTAAAAAGATTTCGGACATTAACACACTCGGTAAGTTTTTCTGGGAAGCACCCACTGTTGACAAAAACTTATTTGGAGAAAACTACAAAGAACATTTGATCGGTGCATTTGAAGTATTCGAGAAAATTGAGGATGGGGACCTTGAAAGGTTGGGGATTTCTTTACTGGAGCTTTGCGACAGGAAAAAGTTTCCGCGAGGAGACTTTTTTATGACCATGCGTGTCGCTATTACTGGTCAAAAATTTACCCCACCAATTAATGATTCTATGATAATTTTAGGAAAAGAAGAAACACTTGTTCGTTTGCATAAAGCTTTTAGCTCTTAGTTATTCGTTTTTAGGTTTTTACAATGTCTCACGATCTGCCCACCACGACATACAAAATAAATAGAGAGAGAGTTGATACTGAATTTATTCGCAACAAACTCAAGTTTAAAAGCTTGGGAGTTAAAAATTCATTTAATGAAAAGTACCCTCATGTTAAAAAGTTTTTTGATGACCATGGAATTGACCTCGGTAAAATTCGTGCACATTCTGCTAAAGTCATAGCAACCGGGGCTTTGACCGGAACATTGCTTTTTGCTCCCCCCATGGGTGTTAAGAATTTGCCGCAATTAACAGAAGTTGTAAAAAATATGACGGATGGCCAGGCCTTGGGATCAAATATTCCTTATCAGGAACTTCTATTAAACAACCTTCATGCCATTCTCCCCCAAAAAATAGGCCCTCTGGATAGGTCTACCGAAAAAAGTTTAGAACAGGTTTTCCAGCAAATTATTGGGATAAATGCCAGGGCCGGGTTGGAAGGGGAACATTTAAATACTACATACGGTTACATAGGGGCGGAACAACATTTAATGCGCTATCCTGGGGACACTATGGCAACTCATCCTAAAATCCCAGAGCATGATGAAGGGATGGCGCCCGGACGTGGGGCATGGGGTTATGTTCCAGCCAAAAACGAAACATGGTATGCTGTTGTCCAAACCTTATATCTGCCCGATTGGAATACACGTCAGCCGTATTTACAAAATTGGTATAAATATAGAAAAGTCCTAATTGTTAACACGATAAACGGAAACGCAGTTGTCGCCGATATTGCAGACGCCGGCCCCGCAGCTTTCACCGGAAAACATTTTGGCGGAAGTCCTGAAGTTATGAATTATCTGGGAGGGCCAAGATATAAAAAAGGACCAGTTATAGTCTTTTTTGTTGACGATCCAAATAACAAAGTACCGCTTGGACCGGTAGAGTACAATATAGTCAATATACCTGGAGTTGAATTAACACAAGCATGAGCAAATTATTTTTCGACCACTTACTTGATTTAAAAGAAGTGGATAAACAAATCAAAAAAGTTGCTAAAACCCCCGAGGAAAGGGAAGAGCTATGGGGATTAATAGATGAAATTGTTCACCATAAAGTAATGGGGTGCATACTCGACAATCTTCCTCGAGAACACCACGGGGAGTTTTTAGAAATGTTTCACACTTCACCTCACGACGAAGAGCTGCTGTTTACATATTTGCGTAGAAAAGTGGGCGAGAATATCGAAGGCCTTATTAAACAAGAGATCGGCGGACTTGCCGCCGAAATCTTGGAAGAAATCAAAACTACTTCTTCATAGTGAACATCTTGTAAAAAGCATACACGCCGCTAAGTCCGACTAATATATATACCCATTGGGTAATCATTCCTACTCCAAACACCATTTCGACCAAATTATATTTAAAAGCTCCAACAAGACCCCAATTAATAGCGCCAACGACTACCAAAATCCAAGTAATATAATCCAACGTGTTCATCTTCATATATTTTTCACCTCCTTTTTAGTTACAATTCAGTATCCACTTTTTTTAGATCGCGTGTCAAGTTAGAATAGATTATGGACAATCATTTTGGCGGGGTTATTTGGACGAACCACTCTTTAGACAGGTTGCGGGAGAGGGGAATAAAACAAGGTGATGCGTGGGCAACCTGGAGAAGGCCTGACCAGTCTTATAAAGGAAATCTTCATAAAGGAGACGATGCTTGGAGATATTACAGGCAATTTGACGATCAAAGAATAGAAGTGGTTGCAAAACAAAATGAAAAAAAGGAATGGATAATACTTTCAGTCTGGTCACAACGGGTTTCCCGAAACTCCCCAGATTCCAGATTTCAGATTCAAGATTCTAAAGTATCCTTTTGGCGCAAATTATATAATTTCATTTTTACAAAGTAACGCGATTAGAGTACAATTCACACTTGGTATGCGCAAACTATTTAATTTCTTAAATAATTGGAGACTCAAATGGGGCAAGTGGTTTTGGATTATTCTTGGA
Organism: Candidatus Woesebacteria bacterium; assembly: GCA_016432365.1. GTDB lineage: Bacteria > Patescibacteriota > Microgenomatia > UBA8517 > UBA8517 > GWB1-39-10. Next base: position 355,578 of record CP066686.1, read on the forward strand.
GTTGTTGCAATTATTATTTGGCGGATTATAGTAAATTTAAACAAACCCGTCAAAGTTGAAACGTCGAAAGTTATAAATGGAAACCTGGTTCAGTCCGTGTCAACCTCGGGAACTGTTAAGGCGGATCAATATGCTCCGCTTACCTTTCAGGGCGGAGGACTTGTAGCTTGGGTTGGAGTAAAAGCCGGGGACGTTGTTAAAAAAGGTCAGGGGATTGCACAACTCGACGCGATTTCACTTAATGCGGCATATCAACAGGCACTGAATAATTACAGAAATTACCAGGCTACAGCAGAAAATGTTTTAGATCAGGTTAAAGATCACTCAACAGACGAAACTTTTTCTCAAAAAGCCACAAGAACAACAGCTGAGGTAAACCGCGACAATGCGTATAATGCTGTTTTAGCTGCAAGAGATAACTTAAAAAACGCCACAATTTATGCTCCTTTTGCCGGAATTATTGATTCAGTTGTTCCAGCTTCCGCCGGAGTTAACGTCTTGCCGGGAGCAGCTAACTATACAATTGTAAATCCTGCAACAGTTTATTTTGATGCGGAGGTAGAAGAAACTGATTTGCCAAATGTAAAGGTAGGACAGACGGTTGATATCAGACTTGACGCTTACCCCGATATTTTATATCAAGGAAGGGTGGAAGTTATAGGGATGGTGGCTTTTACGTCCCGCACGGGGGGAAACGCTTATCATATCCGAATTAGCCTTCCGGACAATGTCGATCAAAAATTCAAGGTGGGTATGGGTGGGGATACTGACATAATTTTTAATACAATTAATCAGGTACTTAAAGTTTCATCTTCTGCTGTTGTAACTGACACATCTAATTACGTTTGGATAGTTGAGAACGCTAGGGCTAAGAAAGTCAAAGTGGAGATTGGGGCAACGAGCATCGATGAAACCGAAATTAAATCTGGTCTAACGGAGGGTCAGACTATTATTTCTCAGCCACCAACCCTGCTTAAGCCGGGACAAAAACTAGTAACTAGTGACTAGTTGCTAGTTACTAGTCTTATGTCTGTTTTAATTTCTCTATCCAAAGTTACAAAAACGTATAAATTGGGGGATGATGTAGAAGTCTCAGCTCTCAGAGGAGTAGACCTCAATATTAATGAAGGTGAATTTGTAGCAATAATCGGTCCTTCGGGAAGCGGAAAATCCACCTTAATGCATATGATTGGGATCCTTGACCAACCGACTACAGGTACAGTTGAGTTGGAAGGAAAAAATATAAGTAAACTTACCGAAGAAAAATTGGCGGAACTACGGAATAAACATATTGGTTTTGTTTTTCAAGCTTTTAATTTGTTACCAAGGACTTCTGCTTTGGAAAATGTAGAACTTCCGTTAATTTATTCAGGAGACTCGGCTTTGGTTAGAAAACAAAAAGGTGAAGAATCCTTAAGGGTTGTTGGATTGGGTGAGCGAATGGACCATACCCCATCTCAACTTTCCGGTGGGCAGCAACAAAGAGTAGCAATTGCTCGGGCACTAATTACTAAACCTAGTTTGATTTTGGCGGATGAACCAACAGGAAATTTAGACAGCAAGGCCGGAGACGAGATAATATCTCTCTTGAAAGATCTTAATAAACAAGGAAATACGATTGTTTTGGTTACACATGAGCGGGAAATTGCCGAGCAGGCAAAAAGGATTGTTGAAATTAAAGATGGCCAAATAATTAGTGACAAAAAAATCAAATGATACCTATTGGTGAAATTGTCAGACTTTCAATTCAAAGTCTGCTAAGAAATAAAACACGATCTATTCTTACCATGCTTGGAATAATTATCGGTGTTTCTGCGGTTATACTTTTAGTATCTATCGGTCAAGGTTTGCAAAATTATATTACACAGCAGTTTGAGTCTCTGGGAAGTAATTTGGTAATAGTTCTTCCCGGAAAAGTTGGTGGTGGGGGAGGTGGGTTTGGAGCCCCAAATATTGCAGGAAGCAAGTTGAGTTTGGGAGATGTGGATAAACTCTCCAGAATTGGTGGGGCAGTGGAGTCGGTCGGAGCGGGGATCGAAATGCCTTCCTCAGTTTCTTATCTTGGCAAAACAAAATATACAACAACCGCGGGGCTAACCGCGGAATATCAAAAAATGAGGAACCTTACCGTTTCCTCTGGACGCATGATGTCCGAGAGTGATAATCGAGCCGGTAGAAACGTTGTAAATATTGGGCCGGGAATCGTTGACTCATTGTTCGGTGGGGCAAATCCTATCGGTAAACAAATAACTTTAGGTGGGCAGAAATTCCAAGTTGTCGGGGTATTAAGTAAAATCGGTTCCGGAGGATTCGGAATAGATGTGAATAGTTTTGTAGTTCTTCCCCTAACCACAGCACAAAAATTGTTCGGTATGAAGAGCGTCCAGGCAATTGGGATAAAAGCTAAAGATAAAGACAGTATTCCGGAAGTAATAAGACAAGTAAAAAAAGAATTGAGTAAAAGGTTAAAAGAGGATGATTTTTCTGTTGTAGACTCGTCAAGTCTGGTCGCGACAATTAATCAAATACTTGGGGTTGTGACTCTTGCCCTCGGTGGAATCGCCGCAATTTCTTTAATTGTCGGCGGTGTGGGAATTATGAATATAATGCTTGTTAGCGTTACCGAGAGAACCAGGGAAATTGGACTTAGGAAAGCGGTTGGGGCCAAACCCAAGGATATTTTAATTCAATTTATAATTGAATCTGTAACCTTGTCTGTTGTTGGGGGAGGAATTGGCGTGTTGATAGGTTTTTTAGGAGCTCTTGCGATTAATCAATTTATCTCCACCACTGTTACTTTTTGGTCGGTTGCATTGGCCTTTGGAGTTTCCGCCGCAATCGGAGTAATTTTTGGCGTCGCCCCCGCCGCAAGTGCCAGTAAACTCAACCCAATTGACGCACTTAAATATGAATAGCTATTCTGCTTGTAGCTTACCTGATTGCGCGCCATAATAGTTTAATGGCAAAAGTTGCTGGAATAATAGTAGCGATCTTAATTATTTTAATTGGTTGGATATCAATTAAAAACGGAACAATAAAAAATATAAATTCTGTTATTCCCAATATTCAAACTCAACTTTCGGATTACGTAATTCCCTCGGAACCCTTAAGCATCAAATTTATGCGTGCCCAAAATTATCCGGGAAGTGATATTAAAATAGAGGAGACACTCGCTCCTGGTTCAAATTATTCAAGGCACATAGTTTCGTATTATTCTGACGGTCTTAAAGAATTTGCCTTGATGACTATTCCCCAGAGTCCAAAACCCCAGAATGGATTTCCGGTAATCATTTTCAATCATGGTTATATAATTCCTGAAAAATATACTCCCGATGGAAATTACATAAGCTATGTCGATGCACTTTCTAAAGCGGGATATATTGTTTTTAAACCCGATTATCGAGGAAATGGAAAGTCGGAAGGAATTCCCGGGAGTTCATATTTCTCGCCAAACTATGCCATCGATGTTTTAAACGCAATTGGATCTGTTAAAAAATTTGTAGCTGCAGACCCTGGTAGAGTGGGTATTTGGGGACATTCAATGGGAGCCAATATTGTTATTAGAGTTTCCGAAATTTCGCCGGAAATTAAAGCAACTGTCATTTGGGGAGGGGTAGTCGGAAGTTATAGCGACATTCTTTATAACTGGCAAAACAGGGTTACATATAAACCTAATGCAGAAGATTTGTATTTACGGAATTTGGGCTCTCAGGATTTACTTTCCAAAAACGGAACCCCATCTCAAAATTCAGCTTTTTGGAACTCAATAGACCCTACTACTAATTTGAATTTTATCAAAGCACCCATTCAAATTCATGTAGGTCTTGCGGATCCGCAAGTGCCACCGGACTTTTCTAAAAATTTATTTAATAAATTATCCGATCAAAAAAAACTTGTTGAATATTTTGAATATTCCGGCGCCAATCATGATATCAATCAGTCTTTTGGCCTAGCTATGCAAAGGACAATAGAATTTTTTGACAGATATCTAAAACAACCTGAATTTTAAGCCTCTCATTCATTTAAGAATAAATCCTTTCGAAGAACCGTAATCAATAAATCCGCTAATATCCAAAATTGTATTTTTGATTTTGCAGTTGTCAAAACCACAGCCAAATATTTTTGCTTCCCGAAAATCCGCTTTTTCTAAATTACATTTCTCGAAAACGCCATTCTCTAGAATAGATTTGTTGAAACTTACATCTGCTAAATCACACATAACAAAAACACTGGAAGTTAAATCTGTGTTTTCAAAATTGCAATTCCTAAGGTCAAAATTGCGTCTGTCGCTTTTGCTGCCCATCTTTAATTTTTGAAAAATACAATTTTTGGCAACAGCATCCGCAAAATTGCAGTTAGTTATCGATGCGCCTCCAAAGTCCAGAAAGCTCAACTTAGTACCCGGGAAAAAACAACCGGAAAATCCCACGGATTCAAACATACTTTCCGAAAAATCACATGAATTAAATTTACAACTTTTAAAGTTTGTAAATTTAAATGTCAGAGCTATGAATTTACACGAATCAAATACGTCATTTTCAAAATCACGTCCCTGAATTTCCTTTTCAATAAATATTTTTTTGTAATGTTTCATACTAATTTGATGACATCCTCCTCGCATTTAAATGCAAGGTTTCCCTTCAAGGAGGATGACATATCGGCATTCAATTCATCCCCAATTGAATCGGGGTTTTCTTGAATGCTGTTATAAAGACGCTAATCATGGAAAGAGGGAAAATTTGATCCCAATTATCAGAAGAAAAAAGGCAACCACATATCTAAATTTTTCTTGTGGTATTTTACCGACCATTAATTTACCAATTTTTACTCCAGCAATTGAAGCTAAAATAAAAAACGGAATTCCAACAGACAAACCATGATTAATTCTAGTTCCTCCGTTGAAGTAACCAAGAATTCGCGATCCGTCCACCGCTGCGCCAACCAAACCTGTTGTAAAAACATAAATATCTTTGGGTAAATTAAATGATGTTAGGACAACGGCTCGAATCGCACCGCCTGCAACACCGGTTAATCCACCGAATAGACCAGAAAACGCACCACCAAGAAGTGCGACTTTTGTGTTGGGCGTTATCTTAAATTTAGGTCTAAGAAGAATATACGATACATAACTTACTAAGAAAATACCAACAATACGTGATAAAACTTCAGTTGGCATTTTGAAAGTCAACGCTGCCCCTATATATGCAGCGACTATACCCGGAATTCCAAAGGCTAAAATTATTTTCCAGTTAAGACCGCGTTCAAACATAAATATTTTTGTGACGTCACTAAACCAGTGAACTAGACCAACGAATAACAATGTTTCAGGATACGGAAGAAAGAAAAGCATCACAGGCACCATTAACGTAGAGACTCCGAAGCCACTTATAGTTCCAAGTGCCGATGCGACAATTGTAAGGAGAGATACTAGAAGTATTTCTATAACCATATCATTTCTTAATAAATAGAATTACGTTGGGTAGGTCTCGTCCAGGACCGGCTTTATATCCCCCGTACCAGAGAGCCGTGGAACCTCCGCTATCCAAATTTAGTGCATTTTCCATTCCCATTGCTTTCATTACGATTGCCGATTCGGCGACTGTAACGTTGTGTGCGACGCCTATATAGACAGTATTACCTTTATTGGCTACAAAACTCCTATTCCCCTTACTCCCTTGTTTAGGATCGTCATTTCCACCAAAAGTGATGTTGCCTCCGGAAACCAAGAGCGGATAGTTACTTAACATACTGTCAATTCCCGTATCCCGTCCCCATTGGGAAACTGCAGATACAAATCGAACATAACTCCCTCCAAAAATAACTCCCGGGTTGGTGCTATATACATTATTATCGGAATTAAAATATGTTTTGTTTTTATTCATAAGTAATAGGTCAAACGAATTTGTTTTACCGGCGCATGTTGGATATGTAGAAGGGCAAAAATACGACCCGTTAACCCCGGCATACGCTCCGTTTCTGGCTACATAAGTTGCCAAGGGGAGAACTGGACAGTCGTTTGCGCAAGTTGAATCCGAAGCGGTATCTACTATTACACGAGTTGATCCCAAATCTCCAGCTATTATATCAACCAGAAAATTTCCCCTATCTGTGGCTACTTGTTGTTTGGAATACGATCCTGAGTTCGGTACAGATGTACTTACAGGTACATTTTTGGGAATTGCTGCGACGGATGTAGCTGCAATTCTGGCTTGTTCAGCGGCGATTTTACTTGAAATCTCATCTAACCCCTTCTCTGCACCTATATAGTCTTGTTTGCCAAGAAGGACGAGAATGTTTGCAAACAGTGTATCAAGCCCTTTTATTTCCTTTGGTGGATTTTCCAGATCTAAAAGTTTTTCATAAATTGTAACTGCATGGGTAAATGTTTTTTGGATATTGTCAATTTGTTTTTTGAGTTCAGTGTTGGTCTTGTAAGGGTCTGCCGATTTGATATCTGTCAGTTCTTTATTTATCTCCTGAATAGTAATGGTATTTTTGGAGACTGTTGCTTTCAAAGCCGTATTCTGGAGGTAGAGGTTAACCGAATATCCAATCGACAATAGAAGTACAGCGCTTATTGCAACTAATGATATCGTCATCCACTTTTGCCCGATGAAAATTTTTTTAATGTTTAAATTGATTGGCATCGATTCAATTTACCACAAATCTAGTATCTAAAGCCAACGGCAACACTTTTGAGTCAAGCATCTTTGTGGCAGTTTTCAAATCCTTTTTACTTAGTGCCCTACGAATTTTTGTTGCAGAAATCTTGTTAGATTTTTCTTTTCTATCAATCAAAACTTTTGTCTTAAATCTTTCTGCCAGTACTTTTAAATCTTCAACACTTCCGCCAAAAAAAGTAAATTTGGCTTTCATCCTTTTTTCCAATTCCTCAACACTATCCAACCATACATTGTTTGTGTCGTTGTGGAAAGTTATTAAATTGGGTTCCGGGTCGGGTAGGGGGAGAATTCTAATATTCGGATAAATAGAACGAATCATATTTTTTCGTTGACTGAAAGTATAAGGTGTGCGGGAGTTTATCGTGGTGGAAGACCCTATTATTATCAAAACGCTTTTCTCACCAAAGTCGTAAATTAATTTATCTACAATTTTTTGATGTCCAAGGTGGAAAGGACAAAACCTTCCGAGTAAGACTGAATACTCTTTCATCATCGTTTATTTGTTGGCTGTTCATATGGTGACGCTTTCAATGCTGCAAGTAAATCTTCAAGTTTAATTCTTGCAACTGCAACCGTGGTGTCTCCTGCCCCGTAGTAAACCAATAGTTGATCTTTTAGAATCACATATCCACAGGAAAAAACGGTTCCGGGACGAAATCCGCTCATTTCATAATTCTTTTCGGGTTCAAGTATGGGATAGTCTAAAAGATTTTTGATTGTTAAGGGATCCTTAAGGTCTAAAAGCATTGCACCTAGTCGATATTTTAAGTCGTCTTTAGAGAGCCCGTGGAATATAAGCAGCCATCCTTGGGTAGTTCTAATTGGCGTCCCGGTTATCCCTACTTTTTCGGAGTACCATTTGTCGGACCTTGGTTCAAAAAGTATATTACCCTGAATCCATCTGCCGTCGCTAAAATCCATGGTGTCGGTATAGTCAATCCAAATTCTGTGATTGGTTCTATGGAAAATTGCGTATTTTCCTCCGATTTTTTCTGGCAGAACACATGCGTTTTTGTCGTTTATCTCACGCGGGGAGACAATCATGGCTTTGCTCCAATTCCATTTTTTCTGCAAAAAATCATCTACACTAATAGTGCTAAAGGCTATATGGGTTGGGTCACCGTCTTTATATGCGGTGTAAAAAAGATAGAGTGTATCACCAATTCTAGTAATTCTGGGGTCTTCACAACCTAAAGTTTCGTAATCTTCTCGTGGTACATACACAGGTTTATCCAATCTTTCTTCAATGGTCACTCCATCAGTCGAATTCGCATAGCCCAGAGTCGATACATTGTCTGTCCCTTGGGCTCGGTAGAGAATGTGAACTTTTTCCTCAAGTACAATTGCAGTGGGGTTAAATGTATACATTGCTTCCCATTTGCTTAAGGGCCTTGGGGAAATAATCGGGTTTCCTTCAAATCTTGCTAAATGCGCCTTCATTGGCCTAATGCCTGCGCCGGTCTTTTCGTCAAAATACATGTTGTTAATAAGAAGGTCCAAATTAATCGATGCGACCGCGCTTACACTATCTGCCGCGCCATAATAAACGTATAAAATTCCGTCATTAACAACTGCCCCGCTTGGAAATATTACATATGGGACTTCTCCAAAAAGTTCATATTGCTCCTTCGGAGTAAGCAAGGGGTCTGTGGTTCGGGCCAGAATAGTCTGGGGATCGTCTGCTTTAAGAAGAACCGCCTCAATTCCAAATTTTTGATCAGAAGAAAAATAATCGCTGATGTACGAGTGGATCAAAAGCCATCCATATTTGGTTTTAATGGGTACTGCCCCAACTTCAACCTGGTGCGAACTGTCGCGTAGAAGGTCGATTTTATTGAGGTCAATGTTTTTTTGCCACTTATCCCAATAATCCTCGGACCAAATGTCGTTAATTTCGTCAAAATAGGCGATACAAATTTTAGAAGGTGGCCTATCGGGATTAACAGTAATCAGCATTGCATATTTGCCGTTAATTTTTTCCGGAAAAAGGCAAGCAGCTTTGGCATTGAACGGGGTGACCAGGTGTTTTTCTTCGATAGTTTTAAAGTCGTGGGTTATCGCAACCCCAACTTTTATGCAATCAGCGTTATAGGGATAATTAGAAAGAGCGGTATAAAAGATATAATAGATATCGTCGATTTTTGTGATTCTTGGGTCTTCGCATCCATATTTTTCCCAATCGTACTCGGGTTCTATTAGTTGTTTTCTGTTTACAAAATGTATCGGGTCTGGAGAATTTGCGTACCCGATTGTTGAAAGTTTTATTTCTTTGTCAAAATATGGCTTTGCTTTTGAAAGCGCCCTATAAACCATGTGATACAAATGTCCGTCTTCGATAACTGATGGATTAAAACTTGCCTGGTTTTCCCACCTGTTTGTGGCAGAAGGGGATAATATTGGATTTTCGAATGATCTAGTTAGCTTTAACATTAAAATTAGATAGGTCCTCTGTCCCAATACTGTCCAAATGCGGCGAATTGTCAAACTTAAGTGCGTCCAAAAATTCGTTTACATTGGCCATGGCGGCTGCTATATATGTGTCGGAAGCGCCATAATAAACAATTAGTTTTTCATCAATTACTACAGCCCCGCACGGATAGACTACACCAGGTTTAAAACCCGAATTTTCATAATGTGCTGCAGGTTCAAGTATTGGACGGCTTGATCTATATAATACTTTTGTTGGGTCTTTCAGGTCCAGTAGCATCGCTCCAATCTTGTAAACTCCGTGATCAAAACCCACGGCTTGATAAATGGCAAGCCACCCATCCTTAGTTTTTATGGGTGGTGGCCCGATGCCGACTTTTTTACTGTCCCAAAAATTCGGTCGTGGGTGGATTCTGAATTCACCGGAAAGCCATGCACTTTTTCCGTCGAAATCCAAATCATCGACAAAATCAATTAATATATCCGGGTAAATTCTATGGAATATTACGTATTTACCGTCAATTTTCTCCGATAAAATACATGCATTTTTGTCTACAACTCCCGGGGGTGAAATTAAAACTGACTTTGCCCAGTTTTCCCATTTTTGATTTTCGAAGTCTTTGGTTGAAATATAGGTGAGTGCCACACGGGGTTCGGATTTGCCGTTATAGGCAACGTAAGTGAGGTAAAATTTATCATCAATTTTAGTTATCCTCGGATCTTCAATTCCGCCGTAGCCACCGCCACCCGACACAAACGGTGATGTTTTAATCGGGATATCGTAATTTGGATGTTCAAATTCCTCCTTGGGAACATAGGCAGGGGTCGAAAATCTGCTGTCGACGTTTACACCGTTACTGCTTGTTGCATACCCCAAAACAGAGGTGTCGTGATCTCCAATAGCCCTGTAGAGAAGATGGACTTTTTCGCCGTGATAAACCGCAGCGGCGTTAAATACCTGTTTTGATTCCCAGAGATTGGAACTTGGAGTAATTATCGGGTTGTTTAGAAACCGTATTAAAGTTGCATGCGGAAGCGGTGAGCCGCTTATTACATATTCTTCGACCGGTGTATGAACTACACAAAAAACTCCTTTTTGTTCCATTTCCCAGTAAGAATAATATGTGCCTCCGTATTCGATAATGCCGACCGGTTTTATCGGTTTCCCTGTCCATTCCTGAGGGGCTTGCCAGTAGGCTTTTTCAGTTTTCCACTTAACAAGAGTCGGATCTAATGGATCCAGATTAACAATCCAAATTGAATAATGGTTATGGCCTTCATGCTCTTCCTCCCGGAAGTACGTCATGACAATACCTTCCGGAGTCTCTTTAACGGAACCCATCGTATAATGGAATTTTGAGGCCGGTAAATCAACTTTTTTTATATTCCACCTTTCGTTGTCTTCCGACAGGCCAACATTCAGCGATGTTCCACCAAAGAAAACAACAGATTGATCCTTGTGCTTGAAAAACGGAACGGAAATTGCGGCCTCGGTAATAGGGAAAAGACGTTTTGAGCCTTTCCAATGGCAAAAATCGGTTGATGTGGCCATATTCAAATATTTATGCCCAGCCTTTTCGGATAGGTATAAAAGTTGATAAATATCCCCGGTTTTTATCGAGTTAAACGAAGAAGTTCCCAAAATTGCTTCCGACGAACTTAAACCCTCTATCGTGCATTCATCAGTATATTTATTGAATATTTTACCATCGGTACTATAATCCATTCGAAAATTTGGAGACTTGTTTTGGGCGGGGTTATAGCAAATAAATATTTTTTCGTCGAACGAGGCTACACCCAATGTTTTAAATACGTTATCTTCCATTTTATGAAATTAATACCTCGACATTCAAGTTAACCACATACAGATATGTTTTTGAATGGCCATTTCGGATCAATATTTTTTAAATATGATAATTATCTAATGTTACTATTTAGTAACACAAAATTGAATAAGTAAGTTATGCTTTGCTATTTTTGAGGACTAGCGCATTCTTTTTAGTCTTGGGCAATCGCTTTATTTCCGCTTCCCGTTTTAGAGCCTCAGATCTTGTAGAGAATTCTTTCTGGTAAATAATTTTTTCAGGCTTGTGGCTCTTAGTATAACGTGCCCCACGACCTTCAACATGGTCCTTGAATCGTTTTTTGATATTGTTGGTAGAGCCTGTGTAGTAGCTACCGTCTTGGCAAAGCAGAATGTATACAAACCACATAATTTTACTGCCTATTCTCAAACCATAAAGGATTCTCGATTTTGTTTCCGTGGCGGTAGTCAAAAGTTATTTCTTCATCTTTTTTAATGTTTTTTAAGGCAATAAATTCGACTATTTCTTTTTTTGGATAAATTTTGAAATTTGAGTTCGGCGTTTCGGAATGATTGTAGATTGATCCAAAACCAAGCATGATACACAAGCGTTCTTTAGTTTTTCCGAAGTAAAGAAAGTAAGTTACCAAAAAACTTTCATATAACTTAGAAGTATCACCTATTGGTATTTCTATGATCGGACATTTTTCGATAATTTCTCCTTTTTTGATATTGCACTTAGCAAACACCCCTCGTCCGGCGCTGGAAATTTTCGACTCGGAAACGTAAATTTTATCTGATGCCGAAAGTTTTCTCATGATGTGATTATACTATTATTCAGGTTATAATTTACTCATGTCTTGGCAATTTTTGATTGGAATAAGTATATTGCTATACTCTGTTTCTGTTCTTCTCCAAAGAGTTTTGCTAAAAGACGACCAGACTGAACCAATATCCTTTTCGATATTCTTTCAGATCGGAGTTGCAACAGTTATTGGAATATTGGTTTTAGTAATTCGCGGTGGAATCCCGATTCCAGATTTGAGTCAAATATCTTGGAGTGTTTTGGTAATGACGGCTTTATATGCTCTCGCAAATATTTTCATTTTTAAATCCCTAAAGACCACCGAGGCTTCGAGATTTACAGTAATATTTTCAAGTAAAACACTTTTTGCTGTACTTGGTTCATCCTTGATTTTTAGAGAAGGTTTGACAAGCGCTCAGTGGGCTGGGGCGATATTAATTGTTATGGGAGTTATCGTAATTGCGATAAAAGATTTAAGCAAGAAAATAAATAAAGGAGACATTTTTGCTCTTTTTGCAGCCGTTATGTTTGGGTTAGCTAATACAAACGATCGATTCTTGGTCCAATTTTTTGATCCTTACTCGTACGTAGTTATTGGATTTTTACTGCCAGGAGTAGCAATAGCTCTTTTTTATCCAAAAAAACTTATTAATTTTAAAATTTATTTTAAAAAGGCATTTGTTTATAAAATGGTAATCCTTTGCCTACTGTATGGCCTAGCTGCGGTAACATTTTTTGCGGCATTGCAAGCTACACCTAACTCATCACAACTTTTCTCAATTAACTCATTTGGGGCCATATTGGCTGTTGTTTTTTCAATAATTTTTCTTAAAGAAACAGACAAAATTGCTAAGAAGATTTTGGGTGCGGTAATAAGTGTTGCCGGGCTTTTGCTAGTAAATAAATGAAACTTAAGTTATTTGATACAGTTGAAATTATTCCGACCACTCCTTTTGATTTTGATTCAACCTTTCACAAGCCCGATCATTTTACGTCCGGTGATAATCTTTGGCAAAAGGGAATAAAGTGGCAGACGTGGAACTGTAGGGGGGAATATTTGGGACTCAAATTTGTAAACAAAGGAACTGTGGAAAAACCAAAATTGGGTGTCAACATTTATTCTAATAAAAAATTGAGCAAGGCATTTGTCGACTCACTTATCGGCGAAATTAAATATAGATACAATCTCAATTTAGATTTAGCAGACTTTTACAGAACTTTTAACGAAGATAAAATATTAGGACCAATAATTAATAAGTTTAGAGGTATGCGGCCGGGTCATCCGAGTTCCCTTTATGAATATTTGTTGATAGGGATAGTTCTTCAAAACGCGACAGTAAGAAGGAGTGTTCAAATGTTTAAAGCCCTTTTAGAAAACTATGGAACATTATTAAAATTCGACGATAAAGAGCTTTGGTGTTTCTTTAAACCCGGAGCTTTGCAAAAAGCTTCTGAGGAGGAGTTAAGAAGTTTAAAACTTGGTTATAGAGTAAGGTCTATAAAGAGGATCGACGACTATTTTGCGCAAGGGTTAATGGACGAAATGGTATTAAGAAAAAATGATAGAGAAACACAGAGGACAGAACTATTAAAATTGTATGGTGTTGGCCCAGCCACCGTCTGGTATCTGCTTTTTGATGTTTTTCATCATTGGGATTTTTTTAACCATGTCTCTCCATGGGAACAAAAAATATATTCTAAAGTTTTCTTCGATGTAGATCCCGAGAGTCCCGTGCCGGTTGAAAAGATATTAAAGCACTTTGAAAAATTCGGAGATTATAAACAACTGGCAGTTCACTATATTTGGGAGGATTTGTGGTGGAAAAGAAAAAACAAGAACATTCCTTGGTTAGAAAAACAGATAAGAATATAATACCCATTGGAATGATAAACAAAAGCAAGACCATTAAATTAAAGGACGGTAGAAGTCTTGGTTACATTGAATATGGCGACCCAAAAGGAAAACCAGTATTTTTCTTTCATGGTTGGCCGGGGTCAAGATATTCCGGTAAGGAAACGGACTTGGATGCCAAAAGAATCGGGGTAAGGGTAATTTCTACAGATAGGCCCGGAATTGGATTATCGGATTTTAAAAAAGACAGAAAGCTTCTCGATTGGCCGGACGATATAGAAGAATTAGCCGATTATCTAAAAATAAAAAAGTTTTCCGTAATGGGTGTTTCCGGTGGCGGGCCATACGTGGCGGTCTGCGCATATAAAATTCCCAAAAGGATAATTAAAGCAGGGATTGTTGTTGGACTGGCTCCGATTACAAAAAAAAATTTAGAGGGAATGTCATTTCGGGGAAATTTGGGTTGGGCTAACTATCATAGATTTCCGTTTCTAAGAACACTTTCGGCACTAAACTCGGAAATTCTCTTTAAGTACATTCCATTTCTTGGACAACTTCTCGCTTTTCCTACCAAACAAGACCACTTGGCATATGTCGAGGCTGTGAATAATAAAGTAGGCGAGGAATCCGGCGTAAAAGAAGCCTTTAGTCAGGGAATAAAAGGACCTGCGGAAGAACTTCGAATTTATACCGATGATTGGGAATTTGATTTAAAAGATATAAAAGCAAAAGTTTACTTATGGTATGGCGCGAAAGATAAGTGTGTTTCTTTGAATATGGCCAGGTATTATGAGTCCCGAATTCCAGGAAGCAAGTTGTATATCGATAAAAATGGTGGCCATCTTGCCAGGTACAAATTTGAGGATAAAATATTGAAGACTTTAGTAAGTTAGATTCTTAAGTACTTGTCAATATTGGTCTTGTGTTCTTCGTATGTTTTTGCGCAGTGAATTTGTTCAAATTTGTCATGCAAATAAAATAAACAATCTGTTTCTTCGGGATTTAAGGCCGCGTCTATTGCATCAATATTCGGACTGCAAATTGGGGTTGGTGGAAGACCTTTGGTCCGGTAACTGTTGTATGGAGAGTCACTTCGTTTTTGTTCCAGGCTTATTTTTCCCCACCAGCTTCCGTCTGCCTGTTTACCAAGTGTATACTGCATTGTTGCATCAATCTGGAGAGCCATATTTTTATTCAAACGGTTCCAAATAATTCCGGAAATTATTTTCATATCTTCCTTCCCTCCTGCTTCTCGGGCAATCAATGATGCAATCTTAAGAACCGTTGTCCATTTAATATTTTTTTCATTCGCCTCAGAGGAAAAGGGGGAAAATTTTTCGTTAAAACGATTAATAAATCTATTCGCAATTTGCGCGCCATTCTCTTCCCGTGGTATCAAATAGGTGTCGGGGTAATAGACTCCCTCAAAATACTCAGGTTTGGTATTTGTATAAACAGTATTCCACTTTTCAAGTGTTTCAGGGTCCCAATCAAGAGCTTTTGCCAGTTTTTCCCCGACTTGCTCTTTTCGGGGACAAAAAGAAATCGTGATCCAAGATAAATCTTCTTTTGACGTGACCTTTTCCATCACCTGCCAAGCATTCATACTTTGGCTCAATTTATAACCACCGGGGGACGTAAATTTTCCCAATGCAAAAGTATCCATTAGGAAATTAAAACCAGTTGCGCTTTTTATTAATCCCTCTTTTTCCAATTCTTTTGCAATATCAAAATCAATTTGATCTTGGGGAATTACAAACACTTGGGTCTGTATAGAGTTCCCAGGTGAGTCAAAATAAACAAACCAGATTATAGAAGCAGAAACTAAAAATAGAAGAATAATGAAAATCACCAGTAGCTTTCTCATCTTTGTTTGCCCCCCGTATTATAACAGTAGAAAATGCTATGGCCTAAATAAATCGGTATAAGACGGCCGGACGATGAGGGACGTTTTTTTGGATCATGGTCACTTTGCGAATCGTTCCGGAGCTAATAATCTTCTTTCTAAAATTTCTGTTGTCCAGTTTCTTTTTTCCGATAATTTCATGAACAGTCTGAAGACCGTTGAGCGGAAAATAAGGGGGCATAAACTCTTTAACTATCTGGTTATCCAAATTTTCCTTAAGATATTCCAAAGCTTTTTCTATAATTTCCTTATGGTCAAATGCCAGTTTTGGTAAGGTTCCTATTCTTTGAAAATTATCAAAATTGGCCACTTTATCAGGAGAAATTAAAGCAATAAACCCGATAGAAACAACTCTGCCTCTGGGGTCGCGGTTGGGCTTAGTGAATGAATAAAATTGTTTTAAAAATACATTTTTCTTACCAAAAATATCTTTAATTTTTCTGGACAGTGTCTGCTCGGCTGACTCTAGTTTCCTAAGTAGCCCTCCGGGAAGTTCTGACAGATTTTTGTATGGTTCTTTTTCGCGGGAATTCAGGTACACAAGAAGCTCACCGTCTTTAATTGTAAGAATGACTGCATTTACAGCAATACTACTCTCCTCATAGCCCGACAAGATTTTTGTCCTCATTAGAGTTATTGTATCACACCTTAACGTAAAAATCACGTATTGATTTAAATTGGTTTAGTTTTACAATCGTCATGCTTAGCGTTATTAATACGTTAAGAATGGAAAGGGGGTGAAAATATGTCGCCAGAAAGAATCAAACCAATAAGTCAAAAAGAAGTTGCCAACGAAAAACAAAGGCTGTTCCCGAATGAAGTTTTCGAAGCATTTAACGAGATGATCATTCAAAATGCCGGGGGAGGTGGTGGACAAATATCTGTCGATCAGGGGGAAGTGGTAAAACTGATGGTAAAAAAAGGCCTGAATCGTGATCAAATATTCAAAAACGGTTGGCTGGATGTAGAAGATGTTTACAGAAAAGCAGGTTGGAAAGTAGAATACGATAAACCGGCTTACAACGAAGACTACTCAGCCTACTTTATATTTAGCCGGTCAGATAAAGGTTAAGTTCAGTACGGGTCAAGCGGCCGCTGGCCCAGCAATGTAGCTACGCACCTTATCGTAAACGGATTCAACCGGATCGTTTGCGTCGATTTCGACAACATTCCAATTGGGGTGATTTCTAATTATTCTCAATCTTTCGTCAAGTTGGTTGTAAAATTTATCTAGCCGGCTCTTTAGCGCGTCTTCGGTGTCGTCACTTCTTTTTCTGGCATTTTTCCCAGTTACCAGTCTTTCGAAACAAACTTCAATGGGTATATTTAAATAAATTATTGTTATGGGAAGGTCCCTTCCTGCTTTTTCTAAAGTTGCCTTAAATTCTCGGGTCTCTTCGACAGTGCGAAAACCACCGTCTAGGATAAAACCATTTTCAGTGTCTTCGCGGCTAAATCTGTCGCTCATAATTTCGAGGAGTAAATCACCGGCCAGGTATGTATGTTCGGAAAACATTACTCTGCACGCTTCACCCAGTCTTCCGGGATCATTGGCTGCATATTCACGAAGGGTGTCCCCGGTAGTTAAGTATGGCTTACCGGATTCAGAAGATAGTAGATTTGCAATTGTAGTTTTTCCCGATCCTTCAGGGCCAATGAAAGATATTATTCTTTTCCCGATGTTGATTCTCTCCTGTCCAAAATCAATCTCTTTCATGAAGTGATATTATGATTGGAGCAAATAAAAAACAAGAGGCTTGTCTAAGTTCTTTTATGTCCAACTGAGGAGGGCCAAGACAATTTGGAGACTACAATGAAGGAACCTCGTTAATTAAGAAATCAACAAATATTTTTCCGACAGCTTTATTTGCCCTGATATTTGGATGGGAGTCAACTGGGATTAGACTGCAATATTCTCTTTTCAACATATTTGTATTCTTTCCTGTTTTATCAGCCAGCAGATCAAAAAAGTTAAATACCGCCAGGTTCTTTTGTTTCTGACTTGCAAGCCAGACTGATAATTCTCTTGCATTCTCGGCCCATTCCGGTTTTGTAACCTCGTGTCGTAGTGGGGGCGGCGTAAAGATAACAAACTTGTTTGGAAATCTTGAAAGCCCCTGAATTATTAGTGAATAATATCTTTTATATTCCTCCAGTTTTTCTTTAGTTTCTATTTTTGATGTTGGAAAACAATTTTTAAAAATTACAATATCAAATTTTAAAATGTTCCCTAAAGTAAAATCTTCCGGACTTCTGTTAAATATATCTGCGTATTCTTTGGGGGAGTTGTTGCTGATTACTATTTTAAAATCTTTTCCGACCATTTTACCTCGCCCATCCGTAAGTCCTGTCCTAAAAGTAAAGCGACCCAATATTTTAGACAAAAGAAACGACGGGTAAAGGTCGTAACCGTGATCCCAAAACTCAATATTGGGAGCAACCTTTTTTAACAATTTTCGAATTTTTCCAAAGTAGATTAGAAGACCGCCGGTTGAATGATGGATAAAAAGTACTCTAATTCTATTCGTCACAAATGAAGTATAAATCAAATTAGAAGAATTGTGATATGCCAATTCCGCAGTAGTACCAAGATGGTATAATTGTGAACATGGAGTATAAATATATTATTTTTGATTGTTTTGGGACTCTGGTTTCTGACGACGAGATTAATATAAAAGGCAAGCTTCTAAGAGAAAAGTTATCAGAAACCGAGAATTTAGTCTTTGTGGCACATTGGAGAGATTGGCATAGAAATAGTTATTTGTTAGAAAAATTTATCGGGGATATTGCAGATACAGGCCTATTTAATGACGAAAAAATAGCGTTAATTAAAGACCGAGTGACTATTGAATCCCTCTCATTATATGAGGAAGTTTTACCGACACTAAGGTCTTTAAAAGAAAAAGGCTACAAACTTGCCATCCTTTCAAACGCACCCCCCAGTGTTAAAGAACTATATAAAAATAAAAAGGATTTAAATGTCTTGATTGAAGAGGTTTTTTGGTCATGTGATTTGGGTTGCGGAAAACCTGAAAAACAGATTTTTAAGGTAGTAATAGACTCTCTAAAGTGTAAAGCGGATGAGGTTTTGTATGTAGGTGACTCCTATGAAAATGACTACCTGGGAGCTAAAAATGCCGGAATTGATTCAATACTTATTGATAGGCAAAAAAGGTTCAACTTAAAAAATAGCATAGAAGACTTATCAGAGCTGATAGATCTGGTGTAGTAGGTTACTTTTGCTTATAGTCGCATGTTTTGATAGACTTCGCCTTTATGGAACGAATCGGACGGTTGACGGCAATATATATTAGCCCCGAAGCTGGTGATTATGAAAATCCTGTTCCCATGCAAGAAGTTGACGAGGTAGAAGTTATTGAGACCGGTTTAAAAGGTGATAGGTATTCAAAGGACGGAGGTTTTTGGCAAGTTGCGGATCAAAAAAGACCCCCAGAGAAAAGAAAACTAAGGGGTGTAAGTGGTTTTTCCAGAGAGGATTTGGAAAAAGGAAATTTATTGAATGATACGAATATTGAACCAATCGACACCAGAAGAAACTTCGAAATTGAAGGAGTGGGGGATATTCAACAGTTGATTGGAAGAACAATTCAGATTGGTGAAACTGTACAAATTGATTTAACAGGCGATTGTGATTCTTGTAACCGCCCCTCAAGACTATCCGGTAAATCGGGTTATGAAAAACATGGAAAACTTGGCGGAGTAAGGGGTATGCCTAGAAAAGACAAACTGGGAGTAGTCAAAAAAGATGACCCCGTCTTTGTTATTTGAACTTTTTGCATTCAACTTTATCCATCTGGATACACAAAACCAATCTCTTAAAGATAACTTTTTAAGAGTGAAAAGCCACCAATGTGATGTTTATATCATCTGCTTCTCCCATTTCTTCCCCGGCTTTAATTAGATCTACCATTTTCCGAGGAATTAAAAATGAACCAGTCCGGCCCTTACTTTTACGAAGTTTTGTGAGTTGTTAGCGATAAGCAATTAGTCCTTGGATCGTTTGGACTTACAGTCGTTAGCGGGTGTGTTAGATCTTATTGTGTGAAGTCGAAAGTAGAGAGGATTTGAGAAAACTCTTTCCACTCGGAAGTTTTCTTTAGTTCTTCATAGCTTTTTGTGTTCCAAAACAAGAGATGCATATAAATAATCCGGTCTTTTTCTGGATAGGCTACGAAAGTGTTGATCTCGGGAACGTCGGTTGGTCCTAAATCCTCAGTCGCTTTATACTGTTCTGTTGTAAGGCCTCCAATCACGATATCAGACACGTCCATTTTCTTAGCTGTTTCGTTGAGAAGGTTTTTTAAAAATTCACCCCTCTCTTGATAGTTGTTTGATCCCTGTCTCTTTGAATAAACAGCGAAATCAATTTTTATAGCAGGTTTGTCTCCAAGATATTTTGCCCAATCAACCAATCCGTGATTCATGTATTTCTCGACTTCGGTTGGTGAGTAATTCTGCAAACTGTTTGAACCAAATAGAATTTCTGGATCTTTCTCGTTAAACATTTGTATGCTCCATGTCTTTGGGTATTTAAATGAGTAATTAAAAACCGAGCTCGCATACGTTTCCCAACCGGCCGTTAAATCATCTGTAGGTTTTGTAGTGGGTGTCACTCTTAGAGTTTGTAAAATATCACTTTTATTTGTTACAAAATAATATGAACCACAGAGTGCAACAAATATAAAAAGAACAATTAAAACAGTGGAAAAACCTTTTTGTATCATAATTTAGTATCTATTATTTATGCCAACAAAACAAGTTTTTAATTGTCGGGTAGTAGAGTCGTGGGCCGTTCGGACCCATAACTAATTCATCATATTAATTCAGTTGGTGGTTGTCTATACTTAACAAACAATATGTTTCTAAAGCTTTATCTCATCGCATTCCCTATTTTTTTGGCAATCGATATGGTTTGGTTAACATTAATTGCCAAGAATTTTTATGCCAAACATATTGGGTATTTAATGGCTAAAAATCCCAATCTCTTTGCCGCACTGATCTTTTATCTCATTTTTATTGCGGGACTGGTATTTTTTGTAATTACTCCGGCACTTGATAAAAAAATGTGGACACAGGCTCTTTTGGCAGGCGCCTTTTTTGGCTTAGTGACCTATGCAACTTATGATCTTACAAACCTGGCAACTGTAAAAGATTGGCCGCTTATTATTACAATTGTTGATTTGATTTGGGGGATGGTACTCTCTGCATCAGTTTCTGTAATAACATACTTTATAGCTATTAAATTTGGACTATAACAAACTCAAAAAAATGTTTGATTTTTGAGTTTGATATATAGGAATACCATAAATTTACCTAACAACATGTCAATAAGTGACATGTTGTTTTAATATGACTATATGAATTATTACTTCGTTCTTACCCTTTCACTTCTTGGGTATATGACCGTCTGGTTTATTATTTCTGTTATCAAAAAGAGGAATGACGTTGCGGATATTGCTTGGGGATTGTGGTTTGTACTTATGGCTTGGCTCTCGTTTTTAATTTCCGGTTTTCTATTAAAGCGGTTTTGGTCAATATTTTGGTACCATTTATACCCTTACTCCCCAAGAAACCGTTGAAGGTCACTTAGTGTCCAGTCTTGCTGGGGAACAGGGATTTGTGTCAAATTATCTTCCCGAGCACTATCAAATCACATGACCGTAGCAAGCGGGTGCGATCTGGATATTGTTGACGTCTTACAAGCTCCTATCAAGAAAAGCTAGATTGAAAGGAAATCCAGTATTTTGGAGAAGGTAGATTGGTCAACTGCAAGGACTTGTCCCGTTTGGGTTGAAACAACCAGGCTTTTTGGGACAGATACATCAAAAACGCCTAATAATTTTTCGTGCTTGGTTCCTTCAATGTTGTATGTCAAACTGCCGTCGTCTTGAGTCTCGATACGAACACTTGATGTAGAGTTGACTATCCCGGCGGCGAGCATGTTATCAGCTGCCTCTTGCGGCAAAACAGCAACCATGCGGCTTCCGGTTGGGCTAGTTACGGTTAACTCTCTTGTGACAGGATTAACCGATAACGGGAAGTTGCTTTCAACACTAAACTTTGTTCCCTCCTGTTGAAACTCGAATTTGTTCTTGCCACTTCTGATTTTAATTTTTGATTCGCTTGTACCTTCTTTGACCTCAAATTCACTCTCTCCCTCAAACTCCTCCGGCTCGGGCGTTTCCTCCGGTTCAGGGGTTTCCTCCGGTTCAGGGGTTTCATTTTTCTCATCCTCCTTCTCATCTTTGGTTTCGGTTTGCCCAGAAGTTCCTGAATCCTCACCTTTATTATCTGACTCGCTAAGCACATTTTCTGAGACAGACTGAGAATTCCCGCTCTGGCTATAAACGGCAAAACCGGAAACCATCACAAATACAATAATAAGAAGTGGTAAAACAGAAACAAATCCCAAAATGTTTTTATTAGACAGCTTTTTCATTAATAAATAAAACTAGCACAGAATAATTAAATCTGTCAATCTGTGGTTTGGGAATATTTTAACAACAAACCTTATCTGCCTAATACTTACCTGCTGGGGGACGGGGATTTGTGCGCATAACATACAATTCCCTAATTAGCGCTATTAAATCACCGATACCAGCGAACGAAGTGGGCTGGGGAGCAGGGATTTGAACCCCAATAGGCAGATCCAGAATCTGCAGTCCTACCATTAGACGACTCCCCATCGTCGAAACTGGTTTCGCTGTCGGTTTACAGCTTACGCCTAAACCTTATCGCTCCACCGTTTCTCCTCTCAAAATTCTCGAAGAATTTTGTACTGAGGACAAAAGGTCCAACAGTAAGGCTATTATACCATCCTTAGCCTGTAATTTTGGAGGCTAAGGGAATTTTGTGGATTAGGAAAGCAGCCAAAAACGAGAGTCCGAGAACCACTCCAAAAAATATCGGGTCAAAAATAATTTTCCCTACCGGCATAGACCCAAAAGAGTTAAACAAAGATTTCCCGACAAATTTCCAAACATTTTCCAAAATGATTACATGTATAAAGAATACAAAAAACGAAGCATCCGAAAGTTTTTTACGGGGTGAAGATTTAAGATGTTCTTTGTCAAAAATATAATAAAAAATTAAGCCGAACAAAATTGTGTAAACCAAAGTACTTGGCCTGAAGTTTGAATAAAAAGTCAGGTAATTGCCGGTCTTTAAGAAATTTGTCATTCCTTCCAAAAAAATAAAGAAGCCGGTTATTGCCGCGGAACCGGCCAAAATAAATCTCCATTTTTTTGCAGATTCCAAGATTCTGTCTTTGTTTCTCGCAGCGACCATACCTAATATAAAGACAAAATAACACATGAGAGCGGTATGCAACGGATCGTTAAGGTGGTATGGTTTTACATAATAATCTTGCCGCAAAATATACGCTTGAGAAATAAACAAACCAATCAGAATCCATTTGTTGGCAACAAATCTGTAAATTTTGTGGAGAAGGGGAAAAACTAAATAGAAAATAAAAAGAGTTGGAATAAAATAAAGTTGGTAAGAGGCGTTACCTAAATATAAGACTTTGAAAAAATTATCGCTGTTTTGGTTATAAACAAAAAAATAATAAATAAGACTCCAAAAAATATAAGGAATTAAAATTCTACTAAAACGCTTCCTGAGATATGAAAAATAGTTAGTGTGATTTGAATAATTAAGTTCAAGTGCAAAACCCGAGACGATAAAGAATAGGGGAACTGCAAACCTTGCGATCTGGTTCAGAAAAAGAGTAAATGGAAAACCCGTTAAGTTGTCTTTTGTCGCTTCGATTGTTCGGGTTGTTGTATGAATCAAAACCACAGCAGAAATTGCGATAGCCCTCATCGCGTCCAGTGATTTAACATAGACTTTTTCGGTCATATGAATATATCTATTCGATTATTTGCTCCTCTTTCTTTGCCGACAAAAACTGAACCCACGAATCAATGAATCCCAGTATTATTTTAAATGGCGCTTCAAGGATGAAGTCAAATGTAAATGCCAAAAAGTTTAACTTGGAAAGCCCCTGGCTTAACCTGCTTCCGATTGCCAAAATTGGCAAAGAAAGAATTTCAATAAAAGTCGCTCCCCGCGCTTCCGTTCCTTTCCATGAATATACTTTAGCGATTTGAGCGATTCTATAAGCGAAAAAGGCGATTATTGTAAGGAAGAATATGAATATAAATTTACTGAAGAAGGTGTATCCTATCCGTCCTAACGTGTAATATATTGCCCAAAAAACTCCAAAGAAAAATATGGCATAGAGAATAGAGAATAGATAGTATACAAAGTTGTGATCTCCTTCACTTTCGGAATTTCTTAAGACATCTTTTTCGTTCTTAAGAGAATCAAAATTTTCCAAAATATACCAGGCACGCTCTATTAGCGAGGCTTTTTCTTTTTTGGATGGGAGCTTAATCTGCATTGTCGTTAACCACATGAGTAAGGGTGGAAAAGTCAGGTTTACCGTCAGTGGGAGAATGCTTAAATGTCCGTAGACAAATACTTCGAATGGGACTTCCAGTCCGAACGCCAGGATCATCTTGGTAAGGAATACGTAAAAAACACTTCTGACTCCGGCTGTAGCGATTTTCCCGGACATCTGGTCAAGCTGAGTTTTTAAAACTTCTTCTGCTCGTTTATCAAATACCCCCTTTTTTGTGATCGTGCTTTTAAATTCGACCGGTGCATAAAAATATATATCTCTGAGGATTATCATTGGTGGCATTTGACGCCTGACAAATTTACTGATTCTGGGAAGTTCTTTATGCGTTCTGGCTTGTATAAATAGTTTCCAAGCCTCTTCGAACTTGTCTCTTGTGATGGTGCCTCCTGCAAGTCCAAGTATGTGGTAGGCAATTTGTTCATCATCACTTGCCGCATAAACCTTGTCGGTCGCAAAAAATGTAATTAGGTCCAGATCCGTCCCGGTCATTGCAATTTTCTGTCGGACTACTTGGTAGGCGAAGAAAGTAAATTGTTTATAATCGGTGTTTAAATTAAAAAGTTCTTCAATTTCGGCCGAAGCAATTTTCAAAATCCACTCTGTGGGTACAGAGCTACCGATAAAACTGACATATTTTGCAAGCACATTCTTAAGATTTGCTTTGTCGGAAACTTTTAGCTCTTCATACGAAACATATTTTGCCCAAGCAAGCTCTGTTAATAAGCGGTCGGCAATTTTTATGGGATCTTTGGTCAGAATTACTATTCTTTTTAGTATCCTTTCAATTGCTGCTCGCCTTACCAGGTTATCTGCGCGGTACTCCAAGGCATTCCTTGCTTTTTCGTATACTCCTGCTAGGGTTTCTACAAAACCATTGGAACTTTCTCTGTTTTTTTCATTAATTATTCCGCCATAAGACAAACGCGAAAGAAGCGCAACAAGTGGTTTGTTCATTTGACAGATTGTATACCTAAAAAGCTATTATTTGCACGCAAGTGAATAAATGTTGCGAAAAGGTAACTTGACAGTCGGTATACTTTTTGGTAGTTTATATTCATGAAGTCAAGATTGGCAATAATAAGTGTAGTCATTTTTATCGGTCTGCTTTTTCATTACAATTCAGGTGTTTATGCCAGAGATTCGTCTGATACTTCGTCCGATTCAGATGAAAGTTTGGAACTGAAGACTTCACGACCGGAACGATTTATTACCGAATTTAGAACCCCGAAACCATCAGAGTCTCCTGAGCCTTCAGAGTCGCCTGAACCTTCGGAGACGCCACGAGTAAAAGGTGTGGATCGCCTGGAGAATCAGAGACTTAGATTTTGTGAGAATCATCAAGACGAAATTGATAATCATTTGACAAGTTTAGGAAATTTGGTGGCATCAATGTTAGGAAAATTTGATTCGATTGCGGCCAAAGTGCAAGAGTTTTATACGACAAAAGTTGCACCAACCGGCAAGACAGTCGCGAACTATGCAGCATTGGTTGCGGACATTGAAGCAAAAAGAACCGCAGTTGAGACGGCTTTAGCCAATAGTCACAAGGACGTTACTAACTTTACTTGTACCGGAGAAAATCCCAAAGGGCAGATTAGGCTTTATAGGACTGATATGCAATTAGTCAAAAAAGCTTTACAAGACTATCGAACTTCGATTAAAAATCTGATTGTAGCAATAAAGTCGGTAGTGGGGGAAACAAATCGCGAATCTCCCGAACCAAGTGAAACGCCTAAATCGACAACCAGCCCTGTTCCGACCGCAACACCGTAATGAAAATGAAAAATAACCAAAAAGGAATAATACAGTTATTATTAGTAATAGGGATTGTTGCGGTGTTAACGTTTATCGGTTATCTTTTGTACACACAAAATATGCAAAAACAAAAGATTTCTGTTTCGGCGGTTCCGTCCCCTTACCAAGTTCAGTATCAAAAAGCCGGGGATGAGGTTGCACCCGTAAAAGACTCGAGCGATTTGACCTCTGTTGATGCCACACTAGATGCAACTGACATAACTGAATTAGATACCAGCCTTAATGCTTTGGGTTCGGCTACTGCAGGCTTCTGAAACTTTAGTTAAAAGAGAATCTTCAATTTTGGGAGGAATAGAAGTGCCCCGATTATTATCGACCCCATAGAAGCTACAAGTACACACGCCGCTGCGACGTCCTTGGCGATTTTTGCTTTTTCCCGAAACTCCGGACTTATAAGATCTACTATTTCTTCGATAGATGTGTTTACAAGTTCAAGAATTAGAACAAGCGTGATAATAGCAACCAGATTAAGCCATTCGCTAAGGTTGAGTTTAAGGGCAAAGCCCAAAATAACGGCCAACATACCGATAAACAGTTGGATTTTGAAATTTCTTTCTTGAAGAATCACACCTTTTAGTCCGTTAATGGCAAATCGGAAACTTTTTAAAAGTGAGTGCCTATGCTCCATACGATATGATACCATTTTAGTATATCTCAAGCCATGGAGGATCTAATTATTATTTATTTTGCAAGCTTTTTCATTTATTTCCTATTCTTAGGACTTGTTGTTTTGTGGTTTATTGACGGTAAAATCAAAAAGGAACAGGTGGTTCATGCTCTGTTTGCCTGCCTTTTTGCTTGGATAATTGCCGCTCTAATAAAGCATTTTTTCCCAACCTTACGCCCTTTTGTTGTTAATGGAGGCGAGACGGGAGTAATCTTAAGGCCTACGGACGGAGCATTTCCCTCCGAGCATACCACCCTCGCGTTCGCTCTAGCTATAACAGTTTTTATGCATGATAGGAAAATTGGTTGGTTTTTTTTGATAGGCGCTCTTACTGTCGGAATTGCCAGGGTATTAGCCAATGTTCATTATCCGATTGATATTATTGGCGGAGCTTTCTTGGGTACGTTGGTAGCAGTAATAGTTGAAAAACTACATTTTTTGGATTTGATAAACAAACTTTCTCCAAGAAACAGGAAGTAAAATTTGAGGGGCCTTGCCCCGTAATTTCGCCCTTGCGACGCAAACATGGAGTATTTGGGAGCAAGTAAGAAAGTATGGGGTTGACAATTAGCAGACGATCATTTAGACTGCTAAATAATTAAATGCAAAAATTGCAAAAAGATACAGCCAGACGCGTTCCAATAGTTCCGGTAAGAGGGACTGTCGTTTTTCCTCACACCGATACGTTAGTCTCCTTCGGACGCGCAAAAAGTATTGCCGCTGTTAATTCCGCATTTCAGGAAGACAGAGTAGTTGCTATTTTTACACAAAAAGATTCCAGAACGGAGGATCCGGGCAAGGAAGATCTTTTTGAGGTTGGCACAATCGCGACCATCACTCAAATGATGTCTACGGACGGTGAAATTCACGCCTTGATCCGTGGGCAAGCAAGAATTAGCCTTCTCGAAATACTTACCGAAGAGCCGTTCCTTGTTGGTAAAGTTGAAGAAATCCCTGAGGAGATTGAGGTAACCCCCGAAATTTCTGTGTTGGCAAAAAATCTTCAGGAGTTATTCAAAAAATCTATTAATTTGGGCAAACAAGCAGAAATAATGACTGTTATGAAGTTGGTCTCCGGCGGGGTCGAGCCTGTCGAAATGGTAGACCAGGTAGCATCGCTTTTGGAAGTGAAACAAAATGAAAAACAAAAGCTTTTGGAAGAATTAAATCTTAAAACACGTTTAGATAAAGTCTCGGAGTTGCTTGTAAAAGAGGTAAATGCTCTTGAAGTTGAGCGAACCATCTCATCAAAAACACAAAAGAGATTTGAGGATCAGATGAAAAAGGCCATGCTTCGGGAAAAGAAGAGAACAATTGAAGAAGAGTTGGGAGAGATGGCAGATGAGGGAGAACTAACTAATGAAGAAGCCAAAGAGTATAAAAATAAAATCAAAGAGGCCGGGATGCCTTTAGAAGTAAGAAATAGAGCAGAAAAAGAACTTAAACGTCTAGTTAGTATGTCTCCCAACAACCCCGAGGGAGCCTATATAAGAAACTATTTAGATTGGCTTTGTGACATGCCCTGGAGCAAGGTAAGTCCCAACAATGTTGCTATGAAGAAAGCGGCCAAAATTTTGGAAGATGAGCATTTTGGAATTGACAAAGCAAAAGAGAGAATTTTGGAATTTATGGCTGTGATGAAAATTAAAAAGGCTGCCAAAATCAAAGATGGCGGGGCACATCCGACAATTCTTTGTTTCATTGGGCCCCCAGGGGTTGGTAAAACTTCAATTGGAAGATCGATTGCAAAAGCACTGAATCGTAAATTTGTCAGGGTTTCTCTTGGAGGAATCAGAGACGAAGCGGAGATTAGGGGACACAGGCGCACCTATGTCGGTGCACTTCCTGGCCGTATTGTTCAGGGAATCAAAGATGCGGGTACAAAAAATCCTGTTTTTATGTTGGATGAAATAGATAAAATCGGAGTAGATTTCCGAGGCGATCCAAGTTCTGCACTTTTGGAAGCCCTGGACCCTGAACAAAACAAAGAGTTTTCCGATCATTATTTGGAAGTTCCTTTTGATTTGAGCGAAGTCATGTTTATTTGTACCGGAAATGTGTTGGATACAATTCCGGGTCCACTCAAAGATAGAATGGAAGTAATAACATTCCCGGGTTATACCGAAGTGGAAAAATTTCAGATTGCGAAGAAATTCCTTTGGCCCAAACAGTTAAAAGCTACGGGGTTGGAAGATAAGAAAATCGAAATAGAAGACGCCGGTCTTAAAGAGGTAATAGGTAGCTATACCAGGGAAGCCGGGGTACGTAATTTGGAAAGAAATCTGGCCTCGGTTTGCCGCAAAGTGGCAAGACTTGTCGCGGAAGGCAAAAAATACCCCAAAAAAGTTGAAGTTTCCAATATCCGTAAATTCTTAGGGAGTCATAGATTTTCGTCCCAAATTGCTGAGAAAAAAGATGAGGTGGGAGTAAGTACGGGACTTTCCGTAACTCCGTTTGGCGGCGAAATATTATTTATCGAAGTGTCTTTAATGCCGGGGAAAGGTAAGCTTACATTAACCGGACAGTTGGGAGATGTTATGCGGGAGAGCGCCAAGGCAGCCTTCACCTGGACGCGCTCGCATTACTACGAACTAGGTCTTAAACCAAATTTTTCGGAAAATATTGATATCCACATCCACGTTCCAGAAGGAGCGGTTCCTAAAGATGGTCCCTCAGCCGGTGTGTCGATTACTACAGCCCTAGTTTCTGCTCTCACAGGAGTTCCTGTTAAACGTGATGTGGGAATGACCGGAGAGGTTACTCTGCGCGGCCACGTACTCGAAATTGGGGGACTTAAAGAAAAATCGATTGCAGGGCACCGTGCTGGTCTAAAAACTATTATTGCTCCCAAGGAGAATAAAAAAGATTTGGATGAGTTTCCGGAGGCTGTTAAGAAAGATATTAAGTTTGTTTTTGCGGAAGAAGTAGAAGATGTACTAAAGGTAGCACTTTCGGAATGGCCGCTCAAAGTCCGCAAGGAAACAAAGTTTACTTCAATTTCCTCAACCCTTGTGGCCAATTAAAAAAACCTCCGTCTGAGAAAATTTCCCAAAAAACGGAGGTTCATTGTAACTAGGTTACAGAAAAAGTTTGTTATCTGCGTTGAAGGCCTTTCAAGAAATTCCTCGTCATCGGATCATCGAGTCCGCGTATGGCAGCCTCACTTTCCTGTTTGGTGACATGTTCACCATCGAGCTGTTTGCCAAGTGCAACCAGGACGTTTCCAACGTTGGGTTCATCTCTTGTGACAGCTTCCTTGTGGCAAAAATGCGCAAAGTCATCAATTCCACCAGGACCATCGCGACGGAAGCTCGGCCATGCACGGTCAAAGGCATCGGCATCAAGCTTGGTAAAGTGGCGTATGAATTTTGCCATTTCTGTCCAGTGGCCTGATGTAAACCATGGTCTGCCGTCTTGATAGTGCCAGCCTTTGTCATCTGTTTGGCGTGCAGCGCTTAGGATACGCCTATGTAGGGTGGTTGAAACAGGGAGTGGGGCCCAATGCCACGATTCGTAAATACTGATTGTTTCCGGAATTGGGAGGCGGTCATATTCAGCATACTGCTTTCCCTTCCACACCTTGACGATTTTATGGTTCCAATAGGAGCCATAGTGATCGTAAGGCTCAATCACGGCCGTGTTTCGATTCCAGTTAAGGTCATACTTAATGGCAATCAGCTTTCCTTGACCAACCGAACCATAAGACCATTTTCCTTCATTACGCTTGAGGTAAGCTTCTGCTTTTTCGCCTGTGACAACTGACAATCCACCTTTAAGGAACTCTGGGTAAAGGTAGAGAATCCCATTTTCCGTATCCCATTCCTTGACCTTCATGCGGAGTTCCGGTGCGAACATTCCACGTTCCTCATCGTTGTTGAAGACGAAGGTAAAGGTGGAACCATCAACCAGTTCGTAATACGTGACAGCGCCGCACTTTTCGCATTTATGTCCGTGCGATTGGATGCCGGTGGTGGAAATCTGTTGATGACAGGTACCGCAAATACCAAAACGAAGATTCGGAAGTTTAGCGAACCAAAGCGACCAACCGTTTATCTCCATTGTGGCAACAGGAACGCCGTCTTTCTTGCGGTAATCTGATTGGCGGAGGTCTTCAACTTCATATCCACTCTTTCGGAGCTCTTTCAACAGGCGATTGAGGGCTTCTGGTGTTTTGGCATAAATATCCCCCATTACGTCGATGAGATCGTCATTTTTGACAGTGAGATTTAACCCTAACATTGATGCCTCCTTTAGGCCTCAAATTGAATACAGATATTAAAAATATTCTGTTTTTTGTGAATGTACTTAAGACACTGAGGCTGAATGTTACTACCACCACATTTCAAAGTCAATTATTACAGGGTGTGTTAACTGAAGAATCACGGAGGTCGATTTGTATTTTTAGGATCAGCTATTGCCTGAATCCTCTAAAACGCCAACGCTTAAGTCTGTTCCGTCGTAATTAAAAATGAAAGTAATAGGTTTTTCTTTGTTGTTAACAATATAAAGGTTTTGACGGGAACTGTTGGCAAAGGCTCCAGGCATAAAGCGGATGGAAACTCCATATTCCCTGGGAACATCGTTGATCTTAGCAAAGTCGTGTCTGGCAAGAGACACGGATGTAAGACCAGCATCCAAGGCAACCCAATGTATGAACGATGCTAAATGGCAGACACCGTCCCCAACTAAGTACCCGTCAGATTTAAAACCGTCATCTGAGTTAAAGTGGGCATTAGTGGTCTTGACCACGGTTTTGCTGTATTCAGGCAAAACTTGATCGTGAAAGGCAAAACCCTCTCCGGGTTTAAGGGTAAACTGGGTTTGAAACGGTTTTTCTACTTCTGGCCAGGAAATATCCTCTCTGTTCTTTACATCACCGTCCATATACCTGAGGGTTAAAAGAATGTTGTCCCTAAAGACCTCGTTTACCGAGGCTACGTTGTACCTATTTTCCATGGAATAGCTACGGGATGCCAACTCCACGCTGGAGGCTCCAGACACACGGGGGGTGTGCGGGTTAGAAACTAAGGCCATAATTAGCAATAAGTCAGTAAACATAGGTAAAAAGACCCGAAGCAAGTTCAGGCGAGTGTGAATTCTATCATACTATGGGGCGGAAGTCAACTTTAGTGGGGGAGCTTTACATCAGTCGAAGAATCGGCTAATCTGGAATATGACCAGAAAAAAGTTAACAAAAAAATTCAATTGGTTTAATTTTGCATTATTTTTTCTAGCTTCAATTGCAGGTGTTTTTGTCCTCCAAAAATCAATTATAGGGACCACCTGTGCAAATACAGGAAGTTGTAAGGAAAGCTTGAGTCTCAAAGTTGAAAATGGAGCTGTCGGAAAATTTAACGGTCAAAAAGTAACACCTCCTCAAATAGATCTTGCGAAGAAGGAAACTCCAACCAAAGTTTTGGGTGAAGCGACTCTTACTGGAGAAAAACATATTTATGTTGATTTAACTACCCAAACCCTTTCGGCTTATCAGGGAGATACACTTTTCTTGCAAACCCTCATTTCTTCGGGCAAATCATTTCCGACGCCAACAGGTGAATTCACAATTTGGGAAATGTTGCGTGCCACGCGTATGTCCGGTGGATCAGGGGCTTTTGCATACGATTTACCAAATGTTCCATATGTGATGTTTTATTCAGGCAGTGGAATTGCCGCGGCGCAGGGCTTTAGTCTTCATGGGACTTATTGGCACAACAACTTTGGCCACCCCATGAGTCATGGCTGTGTAAACATGAGGACAATAGATGCAGAAAAGATTTTTTATTGGGCGGAGGTAGGAACTAAAATAACAGTATATGGACAAGCACCTTAGTTTTTATATCACCGCTTTTATCTTCGCAGTTATTGGTATACTCCTTCTGGTCCAGTCTGGAAAAGGGAACAACCCCAAAGTGCCGGCATTCGTAGAAGCTGTACAACCAAGCTCGTCCCCTATGAGCTTATCAATTGAAGAAGCGCTTTCGCCGGATGGCAAAAAAATTTTGATGATGAAGCAACAAGCTAAAGACGGTGTGATTACTTATACATTTTCTGTTTTGACACCCGCTGATAATTCAAAAAAAATTGTGTTTACAAAGACGTTCGGGCCTGAGACCACACTTGTGATTCCACGCAACACTTTTTCACCCGATAATAAGTATGCTTTGTTGGCAGAAAAGAGTGGCGAAAAATTTGCATATTTTGTTATCCCACTTTTTGATTCACCAAATTTTCAAGAACCTCTAAACCTTCCTGTCATTAACGACCACTTTTATACCAAGTATCAGGATTACAAAATTACGGATGTTACAGGTTGGGGTGGTATAGGTCTTGTAGTTGTAAATACGGACATGGCTGCAGGCGGAATTGGGCCATCTTTTTGGTTTGATGTTTCAAACTCGTCTTTTATTATGCTTTCGACACGCTTCAACTAACTGGTTCAATCAGTTCGGTAATGGCATCCGGCACTTTTGGTGTTTTCCCATGCAGCGTTTGCTATTAAGTTACCGACCAGTACTAAATTTCTAAGTCCGATTAATGATTCGTTTAGATTTTTTTGTTGATAAAAACTTTCAATTCTGTGAGTAAGATACGAAAGATCTGCTTTGGCTCTAGTTAAGCGTTCTTTATTTCTCACCAGGCCTACACAATTCCACATTATTTGTTTAATCAAATTTGTATCTTGATTAATAAGTGCAGGGTCGGGATCTTCTTTGCCTTGATCGACCCATTGGGGAATTTGGGTTGGATTTGGAACTTGTGTTTTTTTTGTCCGGTTGATGTTGTGGGCAGCGATATATCCCCAGGTTAATCCTTCAAGAAGAGAAGTCGAGGCAAGTCGATTTGCACCATGAAGGCCGGTACAGGCAACTTCGCCTACGGCATATAAATTTTTTATGGTTGTAGCGCCATTCTCATCCACCCAAAGCCCACCGCAATGATAATGGGCGGCAGGAACAACAGGAACCAGATCGCGGGTTAAATCGATTCCGTATTTTAAACACTCTTTGTGGATATTGGGAAAGTGGGTCAAGATTCTTTCCTTCGAAATATAACTTTTTAGGTCCAGATAGACATTTGTTATTCCGCCTTCCAGCATTTCTGTATAAATCGCACGTGCTACAACATCCCGGGGGGCAAGGTCCTTCCACTGTTTACTGTATTTATCCATGAAAGGGACGCCATTTGAATTTGTTAGGCGAGCGCCATCTCCCCGTATGGCCTCGGTAAGCAAGAAACGCGGAGCATCTTTGTGGTAAAAAGCAGTAGGATGAAACTGAACATACTCCATATTGATTACGCGTGCGCCGGCCCTTTGGGCCATAGCAATTCCATCTCCACGAGCCCCATCCGGGTTTGTTGAATATAAGTAGACATTTCCAAGTCCGCCGGTTGCCAAGACCACATTTTTTGCAATGATTCTAACGACCCTTTTATCTATTGGATCAAAGAAATAGGCTCCAAGACAGGCGACGGGGTCGTAAATTGCCAACTTGTTTGTAGAATTGTGTGATGAAGTAATTAGGTCGACAGCGGAAAGATTTGCGAGGAGTTTAATCTTTTTATTACTTTTGACTTTTTCTATTAAGGCACTTTCTATTGATTTACCGGTAGCGTCGGCTTGATGGATTATTCTGGCAATGCCGTGTCCGCCTTCCTTTGCCAGTGAGAGGTCAAATCCTTCCCGGTCAAACGAAACGCCAATTCTGTCTATAAGAAATTTTTTGACCAGGGACGGTCCAACTTTCGTCAAAATATCAACCGCCTTTGGATTTGATAGATTTACCCCGGCATTGAAGATATCTTTTGCCAGGAGGGATGGGGAGTCGTCCTTGCCCTTATAAATAATTCCACCCTGAGCATAATAAGTATTTGATTCCTCAGGTTTTTTATTTTTGGTAATAAGAATAACCTTATGCCCTAAGTGTGCAAGTTCCAGGGCGCATGTAGCACCCGCAATTCCACTTCCGATAATGAGAGTATCAGTAGTAACTAATTCTTTTTGCATTTTAACTAATTGTCATCATTCGTCTGACCGCAACTTCTGCAGGGCGTCTAATTTCTTCGGGGATCGTTACTTCATACTGATCAAATCTGAGGGCATCGAGAGTTTGTTCTAATGTAATTGTGTGCATAAACTTACATCGTATATTGCACATTCTAACTAAGTTTTCGTTAAGTTCCGGGTGAGTGGCAACTATATTGTCAGCCATGGAACATTCTGTAAGAAGTGCAATTTTTTTATCTGCTCCGTTTTCCGTAACCCAT
Source organism: Candidatus Woesebacteria bacterium (assembly GCA_016432365.1). Classification (GTDB taxonomy): domain Bacteria; phylum Patescibacteriota; class Microgenomatia; order UBA8517; family UBA8517; genus GWB1-39-10. The sequence goes on from CP066686.1 coordinate 390,248, forward strand.
TTTGTCATTGCAGAAGTACTTCCGGAAAAATCCGATTTTGCGATTACACCCGGCGGACATTCCGGATGGGCCAAGATGACTGCTCCCGGATAATCTTTTCTTATGTCATCGACAAGTTGGGGAGTGTATTGTTCGTGAACATAACAGCGGGCATCCCATCCGATTATTGTCGGTTTTTGGGTAACTTCTGCTTCACTTTTGACAGAATCTTTTGTCGGGAAATATAAATCCATTTTTAGATCATTCGCAACATTGCCGGCCATATATTTGTCCGGAAGAAATATAACTGATGGTACGTTGAAATACTTTTTAGCCCAAGCAATTACCTGGTTAACATTTCCTGAAGTACAACATACATCAGTCAAAGCTTTAACGTCGGCAGTTGTATTGATGTAACTTACTATTGGGAGATTGGGATATTTTTCGCGGAGCCAAACAAGATTTTCCGGTTTAATTCCTTCCGCCAGAGAACAACCGGCATCAAGTGATGGAATTAAAACTTTTTTGCTTGGATTTAAAATCTTGGCAGTTTCAGCCATAAAATGAACACCGCAAAAAACGATCGTATCTGCATCTGTTTCCGCTGCACGTTTAGAAAGTTCCAGCGAGTCCCCTCTAAAATCAGGAACTGTGTGGAAGAGAACCGGCTCCATATAATTATGTCCCAAAATCACGGCATTTTTCTGACGTTTCAATTCCATGATTTGACTAACCAGGTCTGCTTTATATTTAAGTTCGAAATCTGGCACCACGCTTTCCGGAATTGATCTTCTGAGATCGACTCTTAATCTTTCGTAAACTTCACTTGATGATTCTTGTCGTTCTGTTTTCATTATATTTCTAAACTAACATCCATCGCTTTTACCGAATGGGTGAGGGCACCTACTGAAATGTGAGTTACACCCGTTGCTGCAATACTTCTTACTGTTTGGAGATTGACGTTTCCGGAAGCTTCGAGTGGAACACGGCCGTTGGTAATACTAACGGCCTCACGCATTTTTTCTAAACTCATGTTGTCAAGTAAAATTCTATTGACAGGGAACTTTAAAGCTTCGGTTAGCTCTTCAATATTTTTTACTTCCACCTCGACGGGGAGGTTTAAAGAGTTTGCTGTAAGAACTTTTTCCAAGGTTGCGCCGATAGTTCCCACCGCCGCAATGTGGTTGTCTTTAATGAGAATTGCGTCACTTAAGTTATAACGGTGATTTTGTCCGCCTCCCGCTTTAACCGCTATTCTGTCCATCAGTCTTAAACCGGGGGCGGTTTTTCTGGTATCCAGAATTATTGTTTCGTACGGCTCAACGGCCTTTACAAATTGATGTGTTAGGGTTGCAATTCCGCTCATTCGTTGAAGAAAATTCAAAGCAACTCTTTCGGCGGTTAATATACTTCTGGTTTTCCCAAAAATTGTAGCGGGAATGTCACCTTTTTTTACTTCTGTGCCATCTGGAATTATATGTTCAAATTGAATATCCGGATCAAAAGTTTCAAATGTAATTCTTGCGATATTTAGCCCGGCGATAACACCCTCGCTTTTTACCAGAAGTTCTGCGGTTGACCTTGCTTCCTCGGGGATAGAGAGATTGGTGGTCACGTCTCCGTTAATGCCAACATCTTCCGCAAGCGCCCCTTTTACTATTTGAACAATTTTTTCGTTCTCGATCATATGTGTATAAATTACACTTTCTAAAATGAGTGTATTCCTTACACTAACTATTGTCAAGTATCAGTTAAAAGATGGTACAATCATCAATTAGAATGGCAAAAGAAAGCGCTGAAATAAAAGTCGACGACAGACTAAAGTATCTGAGTTTCGGCAAAGATGCTTATTATAATGAGTTTACCTACCAACCGGACGAGACTCCTGATATCCGACTCGATATATTTCTCAAAGACCCGGCCAGAGTAAAAGAGCGGGGAAAGATGCTGGACAACATTGACACCCTAGATAGACGACTTGGGGATCCCGAAACTTTAAAGCTAACAGGTGAGGAATCTTTTGACAAGCAGTTAATTAAAACAGTTAAACAAGTTGCTGTTAGTTCCGGAGCTTCACCCGATTTCATTAATAGTCTTGATAAGCCGGGAATGTTATTTGCTCATCAAAAAGAAATCGGCGATTCGGGAGTTGCCCTCTTCCAACAAATTGAGGAAGTAGTTGGACCTGGCCGGATTTTATCTTCCAGACAAGTAATCTTGATGGAATTCGCCGATCGAACACACGACACATTTAAGCTCCTGGGGAGCATGAATGCCCAAATAGACCCTGATCATGAGGTTGTTTATAGAAAAATCATGGGCAAACATCTGGAAGGCAAGGCTTTTATTCCTACCAAAGGGGATCCGATTGTTTTTACCGCCGAGGACGTAAAATTTATTACGTCAGTTGTCGGTTTTCATGAAGATATTTGGCGAGAGGAAAGTTTTGCAAAACAGGCAAACTTTCTTAAACAGTCAAATGATGTTAATAGTCCTGAAGTTGCGGTGGCCAGAGCCCGCACTGTCTTACATGTCATAGATATTTTCGGGAACGCCGTTAGGTTTGAGAGTGGCGTTCTTAAAATTGTAAATGCAGAAGCATTTCAAGCAAGGTTTGTTGACTTATTTACGCGCCACATAAGCTTGCCATTAGTAACAAATGGAGACACTACATTAATTGATTGGTCCCGCGGAAAAGTATTTCGACCATCATGGGGTCTTCATGGGGTGGCTGGATTAACATGGACGTTTGGGATACTTAAAGATGAGTGGGGAATTGACGTTGATCCGAATCTGAACCTATCAGTTCAGAATGGAATTCTTGGAGTACTAAAGGAGGCAGAGAGGGCGATAACAGAAACACAGGCGGGAACTTCAAAATATCGGTCGACTAATGATCCCGAACTTTCGGCAAAACTTACAGTTATTCAGAATACCATAACCAAGTTGGAAGATGAAATTAAAAAGGGAAAGTGATTTGACTTTAGCCTTACTCAGCCATTCCCCATGTGATACGAGACCATACTTGCTCGCACCGAAATAAAAATTATAGGTCGTGGGATCTATTATATTTGGTTAATTCTGGTAAAATACTCGTAGCGCCCCGTTCTCACCCCACGAAATTCTCTTAGAATTTCGAGAGGAGGAATAGTCAAGCGGTAGGGTTTAAGCGCTAGTGGTAAACCCAAAAGCGAAACTTATTCCGACGAGGCCCCATCGTCTTAGCGGAGCAAATGCGACGCGGACGATTGCGTAGCATGCCAATTCAGAATTGGCCCCATCGTCTAGCGGTCTAGGACACTAGATTCTCATTCTAGTAACTTGGGTTCGAGTCCCAATGGGGTCACCCACTTCGTTCGTTTCCCATTGTGTCTCGATAGTGCTGTTTGGGGCTTCGCATTTTGCACACGAGTCCCAATGGGGTTACAGGTGGGATAATTTGGTATACTTTATGCGTGACTCAAAAGGGCCTCACAACAGCAAAAGCGAATAGGTTATTGGCCCAATATGGAACAAATGAGATTAAAGAAAAGCCAAAAGCCACTTTGTTTCAGGTTTTTCTGTCACAATTTACAAGTCTTCTTGTAGTTCTTTTAATCTTAGCTTCAATAGGATCAATTTTTTTGGGTGACTTATTGGATGGTGTATTTATCCTGTTAATAGTAATCATTAATGGCATTCTTGGTTTTATCCAAGAATACAAAGCCGAAAAAGCCATAAAAGCTTTAAAGAACATGACTGTTTCCCAAGTACGGGTAATTCGTGACGGAGTTGAACAGATGATCGACTCTAAATTCATTGTAAAAGGAGACATAGTTAACCTTAATGAGGGGGACAAGATACCGGCTGATTGCGTAATAATTGAGGGTCTCCATTTCGAGGCGAACGAAGCATCGCTTACAGGTGAGTCATTCCCTGTCGGAAAAAATATTCATGACAATATATTCCTAGGTACAATTGTTTCCAAAGGTAGGTGTATTGCCGTTGTCGAAAAAACCGGTATGAATACACGTTTTGGAAAAATTGCATATACCTTGTCTGAGATTGAGGATAACGAGACCCCGCTTCAAAAAAAACTAACACTTCTTGGAAAACAACTGGGAATTCTGGCAATCGGATCCAGTTTAGTTGTATTTATAATCGGTTATTTTAAGAATAACGGATTAATTGAAATGATTTTAACCAGCGTTAGCTTGGCGGTTGCGGCGGTTCCTGAAGGCTTACCCGCGGTTATAACAATAACACTCGCCCTTGGAATGGAAAGAATGGCCAAAAAACGTGCTATTCTCCGAAAATTATCTTCGATTGAAGCTCTTGGTGGGGTCACTGTAATAGCTACTGATAAAACTGGTACGTTGACTAAAAACGAAATGCACGTAACTAAACATTGGTTGAACAGTGATGTAAAACTTTCACAAATTATAACTGCAGGAATAGTTTGCAACAATTCAAGTCTGGTCTACAAACAAGATAGTGAAACCTATGATGTTTTGGGTGATACGACAGAAGGAGCACTTCTTGTTTTTGCAAACTCAAACAAATTTGATATCGAAAAAACTAAAGGTAGTTACGAACTCCTGGAAGAGTTCGCATTCGACCCAACCTTAAAACTAATGTCCGTGGTTACAAATAAAGATGGTATCAAAAATATCTATTCAAAAGGGGCTCCCGAATCAATACTTTCAAGGTGTGTCGGTATGGACAGTAAAAAACTTATAAAGTTGGAAATGATATTTGAAGAATATGCAAAACAGGGTTTGCGTGTTCTTGCTCTTGCGCAAAAGAAAGTGAAGACGATACCCAAAAAAAGAGAAGACGCAGAAAAAGATCTAAATTTGTTGGGGTTTGTTGGAATTTCTGACCCACCACGTTTGGAGGTCAAAGAGGCAATTAAAATTGCCGAGGTTGCAGGTATAAAAACGATAATGATAACGGGGGACAATGAACTTACCGCAAAAACAATTGCTATCCAAATCGGACTAATTAAGAAGAATGAAGAAATTGTAACAGGTTTACAGTTTGCCAAAATGACCGACGATGAAGTGTTGGCCAGAATTGATAACATTAGAATTTTTGCGCGAACATCCCCTGACCAGAAACTCAGGATTGTTGAACTTCTTCAGCAAAAGGGGCATGTTGTTGCCGTTACGGGGGACGGAGTAAATGATGCATTGGCAATTAAGCAAAGCGATGTTGGGGTAGCAATGGGGATAACGGGGACAGATGTGGCCAAGGAGGCTAGTGATATGATTATTACAGACGACAATTATGCGTCACTTGTGACAGCGGTTGAAGAGGGCCGTACCATATTCGATAATATTAAAAGCGCAATTAAATATTTAGTAGGCTGCAACTTTGGTGAAGTAGCCGCGGTTCTTCTGGGCATGCTTTTTGGTTGGCCTTTAATTCTCACACCACTCCAACTTCTTTATGTAAACTTGGTTACAGACGGTTTGCCTGCCATTGCGCTTGCAGCAACTCCCAAACACGAAGGAATAATGAAACGCAACCCTCGAACAAATAAAAACATCTTTTTGGGAATTGATTTTGCTTGGTTCCTTGAAGTTGGTGTGTTAACAGCAGGTACAACTTTGACTGCCTTCTGGATTGGAATGAAGTCTGGAAACATTGAAATTGCACGAGCAATGGCCTTCACCACTCTCATACTCGTACAGCATTTCATACTCCTGGACATTCGGGTAAGAACTAGATCTTTTTTTAAAGTCAACTTGTTTAAAGATAAATTTTTCGTTTTTGCCTTTACAGCCCCGTTATTATTACAAATATTAATTCTTTATATCCCTTATTTGGAGGGTATATTTAAAATTCAGACAATTTCTTTTATACAACTATTTGGTATTGTGGGCATTTCTTCTATACTTTTATTTTCGTCTGAAATCAGAAAACTTTTGTTTAGGAGTTTTCGAGAAGCTAATTAGGGGGGGTGCCTTGATGTTATCCCATAATCTTGACATTTGGGGGTATGTCGTGTATACTACTCTTCCTATCCGTTAAGAGTCGTATATGGTTTGATGTAGATGGAAGTATTGACACGACTTTCCTGGGGTTATACAATCACCCTCATCAGCCTTAATATTATGAAATTAAGTCCCTCTATTTATAATTTTAATACCCTTATTATTAAGGGTAATTAATTTTGGGGAGACATTAATTATTAAGGTCCCTCCATAAAATAGGAGGGATTTTTTAGTATAAAGAATATGAATAAAAATCTAAAACTTACAAAGCAAGGACTCGAGACTCTGAAAAAAGAGTTTACTGAACTTGTGGAAGTAAAACGCCCCAAACTTGTGGACAGGCTTTCTAATGCCAGATCTCAAGGGGATCTATCCGAAAACTCCGATTATCAGTCAGCCAAAGAGGAACTTGAATTCCTTGATGGCAGAATTGACGAACTTGATGAGGTGCTTAAAAATGCTACAGTTGTTGCCGCAGACGGAAAAAGCAATTCGGGAGTTGGCATTGGTACTAAAGTTACAGTTAAAGTTAACGGCAAAGAAATTGTATTTGATATAGTGGGTGAATGGGAGGCAGATCCAGTTAACAAAAAAATTTCTCACGATTCACCACTTGGTGTGGCGCTTCTTGGCAAAAATGCAGGAGATAAAGCCGAAGTAGACGCTCCAGCCGGAAAAATTCAGTACGAGATTCTCTCGGTTGAATAAAAGTTGTCTTCAAGCTAAAATTAGCTTCGTATGCACTGGGCAGACAAAGTAGCACAAGATATAATCGCTTCGAACAAATTTAAACCTTATTGGGTAGACGACATGAAGACCCCTTCAGGTTTTGCTCACATTGGTTCAATGCTCGGGCCGGTTATCCATAGCGCCGTTTATCGTGCGCTCAAGGACGCTCAGGTTGATGCAACTCTTACTTATGTTTTTAATGACTTTGATACAGCCGACGAGTTCCCTGCTCAGTTTAAAGAACTTTTGACCGGTAACGAAGGAAAAGTTCTTAAAATGGTGCCCTCGCCGGATCCCGCTTACGAAAATTTTGCAGATTACATTGCCGACGATCTTAAAAAGTCTATTGAGTATTTAGGGTTTGAGGCGAGATATATTTCTTCTTGGGAACTTTACCATCAAGGAAAATTTGATGAGGTTATCAAAATGGCTCTGGATAATGCCGAAAAAATTCAGGATATTTACGAAAGAATCTCCGGCAGTAAAAAGAAAGAATCCGGTTGGCTCCCATTTCAGGTAATATGTCCCAATTGTGGAAAATTAGGAACTACAAAAGTTTTTGCATGGGATGGAAAAGAAGTTTCCTATAAGTGTGAAGAAAATCTTGTGACCTGGGCAAAAGGATGTGGACATGAGGGGAAAATGTCTCCGTTTGGCGGAGCAGGAAAGCTGCCATGGAAGGTTGACTGGGCAGCCCACTGGAAAGTTATCGGTGTAACAATAGAGGGCGCCGGCAAAGATCATGCATCGGCCGGTGGAAGTTATGATATTGCAATGGCCATTTGTAAGGAAGTTTTTGGGTATCCCGAGCCTTATAAATTGCCATACGAATTTTTATTAATCGGGGGACACAAAATGTCTTCTTCAAAAGGAGTAGGACTTAAAGCCCACGATTTAGTTCAAATACTTCCCGCCTCAGTTGCCAGGTTTTTGTTTATTAATAACGATATTAAGTCTCAAGGCAATTTCGACCCAAATGGGACAATGGCAATTCCAGACCTTTTTGATAAATATGATGAAGCTTGGGAGGCCTATGATAAGCAAAGCTTGCCATCGAATGGTAAAAATGGCGATGAAAAGCTGGGCAGGACTTATGTTTTGTCTCAAATCAAGGAAATCCCCGGCAAGGAAAAAGGATTTTTCGCTCCACGCTTCCGTGACATTGCGAATTATTTGTCACAAGGCCTTTCCGAAAAAGAAGTTTTGGAAAAAATGGAAAAAACAAAAGGCGGAAAAATTGACGAAAGTGAAATGGAAATTCTCGAAGAAAGAATTAAGTATGCAAAAGTTTGGCTGCAAGATTACGCTCCTAACGAATACAGATTCGAAATGACAGAAGAAGTTCCTGAAGCGGCCAAAAAATTGTCAGATGAACAAAAGAAATACCTAACTGCAGTTGTAAAACTTTTTGATAACGAAGTTACTGCAGACTCTTTGCAAATTGATCTCTATGAACTTTCAAAACAAATGGGCCTAGCCCCCAAGGACGCGTTTTCTGCAATTTATACTGTTTTTATAGACAAAACTCACGGCCCCAGGGCCGGCATGCTTTTAACCAATTTTGGAAAAGAGAAAGTGGTTGAAAGAATTAGCAACTTATCAAAGTTAGATTGAACTGATATATTGACAGCTTATCAAAGTTAATTCGAGCTGATAGAATAACAACTATCTTAGAAATGAGGTGACAAATTATTATGATGAATGAAGACATGAAGTGGATGAAAATGAAATGGATGCACAAAAATGTCATGACTGATTTTTTGATGTCTATTTCGTTTTCAGTTTTTGGAATGCTTCTTATTTTCGGGCTTGGTTTTGTCTTCCCTACAATTAATCCTTATGTAGTAATTAAATGGATTATTATAGTTGCAGGGGTAGTCTTTGCACTTTCATTTCTTAAATACCTTGTTTATATGGGTATGAAGATGAAAATGATGAAGATGATGAACACGGAGTCTCGTGATGAGGTAAAGGTTGTTAAAGCGAAAAAGACTTCCAAGAAATGACTAAAGAAAAAGCTTTAGAATTATTGCATTCAAAAATGCAATCGCAGAATCTGCGCAAACACTGTTATAGTGTTGGCGCAGTTATGCGTTCGTTAGCAAAACATTTTAACGAGGATGAAAATCGCTATGAAATAGTTGGGCTTCTTCATGATGGAGATTATGAATTTACTAAAGATGATCCCGGTAATCATGCTAAACTTATGGCAAATTGGGCCAGGGAAAACGGTGAAACCGACGAAGAACTTCTTACAGGTATTGAATCACACGGTTGGTTTCATCAAGGTAAAAAACCGGAAACCAAAATGCAGTGGGCTCTTTTTTGCTGCGACGAACTAACAGGTTTAATAATTGCAGTAACTTTAATCCGTCCGGATCGTAAACTCGCGACTGTCACTGTTGATAACATATTAAGTAAGTGGAATCAAAAAAGTTTTGCAGCTGGGGTCAAAAGGGAAGATATAGAAAACTGCGAAAAAGAGCTTGGAATTACTTTAAAAGATTTTATTCAAATCGCTCTAACCGCAATGCAGGGAATTTCGGAAGAATTAGGATTATAATACCGATACGGTATCAGATTAGTTTTGCGAAACCATATTTTCTGAAAAGTCGGAGCTATTAAATTTGTCTCTCTCTTCCTTTAGTTGAAGCCCTACCACCCTGCCACTGTCCGCGATACGAGTGAACCGGATTTCCTTTTATTTCGTGGAAGTACACGGAAACATATCTTGCTCCCATTTCAATTTCTACATCTACTGGTCCCTCGTTAATTACTCCAAAATAAAGTGGGCCGTGATAGCCGGGATTTCCGATTCCGGTTCTAACAACAAGACCTGATCTAAAAGTTGTAGTTCTGGGTTTAAATACCGCCGCAATATTATCCGGCAAATTAACTTCTTCAATTGTTTTAGTCAAATAATATTTTCCCGGTTTAAATATAAAAGTAGATTTCTTCTTTGGATCAAACGAGACTTTTTCAACCAAATTTGGAGTTTCCCTTTCATCAATTCCCAAAAAAGCTTTACCTTTAAGCGAGTAAACTTTTTCAATTCTCAGATCCAAAACGCACCCTTCGGGATCTTTCATTTCCCTCTCGGCAAGGTTTGTAACAAGATTAATTTTTTTTATTAATTTTTTGAGTTCGCTATGTCCAAGAATCATTTAACGATTATATATCAACTTTTACCTTCTTTTTTCTGTCCAAACGTTTTGCCACCACTCAGATGGGTTTTGTTTCTCAATTTCTTTGGCCAAAATTTTGGCTGATTTTGAATAAAGAAGCCGGTAATGCGAATTTCCTTTTCTTCCACCGCTTTTTTTCCATCTTGCGGCTTCTTGGTTGCCAGTCATTGCGTATTCGTTAATCAGTAAAATTTGATCTAGGAGATCGGCGTCTTTTGCTATTTTTGATTCTTTTGTAAGGCGTTCCCCGTATTCATTTATAGTCTCTCTCAACTCATTTTCCGCCGGAAGTTTGTCCATTTGATCGTTGATAATTTCCTGTTCATAAACTTTTACATATTTTTTGTGTACCCAATTCTGGTCGTTGCTTCTTACTTCAGTTATGTCATGAGACAGACACATTAAAAGAACCTTATCGGCGTCAACTTTTTCCATTTTGGCCAGTAAATATCCTATCCAAGCAACCCTAAAGCTATGAGAGGCAATATTATCGCTCATATCATCCGTTAAAAGGCTTTGCCTATGGGCCCTGGCAATTTTTCTCATCGATCCGACCTCATATAGAAATGATGCGGTTTTTTTAATCTGACTGGGTTTTACCATTCCGGTAGTATCTTTTACCATTAAGTTTATCGGGAAGCAAGGACTCTTTTGTATATTTGTCATACCCTTTTCCGTATCCGACATCTTTCATTAACTTTGTAACAGGATTTCTGATTTTTAATGGGACCGGAAGGTTGCCGAATTTGTTAACATCAGCTAGCGCTTCCATATATGCGTTATAGGCAGATCTGTCTTTCTTCGCTTCGCTCAGATAAACAACACCTGCCGCTAAATTTTCCTGACACTCAGGGTAACCTATCGTATTGCATGCCGCAAAAACCGCATTGGCAACTACAAGTGCGGTTGGGCTAGCGACGTCCTCTGATGCAAACACGACCATCCTCCTGGCAATATAGAGCGGGTCTTGTCCCGCCGCAACCATTCTGGCCAAGTAATAAAGAGCTGCATCTGTGTCACTTGCTCGCATAGATTTAATAAACGCAGAAATTACGTCGTAAAATTGGTCTCCATTTTTATCAAAAGTATATTGACGTCTTTGAAGAGCGGTTTCGATGTCTGAGAGTAAAAGAGTAAGCGGAGCTTGGCCAGACGAGGCCCTGGTGGAAGAGCGGGAGAGCTGAGAAGCAATTTCGATCACATTTAACATCACCCGCGCATCGCCATTTGACGCTTCGAGTAAAAATTTCTCGGCCTTTTTGTTCACTTTCTTTTTAATGTATTTAAGAGCTCTTGTTAAAATTTTTAGTAAATCTTTTTCTGAAAGCTGAGCCAGAATTAAAACTCTACACCTGGAAAGAAGCGGTCCTATTACTTCAAATGAGGGATTTTCGGTTGTAGCGCCAATAAATAAAATCTTGCCCGATTCAACATATGGCAATAGCTTATCTTGTTGGGCTTTATTAAAACGGTGGATTTCGTCTATAAATATTAAGGGAGATTGAGACGAGTCCTCCTCTACTACTTTTTCGATATCTTTTATTTTTGCATTAACGGCTGAAAACTCGTAAAAATCTCTTTTTAATGTGTTGGCAATAATACGGGCAAGAGTGGTCTTACCTGTACCGGGAGGACCCCAGAATATTAATGACGGAAACCCAACTTCGCTCTTCGATCTTCGCTGGGCGAGGAAAAGCTTTGAAATTATCCCGTTTGGCCCAACCAGGTTTTCCTGCCCAACAAAATCTTTTAAAGTTTTAGGTCTTAGAAGTTCCGGAAGTGGAATGTTTGACATATAAAGATTTTATCCATAATAAACCCGAAAAACAACCCCCCATATTTTGAGACGATTTAGGGATATAATATTTGTATGAAAGGAATTAAAAGCGGAATAGCTTCATTTAAAGAAATTTTATTCAATCTTAAACGAATGCTTGCCTTGTCCTGGCAAACAGACAAGTTTTTAACCGTCGGTTACTACGGTTCTTCCGGACTCGCGGCGATTTTTCCGATAATTGCGAGTTATATTTTTAAACTGTTTATTGATAACACAATTGCCAATTTGGGTATAAAACCAACGGTCCCTCTGATTTTAGTGGCAATTTTAGCCGCCAGATATATTTCCAGCTGGATATGGGACGTAATTTCTTGGGTATTTAAAGAAACTTATTTTGATTATTTGGTACGGTACAAACTTCAAAATAAATTCAACAATTTGTTCTGCAACAAGATTTCTCACTTGGATATTCAACATTTGGAGAATTCAGAAACTCAGGATCTTATCAATAAAGCAAAAGATACTATGACGTGGAGACCCCCTGATTTTTTGAGGGCGTTTTCGTACCTTTTTACAAACTTGGTTGCACTTGTTTCATCCTTTTTACTTTTGGGTCAATATAACTGGTATTTACCATTTATTATTCTTCTTTTCGGTTTACCGAGGCTTTACCTGAGGGCGAAAATGGGCTCGATTCAGTGGTCTGTTTGGGGAAGCAGTACTCCGGAATCCCGCAAAATGTGGTATTTACAGTCACTTCTTACACAGAAGAATGCGATTATAGAGTCAAAAATTTTCCAATCAACAGACTCATTAATTAAGAAAAGTATAGATATTCAAACCGATCTTTATGAAAAGAATAAAAAACCTGTCCAGAGTTTTATTAAAGTCGGTTCCATACCGCAGTTTTTTGAAATGTTTGTTGTATTTGGTTTTGCATTGGCACGTTTACCGTTGGTACTAAACGGGCAAATGTCTGTTGGAGATTTCTCGTTTTTTATCGACATGTTGGACAGGGTTTTAAATTCTGTGGCAGGAACTGTGGGCAATCTAGGTTGGATGTACGAAAACAACTTATACGTAAATCATTTTTTTGAAGTCATGAATTTGCCTAAAATTGTTCAGGAGCCGGCGAATCCAATTGCTATTGACCCATCGGTCAATCCACCGGAAATTGAATTTAAAAATGTCTCTTTCGCATACCCAAATTCTAAAAAGAGAGTTTTGAAGAATTTAAACTTTAAAATTAAATCGGGAGAAAATGTTGCTCTGGTTGGGAAAAACGGTGCCGGTAAAACTACAATAGTGAAACTTTTGTGCAGATTTTACGATGTAACCGGGGGAGAAATACTTATTAACGGGATCAATATAAAAGATGTAGATTTAAAAGACTGGTATCGGTATTTAGGTACGCTTTTCCAGGAATTTATTAAATATGATTTTACAGTTAAGGAAAACATTACTTTAGGAAAAACTGAAAATTTCGATCAGGAAAAAATGATTTTTGCTGCCAAGCAAAGCGGGGCAGATAAATTTATCAATGAACTTCCCAAGAAATATGATCAGATATTAGGTAAACAATTTGAAGGAGGTAAAGAGCTTTCAATAGGTCAGTGGCAAAAAATCGCAATTGCAAGAGCCTTTTACGAAGGTGCTCCGATTTTGATTTTGGACGAACCAACAAGTGCAATTGACGCCGAAACCGAATATTCGATTTTTAAAAATCTTGACAGGGAGTATAAAAATAAAAGTTTACTTTTGATTTCCCACAGGTTTTCTACAGTCAGAAATGCCGACAGAATATTGGTAATCGATAATGGAGAAATAATTGAAGAGGGAACCCACGAAAAATTAATTGCCAAAAAAGGAGAATATTCCACAATGTTTAACAAACAGGCGATTGGATACAAATAACTCCATGTTTGGAACGAAAATTCTTGAAGAAAAAAAGTCTAAATTTAACGGAGATATTCGTGTTGTTAAAACCTGGGGGATGGGAACTTATATTCAAGCGAATGGGCTGACTCAGTCTGGGGGGATCGTCGAAAGTATTTGGAAACAAACTTTAAAAAAAGCGAAAAGCGATAAGCAAAGCTTGCCATCAGATGGTAAGCTAAAAGTGAAGAGCGTGCTAATACTCGGACTTGGAGGAGGTACTGTGGCAAAGATAGTTAGAAAAAACTGGCCCGAGGCAAAAATTACAGGAATAGATATCGATCCTCTAATAGTGGAACTTGGTAATAAGTATATGGGTTTACAAAAACATAACGTTAAGACCATTATCTCCGACGCCTCTAATCTGCCTAGTCAAAAATTCGATTTAATAATTATTGATCTTTATAACGGCGACAAATTTCCCGAGAAGTTTGAAAAAGATAATTATTTAAAACTTGTAGGGCGCCATCTTACAGATAATGGTATTGCGGTGTTTAACAGACTTTATTACAAAGAGAAAAATATCGAGGCGGAGGAGTTTGGAAAAAAACTTAAGAAAATATTTAAAAACGTTGAACCATTCCGACCGGTTTCAAATATGATGTATATATGCACCAACTAATCTTTGGTCCGGCTTTATTCTTCGCCAGTCAGGCGCTGTTTTACGATTTGCCTGAATATTTAAATATTGTTTCAAATAACTCATTTCTCCAAGTCTTTTCTCTCGGTCACTTTCCTATTCACCCAATATTCATGGGAATTCTTTGGATTTTGACAAGGTTCCTCCCTGTCAACGCAATTGCAATGGTTTTTGGAGCAATATCGATTATCATTTTTCATAAAATTGCCAAGTTGATATTTAAAAATGGTTCATATTGGTTATCGACGGTTATCTTTGCGCTCTTTCCGGCAGTTTGGTTAATAAATACAAATTTGATGGTTGAGTCGGTGACTTTAACCCTTTATCTTGCGGGACTTTATTTCTTTTTAACGAAAAAAGCGATGCCATTTTTTATCAGTTTATTTTTAATGATCGGAACCCACCTGCAGTCTATTTTTTGGATCCCGGCATTATTTCTTGCTCCCTATATTTTTGAGGTAAATTTCAAAAAGGAGGATGTTATCAAATTTATAAAAATTGCTTTGGCCGGAATATCAATGTCCATTGTTTTTTACATTCTCTTATATTATTGTTCCGGCAGAATTCCGGGGGGTACAACTGAGCAGCTCGCAACATATTTATCTTCGGGAATATTACGAATGATTAGAAACATTTGGCTTTCTTTTATCCGTAATTTTGGGACGCTTACACCATTTGTTTTGACATTGGTTTTGGTCAGAAAAATCAAGTCGAAAAAAGTATCAATAGCCTGGATAATGTTTCTGGTTCTAGTCGCGATAATGGGTGCCAACTGGCAAGGGGACTTTATGGGTAGGAGAATTATTTTTTCGGGGGTAATTTTAGCACTTGGTCTTTATAAATATTTACAGAAATGGTCCGTCTTTTTCATTTTGTATTTATTACCGATCGTCGCAGCAAATGTGATTTTGTATTCAAACTCCAGTCCGTTCATAACTCCAAATATCCCCAAAGGTCAGGTGTTAATTGAAACGCACTTTCTCAAACCCTTTATAAAATATGATGGTACGACTCTTTGGATTGGCGAAAGTGACCTTGGTGTTATCGACAATTATTTAAAAAATGGAACAAGAGTATTTTTAACCGAACAAGCTATCACGGCTCCATATTTACTCTTAGTCGGACAAAACTATCATATCACTTCATTGGGGAAGGTTGGGGATTCGGAATCAAGATTTCTGTTCAAAAAATACACAGTTGAACAGTATAACGACAGCTTTGAGTTAAAAAGGTTCAATGGAGTAGTTTCGGCGGAGGCGGGAAGTCCGGTAATTTACTACGATCAAAGCTTTTGGGGGAGACTTGCGAGAAGGAGAATCGACTATGGAGATATAGGAACTTGGCTTTGGGCATTTGCGGCAAACCATCGCGACCCGACAGGCTGGATTTATAAAGACGCTAGAGGTGTAGTTACCTATTGACAAGGTATAGTAGTTAGTGTATATACTACAATTAGTATGAAGGATACAAAGACATTTGCAGTATTGGCCACAGACGTTGCAGTTTTGACTATCGACAATGGTGTTCTTAAAGTCCTTTTAACCCAGGCGACATCTAAAAACTTTAAGGGAATGTTGACTTTGCCTGGAGGTTTAGTTGGTCATAAAGAACGTACCGAAGAAGCTGCTATAAGAGTCCTCAAGGAAATAATGATAAAAACGGATTACTATAACGAGCAACTTTATACATTCGACGATCCCGGCAGAGATCCTGAGGGTCGAGTCGTAACAGTTGCCTATTTAATGTTGGTTCCGGAAGATGAGGCTAAAAGAGTAACTAGAAAAGACGCTTCGTGGCACGCCGTGAAAACTTTACCAAAGTTGGCATATGATCATAATGAAGTTGTGAAAGCTGCTGTGAAAAGGCTAATGGGAAAATTGACCTACACTAATATTGTTTACTCTTTGATGCCCTTGGAGTTTACTCTTTCAGATTTGCAGAAAACCTACGAAACTGCGCTGGAACTAACCCTAGATAAAAGGAATTTTATTAAAAAAATAAAGAGTTTAAATCTTGTTCATAAGACAACCCATAAGGTTGAGGGTAGTGCACACCGCCCGGCAACCCTTTACAGGTTCAGGGAGCGAAAATATAAGAGGGTTGACTTATTTTAGAAAATACCTATAATACGAAGTTGATATTTTTAAGCACTTTAGTTAGTGTAAAATATACATTTTCAAGATTGAAATGAAGGTTTTTCAGAAAAACCTCCTGACAATTTTTAATTTGTACTTTAACAGTTAAAGAGTGTTACTAAAGATTCAGAACTGTTTGTGACGGTCACACCCTTTCGACTAAATATTAGCCGGAAGAGAGTGACTGTTACAGCAGAAACTGAAGCTGTGATGGCATATATCTACAAAAGGAGATCACTATGGACGAAACCAAAAGCACTGATTTGAGCATTGTGCCTGTAAAGCCCGATGCCGCATTGGTGGCCACCCTTACTCACGAATTCGACTTCGTCGGCGCGAGTGGGGCGAATTACGAGGCCTACAGTCTTGGTGGCAAGCCGTTGGTGGAAACACCGACTTTCAAGTTGGCTATCACCAAACTTCCGTCCGGCCAGTTTGGCTTGACGATGATTGCGTCCGAACCCAAGCACAATTGGCGGATCGAAACACAACAGCATGTTCTGCATACCTTGCAGGAAATGGCTGCGTTTGAAGACGCTGAGACAAAAGGCGATAAGCCTTTCTTCGGCGCACTTTTCCCCACCATGGTAGATACCATGGACACGGGCGAGGACAATCCTCGGGCCGGGCTTGTAATGGGTTTCCATCCGGAAATCGCAAGCTACAAGCAGCTGGTTCCGCTCTCGGTTGTTCTCAAAGGCGGCAAACGCGTCGATCTTCAGACCAGTGTTTGGATGCTAAGTAAGGCCCTCAAGCTCCTGGACTTTGTCCACGCAATGGGTTTCGCGATCAACTGGATCGATGAGGATAATTACCTGATCGAGACTGCCCGCCACGGCGTTTTCATCCTGAATTGGATGGAATCGATCGAGGAAGCATCGGTTGATGAGCAGAAGACCGACATCAAGGACCTTGCCAATCTCGTTTGGCGCGCTGCTGGCGGCACGGACAAATCGAATCCCCCTCATGACGAAAAGATCATGGACAAGGCCGGATACGACAAGTTCGTCGCCTTTTTGAAGCGCTTGATGAGCGAGCCGGATACGGCTGGCAATGAAATGGACGCGCTCCTTGCGCTGGCCGATTCGATCTGGGAACGGACTGCTTTCCCCGGCGTTCGCACGCCCGATGGCAAGAAGCGTCCTTTCCATGAATTCGTTACGTACTAGGAGGTCGAAATGAAGACAGAAGACACTGCAATGTTCAATACGAAAAAGTATGAATCCACTGTGGAAGCAATGCGCTCCCGCGGCGAAGAGGTTCATGCCAAAGGCCGTGAGATTTATCGCCGGACCAAGCGTATGGATCCTCTGGTTGATGTCAACGGCAAGCTCCGCTTGTCCCACAACTCGTTCAAAAAAGTTGATGGCAAGCCAGTGCTCGTCAACGGCCCAGCCCTGCCGATCTGGTCCGGGTTCGATGGAACCGGTTCGATGGGTGAAAATGCCGGCCGCGCACACGCTGCACTCGCGGAAATCAACGCGATGCTCAATGGAATCCGCGGAACCTACAATCCGCAACTCGCGACATCGGTAATTCAGGATGTGGATGACCCCCACCCTGTCTTCCAGATGTCCCAGTTTGAGCCTGATGAACGGATCGCAGAGCAAATTCGTCTGCTGATCCCCGACGGCGCTGGTGGCGATGAGACCGAAGACTACCAGCTTGCGCTGGCCTATCTCATGTTGGCGACCGATTTCGATATCGCCAACTTCTATGGCCTCAAGGGCTATGGATTCATCGTTGGTGATGAAATCGGGCGCGAAGACGTGACCGTGAAAGATGTCGAAAAACATCTCGGCCACAAGCTTCAGAGCAAAATGACCACCAAGGCTGTTGCCAAGGAACTGGCCAAGAAGATGCATCTCTTCTACATCCACGTTCAACTTGGGCATAGCCATGGCCATTCACCTGCCTGGTGGCAAGACAAATTCGGCGCCGGCCATGTCGTGGTCGCGACTGACGTCAGCCTCTTGGCTGAACTTCAGGCCGGGCTCATCTACGTGACCGAAACTCTCGAACCGACCGAAGCTGGTCTCTTCGAATTTCTGTCGGCTGGTGGATCGAACAAGCATGCTACCAAGAGCGCAGTTGCCAAGGTCTGGTCTTGGATCACTGAAGCCGGCGTTCCTTTCGGCGCTCAGGTCAAGCTTGCCGGTTACAAAGACCTTCCCAAACCGGGAGACGTCTTTGAGAACATCCGTCATCAGTGGCCCGTCGGTCACAAACGCTTCGCTGAGAATGTGATCGCCCCCGAGGCGACCGTCACCGAAGTGCACGTCAGCTCTCCCAAGAGCGAAAAACCCGATTGGTCTCGCTTCGGCTAGATCGTCTGAACTGTAACACTCTTTTCGTGTACCCACTCGCATCCTTTGGGGTGGGTACACGATCTTGCATAAGATCTTTAATTTTTGAAACGACGTCATTGCGATGTCAATTTATTCGAAAATTAGAAAGATCCATGCAAGAAACTAACCCTCTTCCGATGTGTGTCGGAACCGATGAGCCCCAAAGGGCGAAAGGGATAATAAAATGGAAAGACAAACTGCCATTGTAACAGGACTAGGCATTGGCGATGAAGCCAAGGGTGCGACAGTTGAGTGGCTTACACGCCAGCTCAATGCTCATACCAATCTCCGATCCGGCGGACCTCAGGGCGGGGCTCATATATCAAGAATCGACGGACGTGAGCAGATGTTTTCGCAATTTGGAGCCGGTACTTTTGAGGGAGCAAAAACACATCTTCTGCACATGGTGGTTAGCCCCTGGGATCTTTTCAACGAAGCAGTGGATCTTGAAAAAAATGGCGTGGAAAAACCACTCGAACGAATAACAATCGATTCAGAAAGTTTAATCCTTACCCCGTATCACAGCGCAATTAGCAGATTTAGGGAAATTATGCGTGATGAGAAAAAAGGAACGGTGGGTAAGGGTGTAGGGGAAGCGATTCGCGACTCTAAAAATCCGGAACTTTCAATCCGGGCGTGGGAATTCTTCGAACCCAAGGAAACACTTGCGCGTAAAGTTGAAGCGATCAGATCTTCCAAATATTCAGAGGCTCTGGAAATAATTAGACAAAAAAACGGAAAGGAAATGCCCGGGGCGGCTCAAATGGAACTAAACATTCTTCTTAATAGGAGACTGGTTGGGCAAACTGTAGACATGTTTTCTTATATGGCCGGTTTGGTTAAGATAGTTGACCGTTCTTATCTGGACGACATTCTAAATCTTCCCGGATCGATTGTGGCGGAATCGTCACAGGCCGCACTTCTGGACCCCAGAATTGGCTTTGTGCCCCATGTTACTCAGGTTGATACTACAGGAAGAAGGGTTATTAATACGCTTAAGGATCATGATTACAGAGGAAAAGTAATTCGGCTTGGGGTAAGCCGCACCTATATGATAAGGCACGGTGCCGGTCCTTTTGTAAGTTATAGTCCGGAAATGACAAAAACGCTCCCTGAAGCTCATAATGCAAATCCCGTAGACACTCCATGGTCGGGTGAATTCAAAAGAGGGCATTACGATGTGGTTGCCATGAAATATGCGATTGATGCAACGGGCGGGAGGCGTGCGTACGACGGATTGGTTATAAATTTCATGGATATTTTGAAAGATAGAAAGGAATGGGATGTGTGTGTAGCCTATGATTATGACGGCGATAAACACGATTTAGAAGATTTCTTTGTAGTTGAAAATGGTCTGATCCGAGGTATAAAAGTTCACCATGATGACGGTAGCTCGGCCCATCTCAATCACCTGGCTCAACTCACAAAACTACTCGCCAAAAGTCATCCCGTTTTAACTACATTAAAAGCTGAGGACAGCAAATCTCTTTCGGAAGTGTTTATAGATTTCGTTGAATCTAGCCTTGAAGTTCCTGTGGTTGCTACCGCCGACGGGCCTTACGTTGAAGATAGGCATATCCGATCGGGACACGAAAATTCATTTGGTTGATGTCAGGTCGGGCAGGAAAACCTTGCTAAGAAATAAAAGCGAAGCTATTTGTCTGTATCCAGAATCCCAAAAGTCACTTTTCCAATCGATTAGATTTGAATGTGTAGTTCCTTCCTCTTTTTTCGACGGATATAATTTTCTGTAACCTTTGTGCATTATCCGGAATTGTAGGACGTCCAATTCGAGCATAAGCAAAAGTTTTGTCCTAACCAAATCTTTTTGATCTCCGAACCTTTCCAAATTGAGGTATTTTTCCATCAAGTCCTGCCTGAATTTTGTAAGTTCCCTACCAAACCCTATCCAAACTCCACCAAATAGGAAGTGAATTTGTTCGGCCCCTATTACGATATTTGGAGCATCTTTTGGAATAGGTTTGAGTCCTAATTTTCCATCCTTATCATTTACCCAATATTCCAACAATCTGTCTATTCTGGTTATTTCGGGTATCTCTTTACCTATAAGTGCTAGAATTTCCTTGCGTTTTTCCCAGGGAGTTTCCGGTTTTATAAACACCGCGAAATCAAAGTCTCCGTTATGAGCGGCATAGCCTTTTATTTTGGAGCCAAAAGCCAGGATAAATGGGTAAAAATATTTTGACAACTCGGGGCTGCCCTCAATTTTCCTCGCAATCTCGGTAATGAAAAGCCCATCATTTCGGGCAAAATCCTCTAAATTTATAGGAAGCGGGTTTGATAAGTCGACAACTTCTATTCCAAGCTTTTGGGCAAACTCTGAAGGTAAAATTGATAATTTTTGCCAGACACTTACGCAGTTAATTATTTCTTCTTTTTCTTCGTTTGTTCCAAATTTCCAGATATCTTTAACGATTGCTGTTGATCTTTCTGCAAAATCTTTGGCTCTGTTCCCCCCTGCTTTGACCAAAACCTCTCCGATTTTCCTCAGACTTCTAATTATAAGAATTTTATCCGTTACTTTTTCCAATTCAGACCAGGTGATTTTTTCTTGTGCGAAACCATCCGCGATCGAAAGAGCCGCTTGGTTTATGGCTTCATCTTTAAACAACCATTTTTGCCACTTTATTCGTTTTTCGGAAACCTGTTTGACGTAAAGTGAATTTGGATCCAGCTTCACTTTAATTTTGTCTATGTCATCCTCAAGTTTTGAAAGGATCTCATTTAGACCTTCCGGTTTAGACATTTCCGGTTCAGGTGTCATCGTTCCATCCAGAATGAAGGCCACAGCAGGTTTGTGTTGTGATAGTTTTTTGACCACCTCCATTGATTTGTCGCTGAAGAACTTGCTGTCGTTGGCAACGACAATTCCTTCTGTTAAGGCCACCATAAGTTCTTCTCCCTCAGTCACTTCTAAAATATCAAGGACCTCCGTTTCGGATACCAATCCGCGGCTTAGAAATTCGGGTAAAAGGTGGGCCGCCTTTCTGGTTCTGGCGGGTTGGCCAAGCCCCGGTTCCAGGTCATCACCGTCGTTAAAACTGGCCCGCATTTCGCTTTGAAACAGTAGTCGAACCCAGCCGTCGTGAAGCACTTTGGCAAATTCCTGAGCCTGAACAGCTTTGGTTTTGTTTAAATCGGGCATAATTTGAAAGGGGAGATATAGTATAAGTCTGATATTATTGGGATCGGCTGAAATAAAGTCAGCTAAGCCCTTGTATAGCTGATTAGCCTCGGATTCCGGGATTTTTCCGTTTTGGACGGCAAGGTCGAGGTCTTCATCGCCCATTTTTTTAAATACACCTCTTAACCTGTTAGCAAGGTCTTTCCGGATTTCCATTTCATTTATTGGCAGATCGAGGAGGTCGATTGAAATTGGGGGTAAAACATTGGGGAATATAGAGTCTCTCTCTATTTTTTTGTCAGGGTGAATTTTTTCCATGGCCAGGGATTCTAGCACAAATGAGGCCAAAAGTCAAGGCTATGGGATAATTTTTATCCAAAAAAAAGGCAGGTACCTAATAAAAAAATTAGGCGCCTGCCAGTTTGACTTACAAAGAAATGAACTTAAACGATCCGAGTTGGTGTAGGCCAATCCCTAAGTTCGATTGTGATCTCGGTCCCGGGACTGTATGCTTCGTACTGTTTGACCAGTTCTTCGATGATCTGGAGGTAGACATCATCATAGATGATAATCTTGTTCGAATCACCTTTTACAATTCCACCTATCACCCGGCCGCCATTGTCACGCTCATGTCGTGATTCAACGATCTCAAACGTGTGGTCAAGGATACTCCGGTAGTCACGATAATATGGATTTACTCCGGCGAACATCACCCTGATTTCAATTTGGTAGGTTTTGATCCGTTTTTCCAGGAAACTCACCAATGAAACTCCAGGCAAAGTTTTGTTGTTTACAACTTTCATCAGAATTCTCCTTTTTTGAATAGCTGTATCGTTTCTCGACTTGTCTAGATCAAGGTGTGTATATGCACAACGGGGTCATTGGCCACAAATCGGATTTCGTCCACCCGCGCACTACTTGCGTAACCTACTTTTTTGGGGAGGACGATATAATTTCCCTGTGTCGGGATGGCTGGAAGTTCAATTTCAAAAACTTCAGTCAACTTGCCGTTTGGGTCACCTTCTTGACGAGCGACAACTAAATGAACACGAATCATGATTTTGCTCCTTTCATAATTTTGATACCAACGTGCCAGCTAACGGGGGTATTCTATCACTTTACTGCCCTTAAGTCAAGGCTATGGGGTATGCTGCAACAGCAATATCTCTTCTTTTGTGCCTGAAAAAAGAGTACACTAAAGGTATGGCAGAGGTACCATCAGGTGTTTTAGCTGAGAGGGACGGGCAAGGGCAGGAAATATATGTGCAAAGCATGGAAAAAAGCGTTGAGGCCAAGGCTAAGGAAATTTTTCCATGGGTTAAACCCGGAGTTATAGTTGATGCCGGGGCCGGGGCTGGACCTTTAACCGATCTCCTTTCCAAAAGTTTTCCTGGTAGCACAATTGTTGCTCTTGATATGTCTTCTGACATGATAGACAGGCTAAACCGCAGATTTGAGGGTAGAAAAAATGTTGAAGTTGTTCATGGCGATATTGACAGTTTTCGTTATCGTGAGCCGGTCAGCACTTTTATTAATGTTTCTGTTTTCCATGAAGATTTTTCTTTCAATGGTTACAGTCACGAAAAAATTATTAAAACTCTTATTCGTCAGAAACAAGCATTGGAAAAAGGTGGTGTTGATATTATCCGTGACGGTGTTCAGCCCGAGCAGGAGGTTTTGTATCTAAGGCCATTAACAGAATTTGCATGCGATAGGTTTATTAAGTTTGTAAAGGGTTTTAAACAGGTTCGTGATGTGAATTATATGATCGGAAATTTCCATTCCGACGTTTTTGTGCAAAACGGGAGAAGAAATTTTGTTGATGCCGATGTCGGTAAGTCCTTTATTGAAATTTCCTCTCAAAATGCCAGCGAAATGTTTAGCAAGTACTTTTATGCGGAAAAAAACCTGCCTGTGGAGCTTTCCGAACAATTTGGAATTTGGACACTGCGTGAATACAAAAAAATTTTAACTGACCTAGGATTTACTGTTAAACATGCTGAAACTTTTCTTTTAGATTACCTCTTAAAAGAACATTATTCAAAAGATTTTGAAGTATTTCATCTAAAAAACGGGGTTTTGAGTAATGCTCCATATCCACCAAGTACCATGCTTCTGGTTGGAGAAAAACAGTAAGCTCTGAGCGATGCTCATTGCTGTTTTAGCATTGTAGATATTAATCTGCTAAAATTATACGATTAAATGTTAAATATATTTTCCAAACTTCTCGACCTCAATGCACGCGAAGTCGACCGGCTTAAAAAAATTGTAGATAAAATAAATGGATTTGAAAATAAATATAAAAAGTTTAAAGACGCCGATTTTAAAAAAGAAACCGATCGATTTAAAAAACTAATAGCTAATGGCTATCAACTAGATACTGTTCTTCCCGAGGCATTTGCATTGGTTCGTGAGGCGGCATGGAGAGTTCTGGGGCAGCGGTCTTTTGATGTTCAGTTAATAGCAGGAATCGCGCTTTTTGAAGGAAGAGTTGCCGAACAGCGCACAGGTGAGGGAAAAACTCTTTCTGCCGTGGCGCCGCTATATCTCCGGGCGTTGACCGGTCGAGGGGTCCACCTTGTAACAGTCAATGACTATTTAGCCAGGATTGGGGCCGGATGGATGGGTCCCGTTTACAACTTTTTGGGATTATCTACTGGAGTAATAATTCAGGAAACAAAATCGTTTGTATACGATCCTAAATTTAGTGACACAAGTCACGGTGATGAAAGACTTTCGCATTTAAAACTTGTTGAAAGAAAAATCGCATACCAGAGTGATATTTTGTACGGTACAAATAACGAATTTGGTTTTGATTATTTGCGTGACAACATGGTTTCTTCTTTGCCTGAAATGGTTCAGCGTGGACATTATTTTGCAATTGTAGATGAGGTTGACTCAATTTTGATCGACGAAGCCCGCACCCCACTAATTATTTCGGCGCCGGACACAGAACCCACAAAAAAATATTACGAATTCGCTTCGCTTGTAGAAAAACTAAACCCGGACACAGATTTTAAGATTGATGAAAAAGCCAAAAGTGCAACCTTAACGGAGACAGGAATTACTCGAGTAGAAAAAATACTCGGAATTGACAATCTATATGAGAAAGATTTTGACTCAATTCATCATATAGAAAACGCTCTACGGGCCAAAACACTTTATCTTCGCGATAAAGATTATGTAGTCAAAGACAATCAAGTCACAATCGTAGATGAATTTACCGGACGCCTTATGGTAGGCAGACGCTGGAGTGATGGACTTCACCAGGCGGTTGAGGCAAAAGAAAACGTGACGATTCAACAGGAAAGCAAAACCTTGGCAACAATTTCCTTCCAGAATTACTTCAGAATGTATGAACATTTAAGCGGAATGACAGGAACAGCATCAACTGAGGCCGAAGAATTTAGAAAGATATATAAACTTGAGGTAATTGCCATCCCGACACATGTGCCCATGATAAGGCACGATAAACCTGATCAGATTTATAAAACGCTTCGGGGGAAATATGGCGCCTTGGTAGAGGAGATTGGCGAATGTTATAAGAAGGGTCAGCCGGTTTTGGTGGGAACGACTTCGATTGAAAAAAATGAAATTATTTCTGAATATCTTAAACGTAAAAAGATTCCTCACAATGTATTGAATGCTAAAAATCACGAAAAAGAGGCAGAGATAATCGCTGAGGCCGGAAAGTTGGGTGCTGTAACTGTTGCTACAAATATGGCTGGGCGTGGTGTTGACATAATTCTTGGCGGCGCAACTCCCGAAAGAAAGCCCGGGCTAACCAGCGAAAAATTTTATAAATCGACTGAGTTTAAAAAATGGCAGGAATCGCACGACAAAGTAATTAGTGCGGGAGGTTTGCATGTAATTGGAACAGAACGACATGAAGCGAGGCGTGTAGACAATCAGTTGCGAGGCCGTGCTGGCCGGCAGGGGGATCCGGGATCGTCACGTTTTTATCTTTCTTTGGAAGACGACCTAATGCGTATATTTGGCGGAGAACAAATTAGCGGAATCATGGATAGGCTTAATCTTCCGGAAGATACTCCGATTGAAAATTCATTAATTGGCCGCGCCATTGAACAAGCCCAGGTAAAAGTTGAAGGATTCCATTTTGATATCCGCAAACGCCTTGTTGAATACGATGACGTTGCCAACCAGCAAAGGGAAATCGTCTACAAGTTGAGGAGACGCATACTTGATTCTTCCGATGTCAAAGAAGAAGTAGTAGAAAAGTTGAACCATCAGATAGAAAAAACCGTTCTTTCATCAACTGATCCGGACCAACTTGCAGTAGGACTTGCCGAAATGATTCCGTTTGATGATGCCTCGTTAAAAAACATCAAGTTACAAATTTCGAAAATCGACGGTGAAGAGGGGAGGAAAGAGTTTTTGATGCAAATTCTTACAGATATTTATGGAAAAAGAGAAAAAGATCTGGGGGAAAAAGTTATGCGTGAGGTAGAAAAATATGCCTATCTTGGAGCAATTGATCATCTTTGGATGGACCACATTGACCACATTGATGATCTTAGAGAAGGAGTAACACTCAGAGCTTATGGGCAGCGTGATCCTTTAGTCGAATTTAAAAATGAAGCATTTAATCTTTTTGAGAGATTAATCGATAGAGTGGATGAAGAGCTTGCCCACAGAATTTTCAGAATCGGTGTGGCCCAACCCCAGTCCGAAATTCCGCTTAATTTAGCGAGAGAAAATATTGATCGAGGTGACTCAACCGGCTTGTCTGGAAATGCAGACCAAACTTCTAAATCTGGTGCTCCTGCTTTCCAGCCACCAGTAAGCAGTAAACAGTCAACAGGGAAGATTAGCCGCAACGACCCTTGTTGGTGCGGCAGTGGCAAAAAGTGGAAAAAATGCCATTATCCTCAGGTGCCAAAGTGAATCTGTATGTAAAAGCATGGAATTTAAACGCGATGAATCGAATGGGTCAAAAATGTCTTGGGTCAGAGAATTGGTAGACCCGGATGGATCTTTACCAAAAATTGAATTGGAAGACGACCCCCGTCAGAAAGAAAAACATATAAAAAACATATTGCTAGACGGGCAGAAAATTGGTGAACTATCGATAGGCGGAAGCGGCAAGTTTCGTCATTTTGAAAAAGTTTCCCTTTCGGAAACAGACCGGCCCAAGGGTTGCGGTCTGGCAACTTATCTTTTAGCGATTGA
Source organism: Candidatus Woesebacteria bacterium (assembly GCA_016432365.1). Lineage (GTDB taxonomy): Bacteria > Patescibacteriota > Microgenomatia > UBA8517 > UBA8517 > GWB1-39-10. The sequence continues at coordinate 417,289 of CP066686.1, forward strand.
AGAAGCTCAAAAGGATGGGGCGGTATTCGAAACAACTTCTTGGTATTTGACCGAAGATTCAGTGAAAATTTGGAAAATACTGGCGGAAAAAGGAGTGGCGACGGTTGTTGATGAATTCGTACAAGTAACTGACGTTCCCCAATTTATGGGCAAATATCGAGTTTATACGAAATAGCCTGATATAATTTTTGCTAAATGACTGCCAGAACACATAACGCATTTGCTTTTGCTTCTCTTGTAACAGCGGCTGCTTATTTTCCTCCGACTCACTTAAATTTATCTACCCTGATTCTTGGCATTGTAGGAACGGATATTGGGGCATTGATTCCGGACATGGATACCGGTGGAAATTATTTGTGGGGGCTTTTGCCGCAAGGCCAGAAATTGGGCGGTTTTTTAAGACGAATATTTTACAAACACAGAACGATTACACATTCGCTGTTGGGACTATTTTTGATTTTTAAATTTTTTGCCTGGCTACTTCCCAGGATCTTTAATTCAACTTTTATTGACCCGCAAATAATTCTTGTGAGCATCATGATTGGTTTTGTTTCGCACCTTATTGCCGACAGTTTTACAGAAGAGGGAATTCCGCTTCTTTACCCGATTCCTTTGACATTTGGAATTCCTCCGATCAAAAAAGTAAGAATTAAAACCGGCCACTGGTTTGAAAATTTTGTAATTTTCCCCGGCATCTGGATTTTCCTAATTTGGTTTGTAAACATTCATAAAGACATCTTTCTTCAAATTCTCCGGGGGTTAATTTGATATACTTTCGGTATAGACTACAGAATATTGTTATGGAATATGATAAATCTTCAGTAAAAAATTCTGAAGTGGACGCTCGTATCCAAGAAGGCGATATTGTTATTTTTCTTGAATCACAAGGAACAGTTGATGGCAAACCTTCAGCGGGTACGACCTCTGCTCAGATTTCTTTAATCCATCAGCTACACAGGGATGGGGATAAGGTGATTCTGGCAGATGTCGGCGATAACAATCTAAACAATTTTATCGTTCCTGGTTCAAGTATTGGCTACGTAAGAACTTCGGAATTGGTACCATTCAGAACTGTGGCCGATGGTGCTTTTGTGCCGGGGGATGAAGAAATAGAAAAAGAAGAACCTGTGAGTATTAGGATAGGAAAAAAAGATGGTTCAGCTTATATGGTTGATGGTATTTGTAAAGGATACGATTGGCATATAGATGGCTACAGAGTATCTGTTAAAAACGAGGAAGGGTTAGAAGCTATGCTGCAAGTTGGCAAGGATAATGTCGAAATTAGAAAAGATTCCACAATAGAAGATTTTACAGAATTTTGGCTTGAACATAGTAAAAAACGTCCGCCTTATCCTAGTACATATGATAATTCTCAGGTCATGCAGATAGTTAGCCGTGAACCGGAACTCATAAAGAAATATTTGCCTATGATTAAAGAGGCTAAAGATGTTTATAAAATATTGGAAATTATCGACAAAAATCCAATGGTTGCACACAAATTATTTGATATTCTTACGGAAATACCGGAGTTAATAGATGTTTATGCTAAGTTTGCTCTACGTGTGCCTTACTTGTATCAAAATGCAGAAGAGGGTAGGGAATACCACTCGGAACCTACCCGGATATCAACCTCCCCCGACCCAGAATTTATAAGAAATAAACTTAATAATATTAAAGAAATCGAACACAAGCTGGAAACATATTTAGAGGGAAGAGAATATGCCATAATAGCTGAACCATTGGATGGTTTAGCATTTGTCAGTATTGTTCCGATAAAAGGTAGATCGGGTACAGACGGGGTTTCTATACTGATAGCACCCGGGAAGGGAAATGATTTTGTGTCAGTAGCAATTCGAGTTTTTTCTAACGGCACCGTTGATTCGGGTCTAAAGTATAACGATTGGTATGATCTGGGTTATATGTTTAAAGAGAACCCGGCAATCGATGAAGAGGAGTTTTTAAATGCTCTGGTTAATAATGTTCCAATGTCAGATGAAATGAATCTGGCTTTGGAAAAAAGTGGAAGGTCAAATGGTAAACATGGTAAATTCGAAAGACTTGTTCTGCGGAGCGAAGAATAATTTTAAAATATGGAAATTGGTTTTCAAGCGGAACGGCGCGAGGCGGAAAAAGGAGTGGCGACGGTTGTTGATGAATTTGTACAAGTAACTGACGTTCCCCAATTTATGGGTAAATATCGAGTTTATACGAAATAGTCTGATATAATTTTTGCTAATGGCAACCAGAATTGAAAATAAAAGTTTTGGCGGAGGAATATATCTATTGATATCTGCTCTAATTTACGGTTTGTATGGAGTTTATTCAAGATTTATAGGTGCGAGTTTTGGGTCGTTTTCCCAAAGTTGGGTAAGGTCTTTTATAGTTTTAATGATTGTGGTCGTTTTGTTGTTGGTTAAGAAATTTGAATGGAAGCGGATAGAGAGAAAAGATATAAAGTGGTTTTTGATTTGGATTATACCCACCTCTATTCAACCAGTCATAACATTCACTGCTTTCAATCATTTACCATTGGCTACAACTTATTTTTTGATTTATTCAACAATGATTTTTGGCGGCGTTTTGTCAGGTAAAATATTTTTCTCGGAAAAATTTAATTTTGCCAAAGGACTATCATTTTTGTTCATTTTCGTTGGTCTCGTGCTTATATACGGGTCCGATATCAGCTTGGCGACAAATATCTACGTTGTTTTGGCACTTATATCTGGCTTATTGGTTGGGTTTTGGAATACTCTTACAAAAAAAGTATCCACTCAATATTCGGAATTCCAGATGATGAGTCTCGACCAATTTGCGACAATGATTGTTTGTGGGATCGGGGCATTTTTCTTTAGGGAGACTCTACCTCCTCCATCAAATATAAACGCCTGGTTTTGGATTATTGTTTTTGCAGTATCCGGAGTAGTTACTGTATTTTTCTTGATCAGGGGTTTCAAATATGTGGAAGCCCAAGTCGGTAGTCTTATTCTTCCCATGGAAATTGTTTTTGCTTCAATTTTTGGACTCTTAATTTTTGGAGAAGTTTTAAAACTCAATACGTATTTGGGAGGATTGTTCATTGTTTTTGCCGCCATCTTGCCGGCGATAGGAAATAAAATATTGGGTGAGCGGAAGTGAAAAAAAATTTGATATATTGTGAAAGATATTTTTAACAAAATGGAAAACAAAAACAGTTTGTATGTAGGTATTTTTCTTGTAATGCTTGCCCTTGCCGGGGGAATTTATATTTTTTCGACTAAAAATTTGAATAATAATCAACCCTTGGCAACTGCCACCCCATCCGTTACAATTGGGCCTTCGGCAGAGCCGATAGCGACAAGCTCAGCTAATCCAAAAATGGAAAACAAATTAATAATAGTAGACGAAGTAATAGGAGCAGGTGCAGAAGCAGTTAGTGGCAAAAAGATAACTGTGAATTATTCCGGGACTCTTACAGATGGAACAAAATTTGATAGTTCCTACGACCGCGGTGTTCCTTTTTCCTTCAATTTGGGTTCAGGTGAGGTCATTCAAGGTTGGGATCAGGGTTTTGCCGGTATGAAAGTCGGCGGAAAAAGAAAATTAACAATTCCTTCAGACTTAGCTTACGGCCCCAACGGCATTCCGGGAGCAATTCCCGGCGGCGCCACTTTGATTTTTGAAGTGGAGCTTTTGAAGGTTGAGTAAACTATTCTTCAATAATATCTGTAGCGTTAAAATATCCTGAATTGAAGTTTTGGCTTAAGTTTTCAAGGAAAATTTTTCCGTCCTTCGGAAACACCTTTTCTGGTGTTTCTGCAGCGTAATTTATAATGCCTTCACTGTTCAGATTTGCGACAAGACCGCTGTCCCCGTCACATTTAACAGAGTTGTTTTCAAGCACGCAAGTACAAATCACTTTCTGTGACCCGTCATTTTCCAGTTTGTATATTAATACTTTGGCCATATTGATTCCGTCGATCCAGGATGATAAGTAAAATCATTCATATCGTCCCAGCTAATTTTACCGCGAGCAAGAAATTTGTTTGCTTGATTAATTCTGGCAAACATTGCGTCAATTGTTTTGCCCGGAACAAGTTCTTCTAAAGCCTCTCTTAACCTGTTTTGCTTTTCGTCACTCGTTAGAAAACTGTCATACTGTTTTGCTAAAGTAGTTGGGATGAGTCTGCCTGCTACCATTTTTGATAAATTCTCGGGTATCCATCCTCGGAGCCACTCGTTGAACGAAACCCCATTGTCAATTGCAATAACCCGACGGTCTTTTATAAATAAGTTTTCCGGTTTCCTGTCTTTATTCCAGACAACATAGTCGAAAATAGCGATTTCAAACAACTGGCCCCTTACAGCTTCTTTTTCCCCGTCTCCAGTTTCCCTAAGTGTTCGTTTTGGATCCGGAATAAAATCCTGAATACTCCCCTCAGCCCCATTGATTGTTCTAATTATTGTAGGGGGAACAAGTCCCGGGTGTAGTGCTTTTGATACAAGATATGCGGCCCGTTCCCTTTTATATAACAAACGATGCGATTCGGGAAATTCCCATAAGGTGTCTTCACCCCTGCCCGGTTTAAAAACTCCATTTCCATCCCCTCCAAAATATATCAGCTGTACGATATTACTTCCCCCAATCAAATTTTTTGTTCTACCCTCATCAATAGGAAGAGTTAAGAGTTCCGTTTCTCTTGAGTCTGAAATAGCTAGTATGTCGGGATTTTGAGGGAGATCTCTTGGGAGCGCGTCCATTTAAATTTACTTTCCTTCTCTTTTTTCTCGGGATTTTTCTACCAATTCTCTTATACCATTACGCTGAAGAGCAAGAAGTTTAATATTGCCATCAGAGCTTAGTCGAACTCTTTCAAAAGCCCTTACAAATTCCATGTCACCCTGTATCCTAATAAGTTCATCTACATCTGAGGGCAAATCGGAACCACACCAAGAGTCCCTAATTTTATCAAAAACCTCCCCAGTCATTACCTGAGGTCCTGCAATTGCCCTGAGAAGTACTGAAAAAACAGGGTCAACATTTCCGCGAAAATTAACATCGCCCCTCATCAAATATTCCGGGGTCAACTCGTCCATGTGGTCGCTCATAACGGTAATGTATTCTTTAACCACCTCATCCGCTCTATCTTCCCACTGCGATGGAGTTGCATCCCAACTCAACCTATTCATAAATCTATTGAAATGCCTGTCAGCTAGGGTTAACTTGTCCAGAAAAGAATCTTGTCTGCTTTCCTCGTAAAAATGATCCATTGATAATCAATCTAAAATATTCAATTTCGAATGTCAAGATCTAATAACCATCGGTATTCACAAATACTCAATTTGTCAGATTCGAAACTTCTTGACCGTTAAGTGGAAAAAGATGTTTAAAAAGAATAAAATTCTAATTGCTGGTAATAAAAAAATGGAAACAAGACTACCTGTACGAGATCGAATCATTCCCAGAACGCTTGATGTGTTGACTCAACCAATTCGAAGCGGTTTGGATTACGGTTTGCATAAAGTTACGCGTGGTAAATATAAGGCCGATCTCGAATTATATTTCGGCCCCCATGAACACAAGTCAGAGATTGATAAAGGTTTACATGATACTGCGCAGGTCCTTACCGACATCGATGAAAAACTTGCGGGTGGGAGCGAATTCATAGGCGATAAGTTTGAGGTTTGGAAAAAGGTAAAAACCGAACTGGAGGATCATGTTGGCTTAAAAATAACCGACCAAGTTTTGATAGACCGGAAAGGTGGCAACCATGTTCTATTTGCAGAAAAGGACGACAAAATTGTCCCCATATTTCTATCGGGAGTATCAACCGAGGGCGACACGAGAAGTCTTTTTGGCATCGGCAATGAGTATCCAAAAGAAGCAAATACCTCAGAGAACGTAGCCAGAGAATTGACAATATTCAAAATAATGGAGGCCGAGGCCTTAGAACCGGAAAATTATAAATTGAGAAAGGTTGATTCGGTTGCAAATGATTTTGAACTACGGAGGCATGCACTTTTTGAAAGAGAAGGTGATGAGTTTGAAGCAATAAGAGCTCAAGGCGCCCTAAGTATAGGCGAGCTGCAAACTGTTTCCAGGCTTTTGCTTTTTGGGGGAATAACTTTTGAAGAAGGAGAAGTAAGAACAAGTCCGTCACTTGAAGACATTTGGATTAAAACAAGGATGATCTCCATGGGCGAAAATGTGGATACAAAAACAGCTCAGGCAGTAGCTCAAAAAGAAATTGCTCAATTCGCTAAGGAGGTCGTTTATTTTCGTTTGGCCCAACAATATTTTGTAGAACACCCCGACGTGACCAGAGAATTTATGAAATCGGAATACTACCTCCAACATCGAAAAGATTTTATAAATTCGCATCTTGCTGCCCGTGGCCAAACGGAAGAAAAAATTGCCGAAGCTATGCTTGCGAATTATTGTCTTGCAAGGTTCGAAAAAACAGACATAGAAAATTCTCCATCCCAAAAATACATTAAGGATAAAGAAGGCTTCATGGGGGATATTGACAACTTTTTGACAGGTTTGGGTGTCTTTGTCCCGGGTGAAATTAGAGATTTAGCTACAGAGCTAAAAGGAGCCTTAGTCAATAAAGTTATAAGCTACAATCAAAGATATGTTGCCCTGGCCGAGGCCAAACGATCTTTAGAGAAGGTTGCAAATGAAATATGGCGCCACAAAGAAACACGGAAAATATTTGATCGATTGGTACAGCTGTCTCCATTTGATTTTGTCGATGATAAAGAAAAACCGGTAAAAGTATTCAGAGTGATTATTGGTAATTTAGGTCTTGCCAAGGTTCCAGGTGAGGGTAAATTCACAATGTCGAGCTATTTACCAAAAGTTCCATATTATCCGGAAGGCAGTGAGGTTTTGCCGTTCGATCCCGAAAAGGCAAGACACGCAAAAATTATCGATTCGATAAAGTGTATATTTGACGGGAGTGTTTTGCCGCCAAGCGGTTCTGGTGAAAAGGCTAGCGCATATGAATCTCAGGTGACGAGAATTTATACGGAAGGAACCACGATTTTAAGATTTTTGACTGAAGATCCGAGAATCCCTGATAACGTTAGGGAATTTGTACAAGCAATAACAAGCGACAATCTTGGCCAAAAAATTCTGGAACGTTATGGTCCGGTTAGCGATCAAGATCCTCAAATAGTCAACAGGTTTTTTAAAGACGGCTTCGACCGTTTTCAGACAATGATAACCCATCGTTATGTCACCGATTTTGTTAGAGGAGTCGAAACAAATTTAATACTTCTTACGGGGGGCACAGGGGATAAAGTAAGCAGGCAATTTATGGGGGATTGGAAGAATTTTGATTTTTCTCAATTACCGGATGAAGTTGTAGATAAAGCGATTGAGATGACACTCGCGGACGGCAAACACAGACTTGAGCTACTTAACCATGAGACGTCGGAAAGAACAACGCTAAAAGATAAGCAGGAACTTTTGGAAAAAGTTTTCGGTTGGAATACTTACGATATGTGGTTTTTGAGATGGGAGAAATTCTGGAATGTTTGGAATACTTTGGGGGGCGCTTGGGACTGTATATGTTTTATGAGAAAACCGATATTTAACCCTGGCACCATCAAGCAATTTTGATGAAGTTTTTTAAAAGATACACGAAAGTTTGGGGGATATTAATTGCTGTATTAATTTCCCTGTTAATTTTTATCTTCCGGGACAAGCTTGCCGGCCTTCAGACTTATGGCTTTTTTGGTCTTTTCTTGCTAAACATAGTTGGTAGCGCAACATTGTTTTTACCCACCCCACTTTTTTTATCGGCATTTGTTGCTGGTTCAATTTATAACCCAATTTTAGTGGCAATAGTAGCGTCAGCCGGTTCGGCTATTGGGGAACTTACCGGGTATCTGGCCGGTTATGGGGCGGAGGATATTTTGGAAAAAGACATAAAAGTCCAAAAGATTAAAGGGTGGATGAAAAAGCGAGGCTTTTTGACTCTTTTTTTGTTGGCGGCAATTCCAAATCCGGTATTTGACATGGCTGGGTTTGTAGCCGGGGCAACAGATGTTTCGGTTAAAAAGTACCTAATCGCTGTTTGGTTGGGAAAACTTGTTAAATTTTCTGTGATATCGTATGCCGGAGCGAGCTCGCTGGCATTATTTGGAGTATAATCTGGCCATGAGTGAAGCCCAATTTGATCCGGACAAAATCAGATTAAGTTTAATAAATGATGCCTATAAACGTGGCATGAGATATGGACAGATAACCCCAGATATGCAGATTGCACAGTGGATGGCAATCGGTTTAAAACGTTTGGAAGAAGGTAAAATTCTTACATCCGAAGCATTGGAAGCTATAGACAGAATGGGCGGAACCGATCACCCCGATCCGTTTATCGATCCCCGAAGGAAATTAATCTAGTTTGATGCTAAAATCTCCTCGTGGCCAAAAAATACTTTAAATCGAAAAATGGGGACATTTCCCTTCCTGTTTTTTTTCCAGATGCTACGCGTGCCGTTGTAAGATCAATTGATACAACAGATCTGGAAAGTACCAAAACTCCGGGGATTTTAGTCAACACCTTTCATTTGTGGCAGGGACTTGGAAAAGATGTCCTGAAAAGGTTTGGCGGAGTTCGTGAACTTATGGATTACAAAGGAGGGGTAATTTCCGATTCCGGCGGATTTCAGGTTATGTCTGTTATTAAATCCGGGCAGCTAAAAGGCAAAATTACGGATGAGGGAGCCGTGTTTTACCCGTCACAAAATAAAAAGAAGATTCTTACACCCGAAAAATCTATCGAATTTCAGATGACCCTTAAAACCGATATGGTGGTTGTACTGGATGACTTTACCGATCCTAAATCAAATTACGATGAGGCTAAGATATCTGTAGAAAGAACTCTGGATTGGGCCAAGCGGAGTAAAAACGAATTCGATAAAATTTGCAAGGACAGAAAGCTCTCGATTGATGCGCGCCCCTATATTTTGGGAGTGGTACAGGGAGGAAAATTTCAAGATTTAAGGGAGTACTGCACCAAAGAACTGGTAAAAATAGGATTTGACGGTTTGGGTTATGGGGGTTGGCCGATTACGGAAGAGGGGAGTTTTGATTACGATTCCGCAAAATCTATTGCCAACAATGTTCCGGAGGACTATTTTCTCTATGGACTTGGAGTGGGCAAACCCAACGAAGTCGTTGAATGTTCTAAATTAGGTTTCAATATTTTTGATTGTGTTTTGCCTACACGCGACGGCAGGCACGGAAGGCTGTATGTTTACAATGCAACATCAATAAAAGGAATTGACGTTTTTGCCCCGAAAATTTATTCGTTTTTTACTCCGAGCAAGGAAGTTTATTATAAAGATACATCTCCGGTCAGCCTTGCTTGTGATTGTCTACTTTGTACCCGCTATTCAAGGGCATATCTTGCTCATTTATTTAAAATCGGAGATTTTACAGCTGGGCGCTTGGCCACCATCCACAATCTTCGTTTTTACTCCATTTTGATGGAGAAGATTGGAGAAAAACTTCGGGGTTGACATATTGAGATATTTGAGCTTATACTTCGGCACTTACATGGAAGACGGTCAAAATACAGGAAATAGTCAGGTTCAAGCTCCACCTCAGGAAACTTTATCTCCGAATGTGTCTTTTCCAACTGTTGGTCAACCTCAAAAAGGGGGCGGTGCCAAGACTCTTCTTGTTGTCGGTATTCTAGTCTTGGTGGCGATTTTGGGTTTTGTGATTTATAAAAGTGCAACCAGTAAAGGCGAGGCCTTGGCCGAGCCCACTCCTATCGAAAATCAAATAGTCGGAAATCAGGATGTAAATACAGATACACCCACGCCTGTCGCAACAGCCAAACCTATTGATAAAACCCAGGTTTCGATCCAAATTCAAAATGGCACAGGTATTACAGGAGAGGCCGCCTACCTTCAAACTGCTCTTAAAGATTTGGGATATACAGATGTTAAGGTTGGAAATGCAGGCGATCAGACAGCTTCGGTTACGGTTGTTACTTTTAGTAGCTCTCTTGATTCGGCAGCCGTCAGCGAGTTAACTCTAAAACTTAATTCTATTTACCAGAATGTTACCGTTAAAACCTCAAGCACACAGACATTTGATGTAGTAGTTGTTACAGGACTAAGGAAAGGTACAACTGCAAAGCCTTCTGCCTCACCTTCACCCAAACCAAGCACCTCTCCAAGCGTAAGTCCTAGCACATCTCCAACTGGAACTCAATAGTTTCACACCGTCCCACAGCCTGTGAAAACTCGTGTGAAACAAGCCTTAGAAGCGAAGTCCCCCGAAGCGGAACATTTTTCGCGAAGGGGGAAAATAATTATCCTGTGATACAATTATTTTGCCGTGCAACAGTTTTCCCAGATCTTAAGTTTTATCAGCCGGAGCTTTAATTTAAATCTCGGCAAGTTTTCTATCCCTGTAACTTATTGGGAGGTAGGCGCAATAATTTTTCTCATTTTCCTTTTAATTTTGAGTATGGCTCAGTTTAGACGCCATTATGTGGACTATGGTCTCAAGGGGGGTATTTTCGGTGTGGTTATTGGATTCCTACTGGCCTTAGTTTTGGAAGGATTTTTGATTGTCGGGGGCAAAACCGCCGTGACTGAGTTTTTAGGCTGGAAAAACGCTCCAAAGCCTTTGCAGGTAGCCTTAGATGCCGGCAAAACCCAACTTATTCAGGTTTTGGGAGTAAGTAGTCCGGACAACTCCACATTCCAGGGTGCTTTGGAAAATATTCAGACTTTAAGCCCCGCGGACCTCAAAAAGGTCAAAAGCCTCATCTGCCAACCCTGACCCATAGTTTGACTTTCTGGTGTGTTTTTGATATAATAGCCCTTCGTTGTTAGTTTTTCGTTGTTAAGTACATTAACAGCTTCAAGAGAAAATAATTCAAATTCAACACTTACCTTGAAAGGAGGCAAAAGTGAACGAAAGATTTAGAGTCAACTTGTTTGACTGTACCAATTGCGGAACGACCAAGATCTATGCATTTCTTCACGAATGTCCTGGTTGCGGAACCCCGAATCCTGGCCAAGGTCATTGGTATCCTGGGCCCTATGTGACTGATATCAAAATGTTGCAGCTTGCGGCCAAAGAGCCTTTTTGGAAGTGTTCCCATTGTGAAGGATCAAACTTCGGAGAAGACAAAAGCAAGGGCTGTCAGCATTGCGGACATGAATACGACCCGAGCGATATCAGCGCAAAAGTTATCCCAGGCGGAACCAGCCAAACGAACGCTCCAAGGCGTCCGGCTGTGCACGATTCGTCCTATTATGTTCCTGCCGATCTTCCCTCACCCAAGGTCGTTCATTCCAGCCCGAGTTATCAGCGGAGCATGGTCAGTTCGCTGCCTAGTTACAAAAGTAGCGGCAGGAGTGGACTGAGGCTTGACGGACAGACGCTTGGAATTGCGGCAGTAATCTTGGTGATAGTTGCTCTTTTGGGGGCATTTTTGTTCGCCAAGTTTCACACAACTGCACACAATGCTGAGTTTACTGGGCCTTCTTGGACGCGGTCATTCGACGTTCAACGGTTTGAGGTTGTACATGAATCAGACAGCACATCCAACCCTCCAGCTTCGGCCTACAACATAGATTCTTGGGTTACCACTGAAAAAAAAGAGGTGACACGGTCGGAGGAATATACAGTTCCAAAAACCTGCCACCATAGTGAAGATTTGGGCAATGGATTTACTCGCGAATGGGACGAAGACTGTAGTTATACTGCTACAAGACAGGTCTTTGATCACTACGATTACATCGACACAACTCACTACAGTTACGATCACAATGAGTGGGTTTTTTACCGGACTATCAGCGAGAGTCGAGACAACTTCGAGCCGTTTTGGCCTGCTTACAACCTAAATCTGGAGGGCCAGACTGTTCTCGGCGCTGAAAGAGCGGTGAATTATCGTGAAACCTACACGCTCAAATTCGATTGGTACGATAAAGATGAAACCAAATTTACGGCTATTTATAAGGTTTCTGAGGCCGAATGGCACCAGTATGTTGTTGGTGAGTACTATCCGATCGAAGTAAATAGCCTGGGTGAAGTCAGGAACAATCCTCTTCAGGATAAACTTAACCCGCCGGAGTAAATCTCTTGAAGCTTTAGTTGAACCTTGGGACTGGAAAGTCAATTTGTCGATCTTTGACACGTTGATACTACCAGTCCCTGTTTGTTTTTCCCCATAATTTTTAATTTTAAATTATTAATTATAAATTTATGTTTCATCCCATAGCTCTTGACTTTTTCTATTTTTCTGGTATACTTGCCTCACGTCTTTTGACTGGGAAACCGGTCAGTTTTTTTGCGACTGGGATTTCAGTGTAAAAAGTGAACATTAACATCTTGAGATTCAAAGATAGTTAAAACATTTCAAAAAGGTTCAAGGAGGAACCAAATGAATAAGCGAAACAGATTCTTCAAAATCCTGTTTGCAGTGGCGGCCATCATAGCTGTCACAGTTGCCTGCGGTGGTGGATCTGGTTTGGCGACCGATAATGGCGCTTTGCGCATTGTTGCCGACCCCACCATTCAACTTCTCGATTCCAACGGAATTCTTTCGTCGTGCGGCGTGCCGTACACGATCGAATACCTTGGATCCGTGGAGATGAAACTGAAAGTCCAGGATTATTCAACAAGTAATCCAGGCGATGTGGACGTCTTCTGGGCCGCTAGTCCAATTTGGCTTCCCGGCAGTTTTGTGGTTAACAAAACCCCAATCATGGGCTCGTATGTCGTGTTTGGAGTTAACCCGAATATTGCCTCGCAGTTCGGTTGGAACCCGGTCAATGGCGTCTATTTCAACAACATCATGCAGGCGTCAAACTCCCGTGCGTTATCATTGGGGATAGCTTCGGCTTCACAAGATGACGCGGCCGCTAATTTCAATTTAGCGGGGCTTACGGCGCTTAAAGGTACCGGTGAGCCGTTGTATGCTGAGGACCTGGGCAATCCGGCGATTACCGATCCGATGAAGACTTTCTACTCGAACGTCTCTCTCGGATCCAATCATTCCGGCGATCTGGCTACGAAGTTTGTTGCGGATCAGTTGTCCGGCAATCCCCAACTCAACAGTTTTGTACTGCCTGAGGCGATGGCCATTTCGGTTAATCAGCAGTTGACTGCCAAAGGCGCAAGCCCGATGACTGTCTTCTATGTTAAGGACGCGGTCGGTCTGCAAAGCTTTACCATGGGTTACACCAAGGATTCAAGTGATGCCAAGCAGGAAAGTTTCAATACGCTTGTAAAGTGCTTGACCTCTGCCGATACACAGAAGAAGTTACAAAACCTTGGTTTCCGTGCCGGTGGCGTTGGTATGAAGATCGAAAATCCCAATACTAGCGTTTTCAATCCCGCTTGGGGATTCGATGGTACGGCGGAATATCTTACCGTGAATCTTCCGAAGTTTCCGGTGATCGAAACCGCCCTCAACACCTATCAACTTGCGTGGAAAAAGCCGTCTTGTACTGTCTATGTTTTGGATTTTTCTCCATCCATGGACCCTGATGGGAGAGCTCAACTCCTGGCCGCTATGAAGCTTTTGCTCGGCCCGGATGCAGCCAAGTACACTCTGCAGACAGGACAAAATGATTCGACTTACGCTGTTACTTTTGCGGATCGAATCTTGTCGCAGTACTCTGTGAGTGGCAACGATGCCGCCAGTTTGTATGCGGAAACGCCAGCTGATCAACTGCGATATGCACCGAACGACGCGAAAAAAGAAAATCCGCTCAATCCTTACGACGCAAATTCGCTCTTTGGAAAGATCTACTATGAACCGTTTGGTAACGCAACAGACATTTATGGATCCGTTGTTTACGGACTTCAATTGGCTGTTCAGAATTGCAGAGCGGATCAGCTTCCAGCGGTTGTGTTTCTTACCGACGGTGAGCGTACTGCCGGGCCCAAATATTCGTATCTTAAGGATTTTGTGAATGATAACAACTTACAGATCCGTGTGTATGCGATTTTGATGGGCGACGCGGATGAAGGGGTTTTGGCTGAGATCACGGCACTTACCAAAGCAGGCGAACCTTGCGATGGCCGTACAGGAGAAGACGCACTTGTGCGTTGTTTCCGCAATATCCGAGGCAGTAACTGAAGAAAGGAAATTATACAATGAAGCGAAACCAACTTTTCATTGTCGGTGCGGCCCTGATGCTACTGGTCTTGGTGGCCATCGTGGTTGTACCGAATGTTTTCAAGACAACCCCCAAGACTACAATCACGTGTCTGGGCGGACAAGTCTTTTTGGCCGATGAAGGTATGCAACAGCGCCTGCTGGATGAGTACAACATCGAGGTCAAATACGTTTCCTCCGGATCCTTTGAAATGAAGGATAAAGACCTGACTGGTATTGACTGTGCCTGGCCCGGAAGCGCCCCAGCGGCAGCCGATTTTGTCAGTGCGCACAAGGACATCGTGCTTAAGAAAGATACGATGTTCCGTACGTTCAACCTGTTCTTCACCCGCAAGGATCTGGGCTACGAAGATGCTTTTATCAAAGCAGGTTACGTTTACCAGAAAGACGGAGCCGACTTTATGCCCATGGCGCCCATTATCGAAGCCATGAAAGCTCACAAGACATGGGAAGAAATTGGCGTTCAGGGCGTGCCGGGATTCGTGAATATCAAGTATTCTGCCCCGGAATCGTCTGGCGGCGGTCTGCAGCACCTGTTCTTGCTTTGCAGTTACCTTATGCCTGGCGGTGAGAACGGCGGACTTCCGTGCGATGCTGCAAATTTGGGCCCCGTATTACCGACTCTGGTTGACAACTGGAATTTCCAGGGTGGGCAGACCGGCTCAAGTCCCGAGTGGTTCAAGGCGTGGCTGCAAAACAGCAGGAGCCTTCCTTTGGGAGCAAGTTCAGAAAGTCTATTCCTGGGCTACTACAATCAATTGCCTGCCGATCAGAAAAAGGCTGCACTGGACGACATCGTCGGTATTTATTCGGAATGGACGATTGGAACTGACCATGTCTTCATCGCGATTACACCCAACGGTGTGAGACTGCTGGAGATTTTGCAATCGGATCCATATTTCGCCCAGCGTGCATGGGATGCCTATGGTATGCGCACCGCATTCGGTGGCCTTGGCGCTAAGCCCGGACAAACGGATGTTCCTTGGATCGTCGCAGAGCCGCTTGCAATAAGCGAGCCCAAGCAGGATGCTACACAAATGATCACCTGCGCGATCAATCCCGCGAAATGCGCACCCAAGTAAGTTGAATCTCAAGATTTAGTTTTACGGCGACCGCGCTGACATTTAGGCCATTAATTTGGTAAAATGTCAGCCGGTCGCCAGATTCATTGAGTTCAGAAATCATTTCTGGATTCAAAAATCATATTTTTGCACGTTAACATCTTGAGATTCTAAGAAAGGAGTAGCTCATGAGCGATGATTTCAAAGAGAAAGTGGCAGCTAACGCCGGCATTATTGCCATCGTGTCCGCCACGATCATGTTTTTGATTTCCTATTTGGTGCTCAGTAACGTAACACAAGGGAACTGGTTGAAGTCACTTGTAGTGGCAGCGGTTTTCTTTGGTGTTACTGTCTTGGGCGTCTGGTTGATGGCAAGCCAAGTGGTTGATGCCTATACTCTGGACGCGGCAGACAACATCGGCGACGTGAACAACCAGTTGAAAAGACTGCGTGGTTACGCGATGGAAATCAAAGATCCTGCGGTTAAAGCGATTCTTGGCAAGATCAGCAAGGATACCGTCGCACTTGTCAAATTCACCCGTAGACACCAACCATCGTCATTGCTGTCGTGCGCGACCGTGCTTGAAGCATGGTTTGAGATGATTATCAAAAACGCGGCAAAATGTGCTGAGGTTGGACAAGAAACGGATTACTTCAAGAATCAAAGTGCGATCTACAAAACTGCATTGAAAGGATTTGAAGGCTTCGATCAATTTTTGATCAACAGCATAAATCTAATCACTGCAGGTTCCGATCCTGAATTTGAGGCCAATTCCAAGATGCTTGACGCATCGCGGTTCAACCTGATCTAGTTAGTCGAAGTGCGGCTAGGTCGACACATCCAATTTTCAAGAATTCGAGCTAAAACTAGCTCGTTTCTATTCATATCTAAGGAGATAAAATGAACGTTGATCCCAACAAACCCGGTTTGTCAGTTGATGTCACCCCTGTTCCAGTCGCCCCCGCAACGGATGTTCTGTCCAATGTGGCGAGTGCGCCAAATGGTCCTCAGGGCGTCGTGGCTCGTGACCTTCTGGACGGTAAAGCGCAGATCAAGGCCGACAGAGAAGCGGAAGGCGACTTTGTTGCCCTTTTCGAAAACGCCGAAGCGCTTACGAATTACGGCAACACCGAACTCGAGCCGCTCAACAAGCTGATCGACGACGCTGCCGCGCAAATTCCCCCAGTCGTCATCCCTGAACTGCAGGCCAAGATGGGCGAATTGCATCGGGATATGCGCAAACTTTCCGGCAAGTATGACATGGGCAATCCCAAGGTCATCGCCTGGGTTCGCGATTCCGTGGCTGGCATCAAGCGGGGCTGGTTCACCGGAGAGTCCATCTTTGATGCCATCCTCTTCGATGCGAAGAACACTTACCAGAAGCTCGACACGGTCAAGGCTGTTGTCAAGCCGAAGGAATTGCAGGCTGTCAAGAATGTTGGGCTGTTGGACACTTTCTATCGTACCAACGATTCGGAAATCCTGGCCCTCATCTATCGCATTGCGGTTATGGAATCGATCCAAAGCCTCGGCGAGGCTGCCGCGCGCAACATCAAAGCGGATCCCGGAAAGCCCTCGGATCAGCCTTTGATCACGAAGCGCAATTTGTTGACGGAGTTCGCCAACAACATGTCGCTGAAAAGTTCCAGTTTCAAAGGCCGCCTGTTCCTTGGTTGGGCAAACGGTCCTCAGTTGATCACCAAGCGCACGTTGAACCTTTCGCTCGCCGTTCGCTTGAACATGATCACCAACGTTTCCCTCCCGAGCGTCAAATTCGCGGTCGAACAGTGGGAACTGGCGATTCAAATGCAACAACTGGCCAGCATCATCGAGTTGACCGAGAATTTCAACAATGAAGTTCTGACCCAGGCTGCCAAAGCCGGCGCTCAGGTTGCCGCTTACGTTGTTGATACGACCCAGGCCCCTGCCTTGCGCCCGGAGTCCATCAAAGCAATCGCAGACGCCATTGCTTCCCAGGCTGACGCTACCGCTCAGGCATACGTGCTTGGCCTTCAACGCCGCCAGGAAGCCGATAAGGCAATCTTCGATTCGCAGAAGCTTATCGCCAATTCACAGAACAAGGTTTCGGACGCGTTCTTGAACAAGGTGATCGCGAATGCGAACACGGCACGCCAAGTCGCCCGCAACGAGCAAAACGAATTGCTCGCTCTGGCGAAGCAGGTTCCCGCGGCCGCCGCTGCGTAACTGAATCTCAAGATCTAAAAAGAGGTGGTAGACCATTTAAAACGGTTTACCACCTCTGGTACTTTTACGGCGATCAGCCAAACTTTAGTTGTCCCCCTGGACTTCTACCGTTTGACTGATCGCCCGATTATTTGAGTACAGAAAAATCTTAAATTTCTGTCATCAAACAGATCGAATTTCGTTTCACAAATCGCACATTTCCATATTCAAAAAAAGAAAGGAAGAAGCATCGTGAAAACGTATCAGTTATTGATCTTTCTGGGAGTGATCCTTGGTTTGGCAATAGGAGTTGCTTCCCAGATCCACCAGCTTCAGGGCATGTTATCCAACATTGGCAATTTTATTGTCGATTTGTTGGTGTTTGTAGTGACCCTCGTTGGTGCCGGATTTTTGGGCTGGTTGGCCAAAGCATACGGCATCGCGGCTCTCGACATCAATGTTTGGCCGGAGAAAAACATGACTGCCAATCAAAGGTACGCGATTTTATCGGTACTTCTATTGGCTACATTCTTCGGTTGGATTTGGGTGGCTATGGCCCTTGTCGTTCCCGGAAGTTGGATGTATGCAATTGGAACCGATGGGTTTTGGTGGTCCGGCGCCTTTGAAACACCGCCCGTTTTATGGGGTGTTTGGGGTGCAGTATCATTTCTGATTGCATGGTCTTCCACAGACCACCGACCGGGTTATCGCCTTTTCAACGGCGAAGCTGACTGAAGGAGAAAAGATTATGAATAAACAGCAGTTTGGTCTTGTTGTTGCGGTCATTGTGGCTGTGATTTTAGGGATAGGTTATATGATCCCTCAGTCACATTCTCTGGTTGACGTAGTCGTCAAGATTTTCGTGGGAATAGTGATGTTTGTCGTCAACCTTGCGGTTTTCCTGCTGACTCTGGGTGGAGCACTTCTCTTGGCCTGGCTTGTTAAGGCCTATGGTATTGCTCTGCTGGACATGAAGGTTTGGAAAGAAAAGAACATGACAGATGGACAGCGCATCGGCATTGGAGCAATCTTGCACGTTCTTGCTTTCGTGCTCTGGGTCGGCGCTCCCTACCTGCTCATTCAACCTGGTACCTGGATGTACTGGATTGGTACCCATGTTGGATGGTATGGCGTTTTTGAAACTCCTCCCATCTGGTGGGGAGTCTGGGGTGCACTTACCTTTTTCTTCGGTTGGTACAATACGGATCACGAACCGTTTTACCGAAAACTTGAGAGGTGGGAGGAAGAGCGTGAAGACAAGGCTCGGAGGCAGCGAGATGCCAGTAACTAATACCATTTCCGGCGATATCTTTTTGATCACCTTGCCCGGCTTTCCGGACCTAGTGATTGACCCGGCCGACGTTGAGGAATTGGAGAATGCCTCCTTTTACCGAGTCAGCGGCGTGTTGATTGATGACTTGGTAACGTTCATTGTGACCCCGTATTTCGGAGGTTCTTACTTGAGCGTAACGTATACCGATGGAGATCGGGTTGAAGATGATTCTACGCGTGGCCGTGGTGAATGTCACTTCACCCATACGGTGAAGCAGGACGAGGAACGAGTTTCGCTTGAAATATGGTCGGGTGAAAAATCCGATGCAAATAACACCAAGCGGACAGTTGTCCTGATCTTTAATGTGAAGTAGTTTCCGGCCCCGATCGGGTTTTAATAACCTGACCGGGGCTTTTTTTTGGCAAAATGAGATATAATTCAGTCATGCAGGAACTTAAACAAAAAGTTGATGAGCTTTTGATCCGCCTAAATAAGCTGATCGAGGTTATTGGTCTTCCCGAAAAAAAGCAAAAAATAGTCGAGCTTGAGGCTAAGGCGTCCGAGCCTACACTTTGGGATGATCCAAACCAGGCACGTGCAGTTACCCAGGAGCTTTCGGACATTAAAAAGGAAGTAGATGAAATTTCCGATCTAAAAAGCACCCTGGAGATTCTAACCGAGGTTCAGGACGAGGAAGAGGTCAAAAAGGCCGAAAAGACCCTAGCCAGGCTGGAGCTTGTATCCTATCTTTCAGGAGAATATGATGCCAAGAATGCCCTAATTTCGATCCATGCGGGCCAAGGAGGCACGGAGGCTATGGATTGGAGTAATATGCTATACCGCATGTATCTACGTTTTTGTGAACGTAGGGGATGGCCCACGGAGAACCTAGATTATACCTCGGGCGAGGAAGCCGGTATTAAGAGTGTTACCTTCAAAGTTACAGGGCATTATGCCTATGGCTACCTAAAAAGAGAGGCGGGAACCCACAGGCTGGTGCGTCAGTCTCCTTTTAATGCGGATAAGCTCAGACAAACCTCGTTTGCGTTATGTGAAGTCATGCCTGAACTAACCGATACAGACCTCCATGACATGGAAATTAAAGACAGCGACTTAGAATGGCAGTTTATTCATGCCGGTGGGCACGGGGGTCAGAATGTTAATAAAGTTGCTACAGCGGTCCGACTTACCCATGTTCCATCAGGAATTGTGATTACAGCTTCAACCGAACGTTTTCAGGAACAAAATAGAAAAATAGCCCTGGATCTTCTTCGCGGAAAACTATGGATTAGACAGCAGGAGATTGAAAAAGGAGTCAAAAAGGAAATTAAAGGGGACTATCGGCCTGCTTCCTGGGGAACTCAAATCCGTTCCTATGTTTTACATCCATATAAAATGGTAAAAGATCTTCGTACTCAGGTAGAAACCGGCAATACAGATGCGGTTCTTGACGGAGAGATAGATGAATTCATAGACGCGGAGCTTAAACTTCATTAAAAAATTCCTCTCAGGCGAAATCCGGCTCGTGCTTTTCAGATATGCCTGAGAGATTTGTTTAGCGTGTACCACTAAGAATCATCCAAGGTGGGACTACTAAAAGAATGGTGACGAGAATAGAAGCACATATTGACGCTATCTTTTGGCTTTTGCTGGAATTTAGTACGAGGTTGATCTCACCAAGAGTATTTTCAGCCTGGATGTCGACAGTGCCCTTGGAAGTGACTTTCAATAAACCCTGTACTCTGGTGTGCCCGTGAGCAATGTGTGTAAAACGGTTGAAAGCTTTTGACTCTATCTTTAGATCTCCAGTTTCGAGGACAAACTCTTTTTCCGAGCTAGCCGAAATTCTGATGACACTAAAGGGTTCAAATTTCAAAAAAGCATTTTGATTTTCGGAAAGTGTAAACGTTAGCGGGTTACCATGTTGTCTTGTTGGGACAAAGCCCGGAATCAAAAACATGGCAAGCAATATCAAGTACAGAGTTCCTACGAACAACCACATAAACGGCGGGTTGGCAATTAAAAAGTCTACGAACTTTAAAATGTCCATCTTATCTCCTTATTATTTTGAATGTGCACAAGCAGGGAAATTGTAGATTTGAATACAGTTAAAGTCAAATAATCATTGTTGTGGTCTTGCCAGGTGTGGTATATTAAGTTGATGGAAAATCAGACTCAACCAGCTGTAAAAATTCCTAAAATGTCAAAGACTTGGCCACTCATCGTTGGGGCTTTCTTGGTGGTAATAGCTGGAGTGGGAGTTGCCTGGCTTCTTTTTTCTAAAGTTATTAACAAAGGACCTTCATCCGTTGCCGCTCCCGGGTCAAAAGTTACTGCTACGGAAGCAGGAAGGTTAGACCCCAAAATTCAGTATCACGACGCGATTGGAACAATTGTGGCAGGTGGAATTGGGAATGAAGGAACTCATCATCTTCAACGTGATGGTGGGGTAAGTCAAACTGTATACCTTACCTCTAGCGTAATCGATTTGGAAAGCTTTGTCGGTAAAAAGGTCCGCATTTGGGGTGAGACATTGGCCTCCAAAAAAGCCGGTTGGTTAATGGATGTTGCCAAAATTCAGGTTCAGTAAGTCCCCTTGGGTCTGGTAATTTTCCTTTTCACTTGCTAAATTGTAGTTGCCGTGATCAACTTCAAAAATGTCACAAAAAAGTTTGGATCCGTCGTTGCTGTTACCGATGTTTCATTCGAGGTTAAAAAAGGGGAGTTTGTTTTTATAACAGGTCCTTCAGGGGCAGGTAAAAGCACAATTTTAAAATTAATTCTGGGGGAGCTTACGCCGGATAGTGGAACTGTTACTGTTGATGGAATTGATCTCAAAAATTTAAAGTCTAAAGATGTGCCGTTTTTTCGCCAGAAGATTGGTACTGTATTTCAGGACTTTAAAGTTCTACCCGAACGCACAGTTGGTGAAAATGTAGAAGTTGCCTTGGCTGTTATCGGGCTTCCCGAGAATGAATGGAAAGAGCGAATCAATCATGTTCTTAAACTCGTCGGTCTTACCAAACAAATAAATCTTTTTCCTTCCCAGCTTTCCGGAGGCGAACTTCAAAGGGTTTCACTTGCCCGTGCCTTGGTTGTAAACCCCAAACTGCTTTTAGCAGACGAACCTACAGGGAATCTTGATTGGGAGACATCCGAAGGGGTAGTTAAGTTATTTGAAAAAATAAATGAGGAAGGAAAGACTGTCATAATGGCCACACACAATATGGATATAATTAAAAAATTTAAAAAGAGAATAATAAATATCGTTGGTGGTAAAATAGAAAGATAGGTCAAAAGGTAAAAGTTAAAAGGCAAAAGTGCAATTCAAAAATGAAAAGTTTGAGAAATTGTTTTGAGTTTTGAATTTTGATTTGTATTTTTTGACTTTTGAATTTAAATTTTTAAATTATGTCTAATATTCATTTCCGTACAGCATTCGGTTATATAAGAAGGTCTCCTTTTCAGGCGTTTGCTGCCACGTTTGTTCTGACTTTAACTTTTTTTGTTGCAACACTTGTCGCAACTTTGGTCTATAGCTCCTCAAAATTAATTACTTATTTTGAAACACGACCACAGGTAATTGCTTTTTTGAAAGACGATACAAGTCAAACAGATATTGCCGAATTGCAACATAAACTTGAGGCAGATTCCCGAGTAAAGGAAGTTAAATATGTCAGCAAAGAGGAAGCTCTTTCCATTTACAAAAACGCGACAAGCGATAATCCGCTTCTTGGGGAACTTGTAAGTCCCTCAATTTTTCCTGCATCTCTCGAGTTTTCAGTCAAAGACCTTTCCTTTGCTCAGGCAATCATTGACCAGGTAAAAAGTGAAAAAATAGTGGACTCGGTAGGTTTTACCGCGGCCATAGGTGGCGAATCGAGTCTTAAAGATGTCGTTTCAAGATTAAGAACGATAACAACCTACGTAAGAATAGGTGGAATCGCATTTGTTGGAATTCTTGGTGCCGCGTCCTTTGTTGTCCTTCTGATTATAATCAGCATGAGAATGGCAGTACGTAAAGAAGAAGTGGAAATTTTGGATTTGATTGGTGCCACCCCAGCATTTATCAGAAGTCCGATTATTGTCGAAGCCCTTTTCTATTCATTGTTTGGCGCATTTTTAGGTTGGCTCATTTCCTTTATCGTGATTCTTTATTCTGCCCCTTCCGCGGTAACCTATTTTGGGGAAATTCCTGTTCTTCCCAAAGACACTCTGGGACTTTTTGAACTTTTTGGAATATTTTTGGCAATTGAATTAATTGCAGGTTTAATACTGGCACTGAGCGGAAGTTTGTTCGCGATTTCTAGAGCCAGGAAATCAAGATAATGAGAAATGCAAAAAATTTTTTGGTTTTCGCAACAATCCTCCTAGCATTAGTTTTGATAGGTAGGTTCACTTCTGTTTTGGCCGACGATTGTGACAATATTCCTTCAACACCGGATAGAATTGATGAAAAAATTAAGTGTTTGGAGTCCGTAGTTCTTCAAAAGAAAACACAGGCAAGTACGCTCAAAAATCAAATTGCTCAATTTGATGCGCAAATAAGGCTAACAACTTTAAAAATCGCTGACACGGAAGCCAAAATTCTTCTTTTGGGTGGCAGGATCGATCAATTGGAAGTTTCGCTTGATAGCCTGACTAAAGCTTTCAGCTCTAGGGCAGTTGAAACTTATCGTTTGTCGCGGTTCGAAACCAATTTTACTTTTGTTTTAACAGCCCCCGACATCAACGATGCAGTTTCAAGATTTCATTATCTAAAACGTATTCAAGAAGAAGACAGAAGTCTCCTAGAAAGGCTTCAGACTGCCCAAACTACGTATCAAAATCAGAAACAGGATCAGGAAGAATTACAGACCCAGCTTACAAAACAGAAAGCAAATTTAGGTGCTCAAAAAATAGCTAAGGCGAATCTTTTGACTGCTACCAAAAATGATGAGACTAAATATCAATCTCTGCTTTCACAAGCAAAGGCCCAGCTTGCAGCCTTCAGAAATTTTGTGGCTGCCCAGGGTGGAGCGTCGATTTTAACAGGACAAACGAAATGTGATTCTTGGGGTTGTTATTACAATCAAAGGGATAGCGAATGGGGGAATATTGGAATGGGCGGATCTTCTTATTCAATGGCCGGATACGGATGTTTGGTTACATCTGTTTCCATGGTTGCCAGTCATTTCGGAAAAAACATCAAGCCCGGGGATATTGCGGTAATACCTAGCGCATTTGTACCCGGAACCGGTTATCTTTATTCTAATTTTTCGGTTAACGGAATAAATGTTACGGTTTCAAAAAATTCCAAGGACATTATAGATTCAGAGCTTGCCGCGGGACGGCCAGTAATCGCAGGACTTTTTTCCGGACCCGATCATTTTATAGTTATTACCCGTAAAGATGGCGATAAATATATAATGCGGGATCCTTTCTTAGAAAACGGAGCGGGGGGCGATGGAAGCGGTAGACCCCTAACCGATAAATATAGTTTTTCTGATATAACAAGTCTTCGTTTGGTTAGCTTCAACTAATTAAAGGTTGTATGATTAATCAGTTTGCAATATATGAAACCCTGCATCAAAGTGGTTTTGTTATTTATAGCGATCGCATTTATTTTTCCTTCAAGAGTTAGTGCCTGGTCGATTGCGATTTCAGATTTACCGACAGCGATGGATCAGTCAAATGAAACTGAGGTAAATGTTTTTTTGAATTGTAGCGGGTGCGGTGATTCGTACATGCGCGGGGTATTTTATCCAAGCGGAACTAATTATTTCGGTCTTACTCAAAACAACCTGGGGGAATGGATAGGATCGGATAATGATAGGTCCAAATATTTTAAAATTGCCAAAACGGACCTTATTGAGGCAAGTTGGAGCGGCAAAATTCGTGTTAAACTCGATCTATCAGACCCAGGATACATTGGACCTGGAGAATATTTATTCAAAATCGGGAGATATACTTCGGCCGGGGACGCCGGCGCCGATTGGTCGAATGAACTTTCAATAAAGATTACTGGCCCAACTCCGACACCTACTCCGTCACCAACTCCTGCCCCAACTCCTACACCGACCCCCACACCGTCGCCTTCAAAAACTCCGACCCCCGTTCCCGTCCCTACGAAGACCCCCACACCAAGGTCAATTCCAACATCAACCCCGGAAATTCTAGGTGCAGAAACGATCGTCTCAACTCAGGCAACAATTATTACTGACCAGGAGGCGGAACTTTCCACCACTTCCCCTGCCTCAAGTCAAAAAGAGGTCGCTGATCAGAAAAAGTTTCCATTTGTTGCGGTAGTGTTTGTGGCGGTGGGATTTTTACTTATCGGCTTTTCGGGGTACCTGGCATTTAGAAAAACCAAACTGCCCTCAGACCTTTAATATTGGTATACTATTTAGGTGAATAGGAAAATTTTGAAACAATTTGATCTTTGGTTCCCGGTAGTAGTATGGGCTTATCTGATATTTAATTTTTCTTCAGGGAGGGTGCCTGTAGCCTCAACAGTTTTTTGGCAGGACTTTGCTGTAAAAAAAACCGGCCACATGCTTCTTTTTGGAGCCTTGGCGATGTTGATTTATCGGGGTCTTCTCGGAGAAAATATTCCCAAAAAGAAAGCTGCTATTTGGGCCGTAATATTGGCCTTTTTTTATGGTGCTTCTGATGAATTTCACCAGATGTTTACTCAGGGGCGCGAAGCGCGTGTGCGGGATGTCGCATTCGATACGTTGGGAGCCAGCCTTGTTATTTTTCTTACGTATAGATTTTTACAAAAGTTACCTAAGAAGGTACAATTCGTTTTGAAAGATATTGGTTTTGAATAAAATGAAAAAAATACTTGTAACAGGCGGAGCTGGTTATATTGGGAGCTTCATGGTCAGGGAACTCCAATTGACAGGGTTCGACCCTGTCATTCTCGATGATCTTTCTCAGGGGCATAGAGAATCGGTTAGTGGTTTCAGATTGGAGGAAATCGATCTTGTTACCCAAAAAGATAAACTCGATGCTCTTTTCTCACAGGAAAAATTTGACGGGGTTGTTCACATGGCCAGTTTTATCCAAATGGGGGAATCTTTTAAAGACCCTGCCAAATACTATCGTAACAACGTCGGAGGTTTTATCAATTTGCTTGATTCAATGAAGGCAAATAATGTTAAAAATATAATTCTATCTTCCAGTGCCGGGGTTTATGGCAATCCTGTTAAGGTTCCCATCCTTGAAGACGATCCAAAAAATCCACTTAACCCCTATGGTGAAACTAAGTACATGATGGAACGAATGCTTGAGGATTATGACACTGCCTATGGAGTTAAATTTATTAGTTTTAGATATTTTAACGCGGCTGGGGCGGCACAGGATGGAAGCATAGGAGAGGCACATCCGGACGAGAGCCACTTAATTCCGAATGTTATTAAATCGGTTTTGTCTGGTGGCGAGTTTACACTTTTTGGTGACGACTATGATACACCTGACGGCACCTGTGTCCGCGATTATGTCCACGTCTTAGATCTCGTAGTTGCGCACTCGTTAGGTATAGAAAAATTAATTTCCGGGTCAAACAGTGCCTTTTACAACGTGGGTATAAATAGGGGATATTCTAATAAAGAAGTAATAAATATGGTGGAATCGGTATCTGGTCAAAAGGTAAATGTTAAAATTGCCTCAAAAAGAGAAGGTGATGCAGATGCTCTTTTTGCATCAAATGAAAAAATTAAGAAAGAATTAAATTGGGAACCAAAATACGGTCTCAAAGAAATAGTTGAGTCTGCGTATCTTTGGCACAAAAATAACCCTCAGGGATACAATAGTGATCGTTGATTCAGTGGCTCCTAAGGGCTAATATGGATTAATGAAACTGCTTAAATTTCTTCGGCATCTATTTATTCCTCATGAATCCAACAATCAAAAGGGTAGGATTCTACATCCATCAAGCCTCTCTTTAATTGCAGTTTTTTTAATTGCATTTCAGGTGCTTCTCAGTGTTTTTCCCAGGAGTCTTCCACGTGTTTTGGGTTATGCTGCCAATATTTCTCCGGCCGAAGTAATCCGTTTGACCAACGCTCAAAGAGCGGCAAGTGGTCTTTCTCCTGTTTCGGAAAACTCGAAGCTTGATTCGGCGGCTTTGGCCAAAGGTAATGACATGTTGGCGAAAGGATACTGGGCCCACTTTGCGCCGGACGGGACGTCCCCTTGGAGTTTCTTTATGAACTTTGGTTATAAATACCAATATGCAGGGGAAAATTTGGCCCGCGATTTTAGTAATGCCAATGACGCTGTTAATGCTTGGATGAATTCTCCGTCTCATAGAGAAAATATTCTAAACTCCAAATACAAAGAGATTGGTATTGGTGTTGTTGAGGGTAACTTAGCGGGAGTTAACACAACAATTATTGTTCAATTTTTTGGAACTCCGCTGGGTGGGGCTCCGGTGGTTTCAGATGTTCAGGCTCGGGAACCTGCAAAAACAACTATTCCTAAGCCCTCAGCCGCTCCAGCTTTGACCACTGCTAAACCCGAGCTTGTTCCCGTTATAACAATTACTCCGACCCCGTCCCCAGTGCCTTCACCGCAAGCAGTTTCGGTTAAATTTGTTTCACCTTTTAGTTCAACTAAAAATCTTTCATTAGCGGTACTCGGATTACTTCTTATGGCCCTTTCGATCGATATAATAGTTGTCAGAAGAAAGAGAATTGCCAGGATAGGAGGTAGAACACTTGCCCACATTGCTTTTCTTGGAATGATTCTAGCGGTTATACTGATACTTAAGGCAGGACAGATAATATAATAATTATTATGAAATCTTTTGTAAGGGACCTACCACATTACATGCTTCTAATAGGTATTCTTTTTGCTGGTTTTGCCGGCCTTATACTTTTTTCTTACGACAGCAACTTCCAAATTGCAGTGGCGTTAGCTACCGGAATTTCATATGTCTCATGGGGGTTAATTCATCATCATATTCACAGGGACTTACATTTCGAGGTTTTTATGGAATATCTGGCTGTGGCTATTTTGGGAACGGTGATTCTTTTTTCCTTGATTTTACAATAGCGCAACCTGTATACTTTCAGCTACAAATGAATAAAGTTCGAAAAGCAGTTATTCCCGCCGCCGGCTTCGGAACCCGTTTTCTACCTCAAACCAAGGCCATGCCTAAAGAAATGCTTCCGATTGTGGACAAACCGGTTATTCAATATGTTGTCGAGGAGTTGGTTGAGGCTGGAATTCAGGATATTTTTATAGTGACGGGTTATCACAAGCGGGGGATTGAAGACCATTTTGATTCTCCAAATCTTGACCTTATCGAAAATCTTAAGATGGGTGGGGAAAAGAAACGCCATTTACTTAAGGAGGTTGAAAAAATCTCAAATATGGCCAACTTTGTCTATGTCAGACAAAAAGGTCCATACGGAAACGGTACCCCACTTCTTAATGTAAAGCATCTTATAGGGGACGAGCCCTTTATCTACACTTGGAGTGATGATTTTATTAAAGCTGAGCCCAATAGGTTTAAACAGCTGATAAGTGCTTACAATAAATATGGAGCTAGCTGCCTTGCAAGTCTGAGGGCCAAAAAGGACGAGGATTATGATAGATATGGCAATTCGGGTGGGAGTTTTGTTGAAGACGGCATAATGGATGTCGATAAAATCGTAGAAAAGCCAGGTAGAGACAAAGCCGTTTCAGATCTAATGAATGTTTCTGGATACCTTTTTACTCCCGACATTTTTGACTACTTAGATACAGCTCTTAAAAACCTAAAAGACGGAAACGAGCTTTATTACAACGATGCGCTTAAATTGATGTTGGAGGATGGTAAAAAAGTTTTAGCTGTCGAAATTAAGAACGGTAAATATTACGATACTGGTAACAAAATGGAATATCTTAAAACCGTCGTTGAGTTCGCCCTTGACCGTTCGGACATAAACGGTGAATTTAAGGAGTATCTCAAATCACTCAAAATTTAGCCTCGAGTCGAACCTAACCCCATAAGGCATCCTTATATGACACTCCGTGTCCTATAATAATTGACTTTCTGGACTGTGTAGTGTATAATGGCGGTTTCGGCTATGAACATATTAATTACAGGTGGGGCGGGCTTCATTGGAAGCAACTTCGTCCACTATTGGATCAAAAAGCACCCCAATGACAAGATAAGGGTCCTGGATGCGTTAACTTTTGCCGGCAACAAGGCTAACTTAAACGGAGTTTTAAGAAAAATCGACTTTGTGGAGGGTGATATCACTAGTCACGACCAGGTTGCTGCAAGCATGAAGGGGATTGACACGGTGGTCCATTTTGCCGCGGAAAGCCATGTGGATAGAAGCATTTTTGACCCAAGCAGGTTCTGGAAAACAAATGTTGAAGGAACTCAAGTTTTGCTTGAAGAAGCTCTAAAAGCCAAAGTACCCAGATTTCACCATGTTTCAACA
The DNA here is from genome assembly GCA_016432365.1 of Candidatus Woesebacteria bacterium. Lineage (GTDB taxonomy): Bacteria > Patescibacteriota > Microgenomatia > UBA8517 > UBA8517 > GWB1-39-10. Next base: position 446,367 of record CP066686.1, read on the forward strand.
GATGAGGTTTATGGTGAGTTGGCGCTCGATTCTAAAGAACGTTTTAATGAGGATACTCCCTACGCGCCCCAACCTGACAACCTTTACGCTATAAGTAAAGCCGAGGCAGATCGTGTTACCCGCGAATTCTACAAACAAACTGGCATGTTTATTACAATTTCTAACTGTTCCAATAATTACGGACCTTTCCAATTCCCCGAGAAATTTATTCCTATTTTGGTTACGAATCTTATCGATGGCTATAAGGCTCCGGTTCATGGTGACGGTCAGCATGTCCGCGACTGGATTCATACCAGTGACCATGCTACGGCGGTGGACCTAATACTCGAAAAGGGAAAACCGGGAGAGACCTACCTAGTAGGAAGCAGGAATGATGTTCCAAATAAATATATCGCCGAACGTATCGTCAACCTTTATGGAAAGGACGATAGTTGGATCAAATATGTTCCCGACAGACATAGTAACGATAGACGTTACGCAATCGATTCCACAAGGATGATTAAGGAGTTAGGTTGGAAACCGGCAATTACTCGCGAAAATTTTGACGATGGCCTAAAAGACACAATTTCCTGGTATAAGGGACACCCCGAATGGTGGAGACCGCTTCTAAAAAGGAAAGCCATGATTGCCGACGGAGATCAAAAGGTTTTCGCATACGTCGAAATCGATCGCAATTTAGGTAAAACAAAGTTTATATACAAAGAACAAGAGGAGGGTAAAAAGGACAAACTTAAGTCCAGAATGCTTGGAAGCGATCCCAACAAAGTGTCGTTAATTGTACACAAACTTAAAAGTCATGCTTGGTATAAAAACTCCAGCAAGCCAATTCAAAAGAAGGTTGTTGATTTGGTCAAGATTGCCAGAACTTCAGGTTTTGTAGACGATTTGGCAAATAGACCGGAACTTATGGGAACTTTGAAGCAAAATAAAATAGTAAAAATTGAATATTCTCCTGACAAATTTGGGATTTATGGGGTTGCTATATGGTTTGAAGTGGAAAACCCACAAGGTGAAACTCATGTAGAAGGGTATTATTCTTGGGCGATGGGAGTCAAATCCGGGGCTAAACTTTTGGTTCTTATCCGCCACAAAGACAGGATTACTCATTTAGCTCTAACTAAAGAGGAAAAATTCCCGATGGGCTCTGTTATTTACAATTTGGCCGGTGGGTTTCCCAGAATTAACGAATCGGTTTTCGACCTTATTCACCGTAAACTGGAGGATGATTTGGGAATAGATGTTAAAAACGGTTCCGTAAAACTTGGCGAAATCATTGGGCTCGGACGTGTCATGCCCGATAGCGGAATGACAAATAACCATCCGTTTTTATATGCACTGGTACTAGACCTTGAGGACAATATTTTTCCTCCTATCAAGATGGGTGAAATTTATGAGGGAGCCGGAAAATTGGTTCTTTGGCCGATAGAGCGTTTGCAGGAACTTGTAAATAAGGTTGATGATTCCTACTTTTTGTCAGCTTTGGCAAGGCTCACATTGAGCGGTGTCAGCGACATCAAATTGGGTGATAAGCGAGTAGTTTGGCAAAAACACCAATAGACCGTATAATTACTTCATATGATGCGGTTCGACCCCGGTAAGCATATCAAAAAGACGTCTATTCCGGGAGTTGTTCTCATTGAGCGTCCAATCTTGGGTGACGCCCGCGGGTTTCTTCATGAACCATATAACAAGGAAGAACTCAAAGCCGCGACCGGGGTTGAATTTAACCCGGTCCAGTGGACTCATGCGTATATAAAACCAGGTGTAGTGAAGGCGGTTCATTCGGAGGATTGGAACAAATTAATTTATCCGATAACAGGAATTCTCTACGCTCCGATTGTGGACCTCCGGCCCGAGAGCCCCACTTTTGGCAAGGTGGAATATATTACAATCGACAATACAAAAGAAGATTCTCCGAGACATGCTCTCTTTTTGCCGAGTGGGGGAATTGGAAATTCAATTGGCGTTTTGGGGGATGAGATGATGCATTATTTTTATTTAATCGATGAATATTGGGACGATTCAAAGGCTAGGGGGGTTGCATGGAACGATCCGGATTTAAACATTAAGTGGCCGGTGGAGAATCCCATACTTTCCGAACGTGACCAACACAATCCCACCTTGAGAGAACTTTTCCCTGAAAAATTTAAGAACAAAAAATGAAAAAAGTATTGATAATCGGCGGGACTGGAATGGTAGCTTCACGGTTTGTTGATTTGACAAAAAAAATCTTGGATATCACTTCAATCGACGAAAAGACCTTGGATATTACAGATGGTATAGCGGTAGAAAAATATCTGGAAAAAAATAAATTTGATGCAGTAGTAAATTTTGCCGCTTTTACAAATGTTGATGCGGCTGAGAAAGAAACAGGCAACGAAGAAGGGCTCACCTACAGATTAAATGTGTTAGGACCAAAAAATTTGGCTGAATACTGTAACAACAACAATACTTTTTTAGTTCACATCTCTACAGACTTTGTTTTTCCCGGAACAGAAGGGCAGCCTGGCCCGTACGATGAAGATGCGCCTTTGCCGGAGACTCCAACCGGAATTGGCTGGTATGGTTGGACAAAAAATAGAGCGGAAGTAATGATTCAAAGTACCTCCACAGACTACGCTATTGTAAGGTATGCATATCCTTTCCGTGCGGCACCTTTCGAATTGAAAAGCGATTGGGCTAGGGGAGTGATCAAGTTGTATGAGGAGAAAAAGTTATATCCTCTTTTTACCGACCAGACTCAAAGCGTTATCTTTATAGACGATTTGGTTGAACCTCTAGTTAAAATTATTGACGGGAAACTTAATGGTGTTTTTCATATCGCCTCAAAAGATACTACAACTCCGCATGAAATAGCTTCATATCTATTGGAAAAATATGTAGGTAAGCCTGTGGAACTTGAAAAGGGTCTGATGGCGGAATTTCTGAAAGCCCCGGGAAGAACTCCAAGGCCCCGAGTCGGTGGATTTAAAGTCGAAAAAACGCAAGCTAAGTTAGGGGTTCAGTTTAAAACCTGGAAAGAAATGGTTGATGAGTTTGTAAGTCAGCTTAATAAACAATAAAAAGACTCGGATCGTTTTTCTCGACACGAGTCTTTTGGGGCATTTGCTGTTTTTTTAGGTGATTTGGAAAATGTAGCCAAAGTAGGCTAAGACAGCTATGGCAAACAGCACCAGTCCCCTTATGGCCCATGTGTTCTGTCTTGGGGTCATTGGTGCGTAAAGCCCGCCTGATACAGCAAAGATCCAGTGAAATATCGCAATTACCAAACACACAATTGCAAGAACGCTAAAAAACTCACTTAGTTCCATAAGTTGCTCCTTATTTGAACAAATAGACAGATTTAAGAGAATACGTTTCTACTTTATCAGGGAGAATATAACATATTTGTCGAATGAAGTAAAGTTATGGGATGTCAGAATTTGGTTTGTCGTTCCTCCATTCAGAAATTTTCTTGTGATTCCCCGAAAGAAGCACCTTGGGTACTTTCCATCCGCGATACACTTCGGGCCTAGTGTACTGCGGATATTCGCTTTCCATTCCGGAAAAGGACTCCTCAGTTAAGGATTTGGGTTTTATAACATTTGGGATTAGCCTTGTAACAGTATCAGCTATAACCATGGCCGGGATTTCCCCGCCGGTCAAAACATAATCTCCTATGGAAACTACGTCATCTACTAAATTTTCAGCGACTCTATTATCAATGCCTTCGTAATGTCCACAGAGGATAATCATCCTTTTGAGTTTTGAGTATTCGTTCGCCTTATCTTGTGTAAATTTTGCACCCCCAGCCGAAGTCAGTATGATTTTTTGCCCCTTAGTGCCAGGTTTAGCTTTAATAGATTTAAGACAGGCATCAATTATATCAACCCTAAGAATCATTCCTGCCCCTCCTCCATAGGGTCTGTCGTCTACGTTTTTTCTTACACCTTCTCCGAAATGTCTTAGATCCACTATGTTTAAATCTATAAACTTTTTATCTTGGGCACGCCACAATATAGATTGGTTCATTGGCCCATCAAACATTTTCGGGAAAAGTGTGATTATGTCAATTTGCATGATCATATTGTATCATTAAGGCATGGAGAAAGTTGTCATAGTCATGCCTGCTTACAACGAAGCTCAAAATGTTGCTCTCATGGTTCACGAGCTTTTTTCTAAGGAGTTTCCTAAAATTGACGGAGTGGAAATGCATCTTTTGGTGGTTGATGATTTTTCTCCCGACGGAACAGGTGATGTGGTGAAAAATTTAATGAAGCATCACAAAAATCTCCACATTCTTCAAAAAGAGAAAGAAGGGTTAGGGTGGGCATATGTTCGTGGTATGCAGTACGCTATGCACAAACTTCATGCAGATGCGGTTTTGGAGATGGATGCGGACTTCCAGCATCCCCCGAGATTTGTTAAACCAATGGTGGATGCCTATTTAAAAGGTGCTGATTATGCAATCGGATCCAGATACATTAAAGGGGGTTCTGTTCCATCTGAGTGGGCATTAAGCAGAAAGGCGGTAAGTTTTTTTGGAAATTTATTTATTCGGACTGTTCTACTTAATTTCAAAGTTCACGACTTGACTACTGGTTTTAGATTGTCGAGGGTAAAAGGGGTACTCGATAAAATCGAGTTGGAAAAATTAATGGATCTGGACCGTTTTGCTTATAAAGTTGATCTTTTATATCAGTGTCTTAAAAACTCGAAAAAAACTGTAGAAGTTCCGCTTGAGTTCGCTGCAAGAACTAAAGAAAAATCTAAATTTAATTGGAAAGAAATGGTGGCAACTTTTACAGTCGCTATCATTCTGGGAATAAAAGATAAACAGAGATTTATTAAATTCGGAATCGTTGGAGGGACCGGTTTTGTCGTTAACTTTTTAGGACTTGAGATTTTGAAGCGTTTCGGATTTACAACTTTTATGGCAACACTCTTGGCAACAGAGGCGGCGATTATTTCTAACTTCATTTTCAATAATATTTGGACATTCAAAGACAAAGTTATTACAAAAGTGTCTGATATTTTTGTCCAATTTTTTAAATTTAACCTTTCGTCGCTGTTTGCAGTTATCGTTCAACCCTTTATTGTTTCGGGGGCGGTTAGTATTTTTGGTGACACTTCGTTAGTTCGTCTTGGGGCATTATTATTTGCTTTATTCGCCGTTGTTTTGCCTTACAATTACATTGTCTATAATGTTTTCATCTGGCGAACATGGAAAATCCCCAAATTTTCCAGATGAGACAGAAAAGATCTCTGGCTTGCCAGAGTAGCCTTATCTGGCGAACATGGAAAAATCCGTTTGCAGATAAATCTAAGAAGACGTAACAGGAACTCTAAATTTATACCCGTAGTTAATCAAACCGGCATCTCCGTCCTCCTTTAGCTTTCTCGTCACCATTTCTACTTTGGTACCAATTTCTATCGGGGTATCTGTGTCCGGCAGATCTGTTAATTGAGCGGTTATCATCGGCCCCTCTTCGAGTTTTACTAAGGCGACTTGGTATGGGACGGATCCTTCAAAGCCGGCAGGTGGTTCATAAATTATGGTTGATGAATATATTTCTCCTTTTCCACTCATCGCAAACGGAATATGAGCTTCTCCGTGGCAATCGGGACAAACATCACGTGGAGGAAAGACTTTGTGTCCGTTTTCGCATACCTCGCCTACTAGCCTGTACCTTTGCGCATTCAATCTCCAGTGACGGGGAATTTCGTGTCCCATACACAGTTAGTCTGGAGTTCTCACCAAAACCCATGGTTCGACTTCACTCACCACAAGCTTTATTAGAGGAATGGTCCCCAATTGCTGATTGGCATTACATTTTGGCTTAAGAAAGCCAACGAGAAAAGATAGATGGGGATAATTATTACCGCGAATGCCACCTTAAATTCTTTTTTAACTAAAACATCGGAAAAAGCTACAAAGAGAAACGGTACTATTGGTAAGGAATACCTCATCAGATCTCTGTGGGCAATAAAAAGAGAGAGGATATAGAAAATACCGACAAAAATTCCATACTCAAATTCTTTTTTCTGAAAGAGTCTGTATACCCCGATGGCTCCAAAAAAATAAATAAAGATTATTTCCTCAAGCCAAAAAGTTCCGACCCAGGGTGCGGAATAATTAAATATCGAAAAAGGAGGGAAAATCAGATGAATATTATCTCCCGAATGAAAATACGCCCAAAAATCACCTTGGGTTAGGAAATAAAATGTAAATACCAACAAAAGTGACAATGGAATTAAAAGAAGAGGATATGTTTTTTTGAAATTTAACTTTTCTATTAATTTATTGCCGGAAACATTAATTCGGTCGCGAATGAACGGGATTAAAAGGTAGGCAAAATAGGAGATGAATAAAAGAATTCCGGGCGATTTTGTTAGTTGGGCGACGGCACCCCAAACTCCGGCAAGTAAATACTTTTTATTTTTAAAGAAATAAAGGGACGCAATAATACCTGCGACAAAAAGTGGATCGGCTGACCCAACCGATCTCACCACTAGCCAACGCGCCGGGAATATTGAAAATAAGAATGTCAGGAAAAGTGCGTTTTTTTCGTCGGTGTATTGGCCAATCAATTTAAAGAAAAAGTACGTTGCGAGGACCCCGGACATTAAAGTCACAATTAGCATTGCGTAAGGGTAGTTTGTTACGGTTCCTACAAGACGAATCAAAATAGGGAAAAGGGGAAAGTGTGCCGTATAGTATTCGGTCGAAAGCGGAAATTGGAAGCCGGACTCGATTGCAACCTTGTTGTACATAGTTTTGGCTGCAACCATGTAGAGCGGTCCGTCATAGTTCGCGACAATTGTCGCCAATCCGTTTTGCCGCAGAGGGACTCTCCAGAGTGAGCTTAAACGAAATACAAAAGGCAGCCAAATCAAGACGGTTGGGACTAGCGAAAGAAGGGCAATCGTGGCTAAGTTCTTCAATTTTCCGTGCATGTTTCAAATATAGCACGTTGCGTGTTTGATATGCTACACTGCTTTTGTGGCTAAATTAATTCAAGAGATATCGGTTTTTCTACCGACTTACAATGAAGAATCAAACATAGGTCTTGTTATCGTCAAAACTACCGAAGTACTCAAGGCTGTCGCCGAAAAATGGGAGCTTTTAATAATCAATGACGGTTCAACCGATTCAACGCGGGAAGTTGCCCTCACATTTTCAAAATTTGATAAAAATATCAGACTAGTCGATAACGAAAAAAACATGGGTTATGGGGCAGCGCTTGCATCCGGTTTTTACAATTCAAAATACGAATGGATTGCCTTCATCGATTCTGATGGCCAATTTGATCTTGCCGAGATTGTAAACTTTATCGAAAAACAAAGGAATACAAAAGCAGACCTGGTCATAGGCTATTACGTATCACGAAAGGTGAGCTTTGGAAAAAAAATTACGAGCAGAATGTGGGAGACGTTAGTCTATCTGCTGTTTGGCCTTAAAGTACATGATATCGATTGCGGTTTTAAGTTGATTTCCAAAAAAGTGCTAGATAAAATTTCAAAATTGGAAAGTGAACGTGGAGCTTTTGTATCAAGTGAACTCTTGATTAAGGCAAAAAAAGCAGGATTTAAAATCGAGGAAGTTCCGGTTACTCATTACCCCAGAATTAAAGGAGTGGGAACCGGAAGAAATATAAATGTTATTCTAAAGAGTTTCGCCGACCTGTTTAGACTTTGGAGAAAACTCAAATGAAATTAATAATTAATAATTTAAAATTCAAAATTACAAACTTTATAAAACACAATAAAACTGAAGTGCTTTTGTTGATTTTAATTTTGTCAGTTGCGGCATTTTTTAGACTTTACAGAATTTCTGATTACATGACGTTTTTAAGCGATGAGGGACGGGATGTAATTATTGTTAGAAGGTTTATTACCGAACTTCACCCACCTCTGATTGGGCCTGGGACTTCAGTTGGAAATATGTATTTGGGGCCGCTTTATTACTATATGATGGCCCCGGCTCTATTGCTGGCAAACTTTTCTCCAGTGGGACCGGCAATCCAAATTGCACTTTTGGGAGTTGTGACGGTTTTCTTTGTTTGGTTTGTTGGACGAAAATGGTTTCCTTCGGGGGAGAAGGTTGCCTGGGGAGCATTAATTGTGGCTGGTCTTTATGCGATTTCACCAACGGTTATAGACTTCTCAAGATCTTCCTGGAATCCAAATATAATGCCTTTCTTTTCGTTACTTTCCATATATTCAATATGGAAAGTATACGAATCCCGCGGAGCCTTGCGCGGAGTGGGATGCTGGCTTATAACATTGGGGATTTCCTACGCCTTTGTTCTTCAGTCTCATTATCTTGGTCTTTTGCTTGCCCCAACACTTTTTGTTTTTTGGTTATTAACGTTATTCAAAATTAAAAATGACAAACTTGTTAAAGCTATATTTGTCCGCTCTTCGCTCTTGGCTTTTTTGCTCTTTGCTCTTTTGATGTCTCCACTATTAATCTTTGACATACGCCATAATTGGCAAAATTATAATGCGATAAAAATATTTTTTACTTCCAGCCGTGATGTTGGCCTTCCTCTTTTGGCATATTTATCAAAAATTTGGACAACTTCCCTTATGCTTTTTACGAATTTGCTTATGGCTAAAAATATGTATTTGGGAACTTTGGCGGTTTTGGTTTCAATAATATTTTTGGGCTGGATTTACAAAAAGCATTTTTTGAGAGGTGCCTACTTGCTTCTGTTTTTATGGATTGCGGTGGGTCTTATTGGAATAGCTGCTTATAGAGGGCAGATTTATGACCATTATCTTGGTTTTTTGTTTCCGGCACCGTTTTTGTTATTAGGAGCTTTTGCTCAAAAAGTTTTGGATAGTAAAAACTTGTTGGCTAAAATTTTATTCTCTCTAACCATTGGGTGTGTAGTCTTTTTTAGTTTACAAAACGACCCTCCGTTTGTTAATCCCGGGTATCAAATGCCCAGGGTAATTTCAGTGGCAAAAGTTATACAGGAGAAGGCTGGTGGGGCCAAATTTAATTTAGCTGCCATATCAGATTTTGATGATAGAAGTGTTTATCTATATTTTCTAACCATTTGGGGTGCTAGAGTGGTTGATACCGACCCTTCCACTTCTGAATTTACACAAACTGATCAGCTCTTTGTTGTATGTGAATATGAAAAATCTAGGTGCGATCCGACACATAGCCCTTCCGCCTGGATTACCAGGTTCGGATGGACTAAAATAGTGGATGAATGGGAAGTTTGGGGAGGAACTCTTTATAAACTAGGCCACGCGAACTCAAAATGAATTACAAACAATCTTTAGAAATTTTAGAAGAGATAAAGAAGTCCAAAAAAGTTTTGGTAAATTGCCATCGAAGTCCGGACCCTGACAGCGTTGGTAGTGCAACTTCAATGTTCCTTGCACTGAAAGAATTGGGGAAAGACGATGTTACTATTATTTCTCCCGACGAGATTCCCGATAACTGTAAATTTTTACCAAATTCAAAGTCGATAAAAGTTGTAAATTTTGATGATTTTGATTTTTCTCAATATGACATCTTTATAATAGTTGATTCCGGTAATTGGAACCAGACAACCGGAAAAGATAACATTCTGTCTTCCAAAATACGAAAAGTGGTGATAGATCACCATTATACAAACACAAAGGAAGGTGATATTAATCTTGTCGATGAAAAAACAGGTTCATGTTGCGCTCTTTTATTTAAAGTATTTTCGGATTGGAAATTGGAATTAACTACAGATCTTGCTACGTCACTTTTGACAGGTATAATCGCGGACACAATGTCTTTTCAAACGGACATTATCGGAGACTCCGCATTTTCGGTGGCTGACACCCTTGTCAAAAAAGGTGCGGACAGAAGGAATATACTTCATAATCTCTACATGTCACGCCCCATCGATGAAATACATTTGATGGGAGAAATGTTAACAAAGGTCACCGTTGAGGAAGAGGCTAATTTTGCCTGGGTGGCTGTTCCTAAAGATCTCACTAAAAATTATCCGGGAAGTCGAGATGCAAAAAGTTATGTAGCTGGGTCATTTATCCAATCTATAGAAAATACGGATTTCGGTTTTGTTCTCGAACAATTTGATAACTATTGTTCAGTTAGTTTTAGGTCAAGAAATGATTTTGACGTTTCAAAAATTGCAGAAAAATTGGGTGGCGGGGGACATAAATCGGCTTCAGCTGCACGTCTTTATATGCCTTTTGATCAGGCTGTAATCAAGGTTTTGGAGACGGCCAGAAAGTATGCGAAAAAAGATTAAATCTTCATTGGTATTCAATTATCTTCTGATTATAATTTTGGGATTGGGGGCATTCCTCCGGTTATATAGGATTAATGAACTTCTAGGCTTCTGGTTCGATCAAGGGCGTGATGCGTTAGTTATCTGGGACCTTTTACATAACGGTAAGTTTTTTTTAATAGGGCCAACAACAGGGCTTGCCGGAATTTTTAGAGGTCCTTGGTATTATTGGTTGATTACTCCATTCTATTGGATAGGACGCGGAAATCCCGTTTATCCTTCGATTTTTTTGATATTTACGACGATTGCTGCTCTGGGAGTAATTTACTATTTGGGTTACAAAATTCAAGGAAGAGTTACGGGACTAATTGCGGCGACGATTGCCGCTTTCTCCTTTTATATAATTGAAGCATCAAGATGGTTGTCTAACCCCACTCCAATGCTTCTATTATCTCTTGTAATGGTTTTTGGAATGTATATGGTTGTGGAAGGAAAAAAATGGGGATGGTCAATAATCTCTTTTTGTTTTGGTTTATCGCTTTTTAATTTTGGTTCATCGGGGGAATTTTTTTATTTTCCAGTATTGTTGATTTTTACCATTTGGCAAAAGAAAAATTGGCCGGATTTAAAAAACTTATTATTTTCTGTATTGTTGTTTATAATCACTTTTGCTCCTTTAGTAATTTTTGATTTTAAACATGATGGGATTTTAAGAAATAATATTTATCAATCATTTGTATCCGAGAAGAGCTTCATCGTTCCGACAAAAAAGTTTTTAGTAGAAAGGACTGTTATTTATTATGACGTTTTTACAAAAAAAATATTTGATGCCAGGGGGGAGAGAGAAAAAATTACCCTGAGCATAATTGCTTTATGGTTTTTGGTTTCAACCCCAAAATATTTAAAGAACAAAAATATTTCTCTACTAATTTTGTTTCTTGTCTCTCCGATTGTCGGATTGTATTTTTACCAGGGCAACAATGCGGTCTTATACGATTATTATTTCACCGGATACTATTTAATATTTGTTTTATTGCTTGGAATAGTCTTAGGTAATATGTGGAAATTTACCATAGGAAAAGTTTTTGTATTGTATTTTATTTACTTGTTTATAAGCGCAAATTTTTCAATTCTCTTACCAAGATTAACAGAAAGATCTACCAATATTAATAGTGTAATAATTTTGAGTGATCAGAAAAAGGCAATAGAGTGGGTTTATAACAACGCCGGCGATAGAAACTTTAATATTGATGTATATGTGCCGCCCGTCATACCCTATGCATATGACTATTTATTCAAATGGATCCCCACTACGCCAAGGCTTCGCGGGGCAAGTGGTAAACTTACTGAAAATCAAACTTCCTTACTATATACTTTGTACGAGGTTGATTTGGCCCACCCCGAACGAATCGGTGCTTGGTTAGAAAGGCAGAAAGGAATTGGTAAAGTCTTAAAAGAGGAAAATTTTGGAGGAATAGTCGTGCAAGAAAGGGTGAGAATCTAATTAAGATGAACAAAAGCTGGTTAAAAATATTAATTTTTACTTTTTTGATTGGAGCTGTGATTTGGGCCGGAAAGGGAATCTTTAAATACAGTATTTTTAGCACCCATGACGGTGACCACCACATTGCCCGTGTTTTCGACGTAATTCAGACTGCTAAAGAGGGGCAGTTTCCATTAAGATGGGCGGGGAGTCTTGATTATTTTTGTGGTGTTCCAATTTACAATTTTTTCTATCCTTTAATTTATTACCTCGCAGCTGCAATATATCCATTTGCGAAAGATGTAATTTTTACTCTTAAAATAATTAACTTTTTATCACTCCTTTTAGGGACACTGTTTTTCTATTTTTGGATTAGGACGGAGACAGATAAAGAATTACCGGCCATTGGTGGAGCACTTACTTATTTATATGCACCTTACCGTTTTTCGCTTATTTTTGTCAGGGGAAGTCCTGAGTATCTTGCATACGCAATTTTACCGATCGTTTTGTTTTTTTATGCCTTGTGTTTTAAATCGAATGGTAAAAGGTTTGTCGTTTATGCTTTCTTGGCAGGTTTGACGGGTGCCATTCTTACAATTTCCCACAATTTTGCGGCGATGTTTTTAATGCCGATAATCCTCGCATATTTGATAATTAAGATTTGGCTTTACAAGTTTAATCTTTCAAAAATAGCTTGGATTGCATTTTCTTTTTTGAGTTCGTTTGGGTTGGGGTCTTTTTTCATCGGTCCGGCATTGATGGAACAGAAATTTACCCAGATCGGCTTAAATTTTATCCAGTGGCGAGAACACTTTCCAACATTAGGACAACTTCTTAAATCAAATTGGGGTTATTTCTATTCATCATTGGGGACTGCAAATGACGGAATGAGTTTTATGTTGGGGTATGCGCAGTGGCTAATTATTGGTATCGGGGGAATATTTATTCTATTTATTTTGGTTCAGATTTTTCGAAAGAAAGTTAAGCTTTGGGAATCCGTTAAAGAAAATATTTGGGTAATTTTCTATCTTGTCGCATCGCTTTTCACTATTTATCTAATCCTCCCTATATCAATTCCACTTTGGGAGAAGATAAAGCCGCTGCAAGAGATTCAATTTTCCTGGAGACTTTTGGGGGTCGCAGTTTTTACGACTAGCGCTCTTTTTTCTTTTACGTTGGCAAAAATCAGGACGAATTATGTTTATATAGCTCTTTTCGTTGGTGTAAGCTTTTTGACAGTTTTTGGTACAAGAAATTTCATGTTGCCGCAACCGGTTTCGAGCGAAGATGTTTATAGGTATACCGACTACGAAAAACTTCATCCACATAGATATTCTACAACTACATTAGGAGATGACGTGATCTCTGCAGGGGCGAAAAAGGCATGTTGGTTTTCAACGCCCCCCGTATCTACAAATGTCGATGAAAAAATTGATTCGGTAGTTGTGGAAAAAGGCAACACATTTGGATCTATCAAGTTTTCGATAGATAAAAACAAAATAAAAGGAGACAAAATTGTTATTCGTTTGGGATATTTTCCGGATATTCACAACATTTCACTAAACGGTGGAAGTTATTTAAAATACTCAAATTGTAATGGACAAGTTTGTTTTGATGCCGGGAATACCAAAGATGGAGAAAATTTTGTTTCTTGGAAAGTGGGTCAGAGTAAAATTGAAAGCACATTCAATTACCTGACGGTGGCGTTTCTAACATTCTGGTTAATGCTTCTAGTGATTTTTCTGACCGGAATTAACAAAGACAGGAAAAAATTAATATATTTTGTTTTGTTGGCAATCACATTTTTCATTTTTATGTTTTTTAGAAGTTATAATTTGCTTGGTCGGGTCGGTTTTGGTTGGGACCAGGAGAGAGATGCTTTGGCTACTACGAATATTCTTGCCGGGAAATTCACACTTCTAGGTCCTAGAGTTCAGGGCCCTGCCGGTTTTTTTCTTCCTCCATATTTTTTCTACATGCTTGCACCCTTTTACAAACTATTTAACTTGAGCCCCCTGGCTACCGGCGGATTCATTGTTTTTTGGTCAATTCTGACTTTTGTTGTAAGTTATTTAGTAATTTCCAAAGTCTTTAATAAAAAGACAGCGCTGATTTTCTTGGCGCTTTGGGCAGTAAACCCCTTAAGTGTCTCCGTTGACACGATTGCCTGGAATCCTGTAATGGTTCCTCTTTTGTTTGTTGTTTTGATTTATTTAATTTACCTTTATCTTAAAAAGACAAAGGCGAAATACATTTTCTTGACCGGAATAATCTTTGGAATGGGTTTAAGTTCCCATCTTCAATTTTTGTTAATTACCCCGGTATTTATTCCGTTGTTGATAGATATATTTAAAAATAAAAGATTAAAGGACGTTGCCTTTCTGGTTTTGGGATCCGTGATACCTTTCTTTCCAATTCTACTTTTTGATTTGAGACATAATTTTTTAAATTTAGGTCAAATAGCAGGTTTAGTTAAAAGCGGAGGAGAAGGTGCTAGTAGGGTGATGATAGTTTGGGAAAGAGCCTCTTCCTTTATGGTGGGTGGCTCACCTTCGGTATTGCTGGGAACTTTAATTTACTTAATCGTTTCGATAGGCCTTTTTATAATTGCAAAGAGAATTAAAAACATTGATCAGGGGAAAATTTTGCTTAGCTTGGGTAGTGTCTGGGTCACAAGTCTTCCTCTCTTTTATATATTGATAAAAAGTCCGTCGGAATATTATTTTAATTATTTACTGATTCCTTTTATTTTTTTTATAAGTCTTTTGCTCAAAAATTTGAAAAGTCTTGGAGTATTAATATTAGCTGGAATTATGATTTACTTTATTTTCCAAGCTAGGCCGTTACTAAAAGATGTAGCGTTAAGTTTAAGAGAAAAGGAACAGGCTGTTAGTCTTTTGAGTAAAGTAACCCAGAAATCGAGCCCTTTCAATATTTCTTTCGATGTGCCGTTTAATGAAGATACGGGTTTTAGATACCTTTTAAATTATTATAAAATTAATTATTCGGGAAGCCCCAACGATCCGTTGATAGAATTCGTAATCCCGCGTCAAAAAAGGCCGGTTACATTTGCTTTCACACAAATCGGAATTTTTATTCCGCCTCAGTGGATGAAAACAAACTGGTCGGTTAGGACTAAGTAATATACAATAGTTAATATGAGAAAAATTTTCCTCTCAGTCGTGATCCCAGCTTACAATGAAGAATATAATTTGCGTACAGGCGTATTGGATTCGGTCTATGACTATTTAATTAAACAAAAATATACCTGGGAGATTTTATTTGTTGATGACGGTTCCACAGACAATACTGCAAAATTGGCATTGGATTTTGCGAAAAGTCATAAGCAAAGCTTGGCAAAATCAGAATATGGTAAAAACTTTTTGGTTCTCAGCGAACCACACAGGGGTAAGGCGGGGACTGTTATCGCTGGTGTATTGGCAGCAAAAGGAGAGATTGTTCTTTTTACGGATACGGACCAGGCAACTCCGATTGATCAAATCGCTAAAGTATTACCGAAATTTGAGAGTGGTTATGATGTGGTCATTGGATCGCGACACGGGCGCGAGGGCGCTCCACTAATTCGTAAAATCATGGCCTGGGGATTTTCTTTTTTGAGACTTTTGGTTTTGAGACTTCCGTATAAAGACACCCAATGCGGGTTCAAGGCTTTTTCGAAAAATGCCGCAAAAGAGATTTTTAAACGTCTCGAAATTTTTGATTCAAAAAACAAAAACGTGGGCGCTTCAGTTACGGCGGGTTTTGATTTGGAAATTTTATATGTGGCCCGTAAACTTGGCTATAAAATTGCCGAGGTTTCCGTAGACTGGCACCACAAAGAGGGTACAAAAGTTGATCCGATTAAAGACTCGATTGAAGGTCTTCGTGGACTTATTATGGTTCGTATCAATGCACTTCAAGGAAAATACAGGCGTTCATGATTAAGAAAAGACGCTTTTTACAAAATATTTTAACTTTTCTTATATTGGTCATTACTATATTTTTTCAATTAAAATATATAAAAGATAATAAAGGTCTGTTTCAGGAAGAATTTAACCCGACTATCCACAAAAATCTTTATTCTCAATCTCAGTATGTAATGGAAAATCCCAAATCGGTAATTCCGGATGAAATTGTTTATGCGCATTCGGCTTGGGAATATTTACACGGCACGGACCCCATTATGTTGAACGCAGAACAACCGCCTTTGGGTAAATATTTAATCGGGCTTTCGGAGTTGTGGTTTGATAATTCAAGATTCACCGGCCCAATTTTTAACTTTGCCATACTTATTGCATTGTATTTGCTTGCAAACACAATACTTGAATCAAGATTTCTTAGTTCAATAATAGTACTTATATTCAGTTTTGAAAAATTGTTCATTGCCCAAGTTAGATATTCGCCCACATTAGATAATATTCAAGTCGCCTTTATCCTTTTCAGTTTATATTTTTTCATTAAAGCCGTTTTCAAGAAGAAAATTCCCTATATGTCTTTGGTTTTTCTGGGACTGGTTGTCTCGACAAAATTCTGGATAACGGGAATTGTGTTGTACCTTACATATTTAACCTTTATTGTATTTAGTAAAAACCGTAAAAGAATATATAATTTTTTGGTATTCTCACCAATTGTCGGAATAGTAAATCTGGTTTCGTACCTTCCCTCATTTATCTTTCATGATTTATCTCTAATACGTTATATAGGATTGCAAAAGTATATTTATGTTTGGCATAGTGGAAAACTTCAGCCAAATTTTATTGCTCCTTTTGACCTACTGCTTTTTAATAAATGGCATCATAGTGGAACAATTATCCCGAGTGTTGATTGGCAAATAACCTGGCCTGTAATAACATTAATCTCCTTGATTGGAATCGCATATACAGTATATCGATTTAAAAACATTGATTTAAAAATACTTCTTTTGAATTTATACATATTTTTCTATATGGGCTTACTCATTTTTAGCGACACAAATGCCAGGTATATGTTCCCTCTTGTTCCGATTTTGTACATTGCCTGTGTGTGGAATATTAAAAGATTAATTATTTGGTATAATAAGGAATGAAGAAATTAGGTTTTTTACAGGCCTTGGGAGTGGTGCTTTATTGTTCTCTGATCGGTATTTTCTTTTGGCAAGGATCAAAGATATTTCCTGAGCCAAACCTTCCTTTTGGCCCGATAATAATGCTCCTTTTGCTTTCCACCTCCGTACTTATTTGCGGTCTGATTGTTTTTTACAAACCATACAAGTTGTTTTTTGAAGGCAAAAAGACTGAGGCTATAAAAACCGTTGCTTACACTGCGTTTTGGCTTTTTCTTTTTCTATTTCTTTCCCTTCTCTTGATGGTTGTGTTTAAGTAGCTTTGTACTGTCTATCTCTTAAAGTTTTTCTGGAGAATATTAATTGTGCAAGAATGAACCCAAGCAGAAGAATCCCCAAATACATTGCCGTAGTTTTGGCAGAAATTTTATCCGAAAGCGAACCGATAAAATATGCGCTCAGAACGTAAGGGATATTTTTAATCATGTTAAAAGTAGAAATAGTTGTGGCACGGAACTTTGAATCTGTGTTCTGATTGATGGCAATAGATGCAAGATTGCCAGATATTGCCTCGAGCGAAGAACGAAAAACTAAAGATAGCCCTCCCATGATAAGCCCCATCCATGGTGAAAAAAGAAATGTTATGACTATCAATATTCCGATAAATATTATTGATAAGTTTCCCTTAAACAATCTATTTATAAACGGCGTCAACTGTGACGCCAAAGCGGAAATAATGAATACAGCAGACCATAAAATTCCCAACTGTTCCGCGCTAAAACCAAACTCGAATCCCAAAAAGCTATCCAACATTTCGGAGGCTATTACTACAAAAAAACCTATCGATAGAAGAAGTATCGTCTGTTTTTTGATATCAAGATTTTTAAAAAGTTCCTTTAATCCTTGCCCCGTTTGACTGACAAAATTTCTGAAGGAGAACTTAATGGAGTCGATATGCGGTTCAATTAAGAAAAACGAAGCAATAAGCCCTATCATATACCCAAATGCATTCCCGTAAAATGGAAGGGTGGGATTTATCTTGTACATGAATCCTCCAAGAATACTGCAAATTGCTGGAGCAATAAGAGAGAGAGTGTTTGTGTTTGAGATTTTTCTATCATAGGTTCCTTCCTCACCACTTTCTTTGAGGGTATCAAATATCAAGGCATCAATCGTACCCGAATAAAATGCTCCCCCAACACACATAACAAAAACAGACAAGGCCAACATTTGAAAGTTTGGGGCGGTAGCCATTATGAAGGCGCCAACAGTTTCCAACGTGAAGGCAATAATTAGTGTTTTCTTTTTGCCAAACAAATCGGCAATTGCGCCGGTCGGAATTTCCGCTAGTGTCATTGTAAGGATAAGAATAGTTTCTATTATTCCAATCCCCGCATAATCTGTAAAACGCAAATAATAAAAAATCCAAATTCCCAACCAAAACCAAGTGTTTTTAGAAAAAGCCAAAATGTAGGCAATTGTTATATTTCTTTTAAGCACAATAATAATTTTATACTCAAGAAACTTGAGTTTGCACCAGCAAACAAAAATTTCGAGTATATAATCTCTTGCGAGAGTTGCAAACTCGAGTAAGAGGAGTATACAACTTAGTGATGTCAATTATCCAAGTAATCATTGACAATAAATTCCTCTATTATTATTATTATGCCTCATATGCAGGAAAGATTAAAAACAAATGAAAAATTATTTGAAGGGATTAAAGTTTATTATTCCGGTTCTATTAAAGGCGCTCCGGAACTTGACCCCGATTTTGCATGGAATCTTGTGCAGTTTATGAAAGAAGGAGGGGCAGATGTACTGAGCGAGCATGTTGCCGGAAGGAACAAAGACGAAATGGATCGGGTAAGAGCAGAAAAATTAGGGATAACTGTCGAGGCCTTTCGCGGTATTCCCCGGGAAGTTTACGTAAGAGATATAATTAGAAAACAGGATTTAGAATGGGTCGATCAGGCGACACATATGGTTGCCCTTGTTAATGCACCAAGTCATGGGGTAGGCATGGAACTCCAAGAAGCTATTTTAAAACCGAGGTTGGGTTTAAATCAGACACCAATACTTTGTCTTATTCATGAAGATGTTTACAACAACTTGTCGGGAATGGTAGCCGGGGTAAGCGAACAGGAAAATCCTGAGTTTTATGTCAAAAAGTACAAAACACTCCAAGAGGCTAAAGACTTGGTTTCAAACTTTCTTACAGGAAGTCTTCAAAAGTAATTTGTGTTAAAATTTGACTACTCATGAAAAAGTTTCTGAGAGATTGGAAATGGGTGATATTGGCGGGAATTCTTATATTGGGTTTTGGTTTTGCACTCCGTATTTTCCACCTGACAATTATTCCAGTTTTTGCTGATGAGGCTATTTATATTCGTTGGAGCCAGATAATGGCTTCTGAGCCGACTCTGAGGTTCTTACCCCTCTCAGATGGAAAACAACCTCTATTTATGTGGATTTTGATGTTCTTCGTCAAGAAAGTAACGGACCCTCTTTTTGCCGGTAGACTTCTTTCCGCCGTCTCGGGGATTGGAAGCATGATCGGTATTTTTTTGCTGACCTATTATATTTTTAAATCAAAACTTAGTGCGCTTTTTGCTTCAATTTTTTGGGCAGTTTCTCCGGTAACGTTATTTTTTGACAGGATGGCCCTCGTTGACTCGATGCTAACCTGTTTTGGAATATGGACGCTTTATTTGGGTCTAATTGTTGCTGACACAAAAAGGCTCGATATGGCTATGATTTTGGGGTTTGTATTGGGTTTTGCCGGACTTACAAAGTCTCCGGCCTTATTTTTTGCAGCACTCATTCCTGTCTGTGTGATTCTGCTCAAAAAACCGAAGGACGTTTTTAAATACGCAGGTCTTTTGGGTGTTGCCTATGTTATCGCTTTCGGAATGTATAACATTCAGCGCCTTGGGCCAAATTTTGGAATGTTATCATCCCGCACATCTGATTATGTTTTTCCGTTATCGAGAATATTAGTTTATCCAACCGATCCTATTCGATATAATTTGCCTACTACTCTCAATTGGTTAGTCGCAATGGGGCCTGTCGGTCTCCTTCTTTTGGCCATTATTGGTATTGCGATAAATTTTAGGAAACAGACGAAACATATATTGATATTGTGTGTATGGTTTATTGCGCCACTTATTTATGAAGCAGAATTTAGCAAGAGTTTCATTTTGAGATACATCCTTTTTTTACTTCCGCCACTCTATATACTTGCCGCCTCAGCATTTAGTAATCTTGCCAATAGGTGGAAATATTTAGTTGCAATTTTTCTTGCGGCTTTCTTTTTACAAGCCGGTATATTTGATTACTTTTTACTTGTCAGTCCGCAAAGGGCAAATTTTCCTGCTCGTGAAAGATCCGGATATTTCCAGGAATGGACGTCGGGGATTGGAATAAAAGAATCGGCAGATTATATCAGAAATATACATAATCTAAACCCCGGACAACAAATAGTTGTAGGAACTGAGGGATATTTCGGTACGCTCCCTGATGGCTTTGCAATGTATGTGCAAGATTTGTCGAATGTCATAGTTGTGGGAACAGGACTTGCAATAAATAAAATCCCTCAACCCCTAGTTGAGGCCAAAAAGGCCGGGAACCCGACGTATTTTATAGTTAATAAATCAAGGCTTATTGTTGATCCTTCAAAATTGAACCTTAAGCTTATCCAGGAATTTCCCAAGGAGCCGCGTGTTCCCGGAACAACTGAATTTTTACACAACGGACCACAAGATGCTCTTTATTTATTTGAACTGAAATAATGGAAAACGAACACGTAGACCCTACATCTGAGATCTCCTTAGAAACCGTTAAAGAACGTTCCATACGTGGTATTGTCGTTCTGACTGGCAGAACATTTTTGCTTCAGATAATTGGGCTTATTGCCCAACTGTTTTTGTTTGCGTATTTAGGTAAATACGAGTTTGGGGTTTTTGCAATAGTTAGTGCAATCATCAATTTTCTTGTTTATTTTTCCGACATTGGCCTGGCTGCCGCCCTTATTCAAAAAAAAGACAAGCCCACAGATTCTGATTTAAAGACAACATTCTTTATCCAACAATTACTGGTGCTTTCGATTATTGCAGCTGTTGTTTTGCTGTCACCATTTTTTGTTCAGAAATATTCGCTCAATCAGGATGGACAACTACTTTTGTATGCGCTCGCGACATCTCTCTTTTTTTCGTCTTTGAAAAGCATTCCGTCGGTTCTTCTTGAACGGAAACTTGAATTTGTAAAACTTGTACTTCCTCAAATTCTGGAACAGGTTGTTTATAATGTTGTGCTGGTTTTATTTGCTATGAAAGGGTTTGGTCTCATGAGTTTTACATACGCGGTGCTATTGCGTGGAGTTGTTGGGGTGATAGCGATTTACATACTTCAACCTTGGATGCCGGGGATAGCTTTTTCAAGAAAAACATTAAGCGGATTATTTAAATTCGGAATTCCGTATCAGATTAATACTTTTCTCGCAACCTTCAAGGATGATGGAATGACATTGATTTTGGGTGGAATACTTGGTCCCGCCGGCGTAGGGATTCTTTCTTTTGCTCAGAAAATTTCCAGGCTTCCTCTAACATTTTTTATGGATACAGTGACTAGGGTTACTTTTCCTGCGTTTTCGCGTATGCAGGATGCAAAGATCGACTTGGAACGGAGTGTCACACGGTCCATTTTTTTTATTTGTCTTTTGGTATTTCCCAGTCTTGCCGGAATTTCAATTTTAGCGCCAATACTGGTTCGTGTTGTACCCAGATATAATCAATGGATTCCGGCGCTTATCCCCATTATTTTTATTTCAATTAATTTTATGTTTGCAGCCGCAACCACCCAATTGACTAATTTATTAAATGCCATTGGTAAAATTAAGATCACATTCTATTTGATGATTATGTGGACAGTTCTTACGTGGGCTTTTATACCTATCCTTGCGATAAAGTTTAACGTTGTCGGGGCAGCTATTGGTTATGCAATGGTCGGGGCATCCTCAGTCATTGCGATTTTTATTACTAAGAAATATGTAAATTTTTCTATTACAGATTCAATGATTAAACCCGCAATTGGGACTATTGTTATGGGTATCGCACTTATAGTTTTACGTAGATTTTTATCGGTTAGCCTAGTTTCCATGGAAATCCTAACAGTTACAGGAATAGTTGTATATGGAACCTCAATGATTTCGATGATGGGACTATCTCTTATTGAAGACGCTAGAAGAAGCTTCAAAACTATTTTTAACAAGTAAAACTTCTAAGTCGCAGGGATCTATGATTAGTGGTACAATTTAGCCATGGCTTCGAAGATTTCGGTTGTAATTAATACACTAAACGAGGAGGAAAACCTTTCCCGCGCAATCCGTTCAGTTAAAGGGTTTGCAGATGAAATTGTAGTCGTTGATATGGAGTCTACGGATAAAACTGTTGAAGTGGCCAAAAAACTTGGTGCAAAGGTATTTCTTCATAAAAAAACTGGATATGTAGAACCCGCCAGAAACTTCGCAATTAGTAAGACGATGAATAGTTGGATATTGGTATTGGACGCGGATGAGGAGATCCCGGAAAAACTTGCTGAAAAAATTACGCAAATTTTGAAGGAACCAAAAGCAGACTACTTCCGAATACCACGTAAAAATATTATTTTCGGCAAGTGGCTAAAACATTCAAGGTGGTGGCCGGATTATAACATTAGGCTTTTCAAAAAAGGATCTGTTTCCTGGAATGAGGTCATTCACGCCGTCCCTATGACACAGGGGGTTGGAGGAGAACTGGAAGCCATTGAGGGACTTTCGATAGTTCATCGCAATTACGATACGTTAGAACAATATGTCGAGAGAATGAATAGATATACTTCTCAGCACGCACTCCTTAAAGTAAATGAAGGTTACAAGTTTTCCTGGAAAGATATAATCACAAAACCATCAAACGAATTTTTCAGTAGATATTTTTTTGGTGAAGGATACAAAGACGGATTACATGGTCTTTCTCTTTCTCTTCTTCAAGCTTTCTCCGAACTGGTAATGTACCTTAAAATCTGGCAAAACGAAAAATTTATGGAAAAAGATTTGAATATTAGCGAGGTCAATTTGCTAATGCGCGACGAAGAAAAGGAACTTCATTATTGGCAGGGAGACTCTCAATTTAAAGAATCGGGAAAGTTAACCGATCGCATTCGAAGAAAATTAAGGATTTAAAATGGCAAATAAACCCAAAGTATCGATAGTAATACTAACCTGGAATCAATGTGAGATGACTAAAAATCAACTTGCAGGGGTCGCCAAACTTGATGTAGCCGGTCTTGATGTGGAAATGATTGTTGTGGACAACGGATCAACTGACGCAACAATAGAGGAGCTAACCAAATTTGAACTTCCAAACATGAAATATAAATTTATCGAGACCGGTTCAAATCTGGGTTTTGCTGGCGGAAATAATATCGGAATAAAAGACGCGATCGAACGAGGTGCAGATTATGTAATTTCGATGAATAATGATCTGATACTTGCCAAAGATATTTTAGTCAAGCTTGTTGAACTTGCGGGATCTGATAAAAAAATAGGCCTTATTGCCCCTAAAATGTATTTTGCCAAGGGCTTTGAATTCCACAAAAACAGATACAAAGAGTCGGAGTTGGGCAAGGTAATTTGGTATGCCGGAGGGGTTTTGGATAGGAACAATGTTTATTCCGAACATCGAGGGGTAGATGAAGTAGATCGTGGTCAATATGATGAAATCTGCGATACAGATTATGTAAACGGGGCTTGTTTCCTGATTACTAAGGATTTGATTAAAAAAATAGGATTAATTGACGAAATATTTTTCTTATATTGGGAAGACGCTGACTATTCTGAAAAGGCCAGGCGTGCAGGGTTTAGGGTGATGTACACTCCGGAAACACACCTTTGGCATATGGTTTCGGTTAGCACCGGTAAAAGCGGGAGTCCATCGAACGACTACTTCATTATCAGAAACCGGTTAATTTTTGGTTTAAGATATTCAAGTCTTAGGACAAAATTTGCGCTGTTTAGAGACAGTATCCACTTACTTTTTAGCGGACGCGAATGGCAAAAAAAAGGTGTCATTGATTTTTATTTGTGCAGATGGAAGTCGGGAAGATGGTTAAATCGTAAAAAATGAAAACTTCAATCTCTGCAATTATTTTAAAAGGTGGAAAAATAGATGATCTACTTTATAGAAAGTGTTTGGATTCTCTTTCGTTTGTCGACGAAAAAGTTATTGTAGATACAAGTAAAATAAAAGGCAGCTTTGCCGATTGGAGGAATTATGGAGCCAAAAAGGCAAAAAGTGACTGGCTTTTATATGTGGATATTGATGAGCAAGTCACCCCACCTCTTGCAAAAACTGTTTTGCAAGTTGTCACGTCTGACGACTTTTCCGGTTACGCAATACCAAGACGTAATATTTTTTTGGGGCACACGATGCGTTGGGGTGGGTGGTATCCGGATTATGTTTTAAGACTTATTAAAAAGGACAAATTAATCAGATGGGAGGGAGATCTTCATGAGCAGCCCAAAATCAAAGGCGAAATTTGTCATTTGAAATCTCCGCTAATTCACAACAGTCATAGAAGTTTATCCGAGATGATAGAAAAAACCAATGAGTGGAGTGAGATTGAGGCAAGATTGTTATTCGATTCGGGGCACCCGAAAATGAATTTTTTTAGATTTTTTACGGCTGGTTTTAGGGAGTTTTGGTATAGGGGGATTCGTAATCTGGGTTTTTTGGATGGAACTACCGGCGTGATCGAAACAATTTATCAAACTTTTAGCAGACTGATTACATATTCAAAATTGTGGGAACTACAATTGAAATATACAAAATAATAAATCAAATAGCAAAGATATAAATAAAATATGCAAAAGGAAGAATTTAAAAAGAGAGTTTATAAATTCGTTTTAAGGTTAATTAAATTTATTGGAACATTGGATTTAAAAGACGTTGTTTGTAGAGTAATTGCAGATCAACTTACCAGGAGTGGAACGAGCATTCTCTCGAACTATATTGAAGGATATTCTTCAAGTTCAAGAAAAGAATTTATCAACTATTTTGCAATTTCTTTGAAATCGGCAAATGAAAGCAAAGTATGGTTAGCGCTTCTCAGAGATAGTGGCAAGTGTGAAAAAAGCGAAGCGAACTATCTTTTAGAGGAGCTTGAAGAGATCTCAAAAATATTTGGTGCAAGTATTCTTACACTAAAAGGCAAGAGATAATTTTTGATTTTCAATATGTATTTTTACTATTTAATATTTAATATTTTATTTTAATATGATGAGGGCGGCAATATATAATCCATATCTCGATACTTTAGGTGGTGGTGAAAGATACACGGCATCTTTTATAAAAGTTCTTTTGAACTCCGGCTGGAAAGTGGATATTGAATGGAATGATTCTTCAATAACAACTTCAATGCATGATAGATTTGGGATAGATCTAAGGGGTCTGGAAGTGGTGAAAGATATAAAAAGAGGAGACGGCTACGATTTGTGTTTTTGGGTATCTGACGGCAGCATTCCCACATTAAGATCCAGAAAAAACATTCTTCATTTTCAAGTTCCGTTTCATAATATTGGAGGAAACAACCTTCTTAATAAAATGAAACTTTTTCGTATAGAGGAAGTTATTTGTAACTCCGGGTTTACAAAGAAAATTATCGACAAAGAATATGGAGTTGAGAGTACGGTTGTTTATCCACCCGTTGATGTCGATCATATAAAATCTAAAAGAAAAGAAAATTTAATTTTATTTGTAGGTAGGTTCTCTCAATTGAAACAAAATAAAAATCAGGATATTTTGATTGCAACATTCAAAAAGCTAGTTGACCTTGGACTTAGGGACTGGAGGTTGATCCTCGCCGGAGGAATCGAAATAGGAGTTACCGACTATCTCAGAAGTATGGAAAAATCGTCAGAAGGTTATCCCATTGAGATTTTAAAAAGCCCCGATTTTACAACACTTAGAGACCTTTATGGGAAGGCAAGGATTTTTTGGTCTGCATCCGGTTTTGGTGAGGATGAAGAAAAAAATCCCGATAAAGTCGAGCATTTCGGAATAACAGTAGTTGAGGCCATGTCGGCTGGTGCGGTTCCTATTGTTTTTAATGCCGGCGGGCATAGGGAAATTATTAAAGATGAAGATAATGGGTTTTTGTGGGAATCTACTGGCCAACTCGTAAAGATTACAGACAGAATTATTAAAGATAAAGGTTTTTACTCTGCTGTTTCAAAAAAAGCTAAAGATGATTCTAATTTTTTTTCGTTCACTCAATTTGAGAAGAAAATCCTCCTCCTTACATCATCTGGCTTTTAGTCTTTACGTAGGCTAAAATCAGGGTATGGATAGCAAAAACTTCACGGTTTCTGTCGTTATACCAAGCTATAACGGTGAAAAATTGATCGAAAAAAACCTTCCCAAAGTTTTAGCTGCAAAGGCCAATCCCAAAAATCAAATAAAAGAAATAATAATCGTCGACGACGGTTCGATCGATGCAAGTGTAACTTTAATAAAAACGAAATTCCCTTCAGTAAAACTCATTAAGCATACTAAAAATCGTGGTTTTTCTGCGGGGGTGAATACGGGTGTAAGGGCTTCTAAAGGGAATTTAATATTGCTTCTAAATACGGATGTTTTACCCGAAAACAACTTTCTTGAACCTGTTTTTAAGCATTTTATGGACGCACGGACTTTCGCAGTTTCTCTACACGAAAAGGGATACGGTTGGGCTAGAGGATATTTTTCTGAAGGATATATTCAACTTGGAATGGGGGAGGAAGGTAACTCCGTGCATTCGAGTTTTTACGTAAGTGGGGGGAGTGGAGTTTTTAGAAGAAGTTTGTGGGTTGAACTAGGGGGTATGGACGAAAAATTGCTTTCTCCTTTTTATTGGGAAGATATAGACATATGTTATAGAGCGGCAAAACGGGGATATTTGAACCTTTGGGAACCCGACGGGCATGTGGTACACAACCACGAATCTACAATCAGTAAATTTTCCAAGTCCTATGTTCAAAAAGTTCGTGAGCGGAACCAACTTTTAATGTTATGGAAAAATATACATTCAAAAAATTTGATTAGAAAACACATTGCCGGCCTTTTTATGCGGCTTATCAAGCACCCCGGTTATATAAGAGTAATACTTATGGCTTTGGGACGAATAGGGATCGCAATTAAAGCTCGAAAGAAAGAAATTAAAGAGAGTAAAGTTTCCGACGAGGCAGTTTTCTCAAAATTCACAGGTTAATATGTATATCGAGCTTTCCATAATTATCGTTAATTTAAATACTAAGGACCTCACAATCGGATGTATTAGGTCCATCGAAAAAGAAGCAAAAAATATTTCTTTTGAGGTACTTTTGACAGACAATGGCAGTAATGATGGTTCGGTTGAAGCCTTTAAAAAAATAAAGGAAGAGAAGTATTGGAAAAAACGCTTCACCTTAATTTTAAATGACAGCAATACCGGTTATGCAAAAGCGAACAATCAGGGAATAAGGCGCGCAAAAGGAAAATATATATTTCTTTTGAATAACGATACGGTGGTTCACAAAGAGGCTCTTCAAAATCTACTAAAATTTGTAAAAAACACTCCGGATGCCGGAGTTGTCGGGTCGCGACTTCTTAACATCGACGGCAGTTTACAAATGTCTTGTTTTAATTTTCCGACCATAACGAACGCTGTGAAGGAGTATTGGTTGGGACAAAAGGGACTATTTGAGAAATTCGCTCCGCGCGGTAAAGATCCTGTTGCGGTCGATTCGGTAGTTGGGGCTGCATTTTTAATAACACCTGTGGCTAAAAAACGGGTCGGAATCTTAGACGAACGTTATTTTGCCTATTTCGAAGATATTGATTATTGTCGACAGACATGGAAACAGGGGTTAAAGGTCTATTATCTTCCGAATTCTGTAATTACCCATTATCACGGGGCCACATTTAAAAAGTTGGGAGACGAGTCAATTCGTTGGAGGAAATTAATTCCTTCCAGTAAAATCTACCATGGTTTTTTTAAACATTACGTTATAAACGCAATACTTTGGGCGGGACAAAAATGGCAAAAAATATTTCAAAAAAATTAATAGTCATCCTTTTAATTTTTCTTATTTCCCCAACATTTTTTAAGCTACTTCAGCCTGGCTTTTTTCCTATGCAGGACGATTTGCAAGCCTTTCGTGTATATGAAATGGACAAGTGTTTTACCGATCTTCAAATTCCTTGCCGTTGGGTTCCGGATGCGGGGTATGAATATGGCTATCCGCAGTTCAACTTTTACCCACCTTTGCCGTACTACCTCGGTGCTGGATTGCACAGGGTGGGTATTCAGTATATTGACACCGTTAAGATTCTTTTTATTTTAGGTTACATACTTTCGGCAGTCACAATGTTTGTCCTGATTGCTGAGATGTTTGGTGTATGGGCGGGGATGGTGGCATCACTTCTCTATACATATATTCCTTATAAAGCGGTCGAGGTTTATGTAAGGGGGGCTCTTAGCGAATTTTGGGCTCAAATATTTTTCCCTCTAATTTTGTGGGCAATATACAAACTTGTTAAAACCGGAAAAATAAAATATCTAATCTGGTTTGCTTTTGCCTCCGCTGCGCTTGCAACGACACACACTTTGATGACTATGGTTTTTGTACCGATCGCCGTCGTCTGGGCCATTTATTGGTTGATACGGAAAAAATGGGGAAACTGGACTAAAGTTATGTGGGGGGGGATTCTGGGTTTTGGGCTTTCAGCTTTTTTCATTCTCCCTGTTATTTTTGAAAAGAAATTTGTGCACACGGAAAGCCTTCTTTCGGGATATTTCGATTACAGACAACATTTTGTGAATTTATATAAACTTTTTATTTCCCGAGAGTGGGGATATGGCTCGTCAGGTTTTCCCAACGAAAAGCTAAACCTATCACTTGGAATTGTGCAGTGGGTCACGGGGTTAGTTATCCTACCTGTTTTGGCAATTTTTAATTTTCGTAAAAACAAGAAAGTTTCATTGTTCGCTTTCGGTTTGATTTTTTTAACACTCCTTAGCATCTTCATGATACATATGAAATCGAGTTTTATTTGGGCGCTTATTCCGCCCCTGTGGTATCTGCAGTTCCCGTGGAGATTTTTGGCCGTATGTATCTTTTTACTCTGTGTCTTATCGGGATTTGCCGTCTATTTTGCAGGACGATTTAAGTATGTTTTGGGGATAGTTTTAGTTATTGCTTCTTTTGTCCTTACAATTTCTTTTTATATTCCAAAAAGCTGGTTAAATATAACTGATACCGACAAGTTTTCGGATATATCTTGGGAAAAGCAACTCACGATTAGCATCTTTGATTACTTGCCGATTTATGGGATATTGCCTCCATGGAGCAAAGCTCCGGAATTTCCGGAAGTTTTATACGGAGTCGTGAAGTTTTTGGAATATAAAAAGGGGAGTGATTTTCAAACGGGGACAGTCGAGGTGTCAAAGGATTCTCTTATTCGTGTTCCACTTTTTGATTTTCCCGGTATGGTTGTCAGAGTTGATGAAAAAATAGTTTCTCATATTAATGATAATTGCAGTGAAGAGAGGTACTGTCGCGGACTCATTACTTTTTCGGTTCCTTCAGGAAAACACAATATTGATATCAGGCTCTCAGATACTCCGATTAGAAAAATCGGTAACACTTTAACCTTATTAAGTTTTTTAGCTGTGATACTACTGGCAATATCATTTAAAAGAAATGAAAAAAATACTACTTAAGATCTGGCCTTTTATAAGTATGATTTTTATTGTCCTTGTTTTTTTTTGGAAAGTTTTAATATTAGGGGAAGTTCCGATTCCCGGAGACTTCATTGTAGGGACATACTACCCTTGGTTAGATTATAAATGGAATTATCAGGTCGGTGTTCCTGTGAAGAATCCAATTACTTCTGACGTCGTGTCAATTGTGTATCCTCTTAGGAGCTTCGCAACGGAGATTCTTAAACAGGGGCATTTGCCTTTATGGAATCCATTTATGTTTAATGGGACCCCTCTTCTTGCTGATTTTCAGGTTGCTGTTTTGTCGCCTACTATGATATTTTATTTTTTCCTTCCTAAAATTTGGGCTTGGACTTCTCAGATTGTGGCCCAGCCAATCTTAGCCAGTTTTTTTACTTACTTGCTTTTAAGGCATTTCGGTTTGAAAAAAATCGAATCCATTTTCGGGGGGATTTTCTATGCTTTTAGTGGATTCAATATTATATGGATGGAATGGAATGCCAACACCCTTACGGCTGCTTTTATTCCACTTTCGATTTTATTAGTTGATAAATTTATTAAGGAGGGAAAATTATATTGGGGATTACTCCTATCGGTGTGTATTTGTTTTCAAATACTTTCAGGTTATCCGCAAGTTGCAATATACGGAATGATGGCGATTTTAATACTTCTATATTTTCGTATAAAAATATTAACAAAACTGAAGATTTTTCAGACATTATTTTTTATAACTTCGGGATTGTTGCTTTCGTCAATTATTGTGGTTCCTGGATTAGAATTTATTTTAAATTCTCAAAGAAGGTATGGACTATTAGAATCTAATTTAATATATTTTCCCTGGCAAAACCTAATAACTTTTCTTGCCCCTGATTATTTTGGGAATCCTGCCACGATCAACTACTTTGGTCTAGGTAATTATACAGTCAATGCTGGTTACTCGGGCATTGTTGTATTTACCCTTGCGATAATAGGCATTTTTCAGTACTGGGGAAAAATAGAAGTCAAATACTTTTTGACCCTTATAGTATTAGCTCTTTTAATGACACTTCCCACCCCCATAGCTAAAGCTATTTTTAATTCTCCGATCCCCGCAATCTCGGCATCTTCAACAACTAGGATTTTGGTGTTAGTAAATTTATCTTTGTGCATTCTCGCTGCATACGGAATCTCCACTTTGTTTAACAAGAAAAAGGTAGCAAGTATTGGTATGGTTTTCATACCACTAATTATTCTTTCAATAGTCTCAGTGTTTACTTTTTTCATAGGAATACATAGCAGTGTTTCTTTAAGGAATATGATATTGCCGATAGCGCTTTCTGTTTCGACAATAGTTTCTCTGCTAATAATAAATACCCCGCAGGTAACTAAAAATTTTAAATACACACTGATCATAGGAGTATGTTTTTTAGCAGTAGCGGAACTTTTTAGATATGGGTGGAAATATACTCCGTTTTCTTCGCCAAAATTAATCTTTCCAGATACGCCGGTTCTAACTTTTTTTCAAGATATTAAAAAACCATTCAGGTTTTCGGCCGGTAATGTAGTGCCAATGAACATGTGGGTTCCTTACGATCTCGAGTCGGTTTCGGGTTATGATGCCTTATATCCAATACGGTGGGCCAGATTATTGAATACAATAAATAACCAAGATATTCAATTTACAACCTTTTCTTATTACGCGCCCTTCGAACATTATAATAGTCCTTGGTTTGATTTATTAAATAACGAATATCTGATGGTGCTTAAACCGGCAGATAAGCCCGAAAATTGGCCATTGATTAAACAGGTGCAAAAATTAGGTAAATTTAAACAAGTTTTTCAGGATAAATCTGTTGTGATTTTTAAAAATACCACAGCTGCACCCAGAGCATTTTTTGTTTCAGACTGGGATATTAAATCAGATGAGGATGCCCTTTCTGTTTTAATGGCTCCGAATTTTCCTCTTGATAAGAAGATAATAATTGATAGAAATATTAATTTTGTTAAAAGTAAAGATTCGCAAAGCAACGTAGTATACAGTTTATATACGCCAACCAAAAGTATTCTTAATATAAACACCAATAAAGACGGATTTTTGTTTGTATCCGATGCATGGTATCCTGGATGGAAGGCTAAAGTGGACGGAAACGACACTTATGTATATAAAGCAGATTATTCATTTCGTGCAGTGCCGGTTACCAGCGGGACTCATGAGGTGGAATTTTGGTACGAACCCGAATCTTTGAAGTTGGGGCAAATTCTGTCTCTAGCAACAATGGTATGCTTATTGGGGGTATTTATATATGAAAATAAAGTTTTTTCTTAATAATCATTTCTGGATTTTGATTTTTGCTCTTTCGGCTCTTGTCGTCTGGCCGTTATTTATGCCCGGATATTTTTCTCATCACGACAATCTTCAGGCGATGAGGATTTTTGAGATGAGGAAGTGTTTTGCCGATTTCCAAATCCCTTGCCGATGGGTTCCCGATATGGGTTACGGAAACGGGTACCCACTTTTTAATTTTTATGGTCCTCTATCTTACTATTTAGGAGCCGTTGTGAGTTTTATTTTAGGCTACATTTGGTCAGCAAAACTTTTGTTTTTTCTTCCATTAGTTGTTGGTGGGCTGGGGATGTATCTTCTGGGAAGAGAACTTTTTGGAAAGATTCCCGGAGCCGTTTCCGCAATACTTTATTTGTTTGCGCCGTACAGGGCGCTAGATTCATACGTAAGAGGGGCTGTGGGGGAGAGTTTTGCGCTTGCAATCATCCCCTTTGTTTATTACTTGTATTTAAGATTGATTAAAACTAAAGAAAAGAAATATTTTGCACTCGCCATAGTTTCGATGTCGCTTCTTTTGGTGTCCCACAACATAATGACATTAATTTTTACACCACTGATAATTATATGGGTTTTCTTTTTGTTATATAGAGACAAATGGAATGGATTAAAAATTGCAATTTTGAGCTTGGGTTTGGCCGTCGGCCTTTCGGCTTTTTTCATTCTACCCGCATTTTTAGAAAAGAGTTTAGTCCAAACGGAAGCATTGACCAGAAATGAATTGGATTTCAGGGCTCAGTTTGTAAAGGTTTCACAATTATTTATTGACAGGTCGTGGAATTATTCGGGATCCCAGCCCCAGTCTGCTAATACAATTTCTTACCAAATTGGTTGGCCCCATTGGTGGCTTGTGGTTTTGTCTCTTGTTGCTGTGATTTTTTGTAAGAAAAGAAAAGACATCGCACTTTTTACTTTTTACTTTTTACTTTTTACTTTTGGAGTGTATATGACTCACAATAAATCATCTTTTATCTGGGAATATATAAAAATATTGGCTTATATTCAGTTTCCGTGGAGATTTTTGTCAGTTGTAATTCTTTCGTCAAGCTTACTCGGTGGTTATTTTATATTTATCTTTAAAGGTAAGGTTCGCTACCTATTCGCTATCACCTTTTCGTTATTAGCCATATTATTGAACTGGCAGTATTTCAAGCCAGAGCATTTCTATTTCAACCTGACAGACAAAGAGCTTCTTTCCGGCCAAAACTTTATCGACCAGCAAAAGGGTGCTCTTTTAGACTATCTTCCCAAAACGGCACTTGAACCCAGAGAGCTTGCTCCGGATGCGCCGTATGTGGTTTCGGGAAAGGCGGAAATATTTGATTTTATAAATAAATCAAATAGGTGGACGTTTAAAACAGACGCTGTAAGCGAGTCGAAGGTGGAGATACCGGTTTTTGATTTTCCGGGTTGGACCGTATTTGTGAACGGTAAAGAAGTTGTCCACACAAACGACAATGTTTTGGGTAGAATTGGCGTAACTATACCGGGAGGAAAATCGAATGTCGAAGGAAAATTCAAAAATACACCCATAAGAATTTTGGGGAACACCCTTACGGGGTTAAGTTTTGTTTTATTGGTATTAATATATGCAAAAGGTAAAAAACTTTTTAGCTAAACCCGCACACCAAAAATTTGGTGGTGTGGGTAAATATCCCTTTCTGACGATTCTGTTATTGTCTATCCCTGCTGTTTGGGCATTATTTGTACCGGGATATTTTGGCGCCAGCGATGACCTGCATATTGGATGGTTATTTGAGATGAATAGATCACTATCTCTCGGTCAATTTCCTCCCAGATTTGTTCCGGATCTTTCTTTTGGATTTGGCTACCCTCTTTTTAATTTTGTTTTTCCGTTACCTTTTTACATCGGAGAAATATTCCATAGGTTAGGGTTATCTTTTGTCGACAGCGTTAAAGCAATATTCCTTATAAGCGTGCCGCTTTCAATGTACTTCATGTATAAGTTTATAAAAGAGTATGCAAACGAGTTCTTGGCGCTTGCGGGGGCTGTTTTATATGTTTATACCCCGTATAGGGCTACAGACATATATGTCAGGGGGGCAATAGGGGAAATATTGGCGTTTGTTTTCCCTCCACTAATTGCTTTTGCGATCGCAAAGATAGGTAAAGACAAATCGGCTAAATGGATATGTCTTCTGTCATTGGGTGTAGCGGGACTTATCTTATCTCACGATATCATGGCCTATATGTTTATTCCGTTTTTGGCTTTATTTGCGTTGGTACAATGGAAAGGATTACTCAGGTCTGTTTACGGATTTATATTGGGTCTCTTAGTAAGTTTGTATTTTTGGCTTCCGGCGCTCGTTGAGAGCAAGTTGATGAAGTATGGGACGGGAAATTTTGATTTTATTGATCATTTCCCCACCCTTAGACAACTGGTCACTCCGTATTTTGGATACGGCGCGTCAGTCCCGGGGCCCTATGACGGAATGAGTTTTTTTATGGGTGCGATAAATGTATTGTTGATTGTCGCCGCAATAGTTTTTGTCAAGAAAGGTAGGATAGTTATATATTGGGCGCTTTTTACAATAGCCGTTTCTGTGTTTCTGATGAATTTTAGATCTACTTCTTTATGGAAAATCATTCCATACTTACCGTACTTTCAGTTTCCATGGAGGTTTTTAAGTTTAACTACGTTTACAACTTCAGTTCTTGTAATATTGTTCGATAAATTCAAATTTGCGAAGGCTATTGGTGTCGTAATTATTCTTGCGGCCATCGCTCTTAATTTTACAAATTACAAACCACATGACTTTTTAGGGAGAACTGATGCTTATTATTTAAATAGATATATTCCGTTCCCTGTTGCCTCTGCCGAATACCTTAAAACTCAGGAAGAGTATTTGCGCTTACCGGCCGCAACAGAAGTACGACCTGATAAAATCTCCCCAAACTCCGGAATGAATACTACATTCAATGTAAGCTATACAAAAGAAACTGTTTATGATTATTACAAATACTATTTCCCTGGATGGGTGGTTTCAGTTGACGGGAAACAGGTAGAAGTCTACGCCGGCAAACCGTATGGTCAGGTTGAGTTTAAGGTTCCCGCGGGGGAACATCAGGTCGAAGTAGCATTTCGGGAAACAAAGTTTAGGGGAATATTAGATATAATTTCCTTGCTGAGTATTCTGGGTATTGTTACAATGCTTGTTAGAAAAAACAAATGACAAAAAAAATCCTCATGGTTCTAACGATAGGAGTTTTAATCCGGTTGTTCTTGGCATTTTCGACATTTCATTCGGATGTCCAGCCGTTCTATTTTGCCGGCGAGGTGATTGCCAAAGGAAATGTTTTAAATTTTTACGACTATTTAAGGAACTTGCCTACGCACGACCCGATTTTGAAAATCTATCCTGCTAACCTCTTTAATTACCCGCCTTTGGTTTACTTTTTCTTGGGCCCGATCAGTTATTTAGTCTCCCTTCCATTCAGCAGAGATCTTCTTCATGGCTTTATATTCAATTTGCCCGCACTTTTGGGCAATATTCAACTTAATTTTTTGCTACTTATTCTAAAATTTCCGTACCTGCCTTTTGATTTGGGGATAGCCGCTTTACTTTATAAATTTTTCAAAGATCCCAAAAACAAATTTTTGGCGTTTACCCTATGGATGTTTAATCCTATTAACTTATACGCAACATATATGATGGGACAGTTTGATGTTATCCCCACATTTCTGGCCGTTCTTGCGCTTTTTGTGGCTGTCAAAAAAGAAAAATATTTTTTGGCGGCACTGTTTCTGGGATTGGGTGCTTCTTTTAAGATATTCCCGTTTTTATTTCTTGTACCGCTCGCGTTGATGAAGAGTAAGTGGTTGGATAGAATTAAAATCCTTGGAATCGGAACGTTAACATATCTTGCAACCATCCTACCTTTCATAAATTCACACGGATTTAGAGCTACTGCCTTACTTGCCGGTCAAACAACAAAAAGTTTGTATGCTACGCTTCCCATATCGGGTGGGGAGGCTATAATATTTTTTCCTTTTTTTATACTTTTTACATATATTATTTTCTTTTTCATCAAGGGTACGGCAGACAATCTCTGGCAAAGATTTTTTATGGTGATTTTACTCTTCTTTGTTTTTACCCATACCCATCCTCAATGGTTTTTATGGTTAACGCCGTTTTTAGTTATTGATTTAATTAAGTCGCGTTTTTCCCATTGGCCGCTAACCATTACATTGTTTGTGGTCTGGCTTGGACAGGTGACTTTTTTTGACCCGGGTCTGTCTGTTTGGCTTTTCTCTCCAATTTCTCCAGGCCTCTATGGCCTGCCTGGTATTTGGACCAATCTGGGAATAAATTTAGACATAAACTTTGCAAGAAGTATCTTACAAACTGTGTTTGTTTCGGTGGCCGCCTATTTTATTTATAACAGCATTCAAGAAGACCTCGCAGCTCGCTGCGAGGATGAATTGAACGCCGATATGTCATCCTCCCTTAAGGGGAAACCTCGCACTTTAGTGCGTGGAGGATATCATAATTATTTCCCCAAAAAAGTTGATAAAAAATGATTATCTTAACGGTTTTAACTATCTTGGGTGTAATTTTTCAAGGCGTTGCCATGTTTCGAAGCGGGTGGCTTTATAATTACGGCGTAGGGTATTTTGGCCCGCTTGCGCGAGACGGAGTATGGCACGAAGCGCTTGCCGGGCAGTTGAATAAAAGTATTCCTCCCGTTAACCCCGGGCTTGCCGGGCAGGTGTTAACTAATTACCATTATTTTTTCGATATTTTGGTGGCCAAGATCTCGCAATTCACTTTTTTCTCGCCTCAATTTTTAATTTATCGGTTGTTTCCGGTTATATTTTCCATTCTTCTCGGAATCGGAACGTACAAATTAGCCAACATTCTTTTCAAAGATAAAAAAACTGGCCTTTGGGCTGTATTTTTTGCCTATTTTGCAAGTAGTTTTGGCTGGATTGTGAGCCTTGCAAAACACCAACCTTTGGCCGGAGAATCGGCGTTTTGGGCTAACCAGCCGGTTTCGATGAACCTTAACCCCCCCTATGCAATATCGTTGGTCATAATAATTTTTTCAGTAATTCTTTTAGATTTATATTTAAAAAAACCGAACTTTTTAAAAGGTTTTATTTTATCAATTGCGATTGGTTCTCTGGTTGGTTTTAAAGCATATGCTGGCGCAATATGTCTCGGTGCTTTATTTGTTTTGACGTTAAAGAAAATATTTTTCGACAAAAATTTCAGTCTTCTGCCGGTGTTTATTTTTTCAGCAAGTGTATTCACCATCATCTATCTATCAATTAGTAAGGGAGCTGCGGGTCTTGTCGGATTTCAACCACTTTGGCTAATCGATACAATGATTGACGCCGGAGACAGGGTCGGTATTCCCAATTTTACCGCAAGAAGATTTGCATATTTAGGGGGTCAGAAATGGTTACATTTTGGTTTAATAGAGATCATTGGCCTGTCAATATTTTTTATTGGAAATTTGGGGACGCGTATTGTTGGACTCTGGGGATTTAGTAAAAAGTTTTTCAAAGAAGATTTGCACCTATTTATATTTTTGGTGATGGGTGTATCTATTATACCCACGCTTCTGTTCGTTCAAAAAGGAAACCCTTGGAATATTATTCAATTTTTTTATTATTTCTTATATTTCGCCGGGTTATATGCTGCGAATTCCATAAAAAAGTTTCCGGTATTTCTTATGGTTGCGATAGTTCTGATTACACCTATTAGTTCGATCGCTACGTTCCGTAGTTGGCTTTATCCCAACCCCCCGGCTTATCTGTCCGGTATGGAATACACCGCCTTAAAATATCTCTCTACTCAGGCAGACGGCACCGTCTTAAAGCATCCGTTCGATAGAGATATGCGTGGTAAATTCAAAGATCCGTATCCATTAAGTGTTTATGCAGATAATTCGTATGTGTCCGCCTATTCCGGAAAAAGTGTATACATTGAAGACGTTGAGCAACAGATAATCCTTAATACTGATTATGAAACAAGGGTAAAAAATGCCGACAGGTTTTTTGTTGAAAAAGATTTGAAGTGGTCAAGTAAGTTTTTGAAAGATAACGATATACGTTATGTTTATTTGCCCAAGATCTATCAATTGCCAATGGCCGAAGAAGAGTATCCAATAAAAAAGATTTTTGAGAACAATGCTGTTAATATATATAAAGTACAATAGCGAACTCAAAACAAAATGGAGAATTAATACATTTTTTGAGTTCGGTATATAGGAATACTACGTTTGCCAAACAAAATG
Source organism: Candidatus Woesebacteria bacterium (assembly GCA_016432365.1). Taxonomy (GTDB): domain Bacteria; phylum Patescibacteriota; class Microgenomatia; order UBA8517; family UBA8517; genus GWB1-39-10. The sequence continues at coordinate 484,469 of CP066686.1, forward strand.
TCAAAAAGTGACATTTTGTTTTAAGATGACTATATGAAAAAACTTTTGGTTTTGGCAATTATTTTGAGGCTTTTGGTAGCAGGATTTTTATTTCATCCGGATATTAAAACTATTGACTTCCAGGCTTCTTTCCTAAAAAAGGGAGTATTTAATATTTATACCTATCTTGTTGAAAATAAGAAATCCCTTACGCTAAAAGATGATTTTGTGTATTTCCCGTTAACATATTTCTCTTTAGGTGGATATCAATGGGTCGCGTCGCCATTTCTTGGTAAAGGTTTTGATTCTTGGCTTGCTGATGCCGGTTCGTCAACGGTGGTTGAGAATCCGAACATATTTAGATATTTGATAGTACTTAAACTGCCATATTTGGTTTTGGATATCCTAATCGCGTTTCTTTTGATGCAGTTTTTTGAAATCAAGGAGGACAAGCGGAAAGCTTTCGTCTTTTGGCTATTTAACCCATTTACAATAATTATTATTTATGCCTTTTCCAATATCGATATCTTTTCTGTTGTTCTAACAATCCTGTCGTTTTTAATGATCAAAAAAGAGAAGTTGTTTTCCGCGTCACTCCTTCTGGGTTTGGCCTCCGGTTTTAAATTATATCCGCTACTTTTTATCCCGTTTTTGTTTTTGGCTGGAAGGAATTTGAAAGAGAAGATCATTCTTTCCATCACCCCGCTCATTACTTTCGGAATAATAATCTTACCTTTTATTTCTAAGGCATTTTTTCAATCAGCGTTAGTTTCGGGACTTACTACGGGTATATTTACATCCGACTTTGCAACACTGGCTCTTTCACTCCTATTTTTTTATGCTGCCCTTTTTGATAAAAAGATTAACCTGCTTAATTATTGGATTTCTATGTTTTTGATTATTTTTTCCTTTGCACTATTTCATATTCAGTGGCTTCTTTGGGTAGCGCCATTTTTGGTCATATTGTCCGTAAAGAAACCTGAATATTCTTGGTTGTTATTCCTTTTTGGAATAATCGCCTTTGCAATACCGGCTCTTTTCCAGGATAGATATATGACAATTTCATTATTTAGGATTTATAGTGTTTGGTTTGACATGCTTCCTACGCCTTTCACTTTTATACAAAAAGTCTACGACCCGGTTAACATCCAGACGGTCTTTCATTCGATTCTGGCCGCAGGAAGCTTGGTTATGACATATAAGATTTTTAAAGAAGATGAATAAGCACGGCTTGTAAATGTTATTTAAATATTGAAATAAGAATTTATGAATAAACTAATTTGGTTCACAACTTCGGCGATTCTGTTCTTGGTATTTTTATTCCCTGCGGTTCTTGCATTTGGAATCAAATTAATTCCAAATGGGGATCAGCCGGGGTATATTTCCGATCAGCGGTTGGGCGTTTACGGTATCCGCGACATTTCGCAAAAATTTACATCAGAAAAAGCAAATCTTTCGGCCATCGGGACGTCGGTAAGGAATCCAAATCTCCAAAACAAAAAGGATATTACTCTCACTTTATTTGATGAAAAAATGAATATTGTCAGGACGACGACCATTAATGGTCGAAATGTAGAGGATGGAAATTTTATAAAGTTTGTTTTTGATCCCATCCCGGATTCAAAAAATAAAACCTACATTTTTACTCTGGCTTCTCCCGATGCGGGGCCGGGTGAAACGATCGAAATTTTTTACATTGAAAATGACCGACCGGGGCAGACGATGCCAAGCTGGATTGTGGAATACACATACGACAAAAAAGTACACAATGGCGGACTTCCCATTACTCTCTATTTTAAACCCGTAAGTAAAATGGATGTTATTAAAGAAATCTATGGCGATTTGTTTTTACGACTTCTAAGTAATCGATGAATAGCTTCAAAAGAATATTTTTAGTTGTGATCGGTCTGGTGGCTATGACGGCTTGGGCAGGAAAAGGCTTATTTAAATATTCAATATATCAAACTCATGATTTAGACCACCATCTTGTTAGGACTCTAGATGCAGTTGCCACCCTTAAAGAAGGAGCTTTTCCTTTGAGATGGGCGGGGATATTGAATTTTGAGTGCGGAACACCAATTTATAATTTTTTTAATCCTCTTTTTTACTATATTTCGGCAAGTCTAACGTTTGTAACAGGAAATATTATGAATTCTATAAAAATAATTAGTTTATTGTCGTTATTTATGGGGAGCCTGTTTTTCTTTTTGTGGTTAAAAAATGAAACAAAAGATTGGTTGGTGTCGTTTGTGGGATCACTTTTATATTTGTATGCACCCTATAAATTTTCACTGATTTATGTCAGGGGGAGTCCTGAATATCTGGCTTATGCGATTCTTCCTGCTGTTTTTTATTTTTATTCATTAGCCATTGGTAGTAAAAAAAACCGATATGTGTTGTATCTGTTTCTGGCCTCCGTTTCGGGTGGCTTGTTAAGTATCGCTCATAATGTTGTTTTTCTGTTGGGCCTATCTGTAATAACCGTATATTTAGTGACTAAAGTTTTGTTAAAACAAGTTAAAGAGAAAAAAGAAATTATTTTACTGATATTTTCGTATTTAAGTATTATCGGTTTTGGAGCCTTTTTTATTTTTCCTGCATTACTTGAAGAGAAATTTACACAGATCGGTATACCTGTATTTTTCTATAAAGATCACTTTCCTATTTTATCTCAACTTCTGTATTCGCCGTGGGGATATGGCGATTCGGCAATTGGGACAAAATTAGACGGCATGTCGTTTCAGATAGGACTTGCACAGTGGATAGTTCTGGTCGTGGCATTAGTATATTTAGCGTGTCGGATATATCTTTCAAAATTTAGACTTAACCGAAAATTTATTTTAGATAACATATGGATTATCGTGTTCTCCACATTGTCGTTGTTGTTTATATTTATTGATCTGCCGTCGTCCGGATTCATATGGGAAAAAATAACCATTTTACAGGCGATACAATTTCCCTGGAGGGTATTGGGAATAATAATATTTGTTTTAAGCGCCGTTTTCGCGTTTGTAGTTTCAAGAATAAAATATAGACCGCTCTACTATTTAATTATATTGGTAATTCCGTTTCTGGCTTTAATTGCAAACCGGAATTATCTTTTGCCTCAACCCGTATATCAAAAAACTCTTATTTATTATGAAAATCTGAGCACGCTGAATTACAGCCATAACTCTGTCACACAGTTTCAGGATAATGTGCTCCCTTTAGGAAAATTGGCACAGTGTTCTTCCAAAACACCGGTCGCGTTAACCGACACTGGTAAAATTGTTCAAAATAAAGAGATAAAAAGGGGGAGTACATACGGATCCTTAATGCTAACGATTGGAAAAAAAGATATTTTAGGTCAAAAAATAATATTAAATTTGGACTATTTTCCCGGTGTTTTTGCCTTTACTCTAAATGGAAAAACTCAAGTTTACTCCGATTGTGAAGGAAGAGTCTGTCTTGCCGTAAATGACTTTATTGAGGGTGATAACGTGATTAGTTGGAATGTCGTTCAGTCTAAAATAGAGCGTTTGTTTAATGCCGTCACGTTGACGTTTATTGTTTTGTGGTTAATAATTATTGTGTATTTTTGTATCCCAAATTTCCACACTCTGGTTTTGAAAGATCATAGATAAACCGATTTTATTCAGGTCAACTTTTGGTTTTTCTGATAAAGGGAAATAAACTAGATTAGCATTTGTTTTGGCCAAAGCGGCTTTAACTTCGGTGCTGTTATCGCTTTCAAATATTATCTTTTTTATCTCCAGTTTCGGTTTGTAATCATACCCCATGATGTCTGCTTGTTCGTAATCGTCCATATAAGTTCTTCGCGCTGACAGCGCAGCGATATATGATGTGTCGAACCAGTCCCAGATATTTGGTATTGAGTCACCCAAGTTCAGATATTGGTTATATGGTGGGGTTACAATAACACTATCAATAGGAGTATTTTCCTTTACAAATTTTAGAGCGGCCAGTTCCTGTTTGGTAATTTGAGCAAAAGGGGTTCTGGGATGATTTGGTGGTCCGTAGAACTCATTTAAAAGCCCGGCTTGAGTAGGAATTATTGCCAAAATCATTAAAACGGTAACTATGACACGTGTCAATGTTTTGGCATTTGATAGCATTTGCGCAGTTGTTATTCCTGCCAATATTCCAAAAAGTAATACAAAGTATTGCAAAAATTGGCCGGTATTGCTGGCAACGCCTTTTTGCAAGAATAGTAATGGTAGTATTAAAGAAATAACGATAATAAGTACAAACATTAAATTGAAATAATTTTTTAAAGAATTTTTTGACATTTTGACCATGTCCCAAAGCCCGAGGAAACGCATCCCAAGATTACCGAAAAAGAATATCAAAAATGCCGTCACTTCAAGTTGAATTACTCTTAAATAAGAAGTAATTCTACCGACCGAAATATATGTTTGACGTCTAAGTTCCCAGTCGATCAAATTGAGTCGTGATGGTTCAACGACCATTGTTCTTATATACCACCAAGGTTGGAATATCAAAAAAGAGGTCGAGCCGGAGGAATTTGGGAAATACAAAAGTGCCGCCAATATCCCACTGAAAAAAGTTATCAAAAGTAATCCGAAGTCATGATCTCTGATTAATTGCCAAAGACCGGCTATTCCTAGGGCACCCAGGAGGACTACACCTGCATATATTTTGAAAGCGGAAATGGTTCCTATTAGAAGTACACAAATTGAAAACATCAATTTACTTTTCTTTTTTTGCAAATATGTGATTAAAAAATAGAGGGAAGTTAAGAGGAGAAAATTTGAAACAATTTGAGGCGGATTTCCGCTTGAACTTTGAGGTTGTGTCGCCCAAAAAATACTTTCTCCACCGATTGTTTTGTTTTTTAAGTAGGTGACGATAAATCCAAAGCTCCCTGCAAAGTATGTAAAGACAGTCGCCCAGACAGAAGCACTAATATTATTTGTGATTTTTCTGGTTAGATAAAAAGCTGAGGCACCAAGGAATATTGAATAAATTAACGGAAATATCCTGAAATATAAATCAAGATCCGAAATTGGTAGATACTTGGAAACCATAGCAGGGGCGATGTCGGAGAAAAAGTGGTAGTTAACAAGTTTCTCACCCGCAAATGACGGGTCTTGAAAGGGGTATCCTTTTTTGAATTCTTCCATAAGAGCTATATGCCACACACCGTCGTGACCGTGAGCCGACCAAAAAACCAAATTGCCGTTTTGGAAAACACCGCTTGGGGAAATTACTGCAAGTTGTCCTAAAATTCCAATGACAAAAACAGCCAAAATCAGCCAAGTTTGCGCGTTCCACCTGAATTTGATCTGTCTAACCGTTCCGACTAACGACCTGTATGCAAAAACTACTCCGAGAACGGTAAATGGAATGATTAAAAAGGGGACATTTAAAACTATCAAAACATAGGAGATCAAAGTGAAAGCGACAAAACCTACAATGCTTCCCATTAGTATTTTCTCCATTGCTAAATTATAATGGTTATATGGCCCGTAAATCCATTCTTGTTCTTCTCGGAATAGTTATCATGGGATTGTTTCTCAGGGTTTATAGAATAACAGAGCTTCCAATGTACGGTGATGAATTGACAATCGCATTGGACACCTATTCCATAATGAAAACCGGTATGGATTCCACTGGTACAAAGCTACCCGTCACATTTCAAATGGGGTCGGGGCGCCCCGGGGGATATATATATGCCTCGGTTCCTTTTGTTTATATCTTTGGTCCCACAGAGTGGGGGGTACGAAGTCTTTCAATACTGTCTTCGTTGGGAATAATGCTCCTGATGTATTTTTTGGGAAAGAAGTTGTTTGATGAAAAAATTGGGTTGATTGCGAGTTTTATCACCTCGATTTCACTTTGGGACATTTATCTTGCAAGAGGTGGTTTTGAGGCGCATTTTGCCCTATTTTTGGCCCTTTTTGGCATAGTATCCTACCTTTACGGAAAGTATATCCCTTGGGCTGTTGCTTGGGGACTCACAATCTTTACATACCCCACCTTTAAACTGACCCTGCCATTGATGTTTTTAGTTTTAATTTGGTTTGGTGAATTTAAAAAAGTAATAAAAAATAAATTTTTCATCATCTCGGTTATTATCCTGGCTGTTTTTGGCGGTTTGGCGATTAACGAGACATTTAAAGGGTTAAGTGAACAACGGTTTTTAACAATAAATATATTATCTGATATAAATAACCGGGAACAGATAATTCAGCTGAATAACGCAGAAAGGACATTCTCGACACTTCCTGTATTTCTGAAGCCTGTTTTTTTCAATAAGCCATTTGAATATGCCCACATTCTCTTGGATAGTTATGGAGAAAACTTATCACCGAGTTTTTTGTATTTAAGAGGAGATCGTAATCCGGTACATAACCCAGGAGAATGGGGGATGTTTTATTTAGCCGAGCTTCCCCTTCTTATAATTGGGTTAATTATCCTTTGGAATAGAGAAAAGAGAAAATTAATTTTGATTGGATTGTGGATTCTGATTACCCCACTTGCAACCATGCTTCTGGGCCAGACTCACGGATTACGGAATGCTCTGATGCTCCCTCCTTTTATTCTATTAGCCTCATTTGCGCTTTCGAACCTTCCAAGAAAACTAACATATTTTTTTGTTGCAGTTATATTAATTCAGTCGGTTTTTGTGCTTCAAAGAGTCTATTTTTTGGCGCCCGGTAAATTTGCCTCATTTTGGTCTTCCGAAGCTAAAATCAAATCTTTGTCGGCAATGAGTGATAAAGACAGTGGCAAAGTGATTACCTTATCAACTAAAAAGATTGACAATATTGAGTACGCATATGAAGTCTATGCAAAAATCGACCCAAATTTAGTTATTAAGCAATACGGAATCTTTCCGAAAATCTATGGAAACGTGAGAATAGACAATGCTAAATAAACTACCCCTTTTTAAAACGGCCCTTTTTTTAATAGTTTTGATATTTACCTTTATTCTTCGAGCCCACAATTATGAAAGAGTTCCCACCTCTAACCACCTGGATGAACAATTGTATGCTTGGAGCGGAATAAATTTAGTTGAAACGGGGATACCTGTCTCATGGTCAACGCTTCCGTACCCAGTCCGCTCTGAAGTGTATAAGGGAGAGGTCAATTATAAGGGCGGATCTCCCAGGGCGTCGGTGACTCTTTATAAACCATGGCTTGATGAACCGCCACTTTTTTCGCTTATAGTGGGTTGGTTTGCTCATTTATATGGAGCCAACAGGAATGACTTTATCCCGTCTTCGTATATAAGAATACCCACGGTTTTAATAAGCACGCTTACGTCAATATTTATTTTTCTGATTGCGAAAAAAATCGGAGGGTTTTGGAGGGGGATCCTGGCAATGCTTATTTATGGAACAGTGCCGATTATGGTTTTTGCTGCAAGACTGGCGATGCCGGAGACTCTGATTGCGTTTTTATTAACTCTTACCGTCTACCTTCTTATGCTATTTTGGCAAAAACCAAATTTTTGGTACATTGCGCCGATACCTTTAGTTGCCGGTATTGCGGGACTATCTAAACCTACCGGTTATTTACTTATCCTACTGGCCTTGTATTTTACATTCGAAAAACTCTACAAAATTGGCAAAACCAAAACGGCTATTAAGTATTGTTTGTATCTGATTATATCCTGCATTCCTTTTATTGTTGCGTTTTTTCTATACGGTATGCATTACGATGCGGAGATTTTTAAAATTATTTACGGTGTTCAATCTCAACGTCCTACGGGGTTTGGAAGTTTAGCGTGGTATTTTATTACACCGGGCGTTGATACTGTGGTACTACGCGACAGTTGGTTTGTGTTTTGTTTAATATCTGCCGTTTATTTTATCTTTACTGCAAAAGAAGGTATTCAACGGTTTGTTACAATCCCCTTTATCTTCTCGGTTGCTGTTGTAATGTTTACAGGAGGGGAAAGCGACCTCCTTGCTTGGTACAGATACCCCAGTTATCCGTTTTTGGCGATTTTGGGGGCTTGGGGAATAGAGTACTTGGTTAAGCGTGCCGATTTTTTTACCACTTTTTTTGCAGCCGGAATGTTATTGGGCAACAGGATGCTTCTTGTTAACGCCTTTAGGCCCAGGGTTGAGACGTTAACATATAGAGTTGTTTTTTCATCATTAATGCTTCCGTCTTTGGCTGATACCATTTTGAATAGGGACTGGATTAAAGCGATATCCCGCCTGATTATTGTGGTGATAGTTGCTACCGGAATATGGTTTAATATTAAATATATTTACAATGCTTATGAACTCGAGTGCCAAAGTAAAACATGTCCAATGGTTCCAACAACCCCGCTATCAAGGATGTATTTTCCATTTTTTTGGCACTTTTTGGTCTTGGAAAAATAGTATCATAAATAATTCATGATTAAGATAATGAAGAACAAAATCACATTAATCTCATTGGTGCTGATTGTTCTTCTGGGTTTTGGTTTGAGGTTCTATAAAGTCACTTCAGTCCCCCCCGCACTTAATTGGGATGAGGTTTCGATTGGTTACAATGCGTATTCAATTCTCAAAAACGGTAGAGACGAGTGGGGTAAATTTATGCCGTTCCATTTTAAAGCTTATGGTGAATATAAACTTCCGGCTCAGATTTATGCCTCAATTCCGGGAATCGCGATATTTGGTTTGAATGAGTTTGGTGTAAGGATTACACCGGCTGTTTATGGTGCCTTAACTGTTTTATTCCTGTTTTTTTTGACAAGAGAATTGTTTGAAAATGAATGGGTTGGTCTTACATCCTCACTACTCCTGGCAATATCTCCTTGGCATATTCAACTGACGAGGGCTTCGTTTGAATCTAGTTTTTCCGTCTTTTGGGTTGTAATTGGCGCATGGCTTTTTGCTCGGGGTTTTAAACAAAAAAAATATTGGCTATGGTCATTATTCCCATTCGTTATTTCAATTTATACATATAACGCCGCCAGAGTCTTTACCCCACTGTTTCTGATCGTACTTTTTCTGATTTACAGAAAGAGTCTTTTGAAGGATGTGAAGATATTTATTCTTGGTATTTTAATATTTGCCGTATTAATGATTCCGCTTGCCGTTTTTATTATAAGTGGCCAAGCAACCGCCAGGCTTAAGCTTGTAAGCATTACAGACGATCCCGGTTTTGTGCAAAGGGTGAATCAGGCAAGAGGCAGTACTCACTTTCCTGAGCCCTTGCCGCGCCTCATTCATAACAAAGTTACGCATTATGTTTATGTGTTTACAGGAAATTATCTGAGCCACTTTACTCCCGATTTTCTTTTTATTAATGGCGCAGGGCATAAACAACATCACATTCAAGGGATTGGGGAACTTTATGCAATTCAGGCTCCGTTTATCTTAATTGGCCTGTACTTCATTTTTAGAAGTAAAAATAAATGGAGATGGCTTCTTACTTCTTGGCTAATTTTGGTATTTATCCCTGTCGCGGCAACTGTAGATAGTATTCCGAATGCTCTAAGAACAATTCTGGCGATTATTCCTTATCAGATATTTACAGCACTTGGTTTCTACGAAACATTCATATTTTTCAAGAGGAGAAGATATTTGAGTTGGATAATTGTTGCGATTTCGGCAATATTCTTGCTGATTGGTTTTAAAGGTTATTTGAACAATTATTATAATAATTACCCTGTGTTTTATTCCCGTGATTGGCAATATGGTTACAGACAAGTTGCGTCTTTCGTAAAAGATAATTACCAAAATTACGATTTAATTGTTTTCAGTCGGGCTTATGGCGAACCCCATATGTTTACCCTCTTTTTTCTAAACTGGAACCCGGGAAGTTATCAAAATGATCCAAATCTTGATCGCTTTGAAGCCTATCAGTGGATATGGGTTTTGAAGTTTGATAAGTTTTACTTTCCCGATCTGGGAGATTCCGGTACCCGTTATCAGGATATTGTGAATGCCAATCCGGGGAAGAGGATGTTGTTTATTGGTAAACAGGGAGACTTTCCCGATAATTTGCCTAGGCTTTTAATAGTCGATTTCCTTAATGGCAATCGGGCTTTTGAAGTTGTAGAAAAAAATGCGAAATAATTTAATCCTTGCGTTTGTATTATTTCTTTTCCTGGTTTCCAGAATTTATAAGATTGCTGAAATTCCGGTATCTGTTTATTGGGATGAGGCATCTATAGGCTACAACGCATTTTCGGTCGCGACTGACCTAAAAGATGAGTGGGGAGACAAGTTACCTTTACATTTCCGAGCTTTCGGAGAATTTAAACTTCCGGTTTATATCTATAGTGTAGCTGTTTTTGTAAAATTGATCGGACTTAACGAATATGCGGTCAGACTCCCTGCCGTTTTATATTCTTTGGGAACTCTTATTATTGTTTACTTGCTTGTCAAAAAAATTACCGAAAGGGATGGACCGGCGATCCTCTCCACTTTTATCCTTAGTTTTTCACCCTGGTTTTTTATATTTTCAAGAACCGGCTATGAAGCCACTGCCGGTCTATTTTTCTTTTTTCTTGCTACCTATTTATTTTTTCTTATCGATAAAAGTAAATATTTGCTTCCGGTTTTAATGGTCGGATTTATTTTATCTTTTTATAGTTATAACTCTTTTCGGATAATTATCCCTATTTGGTTGGCAATACTTTTTATATATAAATTTCATAATACAATAGCATTAAGGAAAAATTGGTTACCGATTTTAATTTCAGTTTTGCTTTTTGGAGTAAGTCTTATTCCTGTTTACAGACTTTATAAATATGACTCAGGTGGGGCACGTTTTGCTCAGGTAGAGATAACAAAGAAAAAGGATTTTGTTAAAAACTATTTTTCTCACTTTAGTCCTAAATTCCTTTTTACAACAGGGGATACAAATCCTAGGAGTCAAATTCCTGGGCATGGACAACTATATTGGTTCGAATTACCGCTTATTCTTGTGGGTGTGTTTGCAATCTTTAGAAGCAAAAAACTGTTCTACTTTATTCCTTTAGTAATTCTGCTACTGGCGCCAATCCCCGCCGCCCTTACCAAAGAATCTCCCCACGCTCTTCGCGCTCTACTTGCCGCTCCGTCTTTTGCAATTATCTCGGCTTTCGGGGTATTTTTTTTAAAGGATAATTTCAAAAAATTTGGCGTTGTAATTTTGTCGGCGGTTGTAATTGCCTACTATTTATTTTTCGAATTTTATATTCAGGATTACATTGTCAGATACCCTAAGCAAAGTGCCAGTGCTTGGCAGTTTGAATATAAGCAGATTTTTGAGAAACAAAGAAGTGGTTTTGTTACGGATAGATATGCCCAGCCATACATTTTTGCTCTTTACTATTTAAAATATCCTCCGGAAAAATTCAGGGAAGAAGTCAAACTAAACCCTGTCGGTAACTGGGGATTTTCAAAAGTGGCTTCATTTGACGGCTTTCAATTTACAAATCGATGAAAAAATTATCTCTTCTGTTTTTGGCGTTAATTGTTATTTTGGGAAGTATTTTAAGATTTTACAAACTTGATCAAATCCCCCCGTCACTTAATTGGGATGAAGTCGCGGCTGGGTACAACGCTTGGACAATCGTAAATTGGGGAGCGGATGAATATGGGGCAAAGTTTCCGTTGGTTTTCAGATCATTTGGAGATGATAAACATCCGGTTCATATTTATCTGACTGCTTTGGTGTATAAAGCTTTTGGAATTTCAGATTACAATACCAGGGCAAGTAGTGCAGCTGTTGGGGTTTTGAGTATCGTTGCAATTTATCTTTTGGCAAAGATATTATTTAAAAGTGAGGTAGCAGGTCTTTTTGCCGCACTATTTATGAGCACTTCCCCGTACGCAATTCACTACTCGAGAGGTCTGTGGGAGGCTAATTTTGCTGTATTTTTCTTTCTGGCCGGTTGTGCTATATTTTATTTGGGTTTAACAAAGGCAAAATGGTTGGTTCCATTTTCGTTTCTATTTTGGGGAATAAGTATTTTTGCTTATCAAGCGGCCGAAATAGTTGTTCCTCCGATTGTTTTTCTTCTTTGTTTGATTCATGTAAAAGAATTTCTTAGTAACAAAAAAACTTTGATTTTGTCTGCCTCAATTGTGTTGTTTTTTGCAGGGCTGGTTATTATGGATCCAAGGATTTTGGGGTTTGCCAGAATAAACCAAACTAAATTCTCTGAGGAGGTGGTTAATAAATACGGCGGAGAAGTAAACATCTTTTTACATAATTATAAAGAATATTTTACTTATTCTTATCTGTTTCAAACGGGCGATGTCGGCCCGAGAGCTTCGGTCAAGGTAATTGGAGAATTCTACAAAATAGACCTAATAATGTCTACTATCGGGCTGCTTGCAATATTAGTGAAGAAAAGATGGGAGACTTTATTCGTTTTGATATCGTGGCTCCTACTTTCCCCGATTCCGGGGGTAGTTTCATCGTTGACCCCTCATGCCACGAGAGGCATTTTTATAATGGGTCCTATACTGATATTTTCCGCCGGAGGAGCTGCCTGGGTGGTTGAATTATTTAGGAAAAATTGGCTAAAGGTGATCGTATCTGTTGTTATAATCTCGTTCTTAAGTTTTGAGGTAAAAAATTATGTTGTGTATTATTTTGGGGAATATGCAAAAAATGAGGCTATTGAATGGCAATACGGCATGAAACAATCAGCACTCTATATTGCCGAACATCCTGAATATGTCGAGGTCTTTGTAGATAAAATTCGTCAGCAACCATACATTTTCTCTCTATACTACTTAAGAGTTCCATTACCCTTATTCTTAAGCACTGTAAGGTATGATCTAAGTCAATCCAACAGTTTTAATACTGTTTCCTTCTTTTATAAATATAATTTTGGCAATTGGGACCCAATAGAAAGTTATCCTTCTCCGGGAATTTTATATATCATTACACCCAGTTTTTATAGTGGTTTGAGGTTTAAAGACTATTTTGATGTCAAAAAACTGGTAAAATACCCTGATGGGTCTGATGCATTTTATTTAGTCGCCGGACATGAAAAAAAATAATCTCACTGTAGTTTTAGCCACAAGAAACGAAGAAATAAATATCGGTAGATGTCTCGAATCGGTAAAATCGATTTCGGATGAAATAATAGTGGTAGATGAAAACTCTACGGATAAAACACGTGAGATCGCAAAAGAATACGGGGCAGAAGTTTTTCTTGAACCACACCACGATATCTTCCATATAACTAAGCAAAAAGCTCTCGAGAAGGCTACAGGCGATTGGGTGTTGCAGCTTGATGCCGATGAAGAAGTCACACCTGATCTTGCTAGAGAAATAAAGGAAGTAATAGATATGTCGAATGATGATATCAAGAAGAGATTCGACTTTGATATACGCGAAATGTATCACTTCAAAAAACACCAACGTTTGATTGAAGCGCGTGATGGAAAAATCGGTCAGGAAACCGGAGAAGTTGTCGCGTTTTTTATACCCCGTCTAAATATTTTTTTGGGACGCCCGTTGAGATACGGAGGGGTTTACCCTGACGGGGTAATACGATTGGTTAAAAATGGTAAGGCACGTTTTCCACAAAAGTCTGTCCATGAGCAAATCCAAATAGACGGGGAAGTTTCTTGGCTTTTTAACGATCTAAAACACTATGATTCCCCCACAATGAAACGTTATCTTGCAAGGTTTAATCGCTACACAGATCTTAAAGCGAGAGAGTTCATTTCTAAGAGGGTTCCCAAAAATGCATTATTCGTGATTCTTTATTCATTATTCTATCCCCTCTATACTTTCGTTAATATATATTTCCGTCATAAGGGCTTATTGGATGGGTCACAAGGCTTTTTATGGGCATTTTTCTCGTCAATGCACTTTCCGGTAGCCTATTATAAATATATAACAAATGGAAACAAATGAACTGAACGGCAAAATAGCAATAGTTACGGGCGCGGGAGGTGGGATTGGTAGTGCGTTAGTTAAAAAGCTAACGGAAAAAGGAGTTTTTTGCATAATGGTTGATATGCACGAAAGCTCGAATTCTAATTTAGTTGAACTGGCTCGTGAAAATAAAGGTGAGTATTTTTCGGTTGATTTAACAGACATACCCGCAATTGATAAATTTTACAACGACGTGGTTGCTAAATATGACAAAATTGATTTTTTATATAACGTTGCTGGAACGGGAATTTATAAAAAAATCGGCGATCTGACAATTGAAGATTGGAACCTTTCTATCGGTTTAAACTTAACTGCACCATTTTATCTAACGAAAAAACTTATACCACTACTCCAAAAGTCAGACAAACCTTTGGTATTAAACATTGGGTCTGGCATGGGGGTGTTTCCTACGGCCGGTAGATCTGCCTACTGTGCTTCAAAGTTTGGTTTGAGAGGATTAACTTTGTCGCTGGCAAAAGAATTTAAAGATGACAAAATCAAATTCCAACTTTTGACGTTGGGAAGTGTCATGACAGGTTTTGGAGACGGTGGAGTTGATCACAAAAAAGATCTTCAAAAGACAGGAAAGCAATATCTTACTACCGAGTCAGTTTCCGAAAAGATAGTTGGTGCAACTGTCGATAGGAATAGTCCTACTGAAATTGAATTTTACCCCGAGGGATATAAGGAGGAGAACACATGAAGATTGCAATTGATGCCAGACCACTCGTCTCGGGAGATTCTGTTCGCGGAATAGGTGTTTACACCAGAGAGTTAGTTGATGCATTTAAAAAAAGTAAAAAAGAATTCAGTGTATTAGATCACAATTTCGATAATATTGAGATTTCCAAATTCGATTTGATTCATTTCACTTCATTCAACCCATACATAATTTCCGTTCCTTTTATAAAACCTAAAAATACGAAGTTTGTTTTAACTATTTATGATTTGATCCCTCTCATCTACCCCGCACATTATCCGTCCGGAATTAGGGGTGGAATTAGGTGGACACTAAATAAATTTCTTATCAAAAAGAACATTGATGCGATTTTGACTATATCCGAGACTTCGAAAAAAGACATTTGCAGGTTTTTGGGTGTGGACCCCGATATTGTTCATGTTGTTTATCTTGCCCCGCGCCCGGTTTTTAGGAAATTGGACACCGGAAAAGACTGCATCACTCCGTGTGGGAAATCGGAAATTAAGAAGAAATATAATTTACCGGATCGATTTGCGCTGTATGTTGGGGACGTTAATTACAATAAAAACATTCCCGGTTTGGTCAAAGCTTGCGTCTTGGCTAAACTACCCTTGGTAATTGCCGGTAAGCAGGCAAAGGAGATTGAAAATTTAGACTTAAACCATCCGGAACTTAAACACCTTAAAAATATTGATTGGACGGGAGTTATTAGGCTGGGGTTTGTTCCTGATATAGACCTTGCGGCTATTTATAACCTGGCATATGTTTTTGTTCAACCGTCTTTTTATGAGGGTTTCGGTTTGGGGGTTTTGGAGGCCATTGCTTGTGGAACGCCGGTTGTAGCTTCAAAGACTCAAGCACTGGTCGAGATTGCTGAAGGTGCTGCCACCTTCGTTAACCCAGATAATAGTGAAGATATGGCAATCGGTTTAAAAAATTTAGCTAAAAGTCCGAAACTCCCCAGGACTTACTCATGGGAAAAAACCGCCAAGGAAACATGGGAGGTATACCAAAATGTTTAAAAAGATTTTGACCTCTTTTTTGATCTGGCGTGTAGCTCTGTTTTTTGTTGCGTTCTTATCGATCTGTTTTTTACCGGTTTTCGGTGCCAGATTTCCATATGTAGATAAAGTATTGGAAATAACCCATTTGCCTTACTGGGTTTGGGGATTTGGAAATTTCGACGGAGTCCATTATCTTCGGATTGCGCAGGACGGTTATCTTGCTCAATATTCCCAGGCTTTTTTCCCGCTTTTTCCAATCTTAATTCGATTTTTTTCCATTATTTTTCCAAGGGTGGTAAATCTCGATACTGTTTTTTTTACCGATCCGGCCTTTTTTTATTCAGGGATAATTCTTTCTAATTTATTTTTTCTGGCAGCGCTTTACATTTTATTTAAGTTAATTAATATTGATTTTAAAAAGGAGATTGCTTTTTATACCGTTATCTTTCTTTTGGTATTTCCAACTTCGTTTTTCTTTGGCTCTATATATACTGAAAGTCTGTTTTTGCTACTCACGGTTTCTTCCATCTATTTTATTAGAAAAGGGAATTTCTTTTGGGGAGCAATCTTGATTTCGCTTGCTACCATAACCAGGATCACGGGAGTGCTTCTTATACCATTGTATTTAATAGAGGTGTTTCAAAGTAGGAACAAAATTAACTATATTTGGACTTTGATTGCTCCATTGGGGCTTTTTGCATATATGTATTTTCTAAAATCTGCCTTCAACGACCCGCTCTACTTTTTGACCGCACAACCCATTTTTGGGGCGGGGAGAAGTGGAACAGATTTAATTCTTCTTCCCCAGGTAATTTATAGATACATAAAAATATTTTTGACGACAAGCATTGTGACCTTACCATTTTTCAATGCATTTATCGAATTTGTATTTACTCTAATTCCTCTTACAATTTTGATAGTCTTTTTTAAGAAAATGAGATTTAGTTATTGGTTCTTTTCTCTTAGCTCGCTTTTGCTCCCAACCTTGACCGGTACATTTTCTTCGATGCCAAGATATGTCCTTATGTCTATGGTGTTTATTTTTCCCTATTTAATTATCCGGTTTAGAAAATATGTCACGCCTTTTATTCTTGCATCGATGGTTTTTGGAATTTTGTTGACCATGCTTTTTGTTAGGGGGTATTGGGTAGCTTAAATATGAAAATATTAATTACCGGTTCAAAAGGTTTTGTCGGAACTCACCTGTCTAGATTGTTGTCAAAAAATCATAAAGTGATTGGTTACGATGTCAAAAACGGCAAAGATATATTTGATACAAAATTATTAAACAACAATCTGAAAGGTGTTGAAGTCGTCATCCATCTTGCTGCTTACGTTTCCGGACAGGAATCGTGGGAAAAGCCATTGGATTACTTCACGAACAACGGTATTGGAACATTTAAGGTTATTGAGGCTGCAATTAAAAATAAAGTAAAGAGAATTGTCATCTTCTCCTCCGCCGCCGTATATGGAAAACCCCTTACTCCGTACGGAACTTCAAAAGTTTTTGCAGAAGCGATAGCGACTTCTTACAAAGGCAAGATCGAAACTATTGTTTTGAGACCGTTTAATATTTACGGCAAAGGACAAAATCCGGCTTACGGTTATGCCATACACAATTTCTATAAAGGTATCAAAAAGGAGGGAAAAATAGAAATATACGGCGACGGTAACCAAACAAGAGATTTTATCTTTATCGATGATGTCGTTAAGACAGTTGAGGCGATACTAACGGCTAAGGTGCCGACGGGACCTGTAGATCTGGGGACCGGAAAGGAAGTAAAAATTTTGGATTTGGCAAAATATATTGGAAAAGTTGCAGGTAAACCTTACACGATTAAGTTTTTGGAATCAAGAAATGAAATTAAGCGAAGCCGGGCAAACATATTGGGGTTAAACAGGTTGGGGATTAATGCTAACTTTTTTACGTCCTTAAAAGAGGGACTTAAGATGACCTTGACTTAGAATATATGAAAACACTTAGAAAATTTATTAATCACCCCCTTTTTTCAGGCAGCGCCATAATGATTGGCGGCAGCATGACCATTAACGTGGTGAATTATATATACCATCTGGTTATGGGTCGTATTCTTGGCCCGGTTAATTACGGCGTTCTTGCCAGTCTGTTTTCAATTTTATACATTGTCGGGATCGTACCGTCATCAACTTCAGTTGCCATTGTAAAATTTATTTCTTCAGCTAAAAATCCCGGAGAAATGATGACAATTTACAATGCACTAAACAAACTCGTTTTCAAATTGGCATCGGCCATATCAATAGTAACAATTATTGCTGCTCCTTTTATTGCCAACTTTTTACATATTGATAATGTTTTTCTTATTATTCTTATAACCCCGATTTTATTCTTCTCTCTTTTAACCTTAGTTAATCAAGCCACTTCGCAGGGTTTATTGAAATTTATGGGATTTGTCTTACCCAATTTTACGTCTTCTCTTGCCAAAATTTGTTTGGGTGTACTATTTGTCATCATGGGTTATTCTGTATTCGGTGCAATGATCGGTGTTTTTGCTGGAGGCTTTTTGGCTTTTTTTGTTTCGAAATGGTATATACGTGACATTAAAAAAATAAGGAAGTTTAAAAAGAAATATAATTTAAAACCATTTTTGAAATATTCACTGCCTGTTTTTTTACAAGCCTTAGCATTCACTTCGATTTTTACAACAGATGTAATTCTTGTTAAACATTTCTTAACCCCTTTCGATGCCGGAATCTACGCAGCTCTTTCTACGCTTGGTAAAATAGTTTTTTTTGCATCCGCCCCCATTTCTTCTGTGATGTTTCCGGTCGTTTCCGGTAGAAGTGCCAAAGGGGAAAAATACTTAGGAATATTTTGGGGTTCGTTTGGCTTGACGCTTGCTGTTTCGGCTGTAGTAGTCGGTATTTATTATTTCTTCTCGGATTTTGCGATAAATATTCTTTACGGCCCGGCATATTTGTCAGCGTCAATTGATTTGGTCTGGATGGGTCTTTTTATACTCGTATACACCCTTGCTTTATTGTTGGTAAATTTTTCACTTTCTCTTGGAAAAACGCGAATAATAGTATTTCCGGTATTGGCTGCGTTTGGACAAGCAATATTGTTATGGATTTTTCATTCAAGTATTTTGGAGGTTATTCAGGTATCGCTTGCCATATGCACCCTCATGCTTTTTGGTGAAGGCGTTTTTTTGGGATATAATTCGCGGTATGGCCTGGCCAAAGGAAAACAATATGGAAAAGCCTAAGATCAAAATTCTTTCAGTAATTGTCCCCGCCTATAAACAGGAGAAAACCATCAGGCAGGATTTGGATAATATTTTATCAACATTGGGAGAAGGGTTGGGGAGGGACTACGACTTTGAAGTGATCTGTGTTGTGGACGGCGACATGGACAAGACCTTTCGGGAGGCATCAAAAATTAAATCTTCAAAATTGAAAGTGTTTACTTATAAAGTTAATAAAGGCAAGGGTCATGCGGTACGTTTTGGAATGGGAAAAGCTAAAGGTGAAATAATATCCTTTTTAGATGCCGGAATGGATATAAGTCCAAAAGGGATAATGATGCTTTTGGCGCATATGAATTGGTATGATGCAGACATAATAGTGGGATCAAAAAAACACCCTGTTTCCCGTGTTAATTATCCTCTCTTACGAAAAATCTTGAGTTTGGGTTATCATGTTGGTGTTAAGCTTCTTTTTAATCTTTCTCTTACGGACACTCAAAGCGGAATAAAAATATTTAAACGAAAAGTCGTTGAGAAAATTCTTCCTCGGCTTCTGGTTAAAAGTTACGCAATGGATATCGAAATGCTTTCGGTTGCTAAATATTTGGGCTTCAACAGGATCTTCGAAGCTCCGATAGAGGTACGGTTTAATAAATCCAATAGTGCAATAAAATGGTCAACTTCTTTTTGGATGGCTTGGGATACAGCGGCAGTTTTTTACAGACTAAAAATTCTTCATTACTATGATGATGCTAATAGAAAAAGCTGGATAACAAGTTAAATGTACAGATTCAAGATATTCTCCGTGGCCATCATTAGTCTATTTTTCCTTTTATGTTTTCCTTATAAAGTTTTTGCTGAGGATCCCAATCAATTCATTACAGTAGTTAACCCCGTAAGAATCTCTGCGTATGGTGGCAAACCCGCAGAGGGGATGAAAAGCGAATACCAAATTATTCGAAAGAATAAAATTTCAGCGACCTGGCTAATGACTTATGACGCTATGCAAAACCCGGAAGTTATGTCAGTCGCAAGGGGTATGGACAAAAGTCAGGAGTTTGGAATTTTTGTGGAGGTTACGCCTACTTTTTCAGAAGATTCAAAAATAACTTATCACAATACAGGTTCTTGGCATCATGCGGCAAGTGTGTTTCTATCGGGATATGCACAAGAGGACAGGAGAGTATTGATAGATAAAGTTTTTCAAACCTTCAAGGGAAAATTCGGATATTACCCGAAGTCTGTTGGGTCTTGGTGGACTGATGCATACTCTCTCTCCTACATGAAAGAAAAATATGGAATAATTGCAAACTTAGTTTGTTCTGACCAATATTCAACTGACGGTTATCAAATTTGGGGACAGCCATGGGGCTTACCTTATTATCCAAGCAAACTTTATTCAGCTGTTCCGCCCTCAACGATTGCGGACAAAATTGATGTTGTGAATTTGCAATGGGCGCCTCGAGACCCCCTTAATGGTTATACAAGTAGTTTGTATAGCACACAAGACTATTTGGGGGCGCCAATTCGTCAGGATGTGGGCTATTTTCAAAAACTAATTAATATTTATATGTCTATGAATAAAATAAATGGGTTCGCCCAGGTTACGGTGGGGCTTGAGTCAGATCTTGATCCGGATGGTTATAAAGGGGAATTTGCCAAGCAAATAGAATATGTCAACAGTTTGACAACAAACGGAATAAAAATTCTTACGATGGCCGATTTTTCGACGTGGTATCGTCAAAAATTTACGGATGTGTCACCATCCTACAAAATTGAATCAAAAGATTTACTTGGAAAGAATATGCAATCATTTTGGTATGGAAGTAGTAAATATAGATTATTCTATATAAAAGATTTTGATAAAAAAGAAATCAAAATATTGGATCTTAGGATTTACAATAGCACTTTGAAAGATCCGTACTATGATTCACCCAATTTTCAATTTACCTTATCTGAAAATATTCCGGCTGTTATAGACACAGTTTCCAATACTGACAATATTTGGATATTACAGGGAGATTTTGAAATTATTACTGACGACGACAATTTTACGATTAAGGGCAGGGGAATTAAAGTTCCGGATTTTGTTAAAAAGTCACCGCTAATCGATGTCATTCAAACCGGAAGCGAAGTTAAAATCTCTACGATAGGGGAATTGGTACCGGCGGGCGGAATTGAAATAAAAGATTTCTCCGCGGAAGCGATACATTTCTTCAGACAGAAATTGGCATTTTTTTATCTCCTGACAGGTCGAGGGTGGAACTATTTGACTAAAGTCAGTTATACAATACCCCAAGGTGAAGTCTATGCGCTTTTATATTTGAAATCACAACCGTTTGGCCGTGTTCTGGTTTATGACAACGAGTGTTTACAGTGTTCGTGGCACACAGAATTTAAACCGCCGGAGTTTTCAAACAGGAGAGGTTATGTTGGTAAATATTCAGGGAATCCTGTTGTGTATAATAAGTCCGTATTTGCCGCCAAAACTCAAACCGAGGCAAAGAAAGAGTTTGACAAACTTCATGCAAAGTATGTCTATCTGACTAAATTTGAAGATTATACCGAAAAACTTCCTTTTTCTCCGGGCGATCTTAATGTTGAAAAAATTTTTAGTAATGCCAATGCTGAGATTTGGAGAGTAAAATGATAAAAATGAATATTTTAATTTTAAGTTGGCGCGATCCGAAACATCCCCTGGCAGGTGGGGCTGAGCAGAGTGTTTGGGAGCACGCAAAGGGATGGCGTAAAGCCGGTAATGAGATAATTTGGTTTTCTTCACGGTTCAAAGGATCTGTGGTTACGGAAAATATCGATGGTATAAAAATAGTCAGAAATGGATATCAATACTTAGGGGTTCAAATAGCTGCCCTTTTTTACTATTTTAAAAATGTTAAAAACGTTGATTTAGTTGTAGATCAATTTCACGGCCTCCCGTTTTTTACCCCGTTATATGTAAAAAAACCAAAATTGGCTCTTATCCAGGAAGTGGCAGGTAAAGTTTGGCTTTTAAACCCCTTGCCATTCCCTATAAATTTAATAATTGGTGCAATTGGTTTTGTGTTTGAACCATTTATTTTCTTACTGTACAGACATGTACAATTTATGACCGGATCAGAATCAGCAAAACTCGAAGTCTCAAAATTCGGAATCCCTCTTAAAAATATTACCGTAGTTCCTCATGGGGTAATTTTGCCAAAATTAAAAATTAAAAATGAAAAATTAAAAATGAAAACAATCACTTTTCTGGGTACGCTAGCTAAAGATAAAGGAATTGAAGATGCTATCGAATGCTTTTCATTGCTAGATAAAAAAGGTGAATGCAATTTCTGGATTATTGGCAAACCTGAAACTGAAGATTATTTCAAAAAAATAAAATCAAAGATCTCTGACTTGGGTTTAAATGATAAAGTAAAATTCTGGGGAAGGGTAACGGATGCTAAGAAGTTTGAGCTACTTGCAAAAAGTCACGTTTTGGTAAATCCGTCAGCTCATGAAGGGTGGGGGCTTGTGAATATTGAGGCAAATGCGGTCGGGACCCCAGTCGTTGCTTATAAATCTTCTGGATTGGTGGACTCGGTCAAAGACGGGCAAAGTGGGGTTATAGTCTCAACAAACTCACCGGAAAAAATCGCAAATGTAACAATCTCGCTTTTCGAAAATAAGAAACTGTATGAAAAACTTCAAAGAGGTTCCATGTCTTGGAGCAAAAATTTTTCTTGGACAGTCTCCAGGGCGAAAAGTCTATTATTGTTAAACAAAGTTTTTAATGCCGGCCACTAATTCTTTTTCAATATAAATATAAACGTAGGCAAGAATGGCTCAAGAAGTTTCAATATTAAAGATGGAGTAAAATTTATTAGCTTTTCGTATTTTAAAATTTTACTAAATTTATATTTTTTCGGGTGTTTTATAACTTCCAGAGTATAGTCTTCAATTACGAAATTATTGCAAAGTTTTTTCAAGCCCCAATAACTCTTATAACTTCCAATGTAATATGATTTGTAACCCGAAATACTCAGAATGTATTTAGTTATGTTTTTTGGGAGTAATCGAATAAATGGAAGTCTATATAGCGGCTCAACAGGACGCAGTAAATTATCACCTGTAAATAAACATATTCCTCCCGGCTTTAAGACCCGTTTAATTTCAAGCATCATTTTGTGGGGATTTGATACATAGGAATAAACTTGATTGCAGAAAACAATGTCAAAGAAATTCTTCCTGAACGGAATTTTTTCACCCTTTGCCACCCTAAATTTTAAATTTTTAACCGACCTAAAATCTACGGCAGCTTTCTTTATTGCATTCCCATCAACATCTATGCCAATCACTTTTCTGCTATGCTTTGCAATTTCCCGAGTGATTATTCCACTGGAGCATCCAATATCAAGGACCAGAAATGACTTTAAATTTTTGTGATTGAGGTATACTTGGACAATTGTAAGCAACTGTTTTGCAACTCGCACCCTGTCGGACTTACCAAGGATTTCTGTATGTGCTATCGAGTAATCTACGTTGCCTAATGTGGTATTCATATTTTTTGGAGCAACTTTCCTAATTCCCGCTTTACAAGGTTTGAATTAAATGTTTTTTTATAAGCCTCTTTCGCTCCTCTCCCCAGTTTTTTGGCCAGGTTCGGGTTTCTAATTATATCTTCAATTGCGTTCGCCATTGCCTCCGGATTTTCCATTGGCACAAGGATTCCCGATTTTCCATTTTTGATA
Organism: Candidatus Woesebacteria bacterium; assembly: GCA_016432365.1. Taxonomy (GTDB): domain Bacteria; phylum Patescibacteriota; class Microgenomatia; order UBA8517; family UBA8517; genus GWB1-39-10. The sequence continues at coordinate 507,960 of CP066686.1, forward strand.
TCCTCTACTATACCGTCGCATGCAGTTGTAACTATAGGCAAGCCCATCTCCATTGCTTCGTGAATAGTTAGGGCACTAGAGCCCTCCTCAATGGAAGGAAAAGCGAATAGGGCGCACCCCTTCATAAGTGGTTCAGTATCGTTAACAAATCCGAAGAATTTGACATTTTTTTCAATTTTGAGTTTCGTGGCAAGCTTCATGTTGTATTTAAGCATATCGCCGCCTCCAGCAATGATCAGAGGAATTTTGAAGTCTCGTTCAGATAAAATCTTCATTGCATGAAGCAGAAAATTTACGCCTTTTCTGGGATCCTGTCTGGAAAAGAAAAATAAATATTTTGCAGGTAATTTTGTAAAATCATTTGAATTACTAATCTTGACGCGCCTTTTATATATTTGAACATAGGAATGGGTTCTGTAGAATTTTTTGAAGTCAATGCCGAACTCTTTATTAATAATCTGTTCTGTAGAACTGTAATTGGTTATAATCTTATCTGTTCGTTTAAGTGTTATTTTTTCTAATAAAGCCAGGTATTGTGCGATTGTAAAGTATATAGCCAAGTATTTGATTTTTGGCCACAAGCCGTAATCTTTGATTCTGAGGGCTCTCACACCACCCCACCACTCATGTCGTATTGTTGTAAAGTAGTTATCGTAAAAGGTGACCTTACTTTTTGAGAATATTTTTAGAAATGCGCCCGCCAGACCCCAGGGTCCGATTCCCCATACTATAAATTTTTTGTATCCATTTTGATCGGCAATTTTTTGAATTCCTCGTGCAAAAATAATCGAATAAATGGGTAAACCTGGAAGTGCATAAATATTCACGTTTAGGAGTGGGAGAGTTGCTTTAAAAAGAAGAAGCTTTCCTGCATCGATTTTAGTTTGCTTAGTTTCATTTCCTAGCGCGACGATATAAACAGTGTGCCCAAGTTTTTTGATAATCTTTGCAAGGTTAAAAGCAAAACTGGAATATCCACCACCAGATGCTGAAAGTGGAGATTTCCCGGAAATAATAAACACCGGAGTTTTGTCTTTCTTAATCATCCATTGGTTATTCTAAATAAGTCTTAGCTTTGTCGTATCCTGGGTATGGTCCCTGTTTAATTTCAAAAAAAACAGTGTCCTCGAGGATCTCAAATCCATGACCCCCTGATGCCGAAAGTATTTTATCAGTAGCTTTTAAAATTCTTTTTGCAACAATTTTTCCTCGATTGTTGTAAATAGACACTTTGACGCGACCCTTTTCGATATACAAACACTCTTGGGTTGTTCTAACCGTTCTTATGGGCTCGTTGTGCAAATGAGCACGAATTTTCTCGCCCTTTTTTTTGCCGACGGCACCTATTTGTAAAGGAAAACTCTCAGGTGAAAAGAACTGATAATTTTTTGTATTTGTTCCTTTAATGATAATAGCTAATATTTTAGTTCTGTCCTTTATTGTCTCAACTTTCATATCGCTACATTATAATCCTTTCAGGGTCATATAGTATAAATAAAAATTCATTTAGTCAAACAGGAGTATTTGGTACTTAATTTGATCGGTTTGTTGGTGTAGAATCACTAAATGATATCAAAGTCGATTAACACATGGGATCAGACAAAGCATTGGGAAGAAGCCTGTATCGAGACAAGGCGCAATCCAGATGAAAGAATAAGAAGACTCCGTTTTTTTAGAATAAAGAAAAAAGAAAAAATTTTAGATTTGGGTTGCGGGGATGGTCTTAATGTCCACATTTTATATAAAAAAGGTGTTAAAAATATATTCGGTGTTGATATTTCTGATGCACTTATTAAAAGCGCAAAGCGGCTGACACCGAAGGCCAAATTTTATTTAGCCAGCGCTGAAAAACTTCCGTTTAAAGATGAAACATTCGATGTTGTATTGGTGGATTCGGTTTTCCATCATTTCATGAAGTATCGTAAGGCTTTGGGAGAAATCAATCGGGTCTTAAAGAAGAAGGGCAGGCTTTGTTTCATAGAACCGCACAAAAGTATTGTAAGAAGTTTGTACGACGCTGTTTGTGAGTTACCAATAAGCAAATATATCCCTTTTCTTAAAAAGCGGCGGATATCGTATTTGGGTGAGATAAAATTTATGAGACATTGGTTGAAAACAGAAGACGATTTTTATGAAACGTTGACAGAACTGAAGTTTGTAGAAAGATTACGTAAATTAGACATTATGAGTACCATAGGAATATATGAGAAAGCTTCTTATTAAATATTTTTTCCCGATTCTGTTTGTACCGATTTTGTTTTTGTTTTTTGGTGTTGGCACGATTAAAGACTACGGAATTAATTGGGATGAACCTTATCATTTCATGCGGGGTCAGGCGTATTTGCACTTTTTTTTGACTGGAGAAAAAGACTATTCAACCTTACCAAAATATCCGAGGGTGAATAGCAACTGTCCATCGTGGGCAAACAACAAATGCAATATATCTCCTGGCGGCGCCACTGACACAATGCCTTCAAATGTAAAAGGTCCGATTTATGAGGACGCCATAACTGCCCAATATCCACGCAAGCTTTTTTCGTTGTGGCGCAGCGCTTACCAACACGATACTTATGATTATAATTATATTGTTATAAATGAAGGCGGGCACCCTCCGATTAATGATATTTTGGCTGCCTTGACTAATACAATTTTTTACCAAAGGCTTCATTTAATGGGAGACCTAGACTCCCATCATTTATATGAGGTGCTAACGAGTTTCTTAATAGTTTTAGCAGTTGGTGTAGCAACTTACCTTAATTATGGAGCCCTACCGGCTTTTGTTGCTTCTTCATCCTTGGCGATCTACCCCTTATTTTTTTCGGAATCACATTTTAATATCAAGGACCCGCCACTGGCATCTTATTATGGTCTTACTTTGCTTTTTCTTTTCTTTGGTATTACAAGAAAAGAATGGAAATTGGTATTAATATCTTCAATTTTTGCGGGACTAGGTTTGGGAACTAAGTTAAACATTGCTTTTGCTCCACTTATTGTTGTTCCATGGCTTTTGTATTTTTTGTTAACAAAATATATTGAAACGAAAAAACTATTTTTGTCAAAAGGCACGTTTGTAATGCTGATCTTTTACGCTCCGGTTGTGCTGGGAATAGTTTACGCTTTATGGCCCTATTTATGGTCAGATCCTTTTAGAAATACAATGCACATACTAGATTATTACAGGCAGATAGGTACCGGCACCGCCGCGGAGATGACTTCATATCTAGTCGGCAAATGGAATACCTATCCTGTTTTATGGATTGTTTATACTACTCAAGTTCCAATTTTGTTACTGGCACTAATAGGGGTTGTCTATTCTGTTTACTCGACTGTTAAAGGAAAAGACAGTTTCCCACTACTGGTTTTGCTTTGGTTATTGGTACCAATTTTACGTGTATCTTGGCCGGGAGCGGGGATATATGGAGGTGTTAGACAGCTATTGGAATACGTACCGGCATTGGCAATTGAGGCAGGCATTGGGGCCTATGCCTTAACTCGGTATGTAAAATATAAAATTGCAATATCAATACTGATTGTAATTTCAATCGTTTTTTCCATGTATGAAATAGTGATGATACACCCAAATGAGAATGTTTATTTTAACCAGTTGATAGGTGGTCTGTCCGGGGCAAGAAGTAAAAACATTCCTTACTGGGGGAATACATATGGAAATGCTTACCAGCAGGGGGTGGATTGGCTCAATAAAAATGCGGTGCCTAACGCAAGGTTGGGTTTGGCTATTGCAACACAGGCAAACATAAGTAGAAACAGTCTGCGTTCAGATATTGAATATTACAACGGTTCTTGGAGCGGCACCAAAAGAGAAGGGGAATATGAAATAGAACTGGATTTTGAGTGGCCGTTTAAATATTGGTATAGTTTTCAATATTATGATAAATATTTGGATCCGGTTTATATATCAAGTGTCGACGGCGTACCGCTTGTTAAGGTTTGGAAAAATGATATTGAACACACAAAGCCTGCGTTTCGTGAAGAAATAAATTACCAACCGGCTTCGACATTGTTAAGAAAAAACACAGCAAATAAGGAGTTGTGGATTGACATGGGGAAAGATATTTTTTTGACGGGCTTGAAAATTTGGCATAGTAATGTGGGATGTAGCGTACAGAAGGGGGGATATGTTGCCCTTTCCACAGATAACAAGACATGGGTGAGGGAGGCAGATCCGCCCGACACAGCACAGGTTCCTCCGACGACTGCTGAGTGGAAAAAGGGAAATTTTCTATTTTTATTTCCCGGAACAAAGGCTAGATATATTTTATTTGACCCGCAAATGAACGACACCTGTATATTTAAAAACATGAGGATACAAATTTCAGGGCTTAAAATTCTACCTTAAGGGCTTGTTTCTTCAATATATTTATTTTTTGACAGATCTTTCTGGTTTAAGTTGACGATCATTTCTGCGACCAACCCGGTAGATATAAGTTGTACACCGATTATCATCAAGAGCATTCCCAAAAACAATAGTGGTTGGCGAAATTGGATTGAACCGGTTGTGACTCTCAGATAGGTAATATAAATACCGATTAAGAAACCGATAAAAAACGAAGCTATGCCCCAAAATCCAAAAAAATGGCCGGGGCGTCTAATGTACCCTGTTAGAAAAACTATAGTTATCAAATCGAGTACACCTTTAATATTTCTTTCTATACCAAATTTACTTTTACCAAATTTTCTGGGTTTGTGAGATACCACGATTTCTGTAACTTTAAAATTTTGATGTGCGACAAGAACTGGTATGAATTTGTATAGTTCTCCATAAAGATGAATATTTGTCAAAACTCTTTTTCTGTAGGCTTTAAAGCCACAATTCAAGTCATGAATTGTTACGCCCGTAAGCTTTCTTGTTAGTAGGTTGCCAATTTTTGAAGGTATAGTTTTACTGAGGGGGTCATATCTTTTCTTTTTCCAACCAGAGACCAGGTCGTAACCCTCCTCAATTTTTTTTACGAACTTTGGTATTTCCCGCGGGTCATCCTGCAGATCGGCATCCATTGTGATCACTATTTCGCCGCGGCTGGCATCAAAACCACTTTGTAATGCTATCGATTTTCCGAAATTCCCTCGATGTTTTATAATCTTAATATTCTTATTGTTGCGGCTGAGCTTTTTTGCGATTTCAAAAGTGGAATCCGTCGAACCGTCGTCTACAAAAATAATCTCAAAAGATTTACGAAGTTTTTTCATCTCAACAACAACTTGAGAATATAGCGACGAAATCGTTTTTTCTTCGTCCTTAGCAGGAATAATAAATGAAACTTGCGGAACTTTTGTCATTACTTAAGTTTTTCGATCAAAATATTCATTGTATCAATGTCTTGTTGAGACAAGAGCCAGTAGGGAGTATTGGCAGGGAAGTTGTCCCTCATCTTTCCAAGGATTGGCTTGTATTTTTCAAACAAACTGATAATTTCTGACTTTTTTTCTTGAGATTCTTTGACAGAACTTTCAGCAAGGACCCCCGCCGCAAAAGCCAGCCTTTGCGAGGCGTCCGAGATTTGTGACTGCTCCTTATTCTCTACAAGGCTTACGTATTCGGACACTCTTCTTTCAAGTAGCCATTTTCTGTACTCATACTTTGAATTTTTGGAAAATTTAAACTTTTCTGATACTTTCTCCTTTGCCCTTTTGAACAAATAGCCGGAACTCCCTGGAAGCGTTTTTTGGGGAGTTAATCCAAAAGATTCCGGAGACTCCGCAAAAACGGCTGGGGCGATTGACAAGAAGAGAACTAAGACCGAAAATACTGCCAAAAGACGCAACTTGAAAGATGTCATACAAGGGGATTATATTCCAGTATGGTATCATTTTACAATAGCAGGGGAAAAAGCATGATTTCAATTATAGTAACTACAAAAAACGAATCTCTACATTTACCAAAATTTTTGGAAAGTCTTAGGCGGCAAACATACCGAGATTTTGAGGTAATTGTAGTTGATAACGAATCAACCGATGATACCAAAGATATCGCCAGGAAGTTTGAAGCTAGAGTTTTTAATAAAGGACCGGAAAGGTCCGCCCAAAGAAACTATGGAGTGAAAATGTCTCGGGGTCAGTATGTTCTTGTTTTGGACGCAGACATGACCTTGTCGCCCAGGGTCTTGGAAGATTGTTTCGGTGTCATTACAAAAGACCCCGAAGTTGAGGCGATCACTGTTCCGGAGAAATCTTTTGGTACCGGCTTTTGGACAAAATTTAAAGTTTTTGAAAGGGAATTTTATGTAGGAGATGAAACGATCGAGGCTCCTAGATTTTTCAAAAAATCCACTTTTAAAAAGTTTAACGGCTATGATATGAGCATCACGGGCCCGGAGGATTTCGATTTGCCGCTGAGAATGCGAAAAGAAGGAATCAAAATTGGCCGAATTAAAAGTTTTATATACCACGATGAAGGCAAATTCTCCCCATTTAGGTCAGCCAAAAAGAAATACTATTACGCTGCTCACGCTAGAGGGTTTTTGAAAAAGCACCCAGAGCAAATTTTAGGTCTTGGCAATTTGGTTTTAAGGCCGGTCTTTTTTAAAAAATGGAGAAAGATAGTTTCACATCCATTTTTGTCTTTGGGAATGGTAACAGTAAAAGTAATTGAGGGTATAGGTGCAATGCTTGGCATTCTATATTCAAGTATTTAAGCAGAATAATAAATGCTACTTCTAGCTCACTCTAATTCATAAGTTTTTTTTATAATTGTCTTTTACTAGCGGTCTTGCGTTTTATGTCTGCGATGATTAGAATGCAGGTCACAGTTATGTTTAAAGAATTGTTGGATTACGAAGATGAATTTCACCTCCTTTATTTAGGGAAACTCACTAAACGCGAAGGCTGGAAAAACGTTAGAGAACATGGCGTTACCCAACTACTTGGTGCAAAAGTGTTGGGAGCCTTGCTTGGATTAACAGACGGAGAGCGAAGAGCCTTGGAGTCGGTTGCAATTATTCATGATTGGGAAAAAAGACTGGATAATTTTCCTGATGATTTTTCGCCAGCTGAGAAAGAAAAAATAGAGCTTTATTACAAAAAAATCAAACCCGACGAAAGATTGATGGCTGCAACCGGTCCGGATTTTTTGGAAAAAGTTTTATATGCAGAAGTTTCAATATTAGAATTTCTCCAGTTCTATTTAGATGATATAACCATGGGGTCTGAGATTGTTCCTTTTGACAAGCGCATCGAAGAAGTCTCTACAAGGAAACAGTATTTAAATGATGACGGCGATTTAACACAAAGATTAGGTGGAAGAAAATACTGGGAACTTGAAATGGAAGTCGGACATTTGGTGGAGAATATGATTTTCGATTCTTTGAAAGCTCGTGGTGTTGAAATTGGCAGTCCAAAAGATATACCCTATCTTATAAAGAACAAAATTATAGAACTATCAAATGTTTAACCACATTCCAGTTAACGAACCCGTTTTGTCTGAGGACTCGAAGATATTTGTAAATAAGGCACTTGATAGTGGATGGATATCCTCATCAGGCAATTATGTAAAGGAGCTAGAGGAAAAGTTTGCTTCTTATATTGGTATGAAATACGGAATAGCCGTTTGTAACGGTACGGCCGCACTTCATGTCGCGTTATTATCATTAGGGGTTGGCCCCGGAGATGAGGTAATTGTTCCCGCTTTTACAATGGGTGCAACATGGCTTGCAGTGTTATATACAGGAGCGAAACCGGTTTTCGTCGATTGTGAACCTGATACTTTTAATATTGATGTTAAACAAATCGAAAATAAAATTACAAAAAGAACAAAGGTAATCATTCCGGTTCACATTTATGGGCACGCGGCAGAGATGTCTGAAATTATGAAAATTGCAGGTAGACATAAAACTATGGTTTTAGAAGACGCAGCGGAAGCTTGCGGCGGGGAATACAAGGGGAAAAAATGTGGTTCTTTCGGAGAAATAAACGCATTTAGTTTTTATGCCAACAAAATAGTCACGACAGGCGAAGGGGGAATGATGGTAACTAATAACGAGGTCTTAGCAACAAAAGCAAGAATGTTTAGAGATTTGCACCACTCGGCAGCCAAACGGTTTATCCATGATGGTATCGGGTTTAATTATAGAATGACTAACCTACAAGGCGCGCTGGGGTGCGGGGAAATAGCCCATATCGACGAGTATCTTCTTAAAAAGCAGTATATGGCCTCCCTATACGATATCCTGCTTAAAGATGTCCCAGGAATCAGATTGCCAAAAACTAAAAGCTATGTAAAAAACGTTTACTGGATGTATGGGATTTTGCTTGACGAAGAAAAATTTGGAATGAGTAAGAATAGGCTTCGTGAGGAACTTAGCAATAAAGGGATTGAGACAAGGGACTTCTTTTATTCGCCTAACAACCAACCCGTCTTGAAAAAATATCTGAAAAACAACGATAAGTTTGTTAATACGGAAAATATTGAAAGAAATGGTTTATATATTCCTTCTGGGTTGGCACTAACTGATAAACAAATGATTAGTGTGGCATCTGCAATAAAAAGTTTGTACGTTGCAAAATAGCCCCTTTGCACGATTTTACATGGAGACTCAAATTATTATCGATACATTCCTAGTGGCGATTAATTCTGGTATAATCGTGACAACCAAACATGACAAAAATTCTTAAGGGGAAACGAATATTAGTTACGGGAGGCACGGGATCCTTTGGACGCATGTTCATCGGTGAAATTCTGAAGTACGAACCCAAAGAAATAATTGTTTTTAGCAGAGACGAAGACAAACAGGGTATTATGAGGTTGGAATATAAGGATAAACTGGGTATTCGTTTTGTGTTGGGGGACATAAGAGATTTTAGAAGTGTTCGTGAGGCCGTGCGAGGCGTGGATATCATCGTTCATGCGGCTGCTCTAAAGTGGATCACAGAGGTTGAATATAATGTTTGGGAAGGTGTAAAAACTAACGTAATTGGCGCAGAAAACATAATTGAAGCGGCCAGAGATGAGGGTGTAGAAAAAGTTGTCGCACTTTCGACTGACAAAGCCGTTGAACCGATTAATGCTTACGGAATGGCAAAAGCGCTTCAGGAGCGACTTATTACAACTGCAAATCTCTACGATGTGGGCAACACCGTTTTTGTTTCTACAAGGTATGGGAATGTTCTTGGATCAAGAGGGTCTGTAGTGCCACATTTTAAGAAATTAATTTCGGAAGGCAAGCCATTAACTATTACAGACACCGGGATGACCCGTTTCATTCTAACTCTCCAAAAAAGCGTTGAGTTGGTATTAACGGCAATGACAGAAGGTGTAGGTGGAGAGGTGTTTGTAAGAAAAATGCCGGGCCATTCCATCATAGATCTTGCCGAAGTCCTTCTGGAGGCCAACGGTAAAAATACTAAGAATATTATTAATATGGGAATCCGTCCCGGTGAAAAAATTCATGAAACACTGATTAGTCCGGCAGAAAGTGTGAGAACAGTTGAATTTGGAGATTACTATGTAATTTTACCCCAGATTTCTATCCCGGCGGTAGAGAAAAAATATTCAGGTAAAAAGACGTTAAAAGAATTCAGATACGCCTCAGACACCACTGAACAAATCGGAAAAAAAGAACTCCGTTCGTTATTAGAGAAAGAGGGTTGGATATGAAGCTCCCCAACACAATCGGCAGGGTATCTTCTCCCAGCGCTTTGTCGGGAGCGGAATCCCTCCGAAGCGAAACCTCTTCGCTTTCACCCTCAGAGGCTTTAAGCCCGGGGTATTCGCGAAGGGGGATAAAAATGAAAATTGGTATAACCGGTGCAACAGGGTTCATGGGCAGGCATATTATTAATAAACTTCAAGGTGAGGGTCACTCAATTAGTGTTCTTGCAATAGAAGAAAAACCTACACTACCCAAGGATATAAAGTGGGTACATGGCAATTTAGTTAGCGGGGTAGGCATAGCGAAGTTTTTAAAGGATGTTGAAGTGGTTATTCATTTAGCGGGAAGAAATTTGCCGCCGGAAGAGGAATTAATTAAAGATAACGTTTTGGCTACCCGCAATCTGGTGATAGAAATGTTAAAGCACCCAATAAAACAACTCATCTTTACTTCATCGGTAGCTGTTTATGGAAAAGACAAAAAAAGTAAATTTAAGGAAACCGATGAATGTTTCCCGAACACCGAATACGGATTGACAAAATATCTCGCTGAAAAGGAGGTTCAATATTGGGTTACAAAAACCGGCAATCCTGCAACTATTTTCCGCCCCTTTAACGTTTATGGTCCTGGAAATTCTAAGGGGATAATTTACACATTTTACTCAAACATAAAAAACGATGGCAAGGTGATTATTTACGGTGATGGTAAACAAGAAAGAGATTATTTGTATGTCGGTGACATAGTTGAAGCATTTTCTACAGCAATACGAATCAAGAAAAGGGGAATTTTCAACTTAGGGGCGGCTAAAAAATATTCGGTTTTAGAAGTGCTTGAAGTTTTCAAAAAGGTGATGAGGAGAGATATCGAAGTTGACTTTACCTCTACGGAGGAGGGTAAGGTCTTCAACATTAACCAGGATTTGTCCTTGGCGAAAAAAGAACTCAAGTGGGAGGCGAAAACTTCATTTGAGAAGGGTTTAAGAAAAACAATTGAATGGTATGAAAAGCAGTAAGAACTTTCAAAGGGGTAGAATTCTTCTTGTAAGCCACGTTTACCACACTGAATCAGGGCCTGTATACGGACCTTTTAATGTAATTAAAGATTTTCTAAACACAAACAAAAGGTCGTTTCAAACGATCGAGTATCCGTTAGTCTCCCGTACACCGCTTATCATAAAATCTGTTTTTGAAACGGTTAAAACAGTAATGACAGCTGCTGTTTACAAACCGAAAATTTTTATTGGAATTGACCCCTTGAATGCGTTCGCTGGTGTGATTCTAGAGAGGTTTGGTTTAGTGAAGAAGGTGGTTTTTTATTGCGTTGATTATACACCAACCAGATTTAAAAATAAGATTTTAAATAGCGTTTATCTTGGTATTGACAAGTTTGTATCAAAAAATTCCGATGAGGTCTGGAACGTTTCTTCGAGAATTGTCGAAGTTAGAAAAAAACAAGGTATATCTGATTCGAAAATAAAGTTTGTTCCAAATGCACCGATTTTTGGAAGTTGCCCAAGATTACCTGCTGAGAAAGTGAATAGAAATAATATAGTTATGGTCGCCGGACTGACCCATGGTCCCGTGTTGGATCTTGTTCTGAAAGCCTTTAAGAACGTTGTGGCTAAATTTTCCAAGGCAAGACTTTTAATAATTGGGACCGGACCTTATCAAGATAAATTGAGACTGAAAACCAAGAAAATGGGACTTTCTGAAAATATAAAATTCTCGGGACAATTACCAAACAAAAATTTATTACACGAGGTTTCAAAATCAGGTATAGCCTTAGCAATTTACACCTTCTCGGATGATTACAGCTGGATTTATTATGGAGATTCAAAAAAGGCGAGAGAATATTTGGCTTGCGGTACACCGGTCATTATTACTGATGTGGTCGCTACCGCGGGGGATGTGAGAGACTACAACGCCGGCTTGGTAATTAAACCGAATTCAGAAAGCCTGGAGCAGGCGCTAAGTAAAATTTTAGGAGATAAAAATTATTGGTTGAAATGTAGGAAAAACGCAGCCAAATTGGGCAAAGATTACGATATCGACTCGATATTAGGCAAAATAATCTAATTTTCTCGTTTGAGGTAATCTTCAATTGTTTTTTTTAATCCTGTTTTGAAATCTGTTTTGGCTTTAAACCCAAATTCTTTTATAGCTTTACCTACATACAATCTTCTTCTTGGCTGACCGTCCGGTTTTGATTTATCGAATATAATGCTGCCTTTAAAACCAATCATTTTTGAGATTGTTCTTGCCAGTTCTTTAATGGATATCTCAAACCCCGACCCCAAGTTTATAGGGTCAGGTTTATTGTATTTTTCGCATGCCTTTAATATTCCCTCTGCGGCGTCATCCACGTAAAGAAATTCACGGGTGGGTTTCCCGGATCCCCAAATTACAACTTTCTTGGATTTGGTATTTCTTGCTTCGGCAAACTTCTTAATAAGTGCTGGGATTACATGCGAAGAGGTGGGATCAAAGTTGTCTCCCGGTCCGTACATATTTACAGGTAGAAGGTAGATGGAATTAAACCCATACTGTTTTCTATACGCTTGAGATTGAACCAAAAGCATTTTTTTAGCTAGGCCGTAGGGCGCGTTTGTTTCCTCAGGGTACCCATCCCAAAGATGCTCTTCCTTAAAAGGAACAGGTGTAAATTTTGGATATGCGCAGATTGTACCTATCAAAACGACCTTTTGTACATTGCAGGCCTTCGCTGCACGCATAATGTTGATACCCATTATGATGTTGTCGTCAAAAAGTTCTGCTGGTTTACTTTGGTTGTATCCAATTCCACCTACATTTCCTGCAAGATGGATTACAATATCTGCATTTTTAAATGCTTTAAGGCAGGATCGATAATCTCTTAAATCGGTTTTTTTGTGGTTAGGAATCACTATTTTTGCCGGTTTTAACTTTAAAAGTTTTTTGACAAGGTGGATTCCCAGGAAGCCACTTCCTCCGGTTACTACAACGATTTTACTTTTCCAAAAATTCTTCATCATTGGATTATTTTACCTTATTTTTGAAGTTGATCTTTTCTGAAATAAGGTAGATTGGTCTATTGATAATTTCTTTATGCAAAAAACTGACATATATGGCGACGATTCCCATACTTGCTATGACAAAACCGATTAAAAGTGTGTTAAACACAACTAATACGATTGTGGGGGAAAAATATCTAATATTTTTTTCGTAAAGTATTACTGAAATCATGCAAATAAGACATATTAGTGAGGTGATAATAAGAAAAAGGCCGAAATACAGAATATATTTTAAAGGTTTAGTTGAAAGTGAAAGAATTCCGGTTTTGGCAAACTCCAGATTTCTCCCGAAGTTATACCAGGCCTTCCCCGCAGTTCTCCTTCTTGCTACATAGTCCACTACGGCAGTGGGATACCCCATCCAGGAGACCATCCCTCTCAGGAATCTGTTTTTTTCTTTCATGGTTTGAAGCCGTTGGTAGACCTCTTTATCAAGCAATTTAAAGTCCGCCATTCCTTCTTTGATTTGTGTGTCTGAAAGCGCATTAGTAAAAGCATAAAAAAATTTAGACATTAGATTTTTAAAGAAGGGAATATCTTCGGTTTCCACCCGTCTTGTGTGTACAATTTTTGCGCCCTTCAACCACTTGGATATTAATTTCGGAAATAAACTTGGAGGATGTTGTAGGTCCGAATCAAGGTAGATGACAGCATCACCTTTTGCTGCATCAATTCCGGCGGTTATTGCTATTTGTTGTCCAAAATTACGTGTTAATCTTATGCCCTTTACTTTTTTATTGTGTTTGGCGATCCGCGATATTTCGGGCCATGTACCATCCGAGCTTCCATCGTCAACAATAATACATTCGTAATTAAATCGACCAATTTTTTGCATTACACCGTTCACCTCGTCTGCCAATTTTGCCAAACTTTTTTCTTCGTTGTGGGCCGGGGTTACAATGGTGATAAGTTTTCGTTTTGTCACGGTTTCAATTTGTGGCTATAGTCTATACTCCGTATCCCCATTTGTCCATTCCAGTGGGGAATGTTTTTTACTCGGTACATGATAAAATAGCCGGATGAGGGGAATGAAAATTTCGGTTTTAATGCCCGTATACAATTGTGCAAAATATCTTGATGTGGCAATTAAAAGTATTCTGTCCCAGACGTTTAGAGAATTTGAATTCATTATTGTTGATGATGCGTCTATCGATTCCTCGAGAACGATTATAAAAAAGTACTCAAAAAAAGACCCCAGAATAGTTTTTATCCCTCTTGAAAAACATGTTGGTACATCAAAAGCATTAAACAAAGGTCTTTCCTCTGCGGTCGGCAAATATATTGTCCGAATGGACGCTGACGATTGGAGCTATCCGGACAGACTTGAAAAACAATATCGTTTTATGGAGTCACATAAAGAAGTTGGTGTTAGCGGCGGTGCAGCCGAAATATGTGATGAAAAATTAAATAGACGTTACACGAGAAGATATCCCGTAGGGGATTCTGATTTAAGAAAAATAATATTTTTATATAGCCCATTCGCCCATCCGGCGACTATTTGGAATAAGAAATTGTTGGAGGAGTTAAATGGGTATGATGAAAATATTCCCTTAAGCCAAGATGCGGAACTCTATTTCAGGATTGGGGCAAAATCGAAATTTGCGAACATCAAAGATGTTTTAATTAAGTTGAGAATGCATGATAAATCCAGCTCTATTGCAAAAAACAGACTGCAAGAAAAATACGCGATCTATGCAAGAATAAAGGGAGTAATGGAGTATAGATACAAAGCAAGGATAATAGATTGGTTGTATATTTTTTTTCGTTTGATGTCCGCGTTTTTTATACCAACCCAAATAAAGTTTTTTATGTTTAATTTATTAAGGAGGAAAAAATAACATGTGCGGAATAGTCGGGTATGTGGGTGACGTAAATCATGAAAAGATCGATAAAATGCTTCAAAAAACCAGGCATCGTGGGCCGGATGACAGCGGAATATTTATAAGAGGGAATGTGGGTTTGGGTAGCAACAGATTGGCAATAATTGATCTTTCGGCAAAAGGCCACCAGCCAATGTTTGACGACAAAAAAAGTATTTGTATCGTCTATAACGGTGAAATATACAATTTCATGGATATAAGACGGAAACTCGAGAAGCAATATAAATTCAGAAGCAACTCTGATACCGAGGTAATAATTTATGCATATAAAAAATGGGGAATCAATTGTTTAAGGTACCTAAACGGAATGTTTGCGTTTGTAATTTATGATATGAGGAACAACTTACTTTTCGGAGCAAGAGATAGACGGGGTGAGAAACCTCTAAAATATTTTTTTGACGGAAAAACTTTCATTTTTTCGTCAGAGATAAAGGGAATACTGTCTGTACTTAAAGAAAAACCTGAAATGGATATCGAGGCAATAAGCGATTATCTAACGCTTCAATATGTCCCCGCGCCCAAAACCGGATTCCGAAATATCTACAAGTTGCCATCCGCAAGTTATTTTATGTTTAAAGAAGGGAAATTAAAAATTAATAAATACTGGAATTTGGATTTTTCTAAAAAACTTAATCTGAGCGAAGATGAGTGGGTTGAGATGTTAGAAGAAAAAGTTAACAAATCAGTTAAGGACCGGATGGTGTCGGACGTTCCAATAGGGGCATTTCTAAGTGGTGGTGTAGATTCGAGTGCAACAACTGCATTTATGGCAATGAACTCCTCAAAACGCATTAAGACTTTCAGTATAGGATTTACAGACCCGAAATTTGATGAAACCAAATATTCAAAACAGATAGCGGATCTCTATTGTACAGACCATTCATATATTAAGATCAACTCTAAGATATTCAAAGAAGAGCTTCCTAATATTTCAGATTATTACGATGAGCCCTTTGCCGACAACTCTTTGATTCCAACACTTTTCCTATCAAGATTTGCAAGAAAGGGTGTTACTGTGGCTTTAAGTGGTGATGGCGGGGATGAGAATTTTGCTGGTTATGATAGATATAACGTTGTTGCATTCGGCGCATATTATCGTTTAATACCCAAAATACTAAGAAGTCACTTGGTCAGTCCGGTTGTAGATACACTTTTTAATCTATCTCCGAATCTGTTAAATGCAAGATTAAAGATATTTTCAAACACTTTCGAGGAGCCTTTTTATAAGAGGTATTTGCATTATAAGAGTTTTTTTGACAAAAAAGATAAAGAATATATTCTTTCTAAACCGGGTCACGATACATTTTTGATTGACAGAGACCAATTCGATAGTAAATTATCCGATGTCGATAACGCTCTAAAAGCGGATATAAATTCGTATTTACCTGAGGACCTGCTTTACAAAATGGACATAGCTTCTATGAGCGCGAGTCTGGAAGTAAGGGCACCACTTTTGGATTATGAATTAATGGAGTTAACTGCAAAGATGCCATCGAACCTGAAAATCAAAAATTTTAATAAAAAATATATTTTTAAAAAGATGCTTATTGAAAAAAATATAGTGCCGGAAAATATCGTCAACCGTCCCAAAAGAGGGTTCAACGCTCCAATCGGTGATTGGTTAAGGAAGGATCTAAAAGAATATACACTAAGCCAATTAAACTCGAAAAAGTTTAGACAAACTGATTTGTTTGACGACGACAAACTTGATAGCTACACAGATAAATATTTTTCAAGTGATTTGGGTTACCATAACAATATTTTTGCACTTCTAACTTTGTCTAATTGGATTGATAAATTTTTTTAAATATGAAAAATATTGCAATTGTTGCGCATAAGCACCTACCCCAACCGGACGATGATTTAGTATATTTTTTGCACAAAAGGAACGGTTACAACATCTTCCATATTAAACATAGTTTCTCAGATACAAAAGACAGAAAGAGCGTTCTTGATCTATATCCAAATTGGAGAAAAATCAAAAGAGAGAAGTCTTTGGACTACGCTTTTCTTCCTGAGTTGCTTATTTATTTTAAGGAGTTCTTTTTTACGGCAAAGTGGCTTTTATCAGCAAAAAGAAAAATCGATCTGTTTATTGGAATGGATGGCCTTTGTGCGCTTTTTGGAATATTATTAAGAGCGTTTGGAGTTTGTAAAAAAGTGGTGTATTGGAACATGGATTTTGTCCCTTTTAGCCGATTCGACAGTGAATGGAAGAACTCAATTTACCATCGAATTAATATTTTCGCTTGTAAAAACTCCGACGAAGTTTGGGATCTTTCACCAAAAATGATTGAGGGTAGGAAAAAATTTTTTAAAGTTAATGAGCGTGATTATAGGTTCCACAGAGTTGTTTCGTATGGGGTTTGGACGGATCGTATTAAAAGGGTGTCATATAGATCATGTCAAAAAAATACATTAGTATTTATGGGTCATTTACTGGCGAAACAAGGGGTAGATATAGTTATCAAAAAAATACCCGAAATAGTAAAAAAGAATCCAAATTTTATATTTAAAATAATCGGAGACGGAAATTATAAGGACGAACTTGTAAAATTGGCCAACGAACTTACGGTAAGTAGGTATTGTAAATTTCTTGGCAGAATCGATACTCTTGAGCTGGAAAAAGAAGTTGCAAAGTCGGCTGTGGCTATTGCTCCTTATCTAAAAACAAAGGACTCATACACTCGTTACTCAGACCCGGGGAAAGTAAAGACATATTTGGCTTGTGGAGTTCCTATTCTTTTGACGGATTTACCGTGGAATGCCAAGGATATCGAAAAGAACGGATGTGGATTGATTATTAACGATGATGGAACCGATTTGATTGAGAAACTATTAAGAATAATGAACCCCAAAGTTAATATGGAGTTTAGGAAGAATGCCATTAAATATTCTGAAAAATACAATTATGAAAAAATATTTGAATCCTTAAAATTATAAACATGTTGAAAAAATGGACAAAGTATCTATGTGACCCAGTCGATAAATCGCCTCTGAAGATAGTTAAAATAATTGAGAAAAAAGGGAACGATGTTATTGCCGGTACGTTAAAAAGCAAATCCGGGAGAATCTATCAGATAAAAGATGGAATACCCATTTTACTTAATCGATATACACAGTCAGTCAAGAGTGTTGCTAGTTTTGCATATGAGTGGGACGAATTTGATTTTGATTACGGCAAAAAAAGTTGGTTGACGGATATTGTAAAACCGACACTTGGTAGCACTAAATTTTTTAAAAACAAAACAATTATTGATTGTGGTTCCGGTTCAGGCAGGCAAAGCTTATGGATGAGTCAAGCAGGGGCAAAACTTATTTTTTCACTGGAGCTTTCAAATGCTTCCAGGACCACAACCAAAAGGGTTGCCGAAATGTCAAATGGAAAAGTTTTTGTTATTCAGTGTGACATTTCCAACCCACCCGTTAATGTTAGAACGGTGAAGGTGGATTTGATCTATTGCGTAAACGTGATCCAGCATACAAAAAACGTTAATCGGGCGGTGATGAGTATTTCAAAACTGATGAACAAAAGTACTGATTTTATTTTTAACATATATTTAGTGAATGGGAGAGAAAAATTTTTAAAGTTTTTGGGTATTGTAAGAATAGTTACAAAATTGATTCCACACGCCCTACTCAAGTATTTGTCATTTGTACTTGCGGTATTTTCTTTTCTTTTATCAAATGTACCCCCGATGGGAAATTGGCTTAAGAAATCCCTTCCTCTTAAACACGGATTCAAAGAAACCTGGTTAGATATTTATGATATTTTGGGTTCTCATGAATATCAAAAATTTTATTCAGAAAAAGAACTTCTGGAAATATTGGATTATTCGAAACTTGATATTAAGAAACGATCGAGATATGCAATGATGTTAAATAAGAGATAAAATGTCAAAATGAGTATTAAAAATATAACATTTTTTTTGTTTCCGTATCTTCTTAACGAACAAATGAGAGTTGAGTGGGTTAAAAGGCAATTATTGAAGATACAGAGAGGTGCAAGTATCCTAGATGTTGGGGCCGGTGAAATGAGGTACAGAAAATTTTGCTTACATTTAAAATACAAAAGTCAGGATTTTAACGAATATACAGGTAAGGGGGATGGTATCGGATTGCAAACTGGAAGTTGGGATACTTCTAAGATTGATATTGTTTCCGATATTGTTAAGATTCCAGTCAAAAATTCTTCATTCGATAATATTTTGTGCACTGAAGTACTAGAACACGTTCCCCATCCGGATATGGCGATAAAGGAAATATCGAGGATTTTGAGGAAAAGAGGAAGGTTAATCCTAACTGCCCCATTTGCTTCTCAGACACACTATTCTCCTTATTTTTTTTCAACCGGATTTAGCATTAATTGGTATAAGAAGGTTTTGGGCGAAAATAATTTTAGGGTATTGAAAATAGAAGCAAATGGAAACTTTTTTGATTATTTAAATCAGGAGCTATGCAGATTTCCCGTTATGATAAGAAAATACAGTAGTTTAGGATGGTTGTCACTTTTGTTGTATGTTTTGGTTGTTCCGTTGGTTTTTATTATATGGATTGTATCTAAAATTTCTGCCAAATCTGAGAAACAGCTTTGTTTCGGGTATCATGTAGTTGCCGTAAAAGTTTAGACCTGCTGTTTGCGTGTAAAAGACTCCCAAACGAATGGGTAAGAGAAGAGTGTCCGGTGGGTTTTGTGAAGCCCTTTTATTATACTTAACCGTCTCGCTTCGCAGTTGGGAACGACTCTATGGAATTGTATTTGAATGTTTTTGATGCGTTTGATGACCCCGGAGTCAATAATTCGCTCAACGACATCATATTCCGACCCCTCGATATTTATCGAGATTAAATCAATAGCACTATATTTTTTTAAAGCGATTGCCGCGTCGAGAAATCGTACTTTTTCCATTTCTCCACTTTTGCTGTAAATTGAGGTGCCGTCACCTGAGAGTCTTACCTTGGTTAGGGTGTTTTTATTTGACAGACCCCAATTCAAAACACTCACTGAGTTCTTTGTCCGGTATCTTCTTTTTAGATTTAAAAAAAATTTTTTCACCGGTTCATAAATCACGATTTTGGGATTATATAAGGTAATTATTTGGTCTGAGAACTTACCTTCGTATCCACCAATATCTAATACTAAGCTTTTGGAAGAAAGCGGGTACTTGGTATATAGTGTTTCATCACCATGGTCGATAATCCATTTTGAATAATAATATTCTCTGTTTTTTATTTTAAATGTAGCCAAAGTAACATTAATTATTTTATAGAAAGCCCATTTGGCTTTTTTATAAACATTACTTTGTTTGATGTAATACTGCATATCGTTTGTTGGCGTTTGCTGTAGATGGAATACGAAATAATTGTATAATAATACCGCATTATCAAATAAAAATATGCATTGGGTTTTAGTGGACACGTTAGCAATTAAATATGATTAAAAACTGGAAAATAGTTTTGTACTGTCTGATTATAGTTGTGGCAATACTAGCTGTTTACATGCCGGTTACTAGGCTTTTTTTCCAACAAGATGAATGGTTGGGTTATGGACTTTCCTTGGTTAAAGGACGTGGAATGATATTGCAAAGTACGGGTGGGGTGTGGGGAATAATTCTTGGTCAAGGAAGAATATTCACAAATGTCTTACTGTATTTATTTCACAATTTTTTCCCTAGAAACATTCTTCCGGTAGCGGTGTTTGCAATCTCACTTCACATCACAAACAGTTTGCTTGTTTTTTATTTGACCGGGAAATTATTTAAGAGCTCGCTTATGGCCTTCTTTGCAGGTCTGTTTTTTGCAGTAAATAGTGTTTCTCAGAATGCAGTTACCTGGATGGCTGCCTCGGTAAATACACTACCTTCGACAGCTTTGATTTTGATTTCCCTTGTCTTCTATTTTAAGTATTTGGAAAGCGATAAACCAAAATGGTTAATTACCACTTTTGCCTTGGTCTACCTCTCCCTCTTTTTTAAAGAAACAGGTATATTTTTACTCTTATTTTTACCTGTTTCTACTTTAATTTTTAAAAAGTATTCCCTGAAAAAATTTATTTATACGTACTGGTACTTCTTTTTATCTTCGCTGACAATTGTAGTTTTTCGTTTGCTACAGTTTAAATTGACACCCAATCCGGACGCATTATTCTTGACCGGGGCGACATCCAATTATTGGGCGGTGTTATTAACCAGGGTGCTATTTTACCCGCTTACATCTTTTTCGTTGGTTTTTGTACCTTCCGAACCCTTTTTATGGTTTGCCAGATTATTTACCTTGGCGTATTACCCGTTCCCATCGTCGCCGACGACTATTTTGATTGCACAGACTGCTGTATTAGATTTATTGGCGGTTTGTTTAAGTGGAATTATTCTGATCTTGATAGGCTTTTTCATAAAGCTTTCTTCAAGTCTGGAAAAAAAACATATAAGCTTTTTCTGTATATTTTTACTTGTTAATTATTTGCCTTTTACTGTGGTGTCCAAGAGTTTTTCATATCTGGAGTCCAGGTATTATTATTTATCCTCGGTTGCGGCAGGCGTAATACTTGCCTGGCTTTTATTTAGTGTTTATAGAAAAATAAAAATTTTTTATATTAAACCTGTCATAATTCTTTTTTTTCTACTATTTATGGCGTGGCATGTAAAGTATATTAACGACGGTTTAAAAAGAGACGTAGAGACGGCATCAGAACGAAAGAATTTTATATATCAACTCATGACTTCAGTCCCAAGTCTCGACCAAAACATAAATGTATTTTACTTTAACTCCGATTCTGACTATTACATTGCAGGAAATAAAGTTCCTTTCCAGGAGGGAATGGGATATACGCTAATGACTTTATATTACAACGGTGGAAAAATCCCTGCTGATTTGTTGCGAGATAGCTATTTGTTTGAAATCGGTGGTAATGGATATTCTCAGGTTGGTAATTACGGATTTGGATATTTCACTGACAAAGAAAAATTAGAGCTTACAATAAAGGCGAATAAGTTAAATAAATCCAAAGTTTACTCGTTTTATTATAATTCTAAAACCAAAACACTTAGCATGACAGAATAGATTTTTCTGGGATTCACTATCGCTGTCGTTGCTCCATCAAATAAACAGTTTGATGTCAGGCGTGCATCACTAATTGGTAAGGTCCATTTTGTTAAGAGCGGAACTATATGAATTTTCCCAGGTATTTTCTTTAGCAGCGGATATTGCGGCTTTTCTCATTTTTAAATATGTTTTTTTATTTGAAAAAATATTTATAATGACATTTGCCAAGTCCTTGGGGTTATCCTTTGTTATTATTCCGGCTCCTGCTTTTTCAGCCAACTTTCCGTTTGGGGGGACTTGGGTGGTGACGACCGGCAAACCACATGCCAAGGCCATTCTTATTTTTACGGCATCAGCGTACCACCGAACGGATTCGCGTATGGCTTTGTATGGTGCAATTAAAAGCCTGTGCTTTCGGACGAGTGAGTAAAGCTCTTTATTACTTGGAACGAACCCAACAAAGTTAATACTTTTTTCGAGATTTAATTTTTTAATTAAATTTTTGAGCAACTTTTCATCTTCCGGCCTTCCGCCACCAGCAACTGTTAACGAGGCGGATGGGAACCTTCTAATTATCTGTGGCATCATTTGAATTGCCAAGTCTGGCCCGTTTTCCAGACCTAAAGTTCCGGCGTAGATAATGCTAAAGGGTTTTGTTTTATCAAGAGGTAAGAATTTAATTTCCTTTCTAAAAAAAGCGTTGGGTGCAAGTATTTGTGGAGAGAAGTCCTTCATGTTATAGCCCAGCTTTTCCCGGGCCGCAGGCATTGCTTCCGAAACGTTCCATGTCGCGTCAGAATACCTGGCCGCCGTTTTATCAAGGAATAGGTAAAATTTATTGAACCATTTGGATTTATACCTCTTTGGAGAAAAGTCAGAAACGTAATAAACAACTTTTTTTATAAAGCCAACCTTTTTAAGAAAAATTCCCGCTATCGCGTTAACCGATTCGAAGCCTATAAATAAGTCAATTTTTAGCTTTTGTCCGATCACCAGATCGATTACCGACAAAAAATCCCTGAGTTTAAATGAAACCTGCGTTGCCGAGACATTTTGAGCAGCAAGAAGTGGTGAGAGAGCTGAAATAAGAAAAGATGAGCTTTGGACTTTTTTTAATTTACCATATTTGTATACTTCGATTCTTGGCATAAGAATGTCGGACCCCGGGTGCGGTTGGTCCAACAAGTAGACACTTTTATACCTAGTTGAAAAATATTCAACCAATGGTTCAACCATTCCGTTTGTAGGCATTCTCTTGCCGTTTTTCCATGGTGAAAAGGTGGCTATAAGTATTTGGCTGGTGTTGTTTAGCATATTTAAATTGACTTTAATATGATATATACTCCTCTTACTTGAGTTTGCAACTCTTCGTAAGAGATTATATACCCGAAAATTCTCGTTTGCCTATACAAACTCGAGTTTCTTGGGTATAGGATTGCTTCTTGATAAACAAACGATCTTTATGTACCATAGCCGTGTGCTTAAAGAAAATAACATAGTGGTTTTTGGCATTGGAAGGGTTGGTTTACCCCTAGCCCTTGTTCTCGCAGACAAAGGATTTGATGTTTCGGGAATTGATGTAGACCCGGCAAGAGTTGCTTTTCTTCAGAGTAAGAAGATGCCTTTTTTAGAAGAAGGTGCAGATGAGCTGCTTCAAAAATATATAGGTAACAAATTTAGAATTTATGCATCCGATCACATAAAAGAATCGCTATCAGAAAATAAATATATTATTCTCACCCTGGGGACTCCAATTGACGCAACCTATAGTCCTGACCATAGTCAAATCGAAAAACTTTTCTCAGAGTTAGTTCCATTTATACAAAAAGGTCACGTTATAATTTTAAGAAGCACTATTTCTCCGGGAAGCCTAAGACAGTTGGTGAGATTTGTTGAGGAGCGTACAAAATTAAAAGTTGGGAAGGACATTTATATGGCATATTGCCCGGAACGT
Organism: Candidatus Woesebacteria bacterium; assembly: GCA_016432365.1. Classification (GTDB taxonomy): domain Bacteria; phylum Patescibacteriota; class Microgenomatia; order UBA8517; family UBA8517; genus GWB1-39-10. The sequence continues at coordinate 531,489 of CP066686.1, forward strand.
ATTGCAGAGGGCAAATCTGTAGAAGAGTTGGCCCAAATTCCTCAAATCATAGGAACAACCGAACCGGAGAGTGCTAAAGAAGCTACTAAGATCTTTTCAAAAATTACAAAAACAATTCATTATTCAAAACCAGAAGCTGCCGAACTTTCAAAACTTTTCTGTAACATGTACCGTTATATCGATTTCGCAATCGGAAACGAATTCATGATGATTGCCGAAGATTACGGATGCGATATCTATGAAGTGTTGAATCTTGTTAATAACGGATACAAACGCGCAGGACTTAAGTCACCGGGTCTTACCGCAGGTCCGTGTTTAGTTAAAGACGGATTTTTCTTAATCGATAAAAGTCCCTTTATGGAGCTTGTTATGGCATCTTGGAGACTTAATGAAAATATCCCTGGCTATCTTTTTAAGAGAGTCAAAGCCGAAGTTGGGAATGTAAACGGGAAAAAAGTTGCAATGCTGGGTTTGGCCTTTAAGAAAAACATCGATGATTCAAGATTTTCCCTGGTTCCCAAATTAGTTAAATATTTTAGTGCCGAGGGTGCCAGAGTTCTGGTTACTGACGCACTAATGTATTCAGAACCTCTTGATGAGACGTTGAAAGACGCGGATATTGTAGTGGTGGGGACAAATCACGATGCTTATAAAGATTTGTCGTTAGACAACCTTAGCAAAGTCGTGTCAAAAGATTGTCTGGTTTGTGATATTTGGAACATGTTTGGTACGGGCAAAATTGTTTTCAGACTTCATGATTTTGCTTCGAAGTCCGGTAAGGAGTCCAAAAAATAATCGGATTTTTTTAAATACCGCCTAATTTAATCTGCTCTTTTATCCAGGGGATTACTTCATCGAGCATTTGACTCAAGGTTGTTTTTGCCTCGTAGCCCAACATTTTTTTCGCTTTACGGGTATCCGGGACTCTTTTTTGAACATCATATAAAAAGGCTTCGTCCGAAACATAATGAAATGGTTTGTTTCCGTTTACTTTTTTCCAAATGGCTTTTGCAAGCTGTAAAACTGAAGTTGCTTCGTTGGTGGAAAGGTTGAAATCTTCGTTCTTGGCCTTAGGTGAGAAAGTTGCTGTGACAATTCCTTTTGCCAGGTCCGTCCCATATGTGTAGCAACGAATTTGGTTCCCTTTGCCCAGTATGTGTAAAGGGTCTTGCCCCGCCAACACTTTTTGTACAAGATCTGGAACGACATGGCTCATTGCAAGTTTCACATTTCCGCTTTTTATCTCAACTTCATTTTTAGCCCGCTTTTCGCCGATTCCAACACAATTAAAAGGGCGGAGTATTGTGTAAGGGAGCTTGTATTGTTCCCATGCGCCTTTGCAGAAATATTCACAGGCCAGCTTTTGAAAACCATAGGTAGATTTGGGTGGAGGGGTTTTTTCAATTATATTTTCGGGGGTGGGGTATACATTCGTAGACTCAAATACCATACTACTGCTTAAAACCACTATTTTTTTGAGTTTACCATTCTTATGGGCGTCAATTGCCGCATCGAATGTGGAGGCTAAGATTCGTTCATTTTCGGCTAACAGGTCGTAGGCAAATTTGTGAAAGTAGGTGATCCCCCCTATCATGGCCGCAAGGGCCACAATATAGTCGCAATCTTTAGCGATCTTGGTCAAAAATTTTGTATCCTTTACATCATGAACATAAAGCTTGTAGTTTGGGTGATTGTCGTAGCTTTTTTTAACCTTTCCATATTTGGAGTAATTATCTATACCGATTACTGTATGCCCTTGATCTAAGAATTCCTGAACAAGATAACCGCCGATAAATCCGGCAGACCCTGTTATCAATATTTTTTGAGGTTGAATAGGCTTGGCCACGGTGCTATTATGCACCCATGGGTCTTGCGAGTCAATGTAAAAATGGTACACGGTAATTCAAATTTCGACCAAAAGTATTACAGGAGGTTTTTTGATAAATATACAAAATCTGAATTTGACACATACGTCAACTGGGCCGATGGTTGGATCCGCTTTTTGGACAGATATTTAGATATCAAAAAAGGCAACAGGAGAAAGCTTCACGAGTTGGGGGCCTCACTGGGATATTTTTCAAGGATTTTTAAAGACAGGGGATTTAATGTATCGGCAAGCGACATTTCTTCGTTTATAGTTGGTAAGGCAGGTAGGATCCAAAAAGATATTAAGTTTTTCAAATTCGACGTGGAAAAGGATAAGACTGAAAAAAAGTACGATTTTATAGTGGCATTTGAGGTCCTTGAGCATCTTGAAAACCCCGAAAAATCCCTAAAAAATATTAAGAGAATGCTAAAAAAGGGCGGAACTTTTGTTTTTTCTACTCCGTTCCCTACAAAAAGATCACTTGCCGACCCAACACATATTAATGTCCATCCGGCCTCTTGGTGGGTAAAAACCGGTAAATTGGTAGGTTTTTCCAAAACAAAAGTGATTTATGCGACTTTTGTCCCCTTCCTGTATAGAATAAGCAAATATTTTAGTATTGGATTTCCGATTAAAACGAACCTTCCCTATGTTAACAGTACCTGCTTCCTTATATTTGAAAAATAAGTCACAATGAAAAAACTTTTGAATAAAGATTGGATTATTTACGTTTTGTATGTTGTAGTAGCCTTGGTTGGTATATGGTTTCTTACTAAGACCTGGATGCCTGCGGGTTATGTTGTTGCAGGCCACGATTCAGGATTGGCTCTCAATGCCGAAAGTTTTTTAAAAACTCGCTTTTTTGCTTGGGATGACCGAATTGATTTTGGTGCTGACAACTCGCCTCATTTTGGGAGCATCATGCTGCATTTGATTGATCGAATACTGTCGATCTTTGCTCCCGGGTTGTTTGCAGGTACTCGTTTCGCAGTGTTTTTTTGGTTGGGTATACTTTTTATTTTTTCGTCAGTGTTTTCATATTCGTTGAAACAAAAGCTTGGGCGGCTGGTTCCTTATTTTTTCCCGGTATTTTTAACTTTTAACTTTTTTATTTTTCAGTCTATTTTTATTTTGGAGAGAGCCAAATACGAAATTGTTTGCGTTATTCTCCTTTTTTTGACTTTTGCACTAAAGATATTATTCGATAAGACAAAATCGATTCTCGGAAATTCCATCATTTTTTCACTTGTCTTTTCTGTGTTTAATGGTGGTAGTTGGCTAGGCCTACCTCTCTATGGCGGTTTGTTTGTAACCGGTTTGGTGTATCTTTTTTTTGCTGTCATTATGGCAAGGCGTGAAAGAGATGTGTCTCTTTTTAAAAGGGCGTTGATTTTCAATATCCTGAATATCGCCTTTTTTGTTTTACTTAATTTATATTCGATTTTGCCATTTGTTACTACTTTAGTAAGTTCTGATTATGCTAAGGTTGTGGGAACAGCGACGATTTCTGCCGGTAAAGAATGGCTGGTTTATATAAGTAGGGGTTCATTTTTTATTAACTTATTTAGACTTCAGGGAGTTCCTGATTGGTATTTGACTGGCGGGTTACCAAATCCGGAAATCTCGTATGCCTCTATTTATTTAACCAACAGGTTTTTAACCTTGATCAGTTTCGCGTTTCCGATATTGGCATTTTCAGGGATATTGTTTGCTAAAAGCAAAACTGAGAAGTATATAATTTCTTTTTTTGCTATCTTGTTGTTAGCCTCTATGTTTTTTACCTCAGGGACCAATTCACCGTTGGGTTTTATCTATGTTTTTTTGTATGAAAGAATTCCCGGCTTTTCAATTTTTAGATCTCCTTATTTTAAATTTGCCAGCTCGTTTATAATTTCTTATTCTGTTTTCCTTGCATATTCGTTATCAAAACTGGGGGAATTTATATATACAAAGGCCAATGTTGGGTTTTTGTCTCGACTGAAGGTGTTATCTTTTGTAATAACTCCGCTTTTTGTATTAGTTGTAGTCGGGAGCTGGTTATCCTACAATTTCATCATTTTTGATAGTAACTATTTATTTAAATGGCAACCTGATAAAAGTACACTTGTAACAGTTCCTGAGTATGCAGTCGAATTTGATCAATGGTTAAAACTTACCAATTTTAATGGCAGGGCGCTAATTGTCCCGGCATTCGATGGGGAATTTGGGAATGATAACTACACTTGGGGATATTGGAGTCTCTCCCCCCTACCATCCGTGTTGTTTTCCAATGGTTCTTTTGTTGTCAACGACGCTTCCAACAACCCCGTCGAATCAGACATCGTAAACAAACTTTACGTGCTTTTATTGAAAAAAGATCCCGCTTTTTTTGATTATTCAAAAAAACTTGGAATAAAGTACTTCTTTTTGAGAGAGGACTACCTTGCCCAGGACAGCAATTTGAAAGAAGAGTACGTCAGAATTATAAAGAATCTTGCCGACCTTGGAAGTCTAAGGCTTGTCAAAAATGTTGGGCCTTGGTCGCTCTATGAGATTGCCGAGGATGGGCCTGATGGGACGTTTAGACTTGTCAGCACATTTTTTTCAATCCCCGAAGATCACGCATATCTATCAAAAGAAATTACAATCCCAAAATATATAAATGGTGACTGGATTGTTCAGGAAAACACCGGCCCCTTGGGGTTTAAGAATCTCGTTTCTCAGGAATTTTTTCCCTTAGATTGCAACTCCTGTTTAGTCGAAAATTTAGGGAGACACGCGGATTATCCTCCCGTAAGAGTCCTGCCCAATTCTCCTTTTTATGTGATAAAAGAAAAAAGAAATGAAAAAATTTTACTAAATGCTATAGACGAGAATTCCAAACTCGCCGCTTATCTGGGCTTAATGATGACGAAGCTAAGCGAAGTCAGGTCAATGGTCGATTTGAAGATTGACAAGAAATATGTAAACCGTGGTTTAAACGATATAAATAGTTATTTATTAAATATAAACAAAATAATTTCCACCTCAGCTTCACTGAAATCTGATTTTTATTTTGCATCTAAGATTTACGAGTCTGTTAATCCGGTTCAGCGGTATTTTAGAGACTATATAAATAATTCGAATTTTGTCTTTGAAAAATCGGAGACAAAAGATAGTATGTTTAAAATACTTTGGCAGAGCTTGTTGTTAAAAAAGCAATTTGATGGTTTGGTTGCTGGAAACGAGGATTGGCGTAAAGATAAAATTTACGACATAGATCTCCCGTCGGATGGTCAGTACGGTTTTCTGATCGATGGAGCTACATTACCCAGCGACCACAAGGGGGGAGTTATCTATCCTTCAAATGTTAAATTAAGTACGGGTCAAAGTCTAAGCTTCGGGAGTAATCAGGGCGGACGTTGGATGTTTGTTGGCCCGGCAGAACTTCCTAAAACCGGTAAGCTTAGTTTAACCTTTCAAAATCTACCAGATTTGTCTCACATTACAAGTAAGGAACAAGTTGATTTCCCAACAGGAACACGCGGATGCCTAATCAGCAAGATCGACAATTTTAACAAATATAGAAATTATGTTTTGACTTTATCTTCTGATGCATATTTACCGAACATGAGACTATATATCAAGGAGAACAGTCAACGCTATTTACTAACCGATGAGTTTTTGAGAGGAGATATTGAAGTTGATGTTTCGTTAAATCCGAATGGTGAACCGTTCAAATATTTCTTTGATCCTTCAATCGGAGCGAGCGAGCCAATGGTCTATGTTTGTAGGTACGACGGCGCTATTCCTCAAAATGTAAAAATAAACGTACTCGAGATTTTTAAACCCGAAATTTATGCAGTTAAGAACAATGCCGTTGATGTCGAATCGGCGCAAATCATTTACAAAAAAATCGATCCAACGAGGTATCAAATCACAACAGAAAAATTGAGCGGAGACATGGTTTTAGTTTTCAATCAGCTGTTTAACAGTCAGTGGTATCTTATGGACAAAAGCGATATGTCGGTTATACACCCTTTTAAAGTTAATGGATACGAAAACGGCTGGTTACTGCCGGGAGGAAAGGCCTATGATCTATCATTGGTTTACCACCCTCAAGAGTTATTTGAAAAAGGTCTAAAGATTTCAGCATCAGTGGCGATAATACTTATTATTGTATATTTGAGATTAACATTTCGCATAAATGTAAAAAATAAAAATGAAAATTAACACACAACACTTAAATGTTTTGCTAGATGCTTATTTGGAACGTATTTTGGTGTGGACAAGAACAAACCGCCTCCGTGTCGTTCTCTTTGTATTAATAGTATCAATGTTGTCTACTTTTTCCTGGTTGCCATATTTTAATCTGATATTTATAAAAGAAACAGTTATTTTTCTGACCTTGTTAAGTCTATATGTAATATTCAGAGTTGATTGGAAGGCGATAATGTATGTTTGTTTCGGTTTATTTGTAATCTCTTACTTTTTTGATTTGTTTGGCATGTTGCCTTTGTCGGAGCTAATCGGTAGTTATATTTATGGTTTTATGGTTTTAATTGTAATTAAATTTACTTCTTCAATTTAGTATAATTAGGATGATGAAAATTATTGTATTGGGAATTTTAGGATTATGCTTCTTGGGTTTTGTTCTTGTGGGAGCCATATTGTTTTTTGGGCACGCCGGGTTGGGGATCAAAGCCGCAAATTATCTATTCATTTTCCTATGTTTTGGAGTTGCCTTTAAATATCTTTTTTATGAATAGGTATTTCAAAATTTTGTTCTATATTCTTCTGATTTTAATTCCCTCTTTATTTGTTTTTATGTCCTTTTTCAAGAATCTTCATTTGTCTTGGGGGGATGCTCCGTATTTTTACTCAGAAAGATTGAAGGAACTTAATTCGGGGCTTTCTATTTGGTCCCAAAATGGTACCGATTTTGGTGGAAGGAATCTTGCTCTTTGGCTTTCTCCGATAATGGTGGTTTATGGAGCTTTCAACAAGTATCTAGGATTTGGGAATGATGTTATTGTCAGAATCCTTTTTTATTTTCCTTCCGTAATACTTGCAGGACTCGGTCCTTATTTTTTAACCAGATATCTAAAGTTGTCAAAAACTGTACAATTCTTTTCTTCATTGTTTTATCTTTTAAATACTTATTTTATTTTATTGATAGATGGCGGACAGGTTGGCATAGCTCTAAGCTATGGTGTATTTCCTTTTGTAATACTATTTTGGAAAAAGTTTTTTGACGGTTATTCAACCCATAAGTTTGCCGTTGCGTTTTTTGCGACTGTAGCACTTTGTTACATTGATCCCCGCATTGCAATCATATCTTTTTTGGTGATTTTTTTGTGGCAAATTTTAGAAGGCCGGGTTATAAATTTGCTTTGGTTAATATTGGCCGGAATACTTTTAATTCCCATTAACGCTTCCTGGCTCTTGCCGATAATTAAAGGTGGAGGGGGAGGGCTTAGTACCTCAGTTACAGATCTTCAACTTTCGTCGCTTCTTAATTCTCTGTTTCTGTTTGCGCCACACTGGCCGTCTAACATTTTTGGTAAAGTGGTTCAGCCATTCTTTTACTTCGCTCTTGTCCCGACGTTGGTATTCGGGGGATTAATGTTAAAGAAGGTGGATAAAAAATATTATATTTTCTCTCTGATTTTTTTGTTTTTTGCCTTTCTTGCTAAAGGGAGTGCGCCACCAATGGGAACTTGGTACGAATTTTTTATAAGCAAAGTTCCTTTTGGTTCAATATTTAGGGACTCAAGTAAGTTTTTTATTCCCATGCTTCTTTTGGGCGGAGTGCTAATTGGAAACACTGTTGATACCATTTCTAATCAGTTTAGAAATACCTATCTTAAGTGGTTTGTATTTGGTGTTGCCTATCTATATCTTCTTTTGCTAATTTCTCCTGCGCTACTTGGAAAAATGAACTTTAATTTATCAGCAAGACGGGAAAGTGAGGACTATCAGACAATATATACCAATTTGAATCAGGGGAACAGCAGTTTTGAAACGTTATGGTTTAACGAAAAACCCCAGGTTGCCTTTGAAACTTTAGACAAACCCGCACTTAGCGCCAACCAACTTACGGCATTTAGACCATTTGCTTCTATTAACGAAGGGGAAGATGCCTACAATTTTTTGAATAATCCGGGTTTTGTAAATTGGTTGAGGGTGTTTGGAGTTAAATATATTATATTGTCCGGTGACCCCCGTAATATTTATCCTACAGATACGGATGTAAAAAATTGGGAAGAAATAAATAAATTGATTTGGCATACGCCAGGGCTTACAAAAGAAAATTGGGGAACGAGGATCCCGGTTTTCAAAATTGAAGACCCAAGACCCAACATTTATTCGATTAGAAAACTGGTGCTTGTTGTTGGGTCCGACATTGTTCCTACTGATAAGGTTCCAACTGTCGTTTATGCTGAGAGTGGTAAGTTTGACCCGAAAGTTCTTGAAAAAGTAAATTCAGATTCTTTAAAAATAATGTTTAACGGCGGGAATGTAACTGATTTGTCTATGAGTTTTTTGCAACGATACTTTAAGTCAGTGGGCGATACTTCAAATTCTGGTTGGGCGGTTTACGGTTCCAACCAATATCTTAAATATAAATATGAACTATTAATAAGAGATTATAGGCTCAGAGATTTTGACTTTGGGTGCGGGATGGCGTTTTCTACAAAAAATGGAGAAAAAATTAACTTTATCTTTGATATTCCGAGAGATGGAAAATATGTGATTGCCAAAAGGGTTGGAACTAAGGCAAAACAAAAACTGACTTGGAACTTTGAACCTAAAACCTTAAAGTCGGGCAAATTTGAAATTGAGATTGAAAATCAGAAAAATTTGGAGGTTTTAAATACCATTGCAGTTATCCCCGAAGATGAATTTAACGATTCAATTAAACAGGCTGAGAGGTACATGTCCCGTTTTGGAATTTCAGATAGTTCCGACCCATCACTTTTTGAATGGCACGATGTTTCAATTGGGAAAAATGACGGTTTAACAAAAGAATACAAGATCGGTGGCAATGATCGATGGCTTATTTTCACTCAAAATTTTGATTTAGGATGGGAATCCGATATACCCAACCTGCATTTGCCGGTTTTTTCTATGATAAACGGATTTTATCTGGGGGACACCAATCAGATTACGGTTAAATTTGCTGACGAGAAATATTTAAAATTGGGTAATGAAATCAGTTTGGGTTCAATTTTGACGCTTCTTGTGTCATACTTGGCATATGCGATTAGTCGTAAACCTAGGTAAAGCTAAGGAAATTATATCTACAAAAACTTTTTCCCAAACACTTATTACATCCTTTGGGACAATTGTTAACGGAACATTGGGTCTCGTATTTTATTTTATTTTGGCAAGACGACTCGGCCCTGCTGCTTTCGGAATCTTTTCGGTCTCTGTTGCAGCACTAACCCTTATTGGAGATATTGCCAGTGTCGGAAGCGATACAGGCACGGTTAGGTTTGTAAGCAAATATATAAATATCGATAGAAACAGGGCCCTACAATTTCTTAAACTTTCACTCGAAACAAGAGTCCTTGTCTGGCTGATTGTTTCATCGTTTGGTTGGTTTTTGGTTCCGGGTATCGCAACAGCTATATTTTCCAAGCCAGAATTGGTTTTTCCGATGCGTTTGGCTTTGCTTGGTGTGGGGAGCTATTTGGTTTTTTCATTTTCAACCTATGCGCTTCAATCACTGCAGAAATATTGGATTTGGAATGGTGTAAATGTAGGGACGAATCTTTTTCGTTTGTTAATAACATTGGTTTTGGTGTATTTTGGTCTCCTCGATACAAATAACTCATTGGGGACGTATATTTTAGTTCCTATTTTTGGATTTTTGGCCGGACTTTTATTTTTGCCTAAGTTTTTTACCGTAACAGGTGAGAGGGAAGTTGCAGGTGAGTTTTTCCGATATAACATTTGGGTAGCGATATTCACCTTGGTCGCGGCGTTTGGAGGAAGAATCGACACTCTATTATCGACAAGACTTTTATCCCTTCATGACGTCGGTATATATTCAGCAGCATTGCAACTTGCAAGCATTGTTCCCCAAATTGTTTTTGCTATTGGTACTGTTGTTGCACCAAAGCTTGCAGGATTCGATTCTGATATAAAGGCTAAAGAATATTTAAAAAAGGTACAGGGTTTCACAATTTTTCTGGCAGTTTTGGGGGTAGTGGTAGGCATACCACTGGCAAAATTTATGATACCGCTTTTGTACGGAGATAACTATTTACAGGCCGTTGGCCCCTTTATAGTTTTGCTTTTCGCACAAGCAGTCTTTTTGATATCTTTACCGGCCCATACATCAATTTTTTATTATTTTGATAATCCCAAGCTATTTGTATTTGTATCTCTTGGGAATTTGCTTATTGTAATAATTGGAGGTTGGTTCCTGATATCAAATTTTGGATTTATGGGGGCTGCCTACGCTGTACTGGCGGGCAATATATTTAATTTTATTGTTCCCGCCGCATGGGTTGTTAACAGGTTTAACTCTTCAACTAAATGAAAATCTCTGCGCATGTACTACTTAAAAATGAAGCCCGGTTTGTTTGGTACTCCATCATGTCTGTTTTGCACCATGTTGATGATGTTTACGTTTGGGATACAGGAAGTACCGACGATACAACGAAAATCATAGAGCAAATAATGAAATCAAATAAGGGTATTCATTATAAAAAAATGGTTGGTAATAGCTTTGACGAAGAAAAGTTAAGAGGCGAAATGCTTTCAAATGACAGTTCTGATTGGATAATAACTGTCGATGGTGACGAAATATGGTGGGAGGATTCAATCAAAAAAGTAGTCGATACGATCAGATACCGAGGCGAGGATGTAGAATCGATTGTTGTTCCCACCTATAACCTGGTAGGAGACATGTTTCATTATCAGGAAAAGGAGGCGGGGAGGTACAATCTTGCCGGTAGGGTCGGGCATTACAACCTGCGAGCATTTAATAGAAGAATTCCGGGACTTATTGCGAAAGGAGAACATGGAGTTTTTGGCTGGTTTGATTCCGGTGGAAAGAGAATTGAGGAGAGAGATCCAACTAAAATAGTTTTTGTTGATGCCCCGTATTTGCACGTAACCCATCTGCAAAGGTCTGGCAAAAAGTTTGGGGATAACGAGGTATATAAAAGGTCCAGGAAATTGAAATATGAAATAGGTGATGAATTCCCTAAGGATTTTTACTATCCCGAGGTTTTTTTTAGAGATAGGCCTAAAATTGTTCCATCGGTTTGGAATACTCCTGATTTGAAATTTAAGTTTAGATCTGTTTTAGAAACTCCTGTTCGAAAAATTCACAGGAGGACTTTTCTTAGATTTCAAAAATATGGATATTGATTATAGTGGTTATCACAGAGATTTTGAGTATATAGAAAACGAGAGGCTGTTTAGAAATATATTTATGAAGCGTTTTAATATGCTATGGCCCCACTTTACCAATGTTTCGAGGGGTAAAGTTTTAGATGTTGGATGTTCGAACGGAGTTTTTTTGGACATATTTAAAGAACGCGGTTGGCAAACTTTTGGCGTTGAACCTTCTAAGTCTGGTACCGAAGCGAAAAGAAAAGGGCACAAGGTCACACAAATCTATTTTGAAAAATCTCACTTTCCAGACAGCTATTTTGATTTGGTAATAATGAATCACACCTTGGAACACGTCAACGACGCTGGCTTAGTTTTAAAAATGATACACAATATTTTAAAAAAAGACGGCTTGTTGTATGTGGATGTTCCCAATGCGGGAGGATTGGGAAGCAAAATAATGCGAGATGCGTGGCCACTCAGACTACCCAAAGAACATAATTATCAATTTACTAAAAGTTCGCTTTCTAAGAAAATTAAGGATGCCGGATTTAAAATAACCCGTTTTGAAAGCAGATCAGGACTTTTTGAGTTTGCCAGTCCACTGTCGGAATTGTGGCAGTCTTTTTCTACTTTCAAAAGACGTTTTTTTGTTAATCTTTTACTTTTACCTTACTCATTTTTAGCTACGTCCTTAAATATGGGGGATAGCATGAGTATTATTGCCAAAAATAAATGAAAAGAATATACGTTATATTATTAGGACTTTTAGGGGTACACCTGCTTATTCTTTCGAAATTGCAGTTTACAGCTTGGCCGGAAATGCTCTCGTTCCCGTATTTATTCGGTAATGGTTATATTCCTTATAGAGATTTTGTGTTTCCGTACCCTCCATTTTTGGTTTTGATTTTGTCATTCGTATATAAACTTTTTGGTTATAAAGTAGTGATTTTAAAAATATTCACCTGGGGCCTAATATTACTAAGTGATATTTTTATTTATAAAGTAACGGAAATATTGACCAAAAAAAATATCTTTGCACTGTTTGCGGTCGCCTTTTTTGTTTTTGTCCAGCCATTTTTAGAGGGAAATATGCTTTGGTTCGATACTTTTTTAGTATTGCCGGTACTTTTATCAATTTACTTCCTCATTAAAACGGAATCGCCAAACAAATTTTTCTGGTCAGGGTTGTTTTTAGCAATAGCAGCTTTTAGTAAACAAACGGCCTTTGTATATATTCTGGCCGCTTCAGTTTTTGTGTTAACAACCACTAAAAACAGACTCAAAAATATAATTTATTTGCTTACCCCCTCACTTATTTTTGGACTTATATTTCTTTCTTACCTTTTTATTACCAAGAGTTTCGCTGACTTTTTAAATTGGAACGTAATCTTTCCGTTTAAATACTGGGGTAGTTATCCTTCCTATGTTCAATTTGGCTTGGGTAAGGTAGACGCATTCGTTATTGTTGGAATGCTCATATCTTTTGCGGAACTTTTTAAAAGGCAGAAACTTATCTTTTTAATGTCTTTGGGGAGTTTGGTTGCAGTCTATCCTAGATTTTCATACTATCATTTAGCCGTAGGAGTCTCCCTGTGGGCAATTTCGTTTGCAATACTTTTAAGCCGGTACTACAAAAGAAGAATTATATGGTTTGGAGTTATTGGTGTTTTGGCTATGTTTGTATGGTTTAAAATGAATATTGTTCTTGCTTGGGATTGGGGGAAGGGGGATAGATTTTTTGAATCGTCTGATTTGAAAATTGTTCAAAATATTGACTCTAATTTTAATCCGGATGAGCGTATATATTTGGCAAATATACATTCGGGAATTTATGTATATGCAGACAGATTGCCCACGGTTCCATGGTATGACAATTATGGTTGGTATTGGGAAATTCCCGGGCAACAGGAAAAAGTAGTAAATTTATGGAATAATAACCCGCCGGCAGGAATATATTGGAAAGATGAACAGCCGGGCGCCTGGTACCTCCCCGGAGTTTACAGGCCGAAAATTGTTTATAAATGGATTCAGGAGAATTATATAAAGAAGGAAGAAATTGAAAATGGTGTATGGTTGTGGAAAAGAAAATGAAAATTGCCTTTTTAAATAAATTTCAAAATAAAGTTTTCCGTGGCGCCGAGACCTATGTATACGAGCTTTCCAAAAGGCTTTCGAAAAATCATGAAGTTGATATTATTTCAAAAGTAAATTATTTTGATCTATTAAAGAAAAGATATGATGTGATAATTCCTACAAACGGTCGTTTGCAGGCTCTTATTGTCAGAAAAATTACATGGCTTACGGGCGCTAAAATGATTATTTCGGGTCAATCAGGGAAAGGTTTGGACGATCGAATAAATCTTTATTGTTTTCCGGATGTTTTTGTTGCACTTTCAACGAAAGCGTTAAGCTGGGCAAAGAAAGTTAACCCATTCATAAAATCTGTTTATATTCCCAACGGCGTCGATTTGGATAGATTCAAGATTTATGATTTAAGATCTAAGAGTGGGGCGAAAACTGTTCTCTGTGTTGGGGCTGCTACTAAGCAGAAGAGGTTGGATCTGGCAATTATGGCAGTAGCAAAATTGAAAGATGTAAATTTGCTCATAGCCTCAGGTGGCGGAGAGTTAAAAAAGGAGATCCGTGATTTAGGAATCAAAATGTTGGGAAAAGATAGATTTGAATTAATAAGTGTTCCGTTCGGAAAAATGCCCGAAGTTTACCGAGTAGCTAACGCATTTACTCTCCCCTCGGCATCTTCTGAGTCATTTGGGAACGTTCTGGTTGAGGCAATGGCATCCGGCCTTCCGGTTGTAGCCACAGATGACCCAATAAGACAAGAAATTGTCGGTAACGCCGGGATATTGGTGGATCCTACAAATACGGCTCATTATGCGGAGGCTATTAAAAGCGTTTTGGAGGGCGAATGGTCCAAAAAGGCAATTCAACAAGCAAAAAAATATGATTGGGATATAATTGCTACTCAGTATGAAAAGATACTCGCAAGTTTCGAAGCGTAACTCCCGTGTCATTGTCACCGGAGGTGCCGGTTTTGTCGGTAGCAACCTCACAGACTTTCTCATAAATAAAGGTTTTAAAGTCTATGTTTTTGACAATCTTTCTTCGGGAAGAAAAGAATACGTGAATCCGAAAGCTAATTTTATTCTGGTCGATCTGGTCAATGCAAAAAAGGTGTCTGAATTGGTAGCAAAAATTAAACCCTCAACCATCCATCATGTTGCCGCGCTTCCCAGAATATTAAGATCAGTAGACGACCCGGTTGGCACTCACGAAGCAAATGTTAGAGCGACGCTTTCAATGCTTGAGGCGGCCAGGGTTACACAGGTGGAAAAATTTATATTCTCATCGTCATCCAGTATTTATGGACTGCAAAAAATCGCCAAAATGAATGAAAAAATGGTTCCGAATCCTATTTCTCATTATGCTCTCCAAAAACTAATGTCCGAAATGTATTGCACATTTTATGCAAATAAATTTGGGCTTAAGGCCATCTCCCTTAGATATTTTAATGTTTATGGCAATAGGCAGCCCGATACGGGGGAATATTCATTGGTAATCGGTAAGTTTCTTAAGTCTGCCGATCGGAATGAAAATCTGACGGTTTTTGGTGACGGGAAGCAAACAAGAGATTACACCTATATCGATGATGTGGTTGCTGCAAATTATAAAGCAATGAAAAACCCTCTTGTAAAAGGTAAAAATATAATATTGAATATAGGTTTTGGAAAAGAAGTTTCGGTCAATGACTTGGTTAAAATAATTGGAGGAAATGCAACATACATCCGGCCAAATCCCCGGGGCGAATATGAAGAAAGAAGGAAATATTCCGATAGTCATCTAGCCCAAAAAGTAATATCCTGGAAAGCCCGAATTGATATAACTAAAGGCATTGACCTGCTTAGAAAATAAATGGCGAGCAATATTTTTCAAAAATTTTATAAACTAGAACTTCGTAAAATTCACAAAAAGTTCTTAGATGGCGGGAACAGAAAAGATGTTGTAGTTTTGGATAATGTTATTGGTAATACTCCGGACCTGCAAACGTACTTTGAAAAGCTTCGTAAGTCAAAACCGGAAAACACCAGAATTTTAATAGTATATTACAATCATTTTTGGGAACCACTTTTGTCTTTTGCGTCAAAATTGGGACTGAGGAGAAACGTTGGTATCCAAAACTGGTTAGACGAACACGATTTAGCGGGGCTTTTAAACCTCGCCGGTTTTGAAGTGATTAGTAGACAAAAAAGAGTTTTAATGCCAGTTGCGATTCCGTTGGTTACCGAAATTTTCAATAAGTATTTAGCAAATTTGCCCATATTAAATAATTTTTGTTTAATAACTTTGGTCATTGCCAGGCCCAAACCTATCGGGGCTAAAAAATATTCAGTCTCTATAATTATTCCGGCAAGGAATGAAGAAAAAAATATCGCAAAAATTATTCCTTCAATTCCTAACTTTGGGAAAGGTCAAGAGTATATTTTTGTTGAAGGACATTCGAACGACGCAACTTGGGAAGAAATAAAAAAAGTTGCGGCCAAGCATAGAAATGTAAAGGTCTTTAAACAGAAGGGGATTGGAAAAGCAGACGCCGTAAGAACCGGGTTTTCTAAAGCGTCAAACGATATATTGATGATATATGACGCGGATAGGACTGTGGACGGCGGCGACTTGAATAAATTTTACAATGCTCTATCCGGTGGGGTCGGTGAATTTGCCAATGGTAGCCGACTGGTTTACCCTATGGAAGCTCAAGCCATGCAGGCATTGAATAAGATCGGGAACAAAATGTTCAGCATAATATTTTCCTGGATACTGGGACAGAGATTTAAAGATACGCTTTGTGGTACAAAAGCCTTTTTCCGAAAAGATTATATAAATTTTAAACACTCAAAATCCGATCCATTCGGAGACTTTGATTTGATATTTGGCGCGGTTAGAAATAATCTGAAGGTCGTGGAAATACCCGTTAGATATAAAGAAAGAGAGTACGGGACAACAAATATTAAGAGATTCAAGCACGGACTAATGCTTTTTGCGACGGCCACCTCCGCTTTTAAAGAGTTTAAAATTTGGTAGCAGTAAAGTATTCAATGAATGCGTACTTTCTAAAAAATCTCTCCAAATATCTATTTGCAAAGTTTGTAATGAATGGAATTTTGACCGGTATTAGTAATTTATAGTCATGTTTTGTTATTCTCATTCCCAAGTCTTCGATCATAAATCTTAAATCTACATACTTAATCCTGTTATGGGGGCCTTCAGGCATTTTTAATTTCATTTTTTCTGCTACCATCAAAATTGGCTCCAGTATAGGATTCGCCATAGTGCAAATAAAGATAGATTTATAATTCATAAGTTTGGAAATTCTACGAAATGTTTCTTTGGGATTTTCGAGGTGCTCGACTACATCACTCATAAAAATGTAATCAAATTTTTGTTTAGGCCAGTGTGTTGAAAAGTAAATATTCTTGTGTTTTCTTTTTGCGATGGCGATCATCTTATTGCTTATATCAAAACCCACCCCATATTCAGGCTTTAAGTAAGCGATCAGGTCGCCGGTGCCACAACCGATCTCAAGAACTTTCGATTTTGGGTGAATGAACGACGCCAGAAGTATTTTGAGATTGTCGTAGTAGTAATGGTTATTTTTTTTGTATAAAGCGTAAGAATTTGCAATTTTATCGAAATGCGCCGCTACCTGATCTGGTTTCCTCATTCTGATATTTTAACCCTCTATATGTATTTATTCAAAAAATATATAATTTACCAATAAATGACCTCCATAATAATTCCTACTTATAACGAGAAAAAATCACTTGGGGAGTGTATTGAGTCGCTACGGAAACAATCAGTTTCCGATTTTGAAACGGTGGTTATAGATGATGGTTCGACGGACGGTACTTTGGAAATTCTTAGGAAATTTAAAAAGACAATTCCTAATTTTAGGTTTGCAAAACAAAATCACAAAGGGGCCGGGGCTGCAAGGAATTTTGGAGCGAAATTTGCCAAGGGGCAGATCCTGGTATTTGTTGATGCTGACATGATGTTTGATGTGAATTTTTTGAAAAAACTTGTAGCACCTATCGAGTCGGGTATTTCTAAAGGCACTTTTAGTAAAGAGGAATACGTTGCCAATTGGGACAATGTCTGGGCGAGGTATTGGAATATAAACGAGGGATGGGAACCAAAACGGCGTCATCCAAAAAATTATCCCGATCACCAGCCGGTTTTTAGGGCAATATTGCGAACCGAGTTTGAAAGAGTGGGTGGGTTTACCCCCGGTGGCTATGATGACGACTGGAGTCTTTATAAAAAGTTAGGGTATGAGGCGGTTAACGCTCCCGGAGCTATTTTTTTTCATAAAAACCCTGACAATCTAATTGAAATTTACAATCATGCAAAATGGGTTGGGAAGAGGACATATAAGTTTGGATATTTAGGCTATTTGGGTGGATTAGTTAGATCCTCATTTCCTGTTTCGGTGGTCGTTGGCATGTATAAGGGATTTAAGATTCACGATCTAAGATTTATGATTTTTAAAGTCGTTTATGATTTTGGGATATTTATAGGAATTTTAGAATATTTGTTTACGATGAAGGGTGCCAAATGATATACCTGATTCTTGTATTTGGGCTAGCGCTTCGTTTGATTTCTCTGAATCAATCTTTGTGGCTTGACGAAGCAACGTCTGCGCTTGCGGCAAAGATGAATATAGTCGAATTGTTTACTAAATTTTTACCCGGCGATTTTCATCCGCCTTTGTATTATTTAATTTTAAAATCATGGTCAGAGCTTTTTGGGTATTCAGAAATGGCTTTGCGTTTTCCATCAATAATCTTCGGAGTTTTTACAATCTATATTGTTTATTTAATTGGTAAAAATCTATTCAATGAAAACGTAGGCATGGTCGCTTCGTTATTTTTGGCTACTTCGGGGCTGCATGTTTATTATTCACAGGAGGCAAGAACGTATTCTCTGGCTGCGCTTTTGGTTACAACGCTTATATACTTGTTTTTGAAGAAAAAATGGATTCTATTTTCGATAATTTTGGCGACGCTTTCAATGACCGATTATATTTCGCTTCTGATGATTCCGGTTTTTTGGCTTTTTAGTTCAAAAGAATGGAAAAAATTAGTATTAAGCCATATTCCGGTTTTTGCGGTTTTTGCTGTTTGGCTACCGATATTCATAAAACAGCTTGTGTCCGGAGTTTCTTTAGAGGGTTCGGACTGGTGGAACATTTTAGGAATCGTAACTTTTAAAAATATAACTTTAGTTCCAACAAAATTCATTCTCGGAAGAATTAGTTTTGATGACAAGTTGTCATATGCGATTGTTGTCTTGGTAGCGATATGTTTATTCAGCTTTTTGTTATTTAAAGCCAGAAAAGGTTCCAAACTACTTTGGGGCTGGCTGGTACTACCAATTGTGTTTGGTGTTCTGATTAGTTTTAAAATACCCACACTTACATACTTTAGGTACCTTTTTTGTTTGCCGGCGTTATATTTATTGGTTTCGACAGGAATCGAAAACTCCGGAAAATTTTCAAAAATACTATTAATTTCAATAGTCTCAATTAATATTATGAGCACCTTTTATTATTTAACTAATTCAAGATTTCAAAGAGAGGATTGGAGAAGTGCGGCAAAAGCCATAGGAACCCAAAAGATAATCTTTCCGGCAAATTCTCAGAAGGAAGCTTTGATTTATTACGACAAAGGTGGGCAGATTGTAAATATCTCGGATCTTAACACCAAAGATAAGGAAATTTGGCTTTCAAGGTATGTTTGGGAAATATTTGACCCAAAAGATGTTGTGAGACTGAAAATCGAAAGTTTGGGTTATAATAGGACACAGGAATATAACTTTAACGGAGTGGTTTTTTATAAATATGCGAATAGCAATTGATATATCACAAGCACTTTTTGGAACCGGAGTTTCCACTTATACCAAAAGTTTGGTGAAGGGTCTTTTGTCTATCGACAAAAAGAATGAATATATTTTATTCGGGGGATCTTTGAGAAGGTTTAAAGAGCTCAAAGATCTGGCAGAGAGCTACAAGGAATCTAATGTCCAAACAAAAGTATTTGCCTATCCACCCGTGTTTGCAAACTTGGTCTGGAACAGACTTCACACAATGCCAATAGAGAAATTGTTGGGCCCTGTAGACGTTCTCCACACGTCTGATTGGACAGAGCCTCCCTCCAAGGCTTTTAAAATAACAACAATTCACGATTTGGCTCCTCTTTTGTATCCAAGCCTATTTCCAAAAGACACTGTCAGAGACATCGTTCAAACCCATAAACTAAGACTTTCGTGGGTAAAAAAAGAATCCGCCAGGATAATTGTTCCGTCACTTGCAACAAAAGACGATCTAATCAAATTGGGTTTTAACGGTGGAATCGTAAGGGTTATTCCGGAAGCTCCGGCAAACATATTCAAGCCGTCCAAAAATTACGATATCGAAAAGTTAAAGAAAAAATACAAAATATCGGGCAGATATGTCTTAGCGGTTGGGATAAATGTAAGAAAAAATACAGAGAGGATTATTAAGGCTTTTGATTTGGCTGGGGCCGGGATGGATTTGAAACTCGTTTTTGTCGGACATTCTAAATATTCTAAAATTGAAGAAACCAGAAATATCCGGGTCGCGGGACATGTTCCGTTTAGCGAACTGCCGGTTTTTTATTCTGGGGCAGAGGCTTTGGTCTATCCCTCCTTATACGAAGGTTACGGAATGCCAATTCTTGAATCTTTTGCTTGTGGGACTCCGGTAGTTACCTCTGATGTTTCTTCGATGCCTGAGGTGGCCGGCGGGGCTGCGGTACTTGTGGACCCATATGATGTCAACTCCATTGCCGAAGGGATTACGAAGGCGTTACGTGGACCCAAACGATTGATTACAAATGGGTTTGAGAGAGTCAAACAGCTCTCTTGGGAAGCGACTGCCAAACAGACACTCGAAGTATATAATGAACGAATAAAATGATAATTGGTATAGACGGAAATGAAGCCAATGTGGTTAATAGGGTAGGGATAAACGAATATGCCTTTCAGGTTATTTGGAATCTACAAAAACTACAGGAAAAGGGGGTGAATCCTCATAAACTCATAGTTTATCTTAAAAATAAACCAAATCCCGACATGCCGAAGGAAACGCAAAATTTTAAATATAAAATTATTTCCGGAGACAGAGTTTGGATATTAACAAAACTTGTGCCAAATCTTTTTTTTAATAAAATCAGGCCTGACATTTTTTTCTCACCAAGCCATTATGTTCCGCCATTTGCCCCTATGCCTAGAGTCTGTTCAATTATGGACCTTGGATACCTCGAATTCTCGGGACAATTTCAAAAAAAAGACTTTTGGCAGTTAAGTGTGTGGAGTGCTATTAGTATTTTTGTATCAAAGTCGGTCATTGCGATATCAAACAGTACAAAGAAAGACATTGTACGACATTACCTATTTTCAAAAAGAAAAGTTTACGTTACATATTTAGGCTTCGATCCGAAACGGTTTAATCCTGATATTTTAGAAAAAGATGTGCGACGTGTTAAAAATAGGTACTCCATAGTTGATGACTATGTGTTATATATGGGGACTTTGAAACCAAGCAAAAACTTAGAGGGATTAATTGATGCTTTCGCTCGGGTGTCCCAACGATTCCCCAACTTTAAGCTTGTTATAGCAGGAAAAAAGGGTTGGCTTTTTGATTCGATATATAAAAAGGTAAGTGAGTTGAAATTAGGAAATAAAATTGTATTCACTGATTTTATTTCAGAAAAAGACAAGCCAGCAATCATCAAGGGTGCAAAAGTTTTTGTGTTACCGTCATTTTGGGAAGGTTTTGGGCTTGACGCGCTTAACGCCATGGCAAGTGGGGTGCCGGTGGTGGTATCTGATGTCGGCAGTCTACCGGAGGTGGTGGAAAATAGTGGGATATTGATAAACCCGACGGACACAGAAAGTATAGCGAACGGAATTATTGAGGTGATAAATGCCCCTCAAGCGAAGTATAATAATATGGTTGCTCGCGGGTTGGCACAGGCAAAGAAGTTTTCCTGGGAAGCAACGGCCAGAGAAACTTTGAAGATTCTGGAAGCCAGTCAATAGAATTAATTACAAATATTATGTTCAAAGATAAAACTGGAAAAAAATTGACTCCGAGTCAAGCGTTTCCAAAAATATTTAATCGCTTATATAATTATCTCTTGGATTTTGAGTTAATGATTTTGAGGTGGGTGGGCCACATACCCTCCCATGTTTTTAGAAAGTTCTTCTATATGTTATCCGGAATGAAGATCGGAAAAGGTTCTGTGGTTCATATGTGGGCAAATTTTTTTGATCCGAATAATGTCGTTATTGGAGATGACACAGTTGTTGGTGATCATGCATTTTTAGATGGAAGAGATCGTTTGACTATCGGGAACCATGTTGATATTGCTTCCGGTGTCATGATTTATAACTCCGAGCATGACTTGGAAGGTGATGATTTTTTGGCAAAAGTTGAACCGGTTGTAATCGGAGATTATGTATTTATCGGTCCTCGTGCAATCATTCTTCCCGGAGTAAAAATAGGTAAAGGGGCGGTTGTTGCAGCCGGGGCTGTTGTTACAAAAGATGTTTCGGATTTCGAAATCGTTGGTGGCGTTCCTGCTAAAGTTATTGGAGAACGCAAAAACAAAAACCTAAATTATAAATTAGGAAGGGCAAGACTTTTTCAATAAATCTATGCGACTCTTTTTGGCTTCTGAGGCAAAACACCCCGATTCAATCAAAAAACTTGAAGAGTACCTTGGAGGATTCAAAGATAAGAGCATTGCCTATATTCCTACTGCTGCAAATGGTGAGAGATGGGAATCTTGGAAAGATGGTGGGTCATGGAGCCTATTGAATTCGCTAGACATCAAATTGGAAAAAATACTTTTGGAAGATTACGGGAACGACAGTGTTATTGAAAAAATTGCCAATAAAGATGTCGTGTGGTTTGCTGGTGGTATGGTCGGCTACTTGTTGTATTGGATGAAGAGATGCTCACTTGATAACGCAATGGCAGATATTCTAAAAAAGACGGTATATGTTGGCTCCTCTGCCGGCGCAATGGTGCTATGCCCGAATTCAACTGAAATTGCAACTTGGAGTTTCGTGGATAATGAATTGGGCGCCAACGAAATATCGCCATTGAAAGTCGTTGATTTCGATATATATCCTCATTACGAAGAGTCTTTGTACGAAAAAATTAAGGAAAACTATAATGGAAAGAAGCTTTATCTCTTAAAAAACGGCGAAGAGATTATCGTAGAGAATGGTCGTGTAACGGTAATAGGAGAAGAGAGAATTATCTCAAACACCTAAATACCGTACAGGGTTTAGGTGGTAAGTAATATGACTATATGAAAAAAATAATAATTTTACTAAGTGTAATATTATCAGCAGTATTTTTATCTTATTTATTGCTTCCGAATCCGGATTTTCCTGTTCCCCCGCCTGATTCCGTACAATCCAATGAACCTGCTGACTTGGAAACTTCATTAAGACGTGGGTATTTTACGAATTTTACCCGGGAGCAAGTGATGGTGTGGTACAAAAATCAGTTTGACAAATCGGTTGTTTATAACATCCAACTTCCTACGTATCGACTGAATTATCCTCCTGAAAACGCCCAGACACTTATTCGTGATCAAACCAGGAGTACCTTTCTGGAGCAAATTGCACACCCGTTTAGAGAAAGCCTTTACGTTAATGGGTACGAACCTAAAAGTGAGGAGAATTATTCGGTGATAAATGGGACTAAATTTAGACAAAAAATAATCATTAGATACGTTCCCAGCGCCGTGCCAGTGCGCATCGCAGTTTTTGTAGGAATAATTTTTTTTGCTTGGGTGCTTGCAGTGTCCTGGAAACAGACACTGTTTGATATCCGAGGCAAAAAAATTAAGGTATAATTCCAAATATGTCACGAAAAAACATTGACGTTTCAATAGTAATAGTAGCTACAAATATCGAAGATATGCTTCGTGATTGTCTAAGATCTGTTTACAAGGCGCTTGATGGAATATCGGGTGAAGTAATAGTTGTAGACAATGCATCTAGCGACAATACTCCCAAAATGGTTGCTAAAGAATTTCCTCAGGTAACTTTAATAAAAAAATATGAGAATCATGGGTTTGGAGAAAACAACAACTATGGAATGAAGATTGCTCGTGGCCGATATGTTTTACTTTTGAATTCGGACACTCTAATAATCGATAAAAATATATTTAAAGAAATGGTTGAGTGGATGGATGCACATCCTAAGGTGGGACTTTCTTCATGTGCACTTCTTAACTCCGATAGAAAAACATTTCAAGGTTCAGGTGGATATTTTCCCACACTGCATAGAGTTTTTGCATGGATGACTTTTATAGATGATATCCCTGGGGTTGATAGGTTGATGAAGCCTTACCATCCACTTCATCCGGGTTCTCCGTTTTACAAAAATGAGAATTATTTTGAGAAATCGCAGAAGCAGGATTGGGTAACCGGAGCATACTTTTTAATGAGAAAGAAAGCGATGGATGCGGCGGGACTGTTTGACGAGGACTTCTTTCTGTATGTTGAGGAGGTAGAACTTGCATATAGGTTTTATAAAGCCGGGTGGGAATCGTGGTACTTGCCGGAATGGAAAATAGTTCACTATGGACAAATGACCAACGGAAGCGAAAAGGCTACGATTTTTGAAATGCAGAACTTGAAGCTTTTTTACAAAAAACACTACCCTCATTGGCAATTACCTGCTCTGACGTTCACTCTCAAACTTGGCGCCTTTCTTAGAATCTTGTTCTATAGTTTAGTCGATCCTAAAATCGCCAAAATTTATGTCAAAGCTTTTGTCTCGATTTAACACAATTTCAAAATATTTAATCGCCGCTGTTTTAATAATCGTTCCGCTATTTCCAAAATTTCCATTAGTCAACGTTTCAGGAACCTACGTGGCGGTACGTTTTGAAGATTTGCTTCTTTTCACTTTAGCAGTTTTTACGTTGATTAAGATCGTTCCCAATTTTAAGTCTTTTTTTAGTGACAAAATTGTTCAGGCTTTTTTAATATTTTTTGGAGTGGGACTTTTATCTGTTTTTTCGGGGGTATATCTTACCCAAACGGTTGGGCTATCCCTAGGTCTTTTGCATTGGGCAAGAAGAATTGAGTATGCGGTGCCTTTTTTGGCGACAATAACATTATTGGCAAGGGACAAAGTATCCGAAAATTTGGACTTTTATATAAAGGTGTTGTTGATAGTTGTCGTCGCAGTATTTATATACGGGATCGGGGAAATGTATTTTCGTTTTCCCGTAATAATTACTCAAAATATGGAGTATTCCAAGGGCGTGGCTCTTTTTTGGATACCGGGGAGTCATATTAACTCAACGTTTGCCGGGCATTATGATTTAGCGGCGTTTATAGTTCTGGTTATTCCGATCTTTATTGCTTTTATTTTTTTACTGAAAGATAATTTTAGCAAAATTTTATTCTCACTAGTATCGGGGGCCGGTCTTTGGCTTCTTATTAATTCACTTTCAAGGACGGGTCAAATTTCCTATTTGGCTGCGGTAACTTTTGCTTTGATGATGCTCAAAAAATTTAAAGGGCTTGCAGTTGTGTTAGTTGTAAGTGTGTTTCTAATTCTGATGTCATCCGGAGTTAACCAAAGGTTCAGGCAGTTGATAAAAGTTTTTGGAATGACTAATCCGTCTATTACTGTATACGCTGACGAAACGACTCTTCCGACCAAGCGGGTGGATTTAAGTACTCCAACGCCGGCGCCGGTTCCGGTTGTTGAAGATAGATCAACATCAATCCGTTTATATGTAGAGTGGCCCAGGGCTATACGGGGTTTTAAAATTAACCCGGTATTGGGTACAGGTTACTCTTCTATTGATCTTGCAACAGACAATGATTATTTGAGAAGTTTGGGAGAGACCGGATTGTTCGGATTTTTGGCTTTTTGGCTAATATTTTTTAGAATAGGAAATACATTTGTTGGTTCCATTCCGGTAATTCGTAAACTAGACCCACTTTCGTTGGGATTCATGGTGGGTCTTTTTGGAGGAATTTTTGGGACATTTTTGAGTGCTTTGTTTATCGATTTATTCGAAGCCTCAAAATTTGCGACAATTTTCTGGTTATTATTAGGATTAGCCGTTTATGTGGTTAAAAATAAACAATATGAACAAGAATAATACCCCTTTTTTTAGATCTAAATTTTTCGAGTATTTAATTTTATCAATAATTTTAGTTATGGGCTTCGTTGTGAGGCTTTACAGAATACAAAATCCAATAGCTGATTGGCATTCTTGGAGACAGGCGGATACGGCATCTGTCACTCGTATGTATGTAGATAAGGGTATTAATTTTCTTTACCCCAGATATCATGATATCTCAAGCGTTCAAACCGGCGTCTTTAACCCAAATGGGTATAGAATGGTAGAGTTTCCATTTTACAATGCTATTGCAGCATTGCTTACTAACACCTCTTCCGTTTTTTCTATGGAAGTTTGGTCGAGACTGGTTACTATTTCCTGTGCCTTAATTACTTCGTTTTTCTTGTATCTTATTGGTAAAAGATTTATTGGTAAATGGGGTGGGCTCCTGAGTGCATTTTTTTATTTATTTATTCCGTATAATATTTATTTTACTCGGGTAATACTCCCTGATCCAATGGGTGTAACTTTTGGGGTAATTTCACTTTGGTCATTTATCAGATTTTTTGATGACAACGGTGACTACTATTTATACCTTTCCGGAATATTTTTCGCAGCAATGCTTTTGATAAAACCCTACATGGGTTTTTATATCATTCCGATGTGTTATCTTGCTCTTAAGAAATATGGATTAAAGAGAATTTTTAAAGACAAGCAAATTCTTTTTAAGTCGATCGCTTTTTTTGTTCTGGCGTTTTTACCGTTTGTTCTTTGGCGTGCTTGGATATCGAAATTTCCGGAAGGAATTCCTTTTTATCTTTGGGCTTTCAATGGCGATAGAATCAGATTTAAACCCTCATTTTGGTATTGGATTTTTGGAGAGCGGTTGGGACACTTGATATTGGGTTCCTTGGGTCTTATTCCGTTCGTTTTCGGTATTTTTAATACGAAGGTTAAAAATTTATTTATTCAATGGTTTTTGGTGGGGATATTTATGTATGTCGTAACTGTTGCTTCGGCTAATGTTATGCACGATTATTATCAGATTCAATCAATTCCAGTTATTGCCTTAACACTTGCGGCGGGGTTTGTTTATTTGTGGCATCAACAAAATTTTAATAGATGGTTGGTAAGGATCACTTTGTTCATTTCTGTCTGGGTGATGTTGGTTACCGGGTGGAGTCAGGTTGTTGGAAATTACAATATTAATCATCCAGAGATTCTTATTGCAGGTACCGAAGTGGACAAAATTACTTCAAAAGACGCGATTGTTGTAGCTCCATACAATGGTGATACTGCATTTTTGTATGCAACAAAGCGTTCCGGTTGGCCGGCAATTGACGATGCAATAGATAATATCATCGAAAAAGGGGCTGATTACTATGTTTCGGTTGACTTGGGCAGTGCCGATACGAAAATGATAGCGTCAAGATTCAAAACTATACAGAAAACTGACAAGTTTATAATTATTGATTTACACCAAGCAGTAAAAACCAAATGAAAATACTTACGATTATATCGAAGTATTTTTCTTGATAAAAAATAAACCTTTATGAAAATACTTATGTTGACCCCATATCTCCCTTTTCCGGATTCTTCGGGAGGACAGATACGGTCTTATAATCTCATAAAAGATTTAAGTAAAAAGCATGATATTACACTTTTTTCTTTGATCAAGGACGATCAGGAAAAAAAATTTATCTCCGAGCTTGAAAAATATTGTAAAGAGGTTCAAGTTTTCAAGAGGTCTAAATCCCCCTGGACCCTGAGAAATATTCTTCTGACAGGTTTTGGCCCTTATCCGTTTCTGGTTATAAGAAATTTATCTCCTAAAGAAAAAGGAGCCGTAAAAGCTGAGATTCAAAAAAATAAATATGATCTCATACACGCTGAAACTTTTTATGTTATGCCTCACATACCCGAAACCAAAATTCCCATTCTTCTTGTGGAGCAGACCATTGAATACCTCGTGTACAGACATTTTGTGAAGGGTATTAAGAATATTTTTGTAAGAATACTTCTTTCTATAGATGTAGCCAAACTCCGTTTTTGGGAAACCAGTTTTTGGAAAAAAGCTGATGGTGTTGTCGCAGTGTCTGAAGCAGACAAAAAAGAAATGCTTAAACTTGCACCCGATTTAGATGTGGGTCTGGTGCCCAACGGTGTAAGTCTCGATTTTTTTAAGATTAAGGGAAGCTGGAGTCAAAAGAATCCAAAAATTCTTTTCGTCGCAAATTTTAAATGGTTGCAAAATGTTGAAGCCGCAGAATTACTTCTCGATGAAGTTTTTCCGCTCATTCATAAGAAAAATCCGTCTGTGAAAGTGTGGATTGTCGGGCAACATATTCCCGAGTCGATACTAAATAGAAGGAGGACAAACGTGATTGTAGACAATCTTAGAGAAGATGACCAGGAGGGTATAAGAAATGCTTACTATGAATCTACAGCCTTCGTATCACCTCTCAGAGGTCCGGGGGGAACAAGATTAAAACATTTTGCTGCAATGGCGGCAAAACTTCCACTTATCACAACCTCTGTCGGAGCGGAAGGCTTGGGAGCTACCAATGAAGAAAATATTATAGTTCAGGATGAACCTATCTCCCTCGCCCAGTCAACCCTTGAAATTATTGGAAACGAGAAAAAGGCAAAATTCATTGCTGAAAATGCAAGGAAGCTGGTTGAAGAAAAATTTAGTTGGTATAAAATGAGTGAATATCTCGATAGAATTTACGAGGATACAGCATATGACAGCCACAAAACCTGAATTATCCGTAATAATTTTGAATTATAATACCAAGGAGCTTCTTGAGGATTGTCTCAACTCAGTTAAATCTCATATGCACGAAGTCCCAATGGAAGTAATAGTTTCGGATAACTCTTCAACTGACGGCGGCCCTGAAATGATAAAGAAAAAATTCCCATGGGTAACACTTATCGAGGGACCAAACAATGGTTTTTC
Organism: Candidatus Woesebacteria bacterium; assembly: GCA_016432365.1. Taxonomy (GTDB): domain Bacteria; phylum Patescibacteriota; class Microgenomatia; order UBA8517; family UBA8517; genus GWB1-39-10. The sequence continues at coordinate 559,828 of CP066686.1, forward strand.
TGCGGGAAACAATCGCGCAAAACCACTAGTTCGGGGTGATATGGTCTTGTTTTTGAATCCGGATACAATCGTTCATGATAACGTGTTTGGCTTAACTGTTAGGTACCTTAAAGAGCATCCCAAGGTGGGGGCGGTGACTTGTAAGTTGGTTTTACCTGACGGCTCGATGGATAAAGATGTTCGTCGAAGATTTCCCACACCATGGATATCCTTCAACCGATTGGTTCTCGGTAAAACCCGGGAATACTATTATGAATACATTCCGGATACATCGACCCATGAGGTAGAGGCTATACAAGGGGCCTTTTTCTTAAGTTGGAAAAAAATATTGGACAAGGTTGGTTGGTATGATGAAGGCTATTTCTTTGACGGAGAAGACGTGGACCTTTGTTACCAGATTTCCAAGTTGGGTTACAAACTTGTTTATTATCCGGATGTATATATTACACATTTAAAAGGGGTGACCAAGGGAAAAGTCGCGAAGTGGAAGTATAAAGTAACCCGAGAGCAGAGAAAAAAGCTTAGAATGTCGGGGGTTGCTTCAATGGAAAGATTTTTTAGAAAGAATTTGTGGAAAAGATATCCGGTCTGGTTCGACTACTTCGTCCTTCTGGGAATCAATCTTTTTAAGATTGTTCGGTACGTGCGGGTAGCGATACTTTCTTCATACTAAATGAAAATAATTATTGACGGTAGACTTTACGGTTTGGAAAACGCCGGTTTAGGTAGGTATTTAATCAATCTTGTTGAGGAACTGGGTAAGCTGGATAAAAAAAATGAATACACAATTCTTCTCAGAAAGAAATATTTTGATAGCTTGAAACTTTCCGCTAATTGGAAAAAGGTGCTTGTTGATTTGCGCCACTATAGTTTTGCAGAGCAAATATTCCTTCCGGGGATAATCACGAAAGAAAAACCGGATATTGTTCATTTCCCACATTTTAACGTACCCATTTTATATAAAGGAATGTTTGTGGTTACGATTCACGATATGCTTATGCACGATTTTGCAGGTCTTTCTGCTTCCACCTTACCCGGGCCGTTATATTTTTTAAAGCAATCTGTTTATAAATTTGTATTTAGGAGAGCAGTCCTTGCATCTTCCCGGATAATTGTGCCTTCATATGCTGTTGGAGCGGGGTTAAAGAAATATTACAACCTGCCGGATTCTAAAATAGAAACTATATACGAAGGTTTTGATAACAAGATAACCCTAAATCGGACAAAAAATAATGACCCCTACTTTATTTATACCGGAAACGCTTATCCTCACAAAAATCTCAACCGTCTTATTGAAGCAATGGTGCTGCTTAATGAAAAAGTCGATAGAAAAGTCTTACTTATGATTGCTTCTGCGAGAAATGTTTTTACAAAAAGACTCGAAAAAGTGATTACCGGATTAAAAGCCGATGAATATGTAAAACTTAAAGGCTTTGTGCCGGACTCTGAATTGGGTTCGTTGTATAAGAATTCTTTGGGATTTGTTTCCCCTGCGCTTTCCGAAGGCTTCGGTCTTCCCGGCCTTGAGGCAATGAGTTGTGGAACGCTTCTACTTGCATCCGATATTCCGGTATTTAAAGAAATTTATGAAAAACACGCCACATATTTTGATCCTTTTGATCCCTCTTCGATTGAAAATGCTATGAGAAGCGTGATAGAGACAGACGCGGTTACGCGCCGGAAGAAAATTTTGGAAGGCCAAAAGTTTTCAAAAGGCTATTCATGGGTTAAAATGGCCACTCAAACCCTGAAAATATATGAAAGCTTATTCAAAAAAGAAAGTGGCGATAGTTTATGACAGAGTAAATAAGTGGGGGGGCGCTGAGCGCGTTCTCCTCGCTCTCCACGAAATTTTTCCCAATGCACCTCTTTATACTTCGGTTTATGATAAAAAAAATGCCAAGTGGGCAAAAGTTTTTCCAAAGGTAGTAGCTTCGTTTTTACAGACATTTCCGTTTGCAAAATCCAACCACGAATTTTTTGCTTCGTTAATGCCTCTGGCTTTTGAGTCCTTTGATTTTTCTGGTTTTGATATAGTTATTTCGGTGACCAGCGAAGCGGCAAAGGGAATTAAAACAAAGCATAATCAATTACACATTTGTTATTGTTTAACACCAACACGCTATCTTTGGAGTTCTCATGACAGTTATTTCAAAAATCCGCCACCTATTTTTAAATTTTTCCCTTTCTTTGGAGTAATTTCAAGACCATTTGTCTTTTTTCTTAGAAGGTGGGACCTAGGAGCCTCAAAGCAACCTGACGTTATGATTGCCATTTCCGGTGAAGTCCAAAAAAGAATTAAAAAATATTACAAAAGAAACTCGGTGATAGTTTATCCTCCGGTAGAACTCAAGAGTCTAAATTCGAAATTCGGGAATACTATCCAAAAGTCAAAAAAAGAATTTTACTTGATAGTTAGTAGGCTGGTGGGATATAAGAGGGTTGATTTAGCGATTGCCGCTTTTAACAAATTAGAAATCCCTCTCGTTGTCGTAGGAACTGGCAGCGAAGAAAAGAGGTTGAAGAAAAAAGCAAAAAGAAATATTAAACTTGTAGGAGCAGTATCGGAAAAAGCATTGGTCCGTTACTATTCAGGTGCAAAAGCGCTTATTATGCCGCAGGAGGAAGATTTTGGAATTGTGGCAGTTGAGGCACAGTCGATGGGTGTTCCGGTAATTGCTTACAAAAAGGGAGGGGCAATTGACACTGTCATTCCCGGTAAAACTGGTATATTCTTTGATGAACAAAAACCTGAGAGTCTGATAAAAGCAGTGAAGAGATTTGAAAAAAATAAGTTTTTAGTTGATAATCTACGTACAAATGCAAAACGATTCAACAAACAAACCTTCCGGAAAAGATTCCTCAGACTCATATAAAGACCATTTGTATGCCCTGATTCTCGCAGGGGGGGGCGGAACTCGTCTTTGGCCAAGATCCAGGAATAAGACTCCAAAACAATTTCTCCCGTTATTTTTAGAGAACCAAACGCTAACAGAGCTGACATTTCTTAGGTTTCAAAAATTGGTTCCGATCGACAGGATTTTTTGTGTTACTGTTTCCGAAGACTACAAAAAAGAGATCCTAAGAGAGATTCCGGAATTTAAGAAAGAAAACATTGTTGTTGAGCCAGCCAGACGTGAAACCGGACCAGCCCATGCATTGGGGGCATATATTATCAGTAAATTAGATAAAGACGCAGTAATAATTACTGAGGCCGCAGATAGGTTGGTTAGTCCGGTTCATCGTTATCTTCAGGTATTAACAGCGTCGGCGAAAATAGCTTATGAAAAGCGAGTATTAGTTGCTTTAGGTGTACCCCCGCGATATCCCCATACTGGCTTGGGCCATATAAAGAGGGGGGAGAGGCTGGATGATGTTGGTGATGTTGCTTTTTTTAAACTGGAGAAGTTTGTGGAAAAGCCACCTCTAGAATTGGCTAAAGAGTACACCGAATCAAAAGAGTATTATTGGAATGCCGGTGAGTTTGTATGGAGGGCAGATGTTTTATTGGAGGAAATTGCAAATTACGCCCCGGAAATTACCAAGCATTTGGTTAGGATTGGAAAGGGAGAAAAAATTGAGGATGTTTATAAAGATATGCCTGCAATAGCAATAGATTATGCGGTGGCAGAAAAATCAAAAAATTTTTACGTTGTTCATGGCGATTTTAACTGGACCGATATCGGTGATTGGAAAGAGGTTTGGGAAAATAGCAAGAAGGATGACTTTGGAAATGTAATTATTGATGGTAGCGCCAAGGGCGGCGAAATTATAAACATCGACACCTCGGATGCGTTGGTCCACAAGGATGGGAGATTAATAGCGATTGTTGATGTAGATAATATTATAGTGGTTGATACTCCTGACGCGCTTTTGATTTGTTCAAAAAGTAAAGCCCAGAATGTAAAAAAGGTGGTTGAAAAATTGAAGGCGGAAAATAGAACGGAGCTGCTCTGATATAATCCCGTTATGTATTACAATTTTGTAAAAAGAATAATGGACATAGTAATGTCTATTTCTTTGATTGTTCTTTTTTCACCGGTGATGCTTCTAACAGCTGTAATTATTTGGATAACTTCGCCTGGCCCCGCTCTTGTAGAAAGAACCAATAAACACATGAAGAGAATTGGTAAGGACGGTAAAATCTTCCGTTTGTATAAATTCCGTTCAATGCCGGTTAATTCCGACTATCTTATTACCAAAGATCCGAGATTCAAGAAACTCTATGTAGAGTGGAAAAGGTCGAATTTTAAACTGCATGACGATCCGAGGGTTAGTAAATTTGGGAAGTTTATAAGAAAGTATTCAATAGACGAAATGCCTCAACTATTTAACGTTCTAAGGGGAGAAATGAGTATCGTTGGCCCTAGACCGTACCATGCTGACGAGATATATGAACAGCAAAAGCGATACAGAGGAACTGAGAAATATGTTAAAGAAACCCAAACAGTAAAACCGGGTATTACCGGATATTGGCAAGTTACTGGGCGGAGCAATATAAATTTTGATAAAAGAATCCGAATGGATGCGGATTACGCACGCAGAAAATCGTTGTTAACGGATTTGTTTATTATTTTGAGAACCCCGATTGCAATGATAACAGGGGTTGGTGCAGTGTAGTGCTTCTCGAATTACAATCTTTGTTATATGATTAATACTATGCAAGATACGGCTGGAGGTTTGACCAAAATAAATTTAGATAATGAATTGCCCAAACAAACAGAAGAACCTTCTATATTGGTTCCAAAAATAGAAGTTTTGCAAGAAAACGCCTCGCCAACAGTTCAGGTAGATAACACTCAAGATCACCCGCGAGTTAAGTCCGGTAAAACCAAAAAAGTTTGGTCAATAATTATGGTATTGCTTTTGGTTTTTCTGGTCTACAATCTTGTTGCTTGTTTCTTGGTCTATCAGAAAGGGGTTAAACTTGCTTCCTCGTTAAATCAACTTTCTAAAGATGCTCAAAGTAAAGATCTGGCAAAGTTAAAAACTAGCCTTGAACAGGCGAACGTTAAATTGAACGATTTTCGGGTTGCTTATAAACTTATTTCCTGGGCTAAAATTTTACCCTTTGCAGGTCCTTATGTGAAAGATGGGGATCACGCGGCCACTGCCGCAAAGGCCGGAATTGAAGCTGGGCAGATTGTCGTTACAACAATCGAGCCCTATTCTGACTTATTGGGTTTGCAGGGCGGGGCTTCATCTGTCCTGGGGGCAAAAACCGGCGAACAGACCACCAGGGATAGGATAGATTTTATAGTGAAAACTATCCCGGACCTCTTGCCAAATATAGATAATATTTCAGCAAAGGCAAAGATTGTAAGCGATGAAATTTCTCAAATCGACGCCGACAGATACCCGGAAGTTTACAAAGGCAAAAAAATTCGTTCCAAGATTAAAGCTGTTCAGGATTTGGCAATCGAAGCTTCAAGTTTCATTGTAAATGGCAAACCAATGCTTGAAAACGCCCCTTATCTTCTTGGAATGGACTCTCCACGAACGTACATGATACTTTTCCAGAACGATAAAGAGTTACGTCCAACTGGAGGTTTTATGACCGCTTATGCAGTGATGAAAGTCGACAAGGCTAAATTCGAGCCCGTATCGTCAAACGATATATACAATTTAGACGCTCAGTATAAACCTTCGATTCGCGCTCCAGAGCCAATAATAAAATACATTAAAGGGCCCTATATACTTTCTCAGAATTTGCGCTTAAGGGACATGAATTGGTCACCTGATTTTAGTGTCAGCATGCAAACATTTACGAATGCAATTAGTAAGTTGGGGGTAGGTAGTATTGACGGAATTGTTGCGGTTGATACACAACTTCTTACCAACTTACTCGACGCAATTGGCCCAATCGGTGTACCCGGTTTCGGAAATTTCAGTTCAGAGACAGACCCGGAATGCAACTGCCCTCAGGTAATTCACGAACTTGAAAGCTTTGCGGATATTGAAGGTCCGATAATTTGGGATCCTTTGACCGGAAAAATAATATTGCGTCCGCCAAATTCGGATAACAGAAAAAAGATAATAGGCCCTCTTATGAATTCTATTTTGGCCAATGCCTTTGGCCAGCCCAAAGAAAAACTTCCGGCTCTTTTTGAGGCAGGTTTTAAGTCTCTAATTGAAAAACATGTCCTTTTCTATATGTTTGACCAGAAAGTGGAAGCAGCAATTTCGGATTTCGGGCTAGGTGGAACTATTAAAGATTACGAGGGCGATTATCTTCATATCAACGATGCGAATTTGGGCGGGCGTAAATCAAATCTTTATGCGACGGAGGATGTAACTCAGGAGATTAAAATTGGTTCTGATGGAACAGTTACTAAAATTTTAACAATAACTTATAAAAATCCTGCGAAACATGATGGTTGGCTTAACTCGGTTCTTCCTACCTGGGTAAGGGTGTACGTACCTAAAGGGAGTACTCTTATAACCTCGGAAGGGTTAGATGCCAAGACCGATCCCTATGAAGATCTGGGCAAGACTGTTTTTGCCGGTTTTTTTCAGTTAAGACCTGAAGGGGTATCCAAAGTTACGTTTGAATACAAATTGCCATTTAAAGTTTCTAAAAATTACAAACTTTTGATTCAAAAACAGCCAGGCACAGACGGATTTTTATATTCAATAAAAATTGGAAAACGTGTAGAAGAATTTTTCTTAAAAACAGACAAGGAACTCAAAATTGGAATTTAGATGAAGCCCCGAAGTTATACTTCAGACGGAATTGTTTTGGCCAGGCGTAACTTTGGTGAAGCCGACAGAATCCTTGTAATATTCAGCAGGAACTTTGGCAGACTAAGTTTACTTGCGAGGGGGATCAGGAAACCAAAAAGTCGTAAAAGGGGGCACCTCGAAGTTTTTAGCCTGATTAATTTTCAGGCAACGACAGGTCGAGGCCTGGATTACATTACTGAAGTTGAGATGATCGATGACTTTAAAGATATTAGAACAAGTTTGAACAAGGTGTCGTTGGCATATTATTTTGCTGAAATCGTTGGTCGTATTACTCACGATGGAGAAACCAATGTTGATTTGTATAATTTGATTCTCGGATATTTAAATCAGCTCAAAAAAACTAAGAAACTGAAAGATCTTCGTATGAATTTTATTTACAGTCTTTTAACAACTTTGGGATTTTGGCCAAAAGGTAAAACTTTAACAGATGCCGATCAAATACTGGAAGAGACGATTGAGCGAAAAGTTTTCTCTCAAAGAGTCGGGAAAAGAATGGTATCATAATATTGTATGGAGAAAGACAATGTCCTATCTGTTCACGGGCTAAAAGTTAAATTTGATAATCACATCATCTTGGATGATGTAAGCTTTGAAATTAAAAGAGATGATACTCTAGCCATAATTGGTCCAAATGGGGCCGGAAAGTCAGTTCTTTTTAGAGCATTATTGGGCCTCATTCCTTTTGAGGGTAAAATTGAATGGGCTTCAAATATTAACATAGGCTACGTTCCTCAGAAACTTTTTGTTGAAAAAGATCTTCCTCTAACTGTTAGTGAATTTTTGCGATTCAAAGAAGATAATAAAGAAAAAATTCATCAAGTCCTTTTGGAGGTTGGTTTTCAACATGAATCTGATCATTTTCATAATGACAAACGAGTTCTGGCGACGCGAATCGGAGCATTGTCCGGCGGTGAACTCCAGAGAGTGTTGATTGCTTATGCACTTTTAGGCAATCCGCAGGTACTTTTGTTTGATGAACCAACTGCAGGGGTAGATGTAACTGGGGAGGAAACAATTTATTCTTTAATTCACAAACTTCAGAAGAAGGAAGACCTCACAATTATTTTCATTTCGCACGAACTTCAGGTGGTTAACCACTATGCTGCAAATGTCCTTTGTCTAAATAGAGAAAAAATATGTTTTGGACCACCACTGAAAGTCATCGATAAAGAAACTTTGACAAAAATGTACGGTGAGGAGGTTAATTTATATCAACACCATGAACACTAATCTAATTCTAATTCTATTGGTGGGGGCACTGGTAGGGGCCACCTCCGGCTACCTGGGAAGTTACATGGTTCTTAAAAGGATGTCGCTTGTTGGAGATGCCTTGAGTCACGTTGCCCTTCCCGGGATCGCTATTGCCATGGCTATGGGGGTTAACCCTCTTTTGGGGGCTTTGATCGCTTTAGTTATCGCAACCATTGGTATTTGGTACCTGGGGGAACATTCTGAGGTTTACCCGGAGGCCTTAGTTGGGATTTTCTTTACAGCATCGCTGTCTATCGGCCTCCTTATAACCCCTGAACCGGATTTACTTGAGGCGCTTTTTGGAAATATAGACAAGATAGGAGCCATGGACGGAGTTATAACCATTTTCGGAGCAATTGTCATTTTTATTATCACATTCGCCTTTTCTAAAAAACTTCTTCTGGGTATAGTTTCCGAAGACCTGGCCAAATCACAGGGGGTCGATGTATCAAAAGTAAATTTAGTTTACCTGCTTTTGATTGCCCTTGTTGTTGCTTTAGGCGTCAAATTTTTGGGGACTTTATTGACGGGGGCGATGGTGATAATTCCGGCCGTAACAGCTAAAAACTTGGCCAAAAGTATCAAACAATTCCAATTGTATGCAATTTTCTTCGGAGTTACTTCATCGATTTTAGGAATTTTACTCGCAAAATATATTGGCATTTCCTCGGGTCCTGCAGTAGTGCTTACAAGTATTTCAATATTCCTCATTGGCTACGCTTTCAAAAATTAGCTATTTCGTTTTGAGTTTTCTATAGCTAGAATATTACTTACCAAAAAATGTTTGAAGTAATATTTGACACAGAAACAAAAAAATTTTTTGATGAAATTGATGGATACGATGCAAGCAAACTTGGGGTATCTATTACTTCGGTTTATTCGCGGACGTTGGATGAAAATTTCAAGGAAATTGAGGGTAAGATGCAGTCTTTTTGGGAGGTTGATTTTCTCGAAATGTTCAAACTGTTCGAAAAGGCAGATAGAATAATAGGTTTTAATTCGTTTGGTTTTGACATCGCGGCACTTTCTCCGTATTTGCCAACTCACTGGTCTAAATTAAAACATTTTGATATTCTGGACATTATAAGAAAAGCGGAAGGTAAAAGAGTCTCACTTGATTCGCTGGCCAAGGCAACACTGGGAAGCAAGAAAAACGACTCGGGGGAGAATGCGGTTAAGTATTGGAAAGCGGGAGACGCTGAAAGTTTGGCAAAATTAAAGAAATATTGTGAGATGGATGTGGAAATTACTACTAAAATTTACGACCATGCGCTACACAACGGATTTCTAAAATATACTGATTTTTGGAACGAAACTCACGAGGTAAAATTGGATTTTTCCTATCCCAAAAAAGATCCTGGCGAAAATATCCAAAACAGCCTATTCTAAAGTCATGGATGTCGATGAAGCAAAGAAAAAGTTAACCCCCGAACAATATAACGTTTGTTTTTTGAAAGGGACCGAGCCACCGGGAAGCGGAAAATATCTTCACAATGATACAAAGGGAATATATGTCTGCGCTGTCTGTGGGCAAAAACTGTTTTCATCCGCTACAAAATATGATTCTCAAACGGGATGGCCGGCCTTTTGGGACTTTGCAGAAAAGGGGGCCATCAACGAATCTCAGGACTTCTCAATGGGAATAACCCGGACCGAGGTAACTTGTTCAAATTGCGGAAGTCATTTGGGTCACGTATTTAACGACGGACCCAAAGAAAAAACGGGTTTAAGATATTGTATAAATTCTCTTGCGCTTGATTTTAAGTCTAGTTGACTCTTGAGGTACTAATCAATGATTGGATTTCGTTTTCCTGGAGTAGGTCTTCCTCGGTTATGGCATTACTTTTTTGTTCGTCTGATATTGCTTGGCACGATTCAGCCACCTCGATTAGATTAATGTTCCGGCTTTTGGCAAACGGGCAGTTTGCCTCGTAAACACAGCGAGGCTCGCTTGAAAAGTTCATTGTTTTAAGATGGTCAAATAATTCACAAGACATTCTAGCCGCTATTGTACTCCAAAACTCAAGATTGGCAAACCTTGTATAATTGGTTAGATGAAATTTTTTATAAAATCCATACTATTCATTCTTTTTATCCCCGTTTTTTTAATCGCGGTTATAGCCGGGATAATAAAATACCAACTTCTTGATCCCTATTTTTGGCAGGGAAGTTTTGATCGGGGTAACGTATATAGTGGGCTTTCTCAAACCCTCAAAACCTATACAGTAAAACAAATTGTTAGGGAGGGTGGCAACACGACCGATGCCCGGGTTTTAACTGATCTAATTAATCCGGCTAATATAAAAGATCTTATAGACAGAAATGTGATTAATATTTTGAGTTTTGCTAATGGTCAGGCTCGCGAAATAACCGTATATATACCAATTAGTAAATTTCCGAAAGGGTTTGTCCCAAAGGATTTGGGGATAAATGAGCTGACGCCACTTAGCACGATACTTTCGAAATTTAATATACCCATCAACCGAAACCAAATTCAATGGATTTCTATCATCGGAAAAACTTCATCCTTTTTGTTGATGAGTTCGGTGGCAATTCTTGTAATATGCTTGTGTCTTTTCTTTGTTCTTACAGATGCCGGGAAAAGACTCACATTTGCCGGTGTTACAATTCTTCTGATCGGAATTTTATCTCTTTCGATTTGGAAACAGATTGGCAGTTATACTGGCAATCTGGCGGGAAACTTGCAAGCTCCACCGGTATTGGAAAAACAAATAGTAGCTATTGTCACCCAACCGGTGTTGGCAGAAATTGCAAAAACTTGGTTTCTTGTCGGTGTTACATTCACAATTTTTGGGATAGCATTATTCTTTATTAAAAAACCGGAGTTTGGTGCAAAAAAATCTGGTGTATAATCGTGATTATGGCACAGGACAAATATTCTGCCGTTTGGGTTTCCCATTCTTCAATTTCGGATTTTCTGAAGTGCCCCCGGGCATATTTTTTGCGAAATGTGTATAAAGATCCTACAACCGGTCACAAGATTACTGTCGTAACCCCACCGTTGGCACTCGGCGCTGCGGTCCATGAGGTAATAGAGTCGTTGGCAACACTTCCTTTAGAGGAAAGATTGAAAATCTCACTTGTTAAAAAATTAGATCCTGTATGGCTAAAATTTAGCGGCAAAAAGGGTGGTTTTACAAATTACACAGATGAGATGGGTTATAGGAACCGCGCAATTTCAATGCTTATGAATTTACAGGAGAATCCCGGTCCGATTTTAGAAAAGGCTGTAAAAATAAAAGTCGGTACGATGAATTTACCCAATTATTTTTTGTCGGAAGAAGAAAATATTATTCTATGCGGCAAAATCGATTGGCTTAAATATGTGGAAGATGACGATTCGGTTCACATAATTGATTTCAAAACAGGAAGGAATGAGGAGCGTGAAGATTCTCTGCAGCTTCCGATTTATCTTTTATTAGCAACCAACACACAAAGCAGAAAAGTTTCAGGAGCCTCTTATTGGTATTTGGATCGTGACGAGGGATTGATAGAAAAGAAACTACCTGAAATAAAAGAGTCGTATAAAAAAGTTTTTGAAATCGCTAAAAAAATTAAGGAAGCCAGAGCAAAAAATGAGTTTACATGTCCCCATGGGGGATGTAGTACCTGCCGCCCGCTAGAGAGGGTGCTTAGAGGCGAGGGAGAATTGGTTGGTGGAAGTGAAACAAGGCAGGACGTGTATATATTGCCCAAATGATTGAAAGAAAACTGACGGAAGAGAACAAGTTGGGTGGAAGCGATATCGAATTCCGTGAGGAATATGAAATAAATGACTCAAGACCTTCGTTTAACAAAAAAGATCATTTCAGTAGATCCTTGGTACATCAGCCAAACCATTTGAAAGTTGTTAAAAAGATACATTTACTTGAGGAAATGGCCGAAGCCTTTTTTTAAGGGTCTCTACAACTGGTTAGCGATATAGCTTCTAATTTGCGAAAAATCTAACATTCCGGCTTTGGGGTAAAGAATATATGCCCCCTGAGCGGACTTTCCTTCATTTAAGACGTTCTCTAAATTTAAGTGAATATCAGTGATTATATAATCACTGGTTGGCCCTGTTGCATCTATCAAATTTCTGATTGCGCTGATATTCAAATTAGTTCTGACAAGTTTAGATAACGTATCGATTGTTTGATTCGTCTTACTTAGTGCATTGAGAGAAATAAGTTTAGCCAAAATCCCCTTGAGAACCGCGAATTGCCGTTCACTTCGGCCAAAATCACTATCTCCGTGCCTTGAACGGACAAATTTTAAAGCAGTTGCTCCGTCTAAATTTGCCGGCCCCAAATCAAAGTGTATGTGTTCATAACGGCAAGTAAACTGGATTTCCAGTTGATAGTCAGAATACTTTGCTTTTAACGCGTTTATTTCATCGGGAGTTTTGCCGCATGTATCGTTTTCAAGTCCTGTGATGGGATATAGGGGATCGTCAAAAGTTTTTGGAACTGTGACGGTAATTCCGCCCAGGTCGTCAATAAGTTTTACAAACCCATCAAAATCTATAGAGACAAAATAATCGGTGGATAGTCCTGTAACATCTTTAATAACTCCCCCCTCATTTTGAAAGCCATTAATTGATGCTTCGGCATTAATCTTGTGATTTCCGGAAACCCACAAGTCTCTTGGAATGGAGATTATGGCCGCGGTTTTTTTGTTGGTGTTAACATGAATGACGATAATACTGTCTGTAAGCAGAGACCCTGCATGTCCGGCCCCGCCATATCCTAGTAATACCGCGTTGTAAACACCTTTTTCCGGTGCGATTTCGGGTGGCGGAGCAAAAACCACAGGGTTTGGGGAGACGGTGGGAGAAATAGAGGTCTTTTGAGGGAAGGGAGTCGAAGTGAATACTTTCGACAATTTAAGAGTTAGGTAAGATATAAAAAAACCCAAAGCAAAAATTCCTACAAGCAATATTCCAATCAAAATATTTTGCCAATTTGATTTAATTCGCGAGATCACCTTGAAGTTTATTATACATTAGGTTTAATATGAGAACTATGGACCTGTCCTGGTATAACACTCTTAATAAACCGTTCTTTACTCCGCCAAGCTGGTTGTTCGGTCCCGCTTGGACAATTCTTTATATTTTAATTGGGGTGTCGGCCTATCTTATTTGGAAAAAAGGATTCAAAAATAATCAAGTGAAAGAGGCTTTTAAAATTTTCACAATTCAGCTTATTTTAAACCTATTGTGGTCCCCGATATTTTTTGGAGCTAAACAGATTTTTCTTGCCCTCATTGTAATAGTTATTATGTGGATTTTTATATTCAAGACAATAAAAGCTTTTGCAAAAATCGACAAAACAGCTTCGTATCTCCTTTATCCATATCTTGCATGGGTAAGTTTTGCCACAGTTTTAAATTTCTTTGTCTGGATGTTAAACAAATAAGTTACATAATACTAAGCCAATAGCTTTGAAGCATCTTCAGGCAGCAATTTAAGAGCTATCAAATTCTGAACGACATCGAATATGAAGGATTTGTTATCTGACCAGTTGGCGATTATTCCAATCCTATATTTATCGTCAACTGTATACCCCTTTATTATTTTAGCCGACGACTCCAACGATTTAAAAAGTTCAGTGCCAGCTTCATCGTCGGGATTTCTTAGTTTACTTTCAAGTCTTTCTGCTTCCTCTCTTGTTTCGTAGATAAAATTAACACTTGAGGCCTGTTCAAGTCTGTGGATTTCTATTCTCGAAATACCGTCTGGGCATTCATTTTGTGAAAAGACGTGTGTTTCGCCGTCCTTGAGAACCGACGATGCGGTTGGTATTTCCATGTTTAGAATGTATAGATTATAATACAAAATATGGACCTAATGGAAAAAGTTGTGGCTCTTGCCAAAAGGAGGGGTTTTGTTTATCCATCCTCAGAATTATATGGCGGAATGGCAAACGTTTATGATTTTGGGCCTGCCGGAACTCTTCTTAAAAATAATATACGAGATCTCTGGCTCAAGAAATTTGTTTTAGACCGTGACGACATGGTTGTGATTGATGCCGCGACAATTCTCAAACCTGAAATTTGGGAGGCGTCGGGTCATTTAGCTGGATTTAACGAGGCATTAATTGATTGCAAAGAATGTAAAAATAGGGCACGAGCAGATCATCTGATCGAGAATTTTCTTCCGGATAAAAAAGTTGAAGGTCTTAAGTTTGAGGAGCTGGAGAAAATTATTGACGAAAATAAAATTCCTTGTCCGAAATGCGGAAAATTCGATTGGACAAAAATTAGGAAATTTAATCAACTAGTAGAAATTAAACTCGGTGTACTTGAAGAAGGAAAAAACATGGCGTATCTTCGGGGAGAAATAGCCCAGGGAATTTTTATAAACTTCAAAAACGTTTTAGACTCAACTCGTGTAAAAATTCCATTTGGAATCGCCCAACAGGGAAAGGCTTATAGAAATGAAATAACGATGGGGCAATTTACTCATCGGTCTTTTGAGTTTGACTTAATGGAGTTTGAATATTTTATTAAATCGGAAGGTTGGGAAAAGGTTTTTGATATGTGGAAAGAAGAGATGTGGAAATTCGCGCTTTCTCTTGGAATAAAAGAGGAAAATCTAAGATGGCGCGAACACGAGGAATTCGAGCGATCTTTTTATTCCAAAAAGACAATGGATATTGAATATAAATATCCATTTGGGTTTAAAGAAATGTTCGGAATTGCTTATAGGACTGATTATGATTTAAAAAATCATTCAAAGAATACAGGTAAGGACTTGGATTACCGCGATCCTTATACAAACGAAGTTTATACACCGCATGTTATTGAACCCACGTTCGGGCTTTCCAGATTAACGGGAATTCTTCTTTTTAATGGGTATAGCGAGGATGGAGAAAGGGTTGTATTAAAGCTTGATCCCAAAATCGCTCCATATAAGGTGGCAGTATTTCCGCTTCTTGGAAACAAACTAGAATTAACCGAAAAAGCGCGCGAAATTTATAAAAATCTCAAAAAAGAGTTTAACGTGGTGTGGGACGATCGGGGGAATATCGGTAAGCGTTATTTTGCTCAGGATGAAATTGGAACTCCTTGGTGTGTTACGGTCGATTTTCAGTCCCTGGACGACGATACAGTAACCGTACGCGACAGGGATACGGCAAATCAGGTAAGAATAGCCATTGACAAGTTATCTGAATATTTTCAAAATGGATTAAGGTAACGAAACGATTTCGATATGTCATTATGAATGTCATGAAAAAATATCTTCCATTGATTTTAATAAGTTTTGGAGTATTGATCGTAGCGTTTGTCGGAATTCTTATAGTCAAGTCTATGAAAGGAAGTACTTCTTCTATTCAAGAGGAAGAAATTATCCCCGAGCTTCCACAGTCACAGTGGCCTTCGGTTTCTCTTACACCGACAAATAACCCCAGCGTTAAAGGGTCCGATGGGCATTGGTTGAATTTCAAAGTTCAGAAGATTAATGTTCCCGGCGCCGCCAGTATGGATTACCTCATGGTTTATTCTACTAGTGATGGCGGTCAACAGGGCGTCCCGGGAACGGTTAAGTTAACAGGCGGTGACATTGAACGACCGTTGTTGCTTGGTTCCGAATCTTCTGGAAAGTTTAGATACGATGCAGGTGTGGAAAGAGGAACAATTACGATAACATTTCGTGATGGGAATGGTAAGTCGATGGGTAAACTTTCTACCGACTTTCATTTACAATCAGATACAACCGAATTGACCTCTATTGATGGAAAGTTCATTTATAAGCTAGATAAAGTAGCTAAAGGAGTGTTTTTTGTAACAATGCCAACTTTTGTTCAGCCTGATTCCTCAATATATGTTACCTGGTCTGATGGCTATGGTGTTTTTGCTTCAGATGGTAAACCTCATAGTGGTAAGTAACTTCTAGACTGTTTGATCCACTTGCGATTATTTTGTTCGGTGAAAATTGGGGTTGACATCTTGTGAAAAAATATCATAATGGTTGTTAATGGTGAGAAATGGTGATTACCAAATCAAGCCAGAATAAATATGAACCTGCCCAGTTCGAAATATTGTCGCTATGCTTCTAGGAACTTATCCAACCAAAATTCTTGCAGGCCGTCGAGTCGCAGTGCCGTCAGCCTTCCGTTCTCAGCTTGGGGAAACTTACATATTAGCCAGATGGTACGAAGAGTGTTTAGTTTTGGTGAATAAGAGTCTTTTAAGCGCACTTTTGACAAGAATTACAGGTGGAGATAAATCAATTGTCGAACCAATAAGACTAACGGAACATTTTATATTTGCATCAGCCTATGAGGTTCTACCGGATGAACAAGGAAGAATTGTAATACCGGAAAGACTAGCAAATTACGCGAAACTAACTGAACAAGTGTACTTTTTGGGCGTGGGGGATAGAGTAGAAATCTGGAACAAAGAAGTTTGGGACGAAAAAGAGAGTGTTGTAGCCAAGAATGCGGCAGAGTACATCGAACAGCTATCAAAAAAATATGGAAAATAATACCAAGAATAAATATCACGAGTCGGTAATGGTAGATGAAGCCATAAAGGGCTTGCACATTGAAAAAGGCTTGAAGTACATAGATTGTACGGCCGGTAATGGCGGACACATGGAGGCAATCTTAAAAATGGGTGGACAGGTTTTGGGAATTGATTTAGATCCGGCAATGCTTGCGGTTACACAAAAGCGTTTAGAAATTTTCCGGGATTTTAAACTCGTTCAAGGTAATTTTGTGAATATAGATAGGATTGCAAGAAATAACAACTGGTCCCCGGTAAACGGAATCCTCCTTGACTTGGGTGTAAGCAATATCCATTTGAAGGACCTTGAAAGGGGATTTTCGTTCGAAAACCCCGAAGCGATACTTGATATGCGTCTTGATCCAAATACTCAGGATATTAAGGGTTCTGATTTATTAAATATCTTGCGTGAGGATCAACTTGAAGATTTATTTTCAGTAAGCCTTGATCCCGGCGCCGCGAAGTGGATTACGGGTAGGGTTTTGCATTCAAGAATGGCTAAACCCGTCGAGACGGTCGGAGACATGCTCGAAATTTGTGAAGGGCTTCGTACGGGAAAGCCCGGAATGAGCATTGCGACTCTTCCGTTTTTAGCATTAAGAATTGCGGTAAATAGCGAATTAACGAATTTAAAAGAGGTCTTGCCGGTTGCCTTTGACCTTTTGGAGAGCGACGGGCGTTTAGTGGTTATTAGTTTTCACTCAGGGGAAGACAAGATAGTAAAAGAATTTATTAAGGGGAAAGGGCAAACAGGAGAAGGTAAAATGATTACTTTTGCGCCAATAAGAGCGGGAGAAACCGAAATTGATTTAAACAGACGCGCGAGAAGCGCAAAGATGAGAATTATTCAAAAAATATGATCAAAAAAATACAGGTAAAAAATACAAACAAGAAAGGAAATTTAAAGAATTATATTCTTATTTCAATATGCGGAGTGCTCGCCATCCTCTCGGTTGCAATGACCGTAGAAACCGCAACCAGTGGTTTGGAAATCGCTTCATTTGAAAAAACTGAGGGAAGTTTAATCGACACGAGACGGGATCTCGAGGAAACCTTGGTAAAAACTCTATCGAGCCGTGAACTTCAACAAAAAAGTGAAGAGTTGGGTTTTACAAACCCCGAAAACTTAGTTTATATTACTCAAATTTTGCCTGTTGCCAAACTTCCTTGAAAGCGGAAAATGAAAAAGTATGCGTGACAGGAAAAAAAACAAACCCGAGTGGAGACTTATAATTTTCTCTGTAATTTATTTGCTTCTTTTTACAGGATTAATTCTCAGACTTATTTATTGGCAAGTTATAAGGGGAACGGATCTATCCGAGGGGGCTAAGGGTCAATATAAATCTTCTCGTATTACTGTTGCACCAAGGGGAAATATTTTGGCCAGCGATGGTAGTTTTTGGGCACTACGAACCGACGCCTGGTTTGTTTATGCGAACACCAACGAGCTTACTGCAAACGTTTCTGACGTGTCAAACAAACTTGCAGTTCTTCTAGATGATGATGAGTCACGTTTGTTTAGTCTTTTGAGTAAAAAAAGTGCCTACGTACCTCTAAAACAGAAAATCGATAATGAGACTAAAAAAAATATCGAAGCCCTAGGAATAAAGGGAATTGGCTTTGAAACACGGGAGGCGAGGTATTACCCGGAGGCTTCAACTGCGGCACAACTTTTGGGGTTTGTAGGCAAGGACGAAACCGGTGCCGATATTGGTTATTTTGGTCTGGAGGGCTACTACAACCTGCCTTTAAGCGGTAAACCGGGTTTTTTGGGAAGGGAAAAGGATGCTCACGGGTCACCCATTCTGATAGAGCCCGGTAAAAGCGTTTCAGCAATTAATGGAATTGATTTATTGACAAGTATCGACAAAAGAATACAAATTTTAGCAGAGGCAAAACTAAAAGAGGGTATAGAAAAATATGGGGCGTTAGGTGGCTCGATCACAATTGAGGACCCGAAAACGGGTGAAATATTGGCAATGGCAAGTTATCCATCATACGATCCAAGTAACTACAGTGAATACGGAAACTCCTTTTTTAAAAACCCGGTTATTTCCGATACATTTGAACCTGGATCAATTATGAAGGTGATTGTTATGGCAGCAGGACTAGATGCCGGACTGGTTAAACCGGATACAGAATGTGATATTTGCTCGGAGCCACTGAAGCTTGACAAGTACTTTATAAAAACTTGGAACAATAAGTACCACCCCAACATTTCGATGACGGACGTTATAGTTGACTCCGACAATGTCGGAATGGTTTTTGTGGGACAAAAATTGGGTGCTGATGGTTTGTACAGTTATTTTGACAATTTTGGTGTGGGCCAACTTACCGGAATAGATTTACAAGGCGAAAGTGCGCCACCCCTTAGAAAAAAGGGGACTTGGAATATGGTGGATTTGGCAACTGCCAGTTTCGGACAGGGAGTCGCTGTGACCGGCATTCAAATGGTTAGGGCTGTTTCTGCAATTGCTAATGGGGGATATATGTTAATACCGAAAGTTGTAACCGGCTTAAAGGGCGATGGATGGGAAGAAAAAATTAAAGTAGAATCGCCCAAAAAAGTGATAAGTTCAGAAGCGGCTACGCAGATCACACAAATGATGATCGAAGCGGCGGATAAAGGAGAGGCAAAGTGGGCAAAGGTTCCTGGTTTTAAGGTAGCAGGCAAAACCGGGACAGCTCAGATTCCGGTTGAAGGCCATTATGATTCTACAAATACGAACCATTCATTTATTGGTTTTGCCCCGGCAGATAAACCAAAATTTGTAATGCTTGTAACCTTAAAGTCTCCTCAGAGTTCGCCGTGGGCTGCTGAAACTGCAGCCCCACTTTGGTACACAGTTGCAAAAGAACTCTTTCTATATTTGGGGATTGAGCCCAGTCAGTAGTATACTTATCTCTGATGTCAAAATTAATTGTTACTGGCGGCAGAAAACTTGAAGGTAATATTAGCCTTTCAGGTAATAAGAACTCGGTTTTGAAGCTAATCCCAGCAGTTCTTCTTGCAGATTCCCCCTCTACTCTAACAAATGTACCTGATATATTGGATGTTTCTGTTGTGCTTCAGCTTATTGAGACTTTGGGAGCAAAAGTTACAAGGGACGGCCATTCGGTTACGATAGACCCTTCGGGATTACACTCTTTCGACTTGGATCCGGATCTTTCTGCAAAATTTAGAGCTTCGGTTGTCCTTGCTGCACCTCTTTTAGTCAAATTCGGCAAAGCGATCGTTACACCTCCTGGGGGAGACCAAATAGGAGACAGATTCTTGGATACCCATTTTTCTATGATGCAAAAGATGGGGGTTGAAATGAGGCGTGAAGATGGAAGGTTTTTCCTCACCTGGAACAAGAAAAAAACTGGTACCCTCTTCTTAGAAGAAGCTTCTGTGACTGCCACCGAAATGGCTCTAATGATGGCCACTTCTTCTCCGGACATCACAGTAGTTGAAAACGCTGCCACAGAACCTCACGTTACAGACTTAGGTAAACTGTTAATTAAAATGGGGGCAAAAATAACAGGTTTGGGTCTTAGTACCCTATCTATTTCCGGTGGAAAATTAAAAGGCGTTGAATACAGAGTTATGCCCGATCATATTGAAGGCGGTACGTTTGTGATAGCCTCGGCAATTACCGGCGGGCATATAAAAATAGATGATTTCATCCCCGAAGATCACAGGATGGCTCTAATCAATCTTGCAAACATGGGTGTTAAATTTGAGCTGTCAAAAAACAGTATCGAGGTTTTTCCGTCAAAATTGGTTGCTACTAGAAAGAAATTTAAAGCCCAACCTTGGCCGGGTTTTCCGACGGATCTCATGAGTCCTTTTATCGTTCTTGCCACACAAACCCAGGGAACGGTTCTCTGCCACGATTGGATGTATGAATGGAGAATGTTTTTTGTAGACGATCTAATTTCAATGGGAGCAAATATTTTCATTGCTGACCCCCATAGAGTCATTGTTAGCGGCCCTACGCCTTTGATGAGCGACAGACTTTTTTGTAAAGATATTAGGGCGGGGATTTCGGTAATATTAGCAGCCCTTATTGCGGACGGTAGGAGTGAAATAGAAAATATTGAAGTAGTTCAAAGAGGGTATGAAAGAATAGATGAAAGGTTAAGAAGTTTGGGAGCAGAGATAGTTACGAAATAAATGTCAGGTAAAACTCTCAAATTCCGTCAAAAAATTGTCACCTTCGGCGGAAAGACCGGACACTTCCAGCTACTGAATGGTTTAAAAAAATTCAACGATACCGAGTTTATTACTGCAGTTGTTGGGACATGGGACAGCGGAGGAAGTAGCGGAGTCTTAAGAAGCGAACTTGGGGTTCTTCCCCCAGGGGACATCAGAGCCTGCCTTTTGGCTCTAATGGAAGATGATGAACAACAAAGAGTCGCTCAAAGATTGTTTGACGATAGGTTAAAGGAGGTGGTAGGCCCCTTAAAAGGACATTCCCTAGGAAACCTGATAGGAGTTAGGCTTGATCACATTTTTCATGGGCAGGATAGAGGAACGGATGCCGAGCGCTCGCTTTTTAGAATTCGTGGACATGTGCTTCCGGCGACATTAACAGATTTAAACTTGGTTGCGGTTACAAAAAAAGGGAAAGAGATAGATGGCGAAACAAATATTGATACCCGCCGTGAACAAGATGGATTTGATCCAAAAGATAGGATTATGCGCATATATTTTGGTACACACGCAGACAGTAATCCCAGAGTCCTCGAGGCGATTAAAAAGGCAGACAAAATAGTTTTTGCTCCGGGTGACCTGTACACAAGTGTTTTACCCCATTTGCTTATAGCAGGAGTTCCGGAGGCAATTCAGAAAAGTCATGCAAAAGTTTACTTTGTTCTGAATTTAATTGAAAAAGAGGGAGAGACAGATTATTTTAAAGCGTCAGATTTTGTAAAAGCGTTTATTTTTTACCTTGGTAATCCAAAACGATTGGATTACTTAGTTGCCAATGGTGGTAGTTTCGGCAGAGAAATTGTAAAGGTCTATGAAGGTGAAAAGAAAAAGGCTGTCAAACTTGATGAACCGACATGTAGAAAGATTGCTCCAAATGTAAACATAATTAAAACTAAATTGTGGGAATATCTTAAAACAGCACACCTACTTCGTCACGATTCGGAAAAACTTGCGCTTAGTATTTTACAAGAACGCTGAATGATATATAATTTGCTGAGAGGAAATAGGTAGTTCTTTTATTACAGAGCGTGTGGCCCCGCGAAGCCTTGGCGGAGTGGGGATACGAGGAAGAAGGTCCAAGGTATAAAATTGATCGTTAGTCTTGGAAATCGTACCCGCATCATTTTGAATGATACGGAGTATCTGCGGAAACCTTCCGGCATGTTGAATGCCGAAATGATTTTTTTAAAATTCCGGAGTAATCCGGAAAGTGAAGCCCCCCAACCTAACGGTCGGGGTATCTTCTCCCAAGCTTTGTCGGGAGCGAAATCCCCCAGAAGCGAAACATCTTCGCTTACCAGCGGGCTGACGCCCTAGGTATTTGCGAAGGGGGATAAAGAAAAATCTGGTCAACAACTACTTCAGACCTTTCTATTAAAGTTTTTATGTGTGGAATTTTTGGTTATATTGGAAAACGTACCGATTCTGCAAAAATAGTTTTTGACGGATTAAAAAGTCTTGAATACCGTGGCTATGATTCATGGGGTGTTGCCGTACTGTCTAAGTCCAGTTTAAAAATTTTTACTAAAAAGGCTGCAGGAAAAATAGGAAATAATAATGTAAATGCGTTGCCCGACGGAAATATCGCAATCGGACACACAAGATGGGCTACACATGGCGGCGTCACAGATACAAATTCACATCCACATTCTGACTGCTCGGGAAATATTTCAATAATTCATAATGGAATTTTCGAAAATTACGAAGATTATAAAAAGAAACTAGTCCAAAAAGGTCACAAATTTATATCAGAAACCGACACGGAAGTTATCTCACATTTGGTAGAAGACTTCAGCAAAAAGTTGACCTTCTCTGATTCAGTTAAAAAAACCTTCAATTTGATGACCGGGCTTAACGCAATAATTGCAGTAAAGCTGATTGAAGACCGTATTGTCGCGATAAGAAACGGCTCTCCTCTTGTTGTGGGTTTTGGACAGGATGAGAATTTTTTGGCAAGCGACGCTTCAGCATTACTCCCGTTTACAAAAGATGTTTATTTCTTGGAGGACGATGAAATGGTAATTTTGGAAAGGGGTAAAGTAAGAGTTTCAAATGTAAAAACCGGTAAAATTGTGAGATTCAAAAAACAAAAGCTTAATTGGAATGTCGATCAGGGAGAAATGGGTAAATACTCAAGTTTTATGTTAAAGGAGATTAATGAACAGCCTAAAATTTTGAGAGAAATTGCAATGAGTGCCGGCAAAAATGTCGAAAAGATTTCAAAGATAATAAAAAAATCCCGCGGGTCGTATTTGGTGGGGTGTGGTTCGGCTTCCTATGCTGCGATGGCCGGGACATATTTATTTTCTAAGATTGCTGGACGCCATATAAATTTTGCTATTGGAAGTGAGTTCGGATACCACCTGGATTTTCTAAACAAAGACAGTTTGGTTATACCCATCTCCCAGTCCGGAGAGACAATAGATATTCTTGAATCAATGAAAAAGGCCAAGGAACGTGGAGCCGGGATTGTTTCGCTTGTTAATGTTCTGGGATCTTCTCTATACAGGATGTCTGATGAAAAAATTTTAATAGGGGCGGGGCCAGAAAAATCGGTTGCTTCGACAAAAGCACTTACGGGAATGATTGCCCATTTGGTTTTGCTTTCATTTTCGTTAGACGGCGGAGTCAAAAAAGGTAAAAAAGCTTTATTGGAGGCGGCTAATTCTATTAAAAAAATTCTTTCAGGTAAAGACTCCAAAAACATTAAAAAGTTAGCAGACATTATATGTGATAGTAAAAACATCTATGTGATTGGACGTGGACTCTCTTACCCAACAGCTCTTGAAACAGCAATGAAAATTAAGGAAATTTCATATATCCACGCGGAAGGGTTGGCTGCGGGGGAACTTAAACACGGACCGTTGGCATTGGTAACAAAAGGAACTCCTTGTATTGCCTTTTTACCAAACGATGAAACATATGGTGCTAATCTTGCTGGGGCAATGGAGATGAAAGCGAGGGGGGGATTTGTAATAGGTATTTCATTTAAATCTCACGAGGTTTTTGATTATTATATTCAGGTAAAAGATGTGGGCATAGCCACAATGATTCCGAATATTGTTGTGGGTCAACTTTTAGCCTATTTTTTGACGATAAAAAAAGGATTGGATGTAGATAAGCCCCGCAATTTGGCAAAAAGTGTAACTGTTAAATAGCTGAGTAACTTAGGGACTAAGGGTCATTAACGAGGACTAAAAGTCTTAAGAAGGACTAAAAGTCATAAGAAGGTGATTATCTTCAGTGGTTATTTTTGTAATGAACCCGAATTTTTCGTAAAGTTTTATTGCAAATTTGTTATCCCTTCTGGTGACAAGCCAAAATCCTTTTTGTTGAGACTCTAGATATTTATCGGATTTCATAAATTTTTCAAACGCGGCTCTCATAAGTTTTTCTGAATAACCCTGTCCCCTGGCTGGAGGATAAATTCTAATCGCAAACGTAAAAGGAAATTCTATTGCTTGTGGATTTGCTTTAAACGCAAACCAAGCTACGCCCAAAAGTTTTCCATTTTTATCACTTAATGTGTAAATATATTTACCCAACACCCATTTTTCAAAAGATTCCAGACTCTTAAATCTTTTGGCGTCATGGGTGAATTTTCTGATCTGGGGATCGGACTTAGTGTAACTCAATAATTCCTGAACCTGATTTTTGGTTATTCCTAAAGAAACTATTTGGCCATGCATTTGGTATAATATACCACGAATGGGGAAAATTATTGGTATTACCGATGACTCCAGAAAGGTTAAACCAGGCATGGTTTTTGTCGCGGTTAAGGGTAAGACAACTGACGGGCATAACTATATTGAAGAAGCTCTAAAAAATGGTGCGGAACATGTTTTTGGAGAAATGAATTTTAAAAATTCAAAATATACTAAGGTATCGGACTCGAGGCAAAAACTAGGTGATTTAGCATCAGAATTTTACGAAAATCCCTCAAAAAAACTGAAGATTATTGGTGTAACCGGTACAAAAGGTAAGACTACCACAACACATATTATTTACCATATTTTAACCGCTTTGAAAAAAAAGGCGGGAATGGTTTCCTCGAATATGGCAAGGATTGGAAACAAAGAAGTCGATACGGGGTTCCATGTAACAAGCCCTGATGTAATTTCACTTCATAAATTTTTAAAAGAAATGGTAGATGCCGGGTGTGAATATGCTGTAATTGAGGTCAGTTCACACGGAATAGACCAGAAAAGAATTGCCGGGGTCGATTTTGAAGTCGGAGTTTTGACCAATATTGCTCCTGAACATCTGGATTATCACAAAACCTTCAGAGAATATAGACGGGTCAAAATGTCATTTGTTAACTCGTGTAAATTTAAGGTTATTGCACCCAAAGAAACTACTACAAATATTCTTCCCGGAAAATTCAACAATTTGAATGTTGATGTGGCCGTTGAAACCGTAACAAAACTTGGCTTTGATAGAAAAAAAGCGTTGGGAACTTTGGAATCTTTCGAATTACCAAAAGGAAGATTGGACGAAATCAAAAACAATTTAGGTTTTAGAATAGTAATCGACTTCGCTCACACACCCGACTCGTTGGAAGCAGTACTCACATATTTGAGATCGGAACGTAAAGGCAAGGGGAAATTGATTTCTGTATTCGGATGCGCCGGGGAAAGAGATATCAAAAAAAGATTCAAAATGGGTAAAGTTTCAGTTAAACTGGCGGATTTTTCGGTATTTACCGCTGAGGATCCAAGGAGTGAGGATGTAAATGATATTTTGGCCAAAATGGTTGAAGGAGCAAAATCAGTTGGAGGGATCGATGGGAAAAACTTTGTCAGAATTCCGCTTCGAGGAGAAGCGGTTGCATTCGCACTTTCTATCGCAAAAAAGGGCGATATCGTAGGGTTTTTTGGAAAAGGGCACGAAACCAGTATGGCATATAGCGCGTGTGACGCTTCAAGCAATGCTTGTAAAAGATTTGAACATCCTTGGAGTGATAGAACCGAAATTGAAAATTATTTACATGGAACGCCTGATGTCTCGGCGGTAATTTTGGCGGCAGGAAAAGGAACAAGAATGAGATCTCAATATCCGAAAGTCATTCATGAAATTTGTGGACGTCCGATGGTTTCGTACACACTTGAGAACTTAAGAAAGGCCGGAATAATAGATATCACCGCGGTTGTTTCGTTTAGAAAAAACCTTGTAATTAATAGAATTAAAGGTGCTGTAAAAATTGCGTACCAGAAAAATCCAAAAGGAGGAACCGCTGATGCCGCTAAAGCAGGTTTCAAGCTGATTTCTCCAAACACTAAAACCCTCTTAATCATAAACGGAGACGACAGCGCGTTTTACACCCCGGAAACGATTAAAAAAATTTTAGAAATCCACACAGATAGAGAGCGGAAACTTACATTTGTATCTTTGATGAAAGAAAATCCAACAGGATTGGGCCGTGTTATACGTAGACCCGACGGTCTTATTGCAAAAATTGTTGAGGAGAAAGACGCAACTGATGCAGAAAGAAAAATTAACGAAGTCAATGACGGCCTTTATGTTTTTGATAAAAAATGGTTCTCTCGTAATATAGAAAAAGTTAAGAAAAGTGCTCAGGGGGAATATTACCTGGTAGATTTGATTAAGCTTGCGATAGACCAGGGAGATAGAATGGCTACTTATACTTTACCGAATGATGACGAATGGCAGGGGATTAATACTCCGGAACAACTTGCGGAAGCAAATAGGAAGATGGACAAGAAACTAAAAGGACATAATTAAAATGGAATCAACAGATGACATGGTTGAAGAGTACTTAAATCAGCCTCCCGTCGATCGAGAACTATCGATAAGATCTATCCGTTTAAACGAGTCGACCGTTGATAGTGGTTTTGTTGAGATTCCCGTTTTACCTCAAAGACCGGCGGTAAAGCCAGGTGAAGAAGATGCGTTTTTACTAAATACAAAGAAAACATTAAGAGATTTGAATATTTCGGAAACCGAGACTGTTTCTACAGAAGTCATAACAATCGGTTTCCAGGAAAATATACCCGACGAGGTACGGGGTCCAGACCGGAGTGGAGAACAGTCTCTGAAAATATATAGTTTTCTGTCTCCAGAAAAAGTTAGCAAGGAAGGTTTAAAGGATGGGGTTCCTTTAGTAATTTTTAGTCATGGCGGAAAGATACATTCAGAAGTGATTGCGTCGAGTGGATACCTTCCAATGCTTTATGAAGATAATCCAGATATGATTTTAATTGCTATGGATCACAGAGGATCCCAGTCTCACAAAGCAAAAGAGGATTACGGTTTGGATGACCGTGTGGCTGATATCCTCATTGCTCTCAAGTACACCCAAGATAATTTGGTTAAAGAATATGCAGATAAAGGCATTAAGTGGAATGGTAACATTATAATAATTGGAGACAGTATGGGGGGTGAAGTAGCTACAGTGGTAGCTGAAAAAGTCGGCGCCGACGGCCTGGTTTTAACTGAGCCGGCAGCTTATTCGGTATTTGCACATCATGTAAAATTCGGTCAAAAAAGTGAACAGGAACCAGTGTTTGGTGGAGAAAAAGGGGTTATTAAAACTAAATCTCCGGAAGACTCTTACGCCTTTGATTCAATCAAAAAATATGCCAATGAGCCAAACTCAAAAATTTTGATGATAAAAATGAAAAATGACAAAATTGTGGGTAGCGTCCCTGATAAATATATCGAAAGTATAAACGAGACAGATCCACAAAAAATCGAAGTCTTAGAAGTTGAGGGGGGTCACGGGTCTACAACACCTGAGGAGGTTAGGAAGATATCAGGTTTTGTAAAGAGTCTGAAAGGTAAAAAATGACAAAAAAAATTCATTTCGTTGGAATTGGGGGGAGCGGGATTTCGGGTGTGGGCAAATTGGCCGAAAAAATGGGTTACGAAGTCACGGGATGTGATGTGGAATCTTCCACGGCATATGCAAAAAATATATTTCAAGGACACAGCCCTCAACATTTAGAAGATACTGATTTGGTCGTCGCTTCTCCAGCTTTATATTTCAACAAAGAAACAATAGATGAGATTGAGGCGGCCCGAAAAGATAGTAAATTAATGACATGGCAGGAGTTTTTAGGCAGAATTCTTTTAAAAGACAAAAAAATAATTTGTATTGCTGGAACTCATGGTAAGTCTACTACCACAGCAATGGTCGGAAAACTTCTTATTGATAATGGCCTCGATCCGATTGTGATGGTCGGTGCGTTTGTCCCAGAGTGGGAAGGGAACTCAAGATTTGGGGAAGGTGAATATGCAGTGATTGAAGCAGACGAATTTAATAATAACTTTCTTAATTACTATCCGGATATTGCAATCGTAAATAACATAGAATTTGATCATCCCGATTTTTTTAAAAATGAAGGGGAAGTTAGAGAAAGTTTTAAAAAATTTGTTGGTAATCTAAAGGGTGAAAAGTTGTTAATTACAGAGGGTGATAGTTTAGGAAAGAAATTCAATTTAAAAATTTTAGGCGAACACAACCAAAAAAACGCTAATATGGTTTTTTTGTTAGGTAAGGCATTGGGAATAGATGAAGACAAGATTGTTACTTCGATCGAAAATTTTAAAGGGATTGGTAGGCGACTCGAACTAATTGCGGATCGAGACGGGGTTAAGGTTTTTGATGATTATGCTCATCATCCGACAGCGATTAAGACAACGGTTGATGGGTTAAGGGAGGAATATCCCAAGGCAAAAATTTTAGCAATTGACGAGCCACACGGTTATAAAAGAACGAAAGCGCTTCTTGAAAATTATAAAGGTGTTTTTGATAGTGCAGACAAGGTCATTATTGGCCCAATTTTTAAAGCAAGAGATGAAGTTGATCTATCCATTTCGCCGGAATCTGTTGCAAAAGCATCAGCTCATCGAGATATACAAACAGTCGGTAGTTTGGAAGAATTAATTAATAATTTAAAATTAATAATTAAAAATTTCGATATAGTTGTAGTTATGGGCGCAGGTAAAAGTTATTTGTGGGCCAGAGAAATCGCCAGAATTTTACCAGTTAAATTTTCAGATATTACATCCTTTAAAATAGGTGGCAAGATAAAAAAATATTTTGAAGTAAGGACTAAGAACGAGATCGATGAAGCTGTTAAATTTGCGAGTAATAACAATTTACCCATTTTTATTATCGGGGACGGAACAGATATTTTAGCATCAGATAAGGACTTTAATGGCATTGTTGTTAAATATGTAGGTAATAACATTGTTATCGATGATGATGGGAGTGCAACTGCCGAGGCTGGTGCGAATTGGGATAAATTTGTCGAGGAAGCTGTTACCCAGGGCTTTCAAGGTATTGAAAATTTATCCGGGATTCCCGGAACAGTCGGGGCAGCTCCGATTCAAAATATTGGGGCTTACGGATCGGAGTTAGATGATAGGTTCATAAGCCTTGAGGCATACGATTTAGAAAAAAGCAAGATAATTACTTTTTCTAAAAGCGATTGTAAATTTGGATACCGCGAAAGCATTTTCAAAAAAAGCAGCTATTGGCAGAAATTTGTGATTTTAAAAATAAAACTAAAGCTTATTAAAAATCAATTCGGAACGGCAAATTACGAATCATTAAAGAGATATATAAATTCAAAAAAACCCACAATTCAAGAAATCCGTGATGCTGTATTAAAAGTGAGGTCCGAAAAATTAGAAAACCCAAAAGTAGTCGGAAATGCAGGTTCGTTTTTTAAGAACCCGATAGTTACTGCACAAGATAAAGAGAAGCTGGAAATAAAGTTACCCGGCATTAAAATTTTTCCATTTGGAGATAAATTTAAAATATCTGCTGGATGGTTGATTGAGTCGACAGGGTGGAAAGGTAAAGAATATAAAAACGCGGCGGTTTCTTCTAAACACGCGCTAATATTAATTAACAAAACTGGTACAGCTACGGCAAAAGAGATCTACGATTTATCTGAGGAAATAATCAACGATGTCTCTAAAAAATTTGGGATTAAGCTAGAAAGAGAAGTTCAATTAATTAATTTTTAAATATGAACAAATATATAAACAAAAAAGTTGCAATTTTAGGATATGGGTTAGAGGGTCAGGATGCCGAGAAATATTTTATAAATCTTGGAATTAATCCTACGATTTTGGACCAAAAAGACGATCCGAATTACCTAAACAATTTAAAAAGTTTTGATGTAATTGTTAGATCCCCGGGAGTTTATAGATATAAAAAAGAAATTGTTGATGCAGAAAAGTCCGGAGTTATTGTTACCAGTCCAATAAAAATTTTTTTTGACGAATGTCCGGGAAAAATAATTGGGGTTACCGGAACAAAAGGGAAAGGAACAACTTCAACATTAATTTACGAGATACTAAAAGCTGATGGACGCGATGTTTATCTCTCCGGAAATATTGGCAAACCCTACCTTGAGCTTTTGCCAAAATTAACAAAAGATAGTTTTGTGGTGATGGAGATGTCATCGTTTCAGTTGATAGATTTAGATAGAAGTCCAAATATTGCAGTTGTTCTTAATATTACTTCAGACCACATGGACTGGCACAAAAACCAGGAAGAATATATTAATGCAAAGAAAAATATTGTTAGGTACCAAAAACAGAGAGACTATCTAATAGTCAACTCTGAATATAAAAGTTCAATAGATTTTGCAGATGAGACTAAAGCAAACATAATATATGTTTCGAAAAAATCGTTAGACAATAAGTTCAAAAATGGAACTACATTGAGAGGAGAACATAACCAAGAAAATATTGTAATGGCAGTTGAGGTTGCAAGAATATTAAATATAAACGAAGAAACAATAGAAAAAGTGGTTATAGGGTTTAAAGGACTTGAACACAGGCTTGAATACGTCAACGAAGTGGGTGGAATTAAATTTTATAACGACTCTTTTGCCACAGGCCCGCAACCCACAATTGCAGCGGTTAATTCGTTTACAGAACCGGAAACATTAATATTGGGTGGTAGTGACAAAGGTCTAAACTACCAAGAATTGGGAGATGTTATTAATAAAACAAAAAACATTAAAAACGTAGTTCTGATCGGCGTAACTGGTCCAATAATTAATAAATATCTTGATAGTAATTTACAATTTACAATTTACAATTTACAAAAACCAAACATGGAGGAGATAGTTAAAAAAGCTTTCGACATTACTCCTAAGGGTGGAGTAGTTATACTTTCTCCGGCCTCGGCAAGCTTCGATATGTTTAAAAATTACAAAGACAGAGGAAATCAATTCAAAAAAGCTGTACAATCACTTCTCAATGAGCAAAAATAGTCCCATTGGAATTTTCGATTCAGGGCTCGGGGGGCTGACCGTTGCCAAACAAATTGTCAAACTTCTCCCTCGTGAGGATATTATCTATCTTGGAGACACCGCCAGAGTTCCGTATGGTCCGAGGAGTCCGGAGATAATAAAAAGATTTTCCGAAGAAAATACACAGTTTTTGATTTCCAAAAAAGTTAAATGTATTGTAATCGCCTGCAACACATCTTCTGCGGTTGCCTCGGATTATTTGAAAAGGAAATTTAGAAAGACTCCGATTTTTGAGGTTATTAATCCGGCGGCTAAAGAAGCAACAGGAATGGGTAATAAAATCGGAGTAATCGGAACGAGAGCAACTATAGCGAGCCACGCTTACGAGAAAGATATTAATAAATATTCAAAATCAGCGAAAGTAATCTCATTGGCATGTCCCTTGTTTGTTCCGTTCATTGAAGAAGGTGAAATTAAAAGCGATGGTTTAAAAGAAGTTGCGCGGGAGTATCTTACAAAGTTAAAAATAAAAAAGATAGATACTCTGGTAATGGGTTGTACTCACTATCCAATTATCGGAAAACTTATTGCCAGGGAGGTAGATAATCATGTCAGAATTGTCGATCCTGGAAAATCAGTTGCCAAAGAAGTTTTTGATTTTTT
Organism: Candidatus Woesebacteria bacterium; assembly: GCA_016432365.1. Lineage (GTDB taxonomy): Bacteria > Patescibacteriota > Microgenomatia > UBA8517 > UBA8517 > GWB1-39-10. Next base: position 591,427 of record CP066686.1, read on the forward strand.
ATCTAAGAATAAAATGTTAAATGAGCAGAAAACCAGCGGAAAAAAGAATTTCTTCGTGACCGATTTGACCGAAAGATTCACAAAAGTCGCAGAAATGTTTCTAGGACAAAAAATAAAAGGAAAGATCCTGGAAGTTAATTTGTAGAATGAATAAAAAAATTAGAGTATTGGTATTAATGGGAGGTAAGTCGTCGGAGCATGATGTTTCTATTGCATCCGGTACCGAAATCTTAAAAAATCTTGATACAAAAAAATATAATGTTTTGCCTGTTATCATTTCCAAAGACGGAACAAAATGGATACTTACTGACTCTAAATCACTTCTTAAGCGTAAAAATATTATTTCAAAAGAAGTAACCGACAAAGATATTGTTTTACGGAGTTCAAAATATATTGAAGGTGTAGGTAACGCGTCAATAAAATCTGTGGATGTTGTTTTTATCGCAATGCATGGAAAACATGGTGAAGATGGAAATGTTCAAGGGATGCTCGAACTCACTGGAATTCCCTATACCGGCTCCGGTGTTCTGGCTTCGGCAATTGGGATGGATAAGGAAATTTTTAGAAAACTACTAGTTCCACAAAATTTAAAAATTCCCAAGTTTGTTACATTACACGCAAATGAGAAATATCCAAATTTTAAAAAAAAGTTAGGAAGTTTTCCCTATTTTGTTAAACCAGTCAACGGAGGTTCATCGGTTGGTGCGTCTTTGGCAAGAAACCAAAAAGAACTAGATGAATCAATAAAACTCGCCTTTAATTACGATGATAGGGTGTTAGTCGATGAATATATTAGAGGACTTGAGGTGACTTGTGCAGTTATTGGTAACGACAATCCAATCGCTTTACCTGTGGTAGAGATCAGACCATTGAAAGGTGAATTTTTTGATTACGAGTCAAAATATACTGAAAGTGGATCAGAGGAAATAGTACCTGCAAGGATTTCCAAGGGCATATCAGAAAAAATTAAAAAAATGGCAATAGATGTCTATAAAGCTATTGGTTGCAAGGGTTTTGGTCGGGTTGATTTTATTCTTAAAAATAACAAATATCCTGTTGTTTTGGAAATAAATACGATTCCAGGTATGACCCCAACCTCTTTACTTCCGAAGGCGGCCAAGGCAGAAGGCATTTCTTATTCCCAATTAGTTGATAAAATAATAGAGTATGCTACAGAAAAAAATTAACCCATTTATCAGGTGGTGGGTGACTCCCAAACTTCCGATTCACGATGTATTCGAATTTCCACTTTTGCAAAATAAAAGTTTATTTGCAAAGTACACATTCTTGTTTTCTCAATGGCTTATCCATCCAATAAAACGAAGATTGGCGAGATGGTATTTGAAACTATTGAAAAAATTTACCGATATTACAATAATTGCGGTGACCGGAAGTGCCGGGAAAAGTACAACTTCGCAGATGATCTTTAGTATTTTGAAAAATACGGGTAAAACTATCTCAACACTTCCGGGCCTAGATTCGGTTTTTAATATTCCAAATACAATTCTGAGAACCCCCTGGGGTACTAAATATTTGATTCTCGAAATGTCAGTCGAATATCCCGGTGAGATGGATTATTATCTCTGGTTAGCAAGACCCGATATCGGAGTAATCACAAATATTTTTCCGACACATTTACAGTTTTTGGGAAACATAGATGGAGTGTTAAATGAAAAAGGGAAATTGGTATTGAACCTTCCGAAATCCGGAGTGGCGTTCTTAAATTCTGGAGATCAAAATTTAGTAAAATTTGGGAAAAGGATAAATAAAAAGATTGTGTGGTTTCATTCTGACCCCGACCCAATTACCCAGAATTCATTGGTGGCGGAAAAGATAGCAACCTATCTTGGAATTAGTAAAGCGTTGGTGAGAAGTGGAATTGAAAATTATAAAAAACCCCCACACAGGTTAGATATTTTAAAATTAAAAAATGGGGCAATGGTTTTGGACGATACCTATAGCAGTAACCCGAAATCGGCGTTATCTGCGCTTCGGTATTTTAATAAAATAGCTAATGGAAAAAAGATTGCAGTTTTGGGTGACATGCTGGAGTTGGGAAAGTATGATGAGCAAGCACATCGTGAACTAGGTATAGAAATTGCCAAATCTAATTTTGAAGTTGTGGTTGGTGTGGGGAAGTCTGTAAGGTTTTTAGTAGACGAGGTTAACAAAAAGTCTAAGAAAACAAAGACTTATTTGTTCTCCAATACAGAGAGCTCTGCTCGGAAGGTAGAAAGTTTAGTTCAGAGAAATGTGAGCATATTGATTAAGGGATCCAGATCGATTGGTCTCGATAAGCTTGTAGCCGAACTCTTCTGATTGCCATACTTTTCACAGAAGTTATATAATTAAGCCACGATATGACCACACCGAACTTGTTGCCGCTTGGTTTGGGCCTAATTATCTTCTCTTTTTTGATTTCTTTTGTCCTAATAGTGCCCTATATCGGGCTTTTATATAAATTGAAGCTAACAAGACGTAGAGAAGCTCCGAAAAGTGGCAAGATACCTCTTTTTGACAAGCTCCATGACATAAAAACCGGTACACCCGTGGGAGGAGGGATTTTTATTATCTTTCTCGTCACTTTGTTCTTTGCCATTCTATTTCCCCTGTCTTCTAGACTTGGTGTGTATATAAAGACGTCATATCCGCTTAGAGAAGAACTTTTTATAATATTTTTTACTTTTTTGAGCTTTGGGCTTTTGGGTTTACTTGACGATATTCTCAAAATTTTTGCAAGACCCACAAGGGGTGTTTTGGGTCTGTGGTTTGGTCTTAGAAGGTGGCAAAAATTTATTCTTCAGTGGATTCTGGGTTTAACCGTCGGATTTTTGATTTATCAGAATTTGGGTATACATATTGTTAACATTCCTCTTTTGCACATCGTTTTTGATATGGGTATTTGGTATATCCCATTTGCCGCGTTTATGCTTGTGGCTTTTTCGAATGCGTTCAATGTAACCGACGGTTTGGATGGTTTGGCCTCAGGCCTTCTTATTATATGTTTGGCTGCATTTGGTGTAATAATTGCGGGACACTTGGATACACCGCTTTCACTTTTTGTAGCGCTTTGGTTAGGATCTTTATTTGCATTTTTGTATTTTAATATTTGGCCAGCCAGAATTTTCTTGGGAGACTCAGGGGCATTGTCTTTTGGGGCGAGCCTCGCTGTTATCGGTTTACTTTCTGGGAGTATTATTGCGCTTTTGGTAATGGGTGGAATTTTTGTTATAGAACTGGCTTCTTCCGCAATTCAAATTTTTGGTTGGAAGATGTTTAATAAACCGATTTTTCCACTTGCTCCGATTCACCATGCCTTTTTGGCAATAGGTTGGGAGGAACCGAAAATAGTAATGCGAGCGTGGCTTTTGGGTATACTCCTCGCTATTTTTGGGCTCTGGTTGGCCACAATATGAATGAAAAAGATTGATAAGAAGTTTTTTTGGCTGATACTTTCCTTTGTCGTCGTTGGCTTGATAGCCGTTGCCGATGTCTCGGCTCCCCAGGCGCTCAATGCCTATGGAGACAAGTTTTTTCTACTCCGTCAGCAGGTTGTATGGGCGGCCATCGGAGTGGTTGCGCTTATCATTACGATGAATATACATTATTCGTTTTGGGAAAAAGTGGCGACTCCGTTTTTTTTTCTTTCGGTGTTTTTTCTCTTAATTGTTCTACTTCCCCATTTGAGTTTTGCGGCGTTGGGTGCCCGAAGATGGATTTCTATAGGGAGTTTCAACTTCCAACCTTCAGAACTAGTCAAACTTAGTCTTGCTATGTATTTGGCGAAAATTGCTACTAAAAATAAAGGACCCGCTGCTTATTTTGTTCCTCTGGTTATTGTAACTGGTTTAATAATGTTACAGCCCGATTTGGGTACAACTTTAGTGGTTGCAACAATCGGACTTTCACAAATATTTATTTCCGGTATGAATTTATCGTATTTTTTTGGTGCACTTGTCGCCGGGGCCTTGGGCACGATCGGTCTTATTCTAGCCTCTCCATATAGAAGAGACCGTCTACTCACTTTTTTTGAAACAACAAGCGACCCACTGGGAAAGGGTTATCATATTAGGCAAATTCTATTAGCATTGGGGTCGGGTGGAATATTTGGTGTGGGTTTAGGGGCTTCGAGGCAAAAATATTTGTTTTTACCTGAGGCCTCAACTGACTCGATTTTCGCAGTCATTGCTGAAGAGTTGGGACTGATTGGCTCGGTTGTAATTATTTTTCTGTACGCATATTTGTTTGTCAAGGGAGTTAGGATTGCGAAACGCGCACCGGACAAATTTTCAAAAATACTCGCAATCGGTATTGTTGCTTGGATTTCCGGACAAGCATTTTTAAACATTGCATCAATGGTGTCGTTCACTCCACTGACCGGTATACCATTGCCGTTTTTATCTTATGGAGGAACAAGTTTGGTGATGATATTATCGGCATGTGGAATACTTTTAAATATTTCAAAATATGAAACTTACGAAAATGCAAAGCATTAAAATTGTCTTAACAGGCGGGCATGCAGCAACAACAGGGATAGCTGTTGTTGAAGAAATAAGGAGGAGAGCAATATTGAAAGATTCCGAAATTTATTGGATTGGCTCCCTAACAGCAATAGAGGGTTCAAAAATCTCAACAATCGAATCCCGGACTTTTCCTAAAATCGGCGTCAATTTTATTCCGATTACAGCCGGAAAAATTCAGACCAAATTTACCAAACATACAATTCCATCCTTATTAAAAATTCCAGTCGGTTTTATCCAGGCCTTTTGGTTGTTACTGAAAATTAAACCCAAAGTGACACTTTCTTTTGGTGGTTATTCGTCGTTTCCTGTAATTTTTTGGTCATGGGTTTTTAGAATCCCGGTGATTTTACATGAGCAAACAGTGGTAGCCGGTCGCGCATCAATTTCTTCAGCTTTTTTTGCAACAAAAATTGCCTTGGCAAGGCTCGAAAGCCAAATATATTTTCCAAAAAATAAATCGATAGTCACGGGAAACCCGTTGATGACCAATGTCTTGAATATAAAAAACAAGACAGTTCTAGGAAAACCCCCAACAATATTGGTTATAGGCGGTTCGCGCGGTTCCAATTTTATTAATGATTTAGTTATGGAAATGGCAAAATCAATACTTGTTCATAATATTTTAATTCACATAACAGGGGAGAGAGATTTTGAAAAAGTGGAAAAGTTTAAAGATAGATTGCCACCAAATTTGAGGATTAATTATAAAATTTATTCGTCAATCAATCCTTCAGAAATGGGAAATTATTATTCTCGGACAGATTTGGTTATTAGCAGGTCGGGTGCCAATTCCGTATCGGAAATTATTTACGCCCGTCGTCCCGCAATATTAATTCCGCTCCCCAGAACTTTTTTGGACGAACAAGTAAAAAATGCCAAGTATGCGGAAAGCTTCGGATTCTCCTCAGTTTTTTTGGAAAAAGATGCTACTCCAGAAGTGGTATTAAAAGAAATTAATCGTTTTCTGAAAGATTGGAACCAACTAGTTAGAAAAGCAGAAGAACATCTTAGTCAGGACACAGACGCTTCTAAAAAGATTGTTGATTTGGTAGCGGAGTATATATGATAAGGAGACTTCCATATTTTTTGATATTAATTTGTTTTGCTTTGGTGTTTCTCTCTCCTTTTTTCATAAAGATTAAGATAAACTGTAAAAGTCAGTTCGGTTCCTGTCCTGAAAGGGTTTTATCTAGAATTGGTGTTTTCAACGGTAAAAATTTATACATTGCGAAGAGAAATATCGGGAAAATACTATCTTCCGATTTCACAATTTCGAATTACAGTTTGCAGTTTAAGTTGCCGAATATTTTGGAAACTTACATAGTTGTAAAAAAACCGTTTGCAGCCTTGGTCGATAGAAATACTAAGATAGCTGCTTTGGTTGATGGTGATGGAAAAATACTGTCTTTCGGATCAGACTCAACCCTCCCAACCGTGACGACAGACTTAATCAATCAAAGTGAAGGTCAAAGGGTTACCGATAGAGATTTTTTTGCGCTTAAAATAATTGCAGGTGTTTTTCAAATGTATCAAATTAGGACTGGCGAAATGGATTCGGAGAGTTTGGTTGTTGAACTCTCACCACAAATCAGAGTAATATTTCCATTGTACGGAGATTCTGACATTTTGCTTGGAAGCTTGAGGTTGATATACTCTAAGATTAGTGAACCTGACAATACGGGCAAATTTTCCGAAATTGACTTGCGTTTTAAAAATGCAGTATTAAGATGAACTAAACAATGACTAAAACAAGAATTGTAGCGGCAATTGAAATGGGCTCGACTAAAATAGCTACCCTAATTAGTCAGGTTGCAATTGACCCTGTTAGTACCGAGACTTCGATTAATATTGCGGGAGCAGCAACTACCGACTCTCGTGGAATAAAAAAAGGTCAAATAGTTGACATAGAAGAGGCGACCGAAGCCACAATTGCTTCGATAGAAGCCGCCGAAAGAATGGCCGGTTATAATTTAGATACAGCTTACGTATCTATCGGAGGAGCACATATTCATTCACAGAATTCTCATGGAGTAGTTGCAGTTTCGGATCCCAGTGGTGAAATCAGTCAAAACGATGTTGATCGTGCGATTGAGGCGGCGAGCGCAATCTCTATTCCAGCCTCGCGCGAGATTATTCATGTGTTGCCCAGAGAATTTATTGTTGATGGGGAGAGTGGTGTACGTGACCCGGTAGGAATGAGCGGTGTAAGGCTTGAGGTCGATACTCATATAATTTCTGCCGGCGTAGGTCCGATTAAAAATGCAAAAAAGGCAATTCAGGAGGCCGGTGTAAAAATTGAGGACCTCGTTTTTTCGGGGCTGGCAGCGGCAGAAGCTGTTATCTCTCCCACAGAGAAAGAACTGGGATGTGTTTTAATTGATATTGGTGGTGGAACGACTTCAATTGTGGTTTATGTTGACGGCGCACTTACTTACTCCGGTGTTATTCCGGTTGGGGCAAAGAATGTGACAAACGATTTGGCAATCGGCCTTCGAGTCTCACTCGAAACTGCGGAGAAAATTAAACTGGCACTTTCTAAAAAACCAAGAAAAGATAAGATCGAGGAAGACGATATGGATTTGGAAGGTTTGGGAGTAACCGAGGTTAGAAAGATTTCCAGAAAAACGCTTTTAGAGGGGATAATTAGACCCCGGTTGAATGAAATATTTACTATGGTTAGAATTGAACTTGAAAGAGAAGGCTTATCTGTTCGTATTCCTTCGGGTGCGATTATCACCGGTGGTGGAGCGGAAACCGCTGGAGTAGTAGATTCAGCAAAAAGAATGCTTTCCCTCCCGGTACGCATCGGGATCCCGAGAGGAGTGGGTGGTCTAATCGACGATATAATGAATCCATCCTTTGCGACATGTGTTGGACTGCTACATTATGGTGCAAAGGCGTTACCGAATGAAAACTTGACAAGTTTTGGGAAAAAGATAAGACTACCTAAGATGACCGGAATGTTTGGAAAAGTGATTGATTCGATTAAAGACCTTCTGCCCTAGTTGTATTTTATTCTTGCCCACGATACAATCCTGCTTGTTAGCATGTTATTGGTCTTTTTAAATTTTCTTTAACAATATTTCTTTTTGAAAAGAAATATTGAAATGTCTATGGCACTTGTTAAACCTGATTCAGCTAGAATAGCAAAAATAAAAGTAATAGGTGTTGGTGGTGGTGGTGGAAACGCGGTTTCTTCAATGATTGACGCCGGTACGATTAGTGGAGTTGAGTTTATTGCATTAAATACCGATGCGCAGGTACTTCTTCAAAATAAAGCTCCGACAAAACTCCAGATCGGAGAAAAGCTTACAAAGGGGCTTGGAGTTGGTGGAAATCCTGAAATTGGCGCACAAGCGGCAGAAGAGTCGGTAGAAAAAATAAAAGAACTTTTGATTGACAGCGATATGGTTTTTGTAACCGCAGGGATGGGTGGTGGAACCGGAACGGGAGCGGCGCCTGTTATTGCAAGGCTAGCAAAAGAAAGTGGGGCGCTCACTGTCGGAGTAGTCACTAAGCCCTTTGCCTTTGAAGGCACAAGGCGGGCTGTTGCAGCTGAGGATGGAATTGAAAAACTTAAAGAGTCAACAGACACTCTAATAGTTATTCCAAATCAACGCCTAATGGATGTTATAGATCGGAAGATGACTCTTCTTGAGGCATTTAAAGTGGTCGACTCTGTACTGGGACAGGCAGTTGGGGGGATTGCGGATATTATCACTACGGCAGGGCTAGTTAACGTGGATTTTGCTGACGTTAAAACTATCATGAAAGACGCGGGAAGTGCGCTATTGGGTATCGGGACAGGAGCCGGTGAAAATAGAGCTCAAATGGCGGCACGTGCGGCGGTTTCTTCACCACTTCTCGATTTGTCTATTGAGGGAGCCAGGGGAGTCCTATTCAATATTGCCGGTGGGAATGATTTGACTATGTTTGAAGTCGACGAGGCTGCGAGAATTATTTCATCTGCAGCAGACCCGGATGCCAACGTCATTTTTGGCGCGGTGATTAAAGAGGGTCTAAATGATCAGGTTAGGATTACTGTTATAGCCACAGGTTTCGATGAAACCCGTTCCCGCCTGGCGCAAATGAGTAAACCTATTCAAAAGCCTATTGTGCAAGGGGTTGTAAGTGAACCCGTCATTAACAGAAAAGATGAACAAAACAATAGGGATACTGAACCGCCGGAAAATTCTGACGATTCAGGTGACGACGATGTGTTTGGTGAAAAATTTGAAATCCCCGCTTTCCTCCGTAAAATCAACTAGTCAAACCCGCCTTGAATGAGTAGGGGTGAAATAGTAAAATAGCTCCATAGTGTCCACGCGTAAGCCCTACTTTGAGCCTGTTGACCTCAAAGTCGATTTTCCTAAAATGGAAAATAGGCTTCTGGAAGTTTGGGCTAAAAAAGGCTTAGTCAAGAAATATCTTCAAAAAAATTCAAAATCCACAAAACATTTTTCTTTCCTTGATGGCCCTATTACAGCCAACAATCCAATGGGTGTACACCATGCCTGGGGGCGTACCTATAAAGATTTGTGGCGCAGGTTTAAAAACATGCAGGGCTTTAATCAGCGTTTTCAAAATGGTTTTGATGCCCAGGGTCTTTGGGTAGAGGTCGAGGTCGAAAAGGAATTGGGATTCAAAAGCAAAAAAGACATAGAAACTTTTGGTGTTGCCAAATTCGTTCAGCTTTGTCGCGATAGGGTGAAGAAATACTCCGGTATTCAAACGGAACAGAGTAAGCGCTTAGGTTACTTCATGGATTGGGATAACTCATATTACACATTAAGCGATGATAACAATTATATGATTTGGGATTTTTTGAAGAAGTGTTACGACAACGGCTGGATCTACAAAGGGAATGATTCTGTTCCTTGGTGCCCGAGATGTGAAACGGCCATCTCTCAACACGAAATGCTTACTGAAGACTATAAAGAAATCACACACGAATCTGTGTATTTGGCGTTTCCTGTTGTTGGGGTAGTCGATGAATATTTTATGGTTTGGACAACAACTCCGTGGACTATCCCCGCCAATATCGCAATAGCGGTAGATGAAAAGCTTGAGTATTCACTTGTTGAGGTCAAGAAAAGAAGATATTGGATGGCGAAGGATACAGTTTCCCGGGTCCTTTCCGGTGAGAGTTATAAGGTTATAAAGACTACCAAGGGTGGGAAACTTGTGGGTTTAAGATACAAAGGCGCTTTTGATAATTTACCTGGAGTGGTTGCTGCTTCATCAAAAAATGATGCTAAGTTCCATAATATTGTTGCTACGGACAATTTAATTTTACCAATAACCGTAGATGAAGGAACAGGACTTGTGCACACTGCGGTTTCGGCAGGAAGTGAGGATTTTAAACTTGGTAAAAAACTTGGTTTGCCGATGATCCCGGTGATCAACGATGATGCGTCCTATGTGGAAGGACTGGGAGAATTTTCGGGTCTAAACGCTAAAAAGCATCCGGAAATAATTTTAGATTACCTACACAATCTGGACAATGAAGGAAGCCACTTCCTTTTCAAAACTGAGAAATATACTCACAGATACCCCGCCTGTTGGAGGTGTAAGACTGAACTTGTTTGGAAAGTAACTGACGAGTGGTACGTGGCAATGGATAAACCATTGCAAATCTCAAAAATCAAATCTCAAAAATCAAAATTGAATAAATGGGGGGATGAAGACGAGGAACCAAAAGCACTAGACACAAGGACGTTAAGAGAGAGGATGAAAGATGTCACTAGTAAAATCAACTGGATTCCCGGTTTTGGGCTTGACCGTGAGATGGATTGGTTATCTAATATGCACGATTGGCTCATTAGCAAGAAAAATAGGTATTGGGGGCTTGCTCTTCCAATTTGGGAATGTAAGAAATGTGGGAATTTTGAAGTTGTCGGTTCCAAAGAAGAACTTAAAAACCTTGCCGTTGTCGGATGGGAGAAATTTGATGGTAAGACTCCCCATAAACCCCAAATAGACGAGGTTAAAATCAAGTGCTCCCGGTGCGGAAGCGTTATGGGTAGAATTGAGCCGGTCGGAAACCCGTGGTTGGACGCAGGGATAATTCCATATTCAACGATTAGCGAAAATAACAAGGCTGCCAACTTTGAGGTGACAAAAACCAAACCTTTATATCTTACAGACCGGGCTAGATGGGAAAAATGGTTCCCCGCAGATTTTATTACCGAAAGTTTCCCCGGACAATTTAAGAACTGGTTTTATTCACTTATCGCTATGAGTACAGTTATGGAAGACATGGAACCTTTTAAGACCGTCTTGGGGTATGCCACATTATTCGACGAAAAGGGGAATGCTATGCACAAAAGTTCGGGAAACATGATTGAATTTACCCAAGGAGCAGATCAAATGGGCGTTGATGTGATGAGGTGGATGTTTGCACGTCAGAATCCAGGAGAAAATTTGTTGTTTGGATATAAAGTTGCGGACGAAGTCAGAAGGAGATTCCATTTAAAGATTTGGAATGTTTACAACTTTTTTGTGACTTATGCCAATTTGGACGGATGGAGGCCAAGTAAAAAGGAAGAACGAAGAGTGAAAAGCGATAACGTTTTGGACAAATGGATTTTGGTTAGTCTTAACCAAACTTTACAGCTGGTTACAGACAGACTTGAGAAATTCGATGCTTATGCTGGGGCTAACGAAATTGAAAAATTCGTTGACGACTTAAGCCTTTGGTATATAAGAAGGTCCCGTGACAGGGTAGGTCCTGCGGCGGAATCTGAGGATGATAAAGAAGCTTTTTATTTTACTACCCATTTCGTGTTAGTGACATTATCCAAACTTTTAGCCCCGTTTATGCCTTTTATATCTGAAACGTTGTTTACAAACTTAACCAAGGAAGAGTCGGTGCATTTGAGTGACTGGCCGGTTGTAAATAACAAATCACAAATCTCTAATCTAAAACTATTGAAGGAAATGAAAATAGCGCGTGAGATTGTAGAAAAAGCACATTCTATACGTAAAGAAAAGGAAGTTAGTGTTAAACAGCCTCTTAATTCCTACTCGGTAGCACTTCAGCAGGTTTCTAAAAATCTTGAATATTTAATAAAGGATGAAATTAACGTAAAGAAATTAATTTGGGGATCAAAAGAAGATGAATTTGATTTAAAAATTACACCTGAACTTTCCGAAGAGGCTAAAATTCGGGACTTGGCACGCAGGATTCAGGAAGAAAGAAAATTATTGGGTCTAAATCTTACTCAGAAGGTTAATGTGCAATTAGAGGTGATTCCGTTGGATAAAAAACTTGTTCAATGGATGGTCAAAAAAGCTCAGATAAACGATTTAAGTGTAGGCAAATTTAAAGTTTCTAAAGCTTCAAAGTGAAAAGACAAAACCCTATATTTGGATTTTTAACCAGAGATGTAAGTTTTTCCTTTTCTATTATATTTCTACTTTTTCTTAGCATAATTATTTTAAAATCTGTTGCTCCGGCCATATTTCCGCTGTATTTTCTGAGTGTGTTCATTGGTATTTGTGCCTTCATTATTTTTTCCCAGTTGGATTTTGATATTATTTCTCTTTTTTCTAGGCATCTGTATATTTTTTCAATTATCCTTCTTCTTGCAACTCTTATTATCGGAAGTGTTACGAGGGGTACCATTCGTTGGATACCAATTGGGCCGATCAGTCTTCAACCGGCAGAAATCGTCCGTCCGTTTCTTTTGATTTTTTTTGCCAATTACCTTACTTCCGGAAAACTGGATTTTAAAAAAATAATCAAAACTTTTGGGCTGGTGTTTCTCCCGGTTTTTCTCATTTTTATACAACCTTCTCTTGGGGTATCTATTCTAACGTTGGTAGGGTTTTTAGGTGTTTTGATTTCTTCTAAGATTGACAAAAAGTATGTTTTTTTCGGTATTATAGCTACGTTGGTTATTTCTCCACTGTTTTGGTTGGTAATGGCCCCTTATCAACGGCAACGCATTGCTACATTTATTACTCCCTCATCAGATCCTCTGGGTGCCGGTTATAATAGCTTACAGTCAACTATTGCCGCCGGTTCGGGTAAAATTGTGGGACTGGGACTAGGTCGTGGTGTTCAGACACAACTATCATTTCTACCTGAAAAACAAACGGATTTTATATTTTCAGCAATTTCCGAAGAGCTGGGCTTTGTTGGGGCACTTTTGGCGATTGTTATGAGTTTTGTAATCCTTTATCGGCTGACTATATATATGGAGCAAGCTGTAAACCCGGCTGCACGCGGCTACCTGTCAGGTTTTTTCCTAACATATTTACTCCAAATCTTTATTCATATAGGCATGAACATGGGGCTTTTACCGGTTACAGGGCTACCATTCCCATTGGTCTCGGCCGGCGGATCTTCGCTTTTAGCCACAATGATAGGCTTGGGGATTGCCAGTTCGTCTTATAAACGCTAAAATACCAGTTATTATGAATAAATACGCAGTTGTCAGAATTGGTGGTAGGCAATATAAAGCCGAGGAAGGCAAAGAACTTCTGGTGGACAAACTTGTCGATATTAAGGGTTTTGAAACTGAAGTACTTATGTTCGTGGACGGGGAAAAGGTAAAAGTGGGTAAGCCGGTTCTTAAAGATGTAAAAGTAGCCTTAAAGGTTGTGACAGAGCTTGAAAAAGGAGAAAAGATCGAAGTTTACAAGTTTAAAGCAAAATCACGTTATAGGAAGCACACAGGGTTTAGACCTCAATATACAAGACTTCTGGTGGAAAAAATCTCATAACTTCAATCAAAGGAGCTTTTAAAAAATCTTGCGGCTGAAACCTCTGGCAAATGTACTGGTGTACATCTACTTTTGGTTCCAGCCGCAAATAGCAGGAGGAGATTTGTAGTGAAAAAACTACATGTTGGCGATGGCCAGATCCAGTTGCGTCGGGTCAAAATTGGCGCTCCGAATGGGGCACATGGTCAGCGGGACGGGGCAGATCATGCAGTTTTCGTTCACGAGTTCATTCAGGCCTGGGATGCCAGCGTACTTTTCGGCCATTTCCATGGTCGGACCCGTGAATTCACTTTCGCCGAAACCGGCGATCATGCTGCTGAGAACATCGTCCAAGGACTTGTGGAACCAATCCGGTTCGGCTTCTTGCCACTTGGTGAAATCGGCGGCGTTCAGATACCTTCCTTCTCCCTCAGTGTTGATGAGGTGGTGGACGGTTGTGCCGGCGCCTTCATCCAGAGAGGAGAACCTGGGATCTTCCATTCCCTCCTGAAGGGCAGCCTCGAACGCTTCCTGGCTGTAGACGATGCCGAACTGATTCTTGAGTTCTTCCGTCTCGAAGTGAACTTCGAGCTTGGTCCCATTGTGGGACTTGAGATCGGTCAGCTTCAGTTCCATTTCAAACTCCTTCTTATTAACGTACAGATTTAGGATTTATATGCAGGATGCATATTGAGATGCAATTATATCCTATATTATGATTTTTGTCAAGAACGAAGTATGATTTAATACATCTTACCAACCCTCTTGACAACTGTGAAAACATACTTTATATTGTGCCAAGGATGTCAACACATAAAGCAGCAGGGGGAAAAGCTTCACAACATGTTAGCCCAGCAGGTAAAAGATTGGGTGTAAAAGTTTCAGGTGGTGAAAAAGTCGGCAAAGGACAGATTCTAGTCCGTCAACGCGGTACCACTTTTGGCAAAGGTGCCGGGGCCAAATTAGGCCGTGATCACACTTTGTATTCTGTTGCCGACGGAGTTGTTAAATTTACTAAGAAGTTGGGTAAACGTGTTGTTAGTGTAGTCTCATAAATATCATGGCAGAAGAAGTAGTACAAATTGAAGTTACACAGTTACAACCAAATCCTCTTCAGCCTCGTGGCGCAATCACTCCGGAAAGTTTGGTAGACCTCGTTGATTCAATCCGTGAACATGGAATATTGGAACCCTTGGTGGTTGCTAAAACTCCGGCTGGTTTTCAAATCATCGCAGGTGAGCGTAGATGGAGAGCTTCCAAACTTGCAGGGCTTACTCATGTACCCGTTATTATCCGCGAAACCTCACCAAAAGGAATGCTCGAAATGGCACTTGTGGAGAATGTTCAAAGAGTAGACCTTAACCCTTTGGACCGCGCTAAGGGCTTCGAACGTCTTATGAATGAGTTTAATTTAACCACAAGTGAAATTGCGGTTAGAATCGGTAAATCCGTAGCCTATGTAAGTAATTCCTTGAGGCTTCTTTCCCTTCCGGACGCACTTAAAGACGGACTTTTGTCGGGGCTTATTACAGAAGGTCATGCAAGGGCCTTGGCAGCCATAGACGATCCAAATCTTATGATAGAGGCCTACAAGATAGTTCTAAGGGAGAGTGGCAGTGTAAGACGGGCAGAAGAGCTTGCAAGACGCATGAAGGCCAAGTCTCAACAGGAAGCACCAAGAACAAGTCAACATGTAAGGATTGTCTCTGAGGAGATTGACAGAATGCAGGAAGATTTGCAAAAAGCATTTCAAAATAACGGTGATTCCGAGCTTGCCAAAAAGACAGCAGTTAAGCTAATAAGATCTCAAAGGGAGACAAAAGTTAACTTTACTTTTAAAGGTGGATTGGAAGAAACCGAAGAAAGACTTCAAAGAGTTTACAAAGCAATCACTTCTTAATACGTCGGTATTTTTACGACTCCCGAAAGATTTATCGGCCAATAAATTACCCAGGCTCTCCCGCTAATTGATTTTTTGGTGATAGGACCCCAAGCACGGGAATCTGAGGAGTGGGGCCTGTTATCTCCCATAACAAAGTAGTGACCTTCAGGAATTGTGTAATTTTCCCCGTCCTTTAAGAACCCTTCATTTTCCGTATAAATATCACTTGCAAGATACGGTTCGCTAAGAAGCGTGTCGTTGATATATACACGACTATTTTTAAGCATTACACGCTCTCCGGGAAGGCCTATAACTCTTTTAATAAATTCGTCTGTTTCTGAGACGGGCGGGGTAAAAACTACGACATCTCCTCTTTTAGGACTTCTGGAGTAGTAGGTAACTTTTTCGGTTAATAAATATTCACCATCCGGAAAATTGGGATGCATCGATTGCCCTTTAATTTTATGAGGACGCATAATAAGAAGATAGACAAAAAAGAAGATGCCTACAGCAAAAACAATTACTTCTAATATATCCAAAAAAAATGCACCAATTTTACCAACCATATGTAACTTTCATTATATTTGCGGTTGAGGAGTAAACACAAGTACTAGCTTTGCACTAGAACATCGTGAGCCTCGCTTTCGCGGCGCCCCATGGCAGTTATTTGAATAAATTGTGCTTTTTTCCAGAGCTTGGCGATGTTTTTAGCTCCCGCATACGAAAATCCCGATCGGATATTCGCTGTCCACAATTCTATGCTTTTTTTTAGCGGTCCTTTGTACGGAACTAAACTTTCTACCCCTTCAATATGTTTAGTATAAGATTTCGGTAGACAATTCAGCGCTTTGACGTGCTTTTCTTTTTCAGCAAGAGATGTAGAGGCGTTATAGGTTTTGTATTTAATTCCGTTTTTAATTATAAAATCGCCGGGAGCCTCGTCATGTCCGGCAAACTGACTGCCCATGATAACAGCTGAGGCGCCGGCAGCCAAACCCTTTACAATATCACCTGCGTTTTTTGTACCTCCGTCGCATAAAATGGTTTTTTTAAACTTTCGTGCGGCCCTTGAACAATCTAAAACTGCTGTAATTTGCGGGACTCCGAACCCTGTTTGGACTCGGGTAATACAAATGGTTCCTGGTCCCACTCCGACGCGGACGGAGTCTGCTCCGGCCTTAAATAAATCAGCTGCTGTTTCGTATGTGCCGACTACTCCTGAAACTATTCCACATGTTTTACCAAACCTTGATTTTAATTGACGCGTTGCTTCGATTGCTTGCAACATTCCACCGTGGGCTACGTCTAAAGTAATAATGTCCACACCCGCTTTAGCCAACATTTCGGCCCGGTTTATATATCCATCTTTACACCCAACCGCGGCGCCCACCATTACTTTTGACATTTTAACCCTCCTGACCATATCTGCCTGCCCTTCAGGAGTTACAAATCTGGGCAGAAATCCCATACCTCCAAGTTTGCCGAGTTCGATTGCCATTTTTACGCCTGTAACATCAGTCATATTGATACTGATTAACGGAAGAGAAATGGTAACTTTTGAGGTGATTTTTGTAGAGAGATCCACGTCACTCCTGCTTGCAATCTCAGAATGTTGGGGAACCAACAAGACATCGTCATAAGAAAGCGCCAAGGGGAATTTTTGATTCATATTTTGTAATGATATGAATCATTACGTTTCACTCTAGGGGGTACGGGAAAACTTGTCAAGAGTTTAAATTTTAACTACAAGTCCGGGGTAGTTTCTGAAGGTGTTTTCTTCGTCCGGAACACCAAGATCCATGCCGCAACCACCGACCCATTTGTCATCTATTTTTAAGCCGATGGTCATGTTTGGAATTTGTATTTGATTTGGAATACCTGTTTTTGTAACAAACGCCACCGCCTCCGACGACGGGCCGGAATCAGCCATGATGGCACGGAAAACTCCGCCACTGTCGTATATGTCGTCTACCGTTAAAAGTTTTAGATTTCGGAGTTCGGGTGGAACCGGGGTTACAATTGTTGCTCCGTACGCATTTTCCGGACGGTGATACTCAATTTTTACAGGGTTTTTAGAGTACCCTTGTAAACGCGAAAGACTCTCGAACAGAAACATCCCACCCTTCATGTTTACCAAAACCGCATCAAAATTATCGAGTTTTACTTTATCGGACAATATCTTGACATATTTTGCCATTTCGCTAGGGTTAACATATTCGAAAACTTTAAAATCTCCTACAGTAATAATTTTGGGGTCTTCAGGGAAGCGGACATAGGGTATTTCGCTTTCCGAAGGAATCTCACAGGTCATACATCTTTTTACTAATTCGTTTCTATATTGTCAAGCCGGTAAGCAGAGCTTGCCACTCAACACCTAGAATGTCTCGTGGTAAAATAACAGGGTGGGTCAGCCGGACCGCTTAGCTCAGTGGTAGAGCGCTTCGTTCACATCGAAGAGGCCAGGGGTTCGAAACCCTTAGCGGTCACAAAATGAAAAACAAAATATTATTTTTCCTTGTTTGGCTGGGAGCGCTAAGTTTGGTGCCCATTTCAATACTTTCCAATACCCCTCTTTCCCGTGCGTTAACAAACTATTCTACGATTTCAAATTTTGTTCAAAGATTTCTGGGGCTTACAGCGTTTACTCTGCTATTTTTCCAGATAGTTCTTGGTGCATTTATGGAAAAGTGGACCAATAAATTTGGAGGTTGGATATTTAGGTTTCATATCATTGAAGGAGTTTTGATATATATCCTTATTATTCTCCATCCACTCAGTTTTATGTTCTTTAATTACTTTACGCGGCATGGCCTGGACCCGTTTTTTGTATTTACATACTTCTGTGTTCTATGTCCAACCAGAATAGATTTTTACCAGACATTGGGTAGGGTTTCTTTTTGGCTGATAAATATTACCGTTTGGGCGGGGTTACTCCGTGCAACCACTCCTTATATGAGGGTTAATTGGAGGAAATTTCACATCCTAAATTATTTGGTATTTGTATTAATTGGGGCACATTCGATCGGTATAGGAACCGATATCGGGACTCCACCTTTTTCATTTTTTCATGGTCCGGCCCTTGCGGTAGTGGGTTTTATTATCATTTCTAAGATTTTTGTATTTGCAAAGACGTGGTTTGCCAGAGAAACTTCAAAAAAAACATTTAATCCCTGAATCTTTACAGCTTTCCTTTTAAGACGAGCGAGGTATATAATTCGGCGAAATATGAAAAGGGAGCTTGAACAAATAATTGTGACTGATGCGAACAATCTTTGGCGAGAAGTTGTCAATAAAACAGATTTGGATGTGGAAGCGGTTGTACCGGTTGAAATGGTTGATCCGGAAAGCAATACACGCTTAGGTTCGTTCCACGCATCTTTTGTAAAAGAAGATTCAAAAATATATCTGCAATTGGAAGATTTCGATACCCCAGAGTGGGCAGAAATGTTTTTTCAAATTTATGAAGGGGAGTGGGAAGTCTGTTTAGGAGGAATATATAGGATGGAGTTGTGATGACTGTGCCTTGGACCTTCAATGTTATTTGTGAAACTTGTTGAAATATCTCCAGAAGTCGAACCCAGGTTTGGAGGAATGTGTATCTTTGGGTTCCCCTTTATCGGTTAAAATATCTTCTTCTGGATTCTCTGAACTAAATTCAATAAGTTTAATTTTTTGTTTTAAACCTTTAAATTTATATTCTTTGTATAAAGTTTTTCCATTGGGAAGGAATTGGGCTACAATAAAAGAAGTAGTATCCGAGGTTGGGATTATTTGTAGTCGATAATCGCCATCGTTGGGATTCATAATGGCTACCATTCCGTTATCACTTTGGATGGTGGTACCGTTTTTGTCAGTTACCCAAAAATTTCCCGGGTATCCAACAAGGACTAAAGCAGAAGCCGGATCCAAATATGGTGGGTCTGCAATTCCCGGGGAACCAAAAAATTCTAAAATTTTGCTTACTCCTTCTGTTGACGCGATAATTCCCGAGTGAGATTGATTTATGACCTCGTTAGAAGTTGCGCCCGGAATTTGTGCACTATCAACTAAAACCATACCGTCGCCTTCATTAACATTTTCTTTTCTGATAGGTTTTCCGTCCGGCCATGAAGAATTTTTGATAACATCAATTATCTTTAAAGTGGATTTCCCAGTTCCAGCAAGTGTTCCCACCTTCACTCCCCAAAATGGACTAACAAAGTTTGTTGGTAAATAATCATTTTTTGTTTTCATGGTATTAACATCTTTTAATTCACTTGTTTTGAAGTCCCTTAAGTAGTCATATATTGGAAGCATATTTTTAAACGATGCTGGAACACCACAGTGCTTGAATAGCAATGTCGCAGCAATCCTCTCAACCAGATCGTTTGCCCAAATTTCTCCACCAACGACCGCCGGGTAGGCGAGTGCCAGACCTTTATGAGGGCTCCCAACGGTTAGTAGTTTTGAGGCCTTACCGCCGTTTTGATTTTCCAGATAACTTCTACCTATTAAACCTCCAAGACTGTGACCAACAATATCCACCTTTTCATTTACGTCGACATTTGAATTTATAAAGTTAGAAAAAAGCGCTGAGTTTTCCGGGACTTGTTTTCTCCAGTCATAGTTAAAAGTAGTTAGGTCCCAACCCGCGGAAGCTAATGAACTTAATAGTTGTGAATATACATTTTTTGCGTATGGTGCCATTGTCCAACTTCCGGAATAACCCGAGTCTTTACAGTTTATTAACGCATCGACATTCCAACTGGCCCCTGTTCCCGGAATTAAAAAAACTTTTGTAACTGGTGTAGGAGTTGGAGATGGTGTAGGTGTTGGGGTAGGAGTGGGGGTGGGGGAGGGCGATGGACTAGGTGAAGGAGTTGGAGTTTCCGTCGGAATTTCGGTTACAACAACATTGTCAAACCAGACTTCGGATAAAGAGGCCCCGGTTGTTATGGCAAGCCCAATTTTACCTGAAAGGATTGGATTATTATCATCTATATAATCTATCGTTGGAGTAGGGTTGTTGGCAATAAAAACTCTTATTCGATTACCAACTAAAAGTATTCGAAAATGCGTGACGGTGTTATCAGGCAGGGAAATGGCGTAATTAACTGGTTCGAATCCCTCATTTAGGATCCACTTTTGGAGCCATATGCGATTTGGATACATGTGCAGCGAGTAGGTTATGGGCATATCTAGGCTTGGATTAGCCAACGATCTCTGAGGTGTGACTCTGAAAAAGACGTTTCTATCAATTCCGCTGATAGGCAACATATCAAATGAAAATTCGTAATCAGACCAGTTAAAATCACCACCTTCAACTTCTGAGATTGAAGATGAACTATTCAGATTTAAACCGTACCGCATACTACCTTGGATAAAGCTTCTTTGCCAGTTACCATGGATGACTGACCATTGGGAAGTGTTGTCTGTCTCAAAATTGTCTTGGAATAAAATATTCTGAGCCTTCGTCAATTTAGGAGCAGACAGGAATAATATACCTAAAAATACTACAACAACAAAACGAAATATAAGTTTCATTTATTCGATACTGAATATACTACAGAACAATTTCAGTTGTTTGTCAAGTGATATGTTGCTAAAATTCGAGCATGAAGATTTATGAGGGTTACCACAAAGACCGTAAACCGCAAACACGAATCATTACAAGAAATGATTTCACCTATCATACGATCCTGTCTTATTTGTCAAAATATGTTAATAAAAAGAAAGAAGTATTGGATATTGGATGTGGGGTAGGAGCAGTTGATTTATATTTGGGTAACCTAGGAGTTAGTGTGTTGGGAATAGATATATCTAAAAATGGCATTGCAATCGCTAAGGAAAATGCCAAACATTTAGGGGTTGCTCATTTTGTGAAATTTACAATAATGGATTTTCCAAGAAGATTGCCAAAAAAACAGTTCGATTTGGTAATTTGTTCTGAGGTTTTAGAGCATATAGTTAACGATAAAAGTGCTGTAGAAAAGATTTTCAAACTATTAAAGACCGGCGGAGTGGTAATTGCTTCTTCCCCCTCAGAAAATGCGCCGCTTTATCGAATGGGTGTATTAAGAAAATTTGAACAGAAGGTTGGGCATCTACGTCGGTATTCAGTAAAGAATTTTAGTCGTATGTTTACGGCTTCAGGATTTGAAATCTTAGAAACTAAAAAAACAGAAGGGTTACTAAGGAATTTTCTATTTACAAATTTTTTTGGTGGTTTTCTATTGCGGATATTGAATAAATGGCCATTTTCAGAAATAGTGACATTTTTAGACGATATCACAGTCCCGATTTTTGGAGAGTCTAATATTTATATAGTTGCTAAGAAAAAATGAACATCCTATTTCTTACCAGGCTTTATCATCCACACATTGGCGGGGTGGAAAAACACGTTTTCGAAGTAGCTAAGAGTTTAGAGCGAAAAGGGAAAAGTGTAACTATACTAACGGAAAAATTTGACTCAAAACTGAAAGATCAGGAAACGACTAAGGGAATAAAAGTTGTAAGATTTTCTTATCCTCACATAAAATTCTTTGGGCTTATATTTATTTGGTTGGAAATATTTAAAAATAGAAAACTGATTCAAGATGCAGACGTAGTTCATATCCACGATGTTTTTATTTGGTATTTGCCGTTTAGGTTTTTATTTCCGAGAAAGCCCGTATTTACGACGATTCACGGGCTGGAGTGGGACAATCCATTATCAAGGTCCGGTGTTTGGCAAAAAAGGCTCGCCGTTAGGCTTTCAACGGGGACGGTCGGGGTTGGTAAATTTTTAGAAAAATACTTGAAAATTAAATTTAATAAAATAATTTATGGTGCCACAATATTAATACATAACAATATAGTTAAAGATAAAAATGAAATTGTATATGTAGGAAGGTTGGAAAAAAATACAGGTTTGCTAAAGTTCCTGGAATGGTTAGATAGAAATTCGAAATATGAAGTTGATTTTTGTGGGGATGGTCGGCTTAGAAAAGAGTGCGAACAATATGGAAAAGTACACGGGTTCACTGACCCGATCCCTTTTTTTAAAAAAGCAAAATATTGTGTCCCCGGAGGATATTTGGCGGCATTTGAAGCAAAGGCATATGGTTGTGAGTTAAAGCTATTCGGAAATAGTAAAATAAAGGAAGACTATTGGAAGATGTCTCCTTTTACTGGTCCTGAAGTTAAAAAGTGGGTAAAGTCTCAAACTTGGGACAACTTGGCAAATGAATATCTCGATCTGTATTACAACACTAAATGAAGAAGATTCGGTAGAGCGGCTTCTAGACTCTCTTTTGATGCAATCAAAAAAACCTGATCAGATTATTATTGTTGATGGTGGTTCCCAGGATAAAACAGTCGAAATAATCAGGCATTATCAAAAAAAAGACGGTCGTATTAAACTTCTTGTCGAAAAATGTTCAAGGGCCAGAGGCCGTAATTTGGGTGTTGAAATTGCCATAGGTGAGATTGTTCTAATGACCGATGCCGGTTGTGTAGCTTCACCCGATTGGGTTAAGAATATTGTTTCTCCCTTTGAGAATGCAGGAGTGGACGTTGTGGCTGGATTCTACAAAATGGTGTCAAACAACTTTTTTCAAAAGGCAGAGTCGGTGTTTTTGGGTACTAGGCCAAACGACTTCGATGTTAATTTTTTACCTTCGACACGCTCAATCGCCTTTACTAAACAAATTTGGGAAAAAGTCGGAGGTTTTCCTGAAAGCGTAAAGGGAGCAGCGGAGGATACTATTTTCAATTACAAATTGTTGAAAGCAGGAGCTAGGATTTCACGCATGAAAAATGCAGTTGTAGGGTGGGGGATGCCAGGGTCGATCAAGGACTTCAGATCAAAGATCTATGAATATGCAAAGGGCGATGCAAAATCAAAAATTTGGATATTTCCCGGAAAAGGATTTACGTCGCACAATATTAAAGTGCTTTTTGTTGCCTTCCGCTACCTAGCTGGCTTTTCATTATTAGTATTTACTTTCAAATTTCATTTCCTACTTCCCTATTTGTTTATATGCGTTTTTGCTTATTTGATTTTTGCTTTTCGGAAAATCTATTTAGAATTTCGCGATTGGAGAGTTGCCGTTTGGGGACCATTTCTTCAAATTGTTTCCGATCTTGGTGTCACGGGAGGGTTTGTATCAGGTATACTTAACAGGTAATGGGTTATTTTAAGGATACATTAAAAGGTCTAAGCTGGATGACGGCTTTTAGGGTCCTGTACCGTATTATTGGTGTTGTACGGATTGCAATCATTGCACACATCCTCACCCCTTTTAGTTTAGGAGTGTTTGGAATTGTTACCATAGTTCTAGGATTTTTGGAGATAATTACGGAAACGGGAATTAACATTTTTCTTATTCAGGAAAAGGAGGATATTGATAACTACATAGATACGGCGTGGGTTGTTTCCATAATCCGCGGTTTTTTAATCTCCGTACTAATTTTTGTTGCAGCAGCCCCCATTTCAGGTTTTTTCAATTCGCCGGGATCGAAGACCCTTTTATATATCGCTTCTTTAGTACCGTTAATTCGCGGTTTGATTAACCCATCAATCGTTAAATTTCAAAAGGAGTTACTATTCAATAAAGAATTTTTATACAGAGTTTCGGTCTTTTCAGTTGAATGTCTCGTCTCGGTATTGGGTGTGATTATTTTAAAATCTGCATTAGGGATGGTTTGGGGACTGGTGGCGAGTGCCGCATATGAGGTTGTTTTTACATTTGCTGTCGCCAAACCTTGGCCGAAGTTTAATTTTGACGCAGTTAAAACCAGGCGAGTGATCGAAAGGGGGAAATGGGTAACACTTTTCGGGATTTTTGATTATTTTTATACTCAAAGCGACAATGTCGTTGTTGGTAAGATTTTGGGTGTTGCCCCACTTGGTATTTATCAAAATGCTTATAAAATTTCCACAGCTCCTCTAACTGAAGTTGGTGATATTTTCTACAGAGTAACATTCCCTATTTTTTCTAAGATTTCGGGTGACGCGGCAAGGCTTAAATCTGCTTTTATCAAAAACACTGTAACGAATTTTGTTTTAATGACTTCTGCCGGAATAATTGTTTTTATTTTTGCCGGCCCAATAGTCAGTATTCTTTTTGGAAAAGGGTGGGAGGGCGCTATCCCTGTGGTAAAACTTCTTTCTATACTTGGTGTTGTCCGCGGAGTGGCCAGTTCGACAAACTCGTTATTAGTTGCAAAAGAAAAGCAAAAATATTCGGCAATAATTACGATTGTTAGTACGCTTGGTCTTTGGGTGACGATTATTCCACTTACGAAAGCTTACGGAATAATAGGAGCCGGGATGTCTGCCATCGTAGGAACCCTAATCTCACTTCCATTTACAGTCTATTTTATATTTAAAACACTTAAGACCTGAAAGGAACAAAATGTTTCTTAAAAGAAAGAAGATCTTCTTCAAGTGGAATTTTAATGTCTGAATCTACGAATGAATTCGGTGGCAGATTTGCTTTTCCTTTCTCGTTAACAAAGTTGCTCGGCTGAATCAATTTTCGATCAACGTCAAAAGTTTTAGCCACTTTTATTGCAAATTTGTACTTGGATATTTTTCTTTCGGTAAAAATATTAAGTATTCCTTTTTTATCTCTGTTTTTGTAAATTTCCTCAATCAACCGATTTATGGATACAGGGTTAAAGAAAGCGTTTTTGTAGGCATTTGTAACGTTACCCGAAACCAGAGATTTGATAATGTAATATTTATTGCTGTAAAAACTTGTTCTAATTACCAGATTTTTTGACTTATCGATAAGTTTTTCACTTATTAGTTTGGAATATCCATAAACATTAGTTGGATTAACTGCATAGTCTGAGGAAAGGTGTATTAATTTTTTGTTATATTTTCGGGAAAGTGTGTCCAAATTCCGAACGGAAATGGAGTTAACATTAAAACATTCTTCAGGGTTTTTCTCGGCGTATCCAATATCGGTAATTGCGGCGCAATTGATTATGTAGTGTGCATCGGATTTTTGGATTACTTTTTCTAAAATCTTAATATCTGTTATATCGCACTTGCTTTTGTTCAAAGAAACGCACCTTTCCTTGTAAGTTTGAGTAAAATATTTGGCTAGTGTTGATTCTCCACCGAGAATCAGAAAATCTTTGGTCATGGCAATTTGAGAGAATGTTAGCACAAAATTTGGTAAACTACACACGAATGATTAAGAAAGAGGTAAAAATAGGAAAATTCAAAAAGAGAAAAACTTGCAGATTTTGCAAAAGCCGTAAGTTGATTAAATTTCTTGATTTTGGCCACATGCCCCACGCTGGCAACTATCTTAAACCCAAGGAGGTGGGGAAAGAGTATTATTACCCCCTGAGAATTTTCTTTTGTAAGAACTGTGGCTTAATTCAAAACCTGGACATTATTTCTTCCGAGACATTATTTAAAAATTATCACTACTTGTCATCGGTAAGTTTAACTAAGCATTTTCAGGAATATGCCAAGGAAGTAAAAAAGAAATTTTTGAATAAAAATTCCTTTATCGTGGAAATTGGCAGTAATGACGGTGTTTTACTTTTGCCGCTTTCAAAAATGGGTTTTAAAGTTCTCGGGGTTGATCCGGCTGTCAATGTTGGAAGAATTGCCAAGAAAAAAGATCTGGATATTATTGTTGATTATTTTGGAGTTAAAGTGGCTGACAATATTGTAAAGAAAAATGGAAAAGCTGATTTAATTTTGGCAAATAATGTTTTGGCACATATCGATGATATGAACAATGTTTTTAAGGGTATAGGTAAACTTCTTAAGGACGACGGCGTGCTAATTTTTGAAGTCCACTATTTCCCCGACCTATTAAAGCGGCTTCAATACGACTTTTTCTACGGTGAACACCTGAGTTACTACAACGTGTCGACATTGATAACATTTTTAAATAAATACAATCTGGAAATATTCGATGTTAAAAAGATGCCTATACACTCCGGTTCAATACGTGTATACGCTAAATTTAAAGGTAACAACAGATTAAAGACAAAAGCCGGTGTTTTGAAATTGGTGAAGTATGAAGATGATTTGGATCGTGTTGATGAAAAAATTTTGGAAAACTTTAATTTAAAAATTGATAAGCACAGATCAGATATAAAAAAATTATTAATGGATATCAAAAAGGGCGGCTCAAGGATCGTGGGCTATGGGGCCGGGGGGCGTGCAAACACTTTTTTGTGCTCTTGTGATGTCAATAACGACCTTTTGGATTATATAGTTGACGAATCACCAGAAAGACAGGGGAAGTTTACTCCTGGAACACACATTCCGATTGTTTCGCCGGAAATATTTAGAAAAGATAAAGTAAAATATGTACTACTTCTTGCATGGAATTATAAAAAAGAAATAATTAAAAAAGAGCAAGCTTTTGCAAAAAATGGAGGTAAATTTATTGTCTCGTTTCCTAAAATACATCTAGTCCATTAAAAAATGAAGAAAAACATTGAAGTTTCAGTAATTGTTGGGCACTACGGTAGAGGAAGTGAAGTTTACAAGTGCTTGGATAAACTCAAAATAATCAAATCGAAATTTAAATCTGTTGAATTCATTTTGGTGGACAACAACGATGCCAAACTTGAGAAAAATATATTTAAGAGAAAATATTCTTGGGTAAAATACATCCCCTCTCCAAAAAATTTAGGATGGGGGGCGGGACGAAATTTAGGAATCAAACACTCGACCGGAAAGTATATTTTTTCTATCGACTCGGATATACTTATCGATCTTCAATCCTTTAATAATATTTACGATATCTTGAAAAAAGATGGCAAAATTGGGATGGTGATCCCACGTATTAAAAACATTTCAGGGAGATTTACTCCAGAAGCGACTAAAGAATTAACCCCGGTTAGAGGAATATTTTTTCTATCTTTCATAAATAAAATTTTCCCGAGAAACTATATAGTAAAAGACTACTTAATGAATGGTTGGAATAGACAAACTTCTCGGAAAGTTGATGTGGGGCAGCTTGGCGCCTTCATGATTAAAAAGGTGGTTTACGACAAGATAGGAAAATTTGATGAAAATTTGTTTTTATATTTTGAGGAAAATGATATTTCAAAACGTCTGAAGAAATTCGGATATGGAATTTATTTTGATTCAAAATCAGAAGCTACCCATCTTGAATCAAAAGGTACGCCAAAGAGTTCAGATGAAATAAAAAATGTTTTTGCACATAGCAGATATCATTACTTTAAAAAGCACTACGGTATTGCATCCGCCTTACTTGTGGAAATCTTTGCCAGGTTTTCTAAAAATACTTTAATAATCCTGGGGATATTTTTGCTCGGTATTTTCCTGAGATTTTATAGGTTGGTACCCAACTTAATTTTAAACGGAGAGATGGGGACAGACTATATGAATGTTTGGAATATTGTTCATGGATCGAGAACTTTTCTGATCGGTCCCAGGACTTCCCACGAATGGTTTTTTATCTCACCCCTTTCTTATTGGATTTATGCGATTCTTCTAATTTTGGGAAAATATAACCCAATCGTGATAAATGTTTTTTGGGCAATAGTTGGGTCATCTTCTATTTTGGTTAGCTATTATTATTTAAAAAAACTTTTCAATGAGAAAATTGCCTTGATTTCATCTTTCCTTTTGGCGGTTTCACCTGCGTGGATCATGTCAACCAGGGACTCACGCTATAACGCACCGGCAGGAATAATATTTTTTCCATATCTTTGGTATCTTTTTAAATCAATCAAAGATCGAGGCAGAAGTTTAGGTATTTTGGGATTTATCCTTGGTATCTCCATGAGTTTTTTTCCAAGCCCGCTTCTTTTGATACCGGCAATGGTTGTGTGTTTTATTTATTACAAAATAAGACCAAAGTTAAAATATGTATTTCATTTCATTTTGGGTTTTTTGATTCCGAATATTACTTTTATTATCTACGAAATGACAAACAGGTTTACTATTACGCTTCAACTTTTAGCGTGGATTCCATACAGAGTGATTGGCTTTTTTGGTTTATATCCAAAAAACAATGTCAATTCGAAAGTTATATCTCAGAATGTTTACTCAATTTATCAGTTTTTTAAAGACTCGTTTGTTCCAGATTCATATATAGTTTCAATCGGATTATTTGCCTTGATGGTTGTTGGATTACTCGTTTGGGTTTCTAAAGCACTTCGTGACAGAAACAAGGAAATGTCATTTATTTTACTTTTTATCAATTTAGTTGTTGTATATTTAGGTTTGTTTATTCATGGCGATCCCCCGGAACATTACTTTTTAGCAATATTCCCGATACCTCTAATTCTTTTGGCTTTCCTGATTATCAAAACGTTTAAGGATAAATTTATTGTAACGACACTAACCATATTAATCGGAGGTTTGTGTTTGTGGAGTTTAATAAGTAGTAATTGGTTCTATCAAGGTATGCCACGTTCCGAATATATCCAAACAGCACCCCCTTATTCGGTTCAACTTTCTGTGGTTGGTAAAATTATTAAAGATTCGGAAGGATCTGTTTTTTCGATTTCAAGGATTGGAGTCAATGATAAGTTTGAGAATGAATTTGCGAATAATTATATTTATTTATTAACTATTAGAGGGGCAAAAATTAAAAGCGATGCGGGAATTGGGTATACAATAGTTGAAGAAAGAAATTCCGGAAAGATTCCAGCCGGAAGTAAAATTTGGGCAGACGGGGGGGTTTGGATATATAAATCAATTGAATGAGAAACTTCGCGGTTATTACTCTAAATAGAAAAAATATTACAGATTTTGCTGCGTCACGGAATCATCTTCTTAAATCGATAAAATCAGAATGGATATTGTTTTTGGATTCTGATGAGGTGATCTCAAAAGACCTAAAAAGCGAAATTAAGAAACTGAATACAAACGGATATAACGGGTTCTACTTGAACAGGAAAAACTATTTTCTGGGTCAGTATGTCGGCACAGATAAGATATTACGTCTTGGTAAAAACAATGCAGGTACCTGGGAAAGGGGTGTTCATGAAACTTGGCATGTCAACGGCAGAATTGGTGAAATTAAAAATGCCTATATTGTTCACAACACTTCCCAAAATTTACAGGACTATTTAAAAAAAATTAATTATTATTCGGAATTGCATGCATTAGAAAATATCAAAGAGGGAAAGAAATCTAATTTGTTTAAAATTGTTTTTTACCCTATCGGAAAGTTTATCGTTACATTCGCTAAATCCGGAAACGTAGTTTTTAGTATAATGCAGTCTCTGCATTCCTTTTTGTCGTGGAGCAAACAATGGATTATACAAAACGCTTAAATTTCAATAACATATTCATCTTCCTTTTCTTTGTAATTTTTCCTTTTGGGCAAATAATTAGAATAGGTATATTGCATCCAATAGATGTAATCGTTGGACTTGCGGCATTCTATGCAATTTTTAAGAAATTCAAAAAACCGGATTTTTTTAAATACGTTGAAGGTTTATTAATTGCAGCAACTTTTTCTTGGATTTTCGGGTCATTAATGTTTAGACAGACTGAGGTACTCTACGGACTTTTGTACCTCTTGCGTTTGTTTGCGTATTCATACTTTTTCATATACATATGTCATTTCTCGATGAGCGGTTTGAAGAATAAAAAGTTGCTTTTAGAGTCACTTATGTCGGTTTCTGCGATATCTGCCATATTTGGCTGGATTCAGTTTTATAAATTCCCGGACATAAAACCATTTTTTGCGTGGGGTTGGGACATGCATTTATTCCGTCTTGTTGGAACTTTTCTTGACCCGACATTCTTAGGGCTTATATTGGTTTTTGGTGTAATTATATCTTTGTATTCATATATCGATACATGGAAAAGGAAGGACGTTTTAATTACAATTTTTCTATTGGTGTCACTCGCCTTTACATATTCAAGAGCAAGTTACTTGGCATTATTTGTTGGCCTTATTCCCCTTGTTTGGCATAAAGGAATATTTAAGAAAATCATTATCCCGTCGATTTTGTTTATTGTTTTAGTTTTCATTTTACCCACAACAAAGAATCACAGTATTCAACTATTTAGAAGTTTTTCGGCGATCGCCAAAGTTGAAAATTATCAGACTACTTTAAAGATATTTTCAAAATCTCCAATTTTTGGAATAGGATACGATAATATGTGTCTTGCTTACCAAAAAATTGTAGGGCCTCAACCTTTTTCTTCCCACGCATGTTCCGGATCGGATTCCAGTCTACTTTTTATTCTCACAACGTGCGGTATTGCAGGTTTAATTGTATTTATATATTCAATTTTAAACATTGGAGGTTTGCTGGCCCGCAATTCTTATTTTTTGATTCTCCTTTCTTCATTTACGGCGCTAGTCGTCCATAGCCTTTTTTCAAATTCTATGTTTTACCCCTGGGTAATGGCATATCTGCTTATTTTACTTGCGCTTTGTGTTAAGAAGAAAAATTTAGTGTAATTTCTTTTTCGATGAAGTTGCCTGCCTGGTCGGTCGCTTTAATAACAAATTTATTCTCTCCTTCATTAAGGGTTAGTGTGTACTGGAATTTTCCGTCGTCATCGACCACAATAATCCTGTCATTGATAGTTACGGAAACTCCACTTTCAGATGTTCCCTGAATTGTTACCTGCCTTTGTTTTGAGCCAAAAAAAGTTGAGCCGTCGCTGGGATTGTCTACTGTTAATTCCGGAGGTTTGTTATCAAATACAATTTTGTACTCTTGGGTTTGTTGGCTGATATTTCCGGCAGCATCAACTGTAGTTGCAAAAAATGCATTATTTCCATCGTTGAGATTTAAGTTGCTGAAGGTAAAAAAACCTTCTTTGTCGGCCATGGTTTCACTTCCATTTCCATTAAAAGTCAACTTAATAGTTGCTCCGGGTTCGGTTGTCCCAGAGAGGCTTATTTGATTTTGATTTGTATAGTCGGAAAAAGTATTGAACCTTGGTGGGGCTGGAGGCGTTTTGTCGTTGCTTGTGATTGGTTTGTTGCTTTTCCCAAGATCAGAAACAAACGCGGTGAATTTCCCAAGCGCTGGAATACCAAGGAAAAACAAAAGAACTAGGCCGAAGATAGCGAGAACAATATAAGTTATGGCCCTTCTTAGGTTCCTGCTTTCTTCAACTGATGCTAGTCTGGAATAATTTCTTGACATACTTTTACTAAGAGCCGAGAGTGGGGATCGAACCCACGACCTGCGGTTTACGATACCGCCGCTCTACCAACTGAGCTACCTCGGCGCGTCGTCGAAACTGTCTCCGCTTATCGCAAGCCGCTTCGCTTTTTGCTAATCGCTTCGACGTTTCTCCTCTCAAAATTTGTTTCACAAATTTTGGTGGGGACAGGGCTATTATACAACACAGGGGGCAAGAAGCTTAATACCCCGTGAATTTTTCGGAGCGGATTTTATCGGAAGTAATTTTAAGCTTACCTAAAACTTGTTCCATAGCGTCGATCATCGGAGGTGGGCCGCAAAGCCACCATGTTAAATTTCCAATTTCCAATTTCCAATCTCCAATGAATCTATTAATTTTTAATTCATCGAGACGGCCATCAACTTCGGTAACAAGATATTTGATTTTGATACTCTGGTGGGCGCCAATCATTTCATCGAGTTCTTTTTTGAAAACAAAATCATCTTTAGAATTTGAATAAATTAGGTAAATTGGTGTTTTAAGATTCTTGTCGACTAGATACTTAATCATGCTTCTAAAGGGGGTAATACCGATCCCGCCGGCAATGAACACCTGGGGTCCTGTAACCATCTCGTCAAAAATAAAAGTTCCATTTGGTCCTTCTCCTTCGACCTCGGCACCTATTGGAAGTTCGTCAAGAGTTTTTTTATAACCTGACTCTTCTCTTATTTTTGTTGTAAGTCTTAGTAAGTTTCCCTCGGTTGGGGAAGAAGAGATAGTAAAATGACGTGTGGTTCCTTTTGGGTCAGGGTATATAAGACGTGGAATTGTGAAGTAGTAATATTGTCCTGCCAGGAAATTCACAGGTTTTTCTGGTTCCCAAAAAAACGAAACAGAACCCTTAGCCTCCTCATTTTTCTTAACAAGTTTAAGTTTCACTTTCCCAATTTTAGCATATAAAATCCGACAAGCAGTAATAAATTCCAAAAAGTATTGATGGAAATTAGATAAAAACTTTTTCTAGAATTAAGCTTGCTAAAAATGCTACTTATCCCAAATGCAAAATAGGGAATTGAGGAAAAAACAAATCTTTGTCCGAACCCAGCCGAAAGATAAGATGACCACGATGAACAAATAACCCACAGGAGTGCGACTGTAAATAAATTAATCCATGATCTGCTTTTAATTAAGCCCATAACTCCCACTAAAAACAAAGGCGTCCAAAAAAATACTCCCCGTTTCATTGAAAATAGAAACTCGATTAGATGTATCGGGTTAAACTGCCATATACCGCTTTTACCGGTAAGGTAGGGATTTGAAAAGGCATTTCCGTACATCAAATATTGATTTAAAAGTTGGGGGGAAATAACAATAAACAAAGAAATTAAAAAGACATAGAGATGCTTTAATGAAGGACGTGCTTTCCAAACTTGCCAAAAAACTGGAATTAAAAGAAATGTGTCGGCTATGCGGGTTATTGCAAGGAGTCCGCAGAGCACTCCCAGGATCAAAAAGTTTACAGATTTAGGCTTGAGTTTATAAGTCCAATAAAGTAAGAAAGAAACAAGAAAAAAGGCGGGTTGGTGAGATAGGGCCGGCTCAAAGGCGGTGTAATATAATAGGTTTGAGGCTAAAAAGAGTGTAAGGATTGTCGGTTGTGTTATGTCTTTCTTGAAGAAATTAAATAAATATTTTTCTAAAAAATAGAGACCCGAAATAACAAGTATTATTCCGGTTATCCCCGGGCCTAATTCGTATATAAGATTGAATCTATCGGCTCCTAAGTTAAATACAGAGTTAATTATTGAAATAAACAACATTGAGGGTAGCCATATTATTCCTGTTCCGATTAAATATGGATTTTGCCTTATAACGCCAGTCTCTGTGTAACTTGTGTCCCAAAATATCCGGCTAAAAATTCCGGTTCTGCCATTAAAATTACCCAAAAATTCATAGACAGGGTTAAAATCCAGTTTTTTATCAAAATATAGAGCTTGGGCGTAGGAATAATATCCGTTTCCGTCGCCGTAGATTGCGTGACGAGTATAGTATGCGTGGAAAAAGAAAATCGTAATGGACAGAACAAATAGCAAAAAATACTTTTTCATTTCCATGAATTGGCCGTATCATACCATAATTTTAAGTTTGATTTTCTTGTTGCAATTGTAAATTGTTAATTGTAAATTAATAATTAGGATGTGTTACAACTGCGGATGTGGATTACCCAATGACCCCATGGGTAAAAAGACAGTCTCTGAGGGTGGTCCCTCTTTAGTTGAGGACGATATCAAAAAAATGTCTGAGGGGTGGGGAATGAGTGTTGAAGAAAGTAAAAAGAATATGCTCGAGATGCTTCAAAAACAAATCGGGAAGAAATAAATTACCTTGACTTCTTAAAAAATTCCACCTGGCGAAGTCTGTTTACCGCGTCTTCCCTTTTTTTGTACGGCCCGCCCAAATGTTTTTTTGAAGTCCTGCCAATAACGTAGTATCCTTCTTTTCTTTTAATAATCATTTATACCTATTCAAACCGGCTCCGATAACTTTGGACAATAGAGTTTCATAGTCGTAGCCTTTTACTTTGGCCGCTGCCGGGAAATATGATGTTGCAGTAATTTCCGGTGGAACCAGACCGGGCGGAGAATTAACATCTAAAACATACAAATTTCCATCCTTTTCATCCATTCGAAGATCTATTCTACAAAAGTCGCGGATTTCCAATACTTTCCATGTTTGGGTGCACAAATTTTCAATCTTGGACCTTAATTCGTCATCAACTTCTGCAGGCAAGTTGAAATAATTGATCCCAAGCTCATCCTCAAGTTGCCATTTGATTTCCATTGAATCAATATGATGCAAACCTTTGGGAATTTTATCGTGTCTGGGCTCGATTGTAGGAAAAAATT
The DNA here is from genome assembly GCA_016432365.1 of Candidatus Woesebacteria bacterium. GTDB lineage: Bacteria > Patescibacteriota > Microgenomatia > UBA8517 > UBA8517 > GWB1-39-10. Next base: position 625,519 of record CP066686.1, read on the forward strand.
CAGGCGGGTTTCCCAACATCCCAATCGAAAATTCTCGCCCGTTTATAAACGGTTCGATAAGTGCCGGCTCGTTAAAAGTTTCCAGAATAAATTTCACCTGTTCTGTCAGTTCTTCTTGGGTGTTAACTACACTTTTGTTTGTTATCCCGGCAGAGGATCCGCGGGCAATTGGCTTGACGATTAGAGGATATTTAAGTCTTTCGTCCAATATCTCCTCCGTGCTTTCAAAAACTTGGTAGGGAAGCGTTGAAATGTTTTCGATTAGCATTAATCTTTTCATTTCTCCTTTGTTGATAATTATTTTTTGGGTTTTTAAAGAACATCCGGAAAAAGGAAGACCTACTCTTTCCAAAACCTCGGCCATGTAAATTTTAGGATCAGAGGCAAACACTTCCTCCGAATAATTAAGGACAAAACCTATTTGTGCTTTATTTTTAGTTAAAAACTCCTCGGCATATATATCGGCCTCAAGAGGTAAAACATCTAACCCAATGTTTTTGAGATGTCCTATTATGGCATCAATTGTCACCTGGTCATCAAAATCTGCCTCATTAAAAGTCGATGGTTTATTGGGGTCTGGATATGCGTGCCTAACATTGTAGGCGAAGGCTAATTTCTTCCCGGCAGGAAAATCCAACATAAAGAACATAATACACTCAAGAAAGAATATAATACAAGTATGCTAATAGACAGAGCTGAAATTACAATTAGGGGTGGGCACGGCGGACATGGTATGCCCAACAAGTTTAAAGGCCCCGACGGGGGGAATGGAGGCGACGGAGGCAGTGTTTTTGTTAAAACCTCATCAAATCTTAATCTTTTAAACCAATTTAGTGAAAAAGATGTTTTTATTGCCGAAAATGGGAGCATGGGAGGCAAAAACAATAGAAGCGGCAAACAGGGCAAAGACATTGAAATCTTGCTTCCTGCAGGCACGAGTGTCATTGAAAAAGATACCGGTGAAGTTATATTAGAATTAACAAAACCGGATGAACGGATTTTAATATGTCGTGGAGGACGCGGTGGATTTGGAGGTACTACAGGGACACCCGGAACACGAGGAGAGGAAAAAAAGGTGATCCTATCTCTAAAACTTATTGCCGATTTTGGGTTAATCGGGCTGCCAAATGCGGGTAAGAGCAGTCTTTTGAACGAATTAACAAATGCAAAGGCGGAAACCGCAAATTATCCGTTTACCACACTTGAACCTAATTTGGGGGTGCTGGAGGGTAAATGCATTGCAGACATCCCGGGTTTAATCGAAGGTGCTTCCGGGGGTAAAGGTTTGGGTATCGGGTTTTTAAAACATATCGAAAAGGTTTCGATGCTTCTCCACTGTATTTCCTGCGAATCCCCCGATGTGATTCGGGATTATAAAACAGTTAGAGGTGAGCTTGAAAAATTTGGATTCGATTTAACTAAAAAGCCGGAAATAATTATTTTGACTAAGACCGATTTGGTTAGTTCGGAAGATGTTCAAAAGTTGGTTAAAAAATTAAGCAAAATCGTTAAGAAGGTGCTGGCAGTTTCGATTCATGATTATTCAAGCCTTGAAGATTTGAAATTGGTACTACGAAACTTTTGATCTCTTTGCTTCTTTTTGAATTGTGTTCCAGTGGAATTTGTAGAGCGGTATTCCAACTATTAACATAGCCACCGCTTCTGAGACTTCACGCTGTCTTTGTCTTTGGTTCTCAGTTTCATCTCTCCTTTTTTGAATTTCGATATCTGCTTGAGTTGAGGTTGATCCTTTTCCATCGGGTGCAAGAATCGGTGTCGAGTAGGTGGCATATTGGTCCGCACCTTTAAAAACATATACTTTTATCCCAAGCTGTATTAATCGTATTGCCCCGATTACGGCAATCAAAAGACCAATAAAGGAGAAAAGATAAAGATATAAAAGTCTGATACTGAATTTCATACATTAAATTATACACCCAGAAGCAAAATATAACCGTGGGTGTATAATTTTGGAGTACGTTAAAAAGAGGCGAGAGATCTATTTTCAAGACGGAGGCAGAATGAATTCTACTACTAATGCCAAAAGTAACAGCAGATTGTGGATTGCAGGAGTGGCACTTGCAATAATTGTTATTGCGGCCTTGCTTTTTGTGGGTTACTTGATAAACAAAGCGTCTACTAAAGATGTCTTTGATGTGAATGGGCAAACAGTTCTTTCTACACCCACCATTCAGATTGTCACAACACCGTTTCCTACCTCAACACCTGAGTCGTTGCCGGCGAGTGGCTGGAAATTTGAAGGTTTTAACGGTGAAAAAACCAGACAGAATGGATTTGTCTATTCGTGGGCAACTTTTGCAAATGACAACGGAGCTAAAATCAAAGCAATGTGTTCATCTCCGAACTCACCCGCTCCGAATGTCGGGGATTATTTCTATTGGGATAAACAAATCGATATTTTAATCCCTGTCGTGAACAACGCTACAAACGATATCCAAACTTTTTGGTATCCAACGGTAGTTCCATGAAAAAAAGAGGATTAGTGAAAACTAATATCAAGGTCTCTCGCCTCCTCTTTTTCTTTCCTTAAAAGTGTTACAATGCGCATGATGTCTAGTACTTTGGAAAGATTAACTTCAAGAGTGAGGGGTGCAACCGAACCCACCCCCCGAGCGGTCGATGATGCTATTCACCCCAAAATCACAGACATAAACGTGCTTATTCAAAATCTTCCACAGGAACTAATGGACGAGTTTATTTCAAATACCGGCCGTTCCAAAAAAGATAAATTTAGAAAATTCAAAAGACAACTTTCGTTGTTAGTAGAAGATTACAAACCTACAGATTTATTAAAGATGAGCGCTGAATGTATTAAGAATGACGGAGGAATAGATATACAAAAATTGGAGGAAATACTTGACGAGGAGAAAGATTTTGTTGGGACAGTGCTTCATTCATGTTAGAATTAACCCTCAATGAAAAACAATATTAAGTGTCCTCATTGCGGCAAAGAATTTGAAGCAACCGAAGCTCTTAAGCACGAAATTGAAGAACAGGTCGGTGCAGCTTTGTCTGCAAAACACAAGACAGAAATCGAGGAAATAAAAAGAAAAAGCGAAGAAGAATCAAAAGCGCGGGTTGAAAAACTTACAAATCAAATATCCGAACTTTTGGATGAAATTAAAAAACTCCGGGAGAAAGACGAAGAGCGGGAGATCGAAATGAAGAGAAAATTAATTCAGGAGGAGGAAAAAATTAAAGTGGAAGTCCGACAAAAAGCGGAAGAGGAGCACAAATTAAAAGACTTGGAAAAGGACAGCAAACTTCAACAAGCTTTGGATCAAATAGAATCCCTTAAAACGAAAATTCAGCAGGGTTCACAACAAACTCAAGGTGAAACTTTGGAGTTGGAACTCGAAACAAAACTTAGAGAAGAGTTTCCTACCGATAAAATTTTAGAAGTTAAAAAAGGACAAAGGGGGGCCGATGTTGAACAAGAAGTGGTGGATAAACTGGGTAGATCCTGCGGAAAAATACTTTGGGAAAGTAAGAACGCCGAGTGGAGTAACGGATGGATTTCTAAACTGAAAGAAGACCAGCGCCAAGCCAAAGCCGATTTGGCGGTTTTAGTTACAGTAAATTTACCGGAAGGAGTAGACAGTTTTGCTTATCGCGAAGGAGTTTGGATAGTAAGTTGGAAACATTTTATTCCACTTTCCTGGTCCTTGAGGTTTAATTTGGTGAGTTTGTTCCACGAAAGGACTTCAAGTGAAGGTAAAGACGAGAAAATGAAGATACTTTATGCGTATTTAACCGGAACCGAGTTTAAAAACAGAGTAGAGGGGATAGTGGACGCATTTAGTAATTTGCAGGAAGAACTGGAAAAAGAGAAAAGATATTTTAATGTAAAATGGGCAAGACAAGAAAAGGAAATTCGAAAAGTAATAGATCATACCCATGGAATGTATGGAGACTTGCAGGGGGTAGTTGGCAAGAGTTTGCCCGAAATTAAAAGTTTGGAGTTGGGAAACGGAGAATAGGCCGAAATTACGGTATAATATCTTCATGACTAATTTTTGGCAAAAACTACCCAAACCTTTTACGGTTTTGGCTCCGATGGACGATGTTACTGATAATGTTTTTAGGCAGGTAGTAATGGAGGCGGGAAGGCCGGATGTGTTTTTCACTGAATTTACGAGTGCGGATGGACTTGTGTATAATTCGCACGGAATTCCTCTTCGTAAATTAACTTTTACTCCTGGCCAGCATCCGATTGTTGCCCAGATTTGGGGGAAAGATCCGATGTTAATGGAAAAAGCGGCTGGGATTGTTGCAGACCTTGGTTTTGACGGAATTGACATAAACATGGGTTGCCCAGTTCGGGAGGTGATGAAGCGTGGGGCGGGTGCGGGGCTTATTGGTAATTATGATTTATCGGGTGAAATTATTAAATCGGTTAAAAACGGGGCGGGAAAAATACCCGTTAGTGTCAAAACTCGGCTAGGAAAAAATGAGAATATTGCCCGCGAGTGGTGTACATTTCTTCTAAAACAAAATATTGCGACGCTAACTATTCACGCGAGAACCGCCAAACAGATGTCCGCTTCCCCCGCAGACTGGAACGAAGTAGCTGAAATTGTAAAAATCAAAAATGAAATTTCTCCCGAGACTGTTATTATCGGAAACGGTGATGTTAAAAGCTATGATGAGGTTATTGTTCTGTCTGAAAAGTACGGAGTGGATGGGGTAATGATAGGGCGGGGGATTTTTTCAAACCCCTGGGTATTCAACCCCACAACGCTCGCGCTTCGAGGGGTAAGGCAGGATTATATTGACCTTTTGCTTAAACATATTGATCTATTTGAAAAAACGTGGGGAGATACGAAAAATTTTGCCATAATCAAGAAATTTTTCAAAATGTATATCAATAATTTTAAAGGCGCAAGTATCTTAAGACAAAAACTAATGGAGGCAAAAAGTTTTGAAGAAATTAAGAAACAGCTAGAATAAAACAATCGCCTTCAATTGGGGGTTAATTATAAATTTTTGATTTTAGAATTCTCATTTTGAAGCTTTCTTCTCTTCCCTTTCCCTCGCCCTATCTCCCTGTGCTTCCCAAACATCCTGGAAAGCTGAACCGGCTTCACCATAAACGCTGTCGGCGACTTCCAAGATTGTAAAGACAGATACATCTTCCGGAACGCCTTCGTCTGCCCACCTCCAAAGTTTGTTTAGGTCTCTTACATGGTCTCCGTCGACTCCCTGAGCTAACATTCCGGCATGAACCTGATTAAAAATTGCCAATGCTTTCTTTCTCTCGAGAGCTGTCCAGTCATCAGATAAAAGTGCACTGGTGAGCTCGCTTTTTTCAACAATTGGGGAATCGATAATCGCAGTTGGTTGCGCCTCAATTCTGTGTCTGAATAGGAGTCTATCCTGAGAAAATTGGTTACGCATTTCATCAAAAACAGATTGTGCTATTTTTTGGCGCATCTGCCTTAGTTTGGGGTTATCCGCCCTGGTTTCGACGATTGCGGTGCAAATCGCGGATGCCAAGTCTATCCGGTCTAATAACTTGTTGGCACTTCCGACATTTTCAGCGCTTTCTATAATTGATTTCTCATCTTTTGTTTGATCAAAAAAACTCATATATATGTTTAAAATAGACTCTGCCAACCCATCCTTTTCTAAAGCAGCGGCTATTTCGCGATTAATTTCCGAAAACTTATCGAGCGCAGTGTTTGCAAGCTCGTTAGCAACTTCGGCTTCAGCTTTGGGAAGACCCGGATTTCTGCTTAAATTGTCGAGTGTGGCCCATGCTTTTTCTACCCGTTTTTGGCTGTTTGCCCAAAGTACTACAGTATCTTTAGAGTCTTTGTCGATATCTAAGATAGAAATATGGTCAAATTCGGGGTCCCCCGGACCGCCAATATGAGGAATTGGAAAGAGTACTCGGTTTGAAGTATCGGGTCTAATTTCCATATATTTTGGATTATACACCAAATACTCAATTTCGACGGGCAATATTGAAGGTCCGGAAGCATTGGTGTACAATCCTGCCCAAATGGAGAGCAAAGAAAAGGTAAGCCCAATGAGAGAGTTGTATTTGGAAGTGACGCGGGCGAGAGAAGTATTGAATGAAGTATTTTTTACTAGTACACCCTTCGTTATGCTGGGTTATAGCCCACGCGAAATCGCTGTTATCCATGGCCTTTATGACAGAGCGCGCAATGGGGGGGCGAGTGCGGCCGGCGCCTCATTTCCGGGTTGGTGGCATCATGGAGCAAGGTTTGAGGGGGAGTTGGGAGACTTTACAGTTAATGTAAGCAGGGAAAGAGACTTTGCGTGTTACGGACTGGTGAGTATCGAAACGCAAATTGAAAACGGTTTTAGCACCGCCTATATGCCACAACTCTTTCTCTTAAGCAAGGTGGGAAATACTGGTTCTTTAGAACCTTACGAGATTACCCGAAAGGTGTTGTCCGGCGGAATTTATAGACCACACACCGGGTTATCAAAGTCAGTCGCAAAAATCCCAGGCTTAGAACATCTTGCGAATCGCCGAAGATACGAAAGTGTCTGGTTAGACGAGAGGACAAAAACAGGTCTGGTAATTAGACTTACCGAACCAAACCACATAATACTTTTAAGGAAGATTTCAAATAGTGCTGAGGAATATGAGGTTTGGGGGATAAAAAAGGATCCTGACCAGGCAATGTTGGAAAAAGTTTTATCCGAATCGAAGGTTGCAGCAACCCAAGCATTACCCGAACTCTCTTCTTGAGCGGCCAGGGGGAGTCGGACCCCCGTTTGTACCTTGGGAAGGTACCGTTAGGCCGTTTAACTATGGCCGCGTTTTGTAAGACAACTGGGATCATTATAGCATTTTGTCGAGCATGACCAAGATGATTTAATATAATATTAAGTTATGGATATTGGTGAAAAGCCCGTTTTTGTAAAACGGGAACGTATGTTAATAGATTCAAAAGTTGAGGTTAAATATCCCGAAAAAACTTGGTCGGTAGAGCAGTCATATCGTGATATATATCAAAACCATTTGGATGCTCAGTTCAAACTTTGTGTGAACTCACTTCTTTTAGATCTCTCACAAGTAGCTAACGCGGACCCAGATGAAATTCTGGAAAACAAAGAAATGCGTAAGGTGGCATATGAATATTTGGCGACAAAAAGTATGGTGGGCAAAGATATTCAAAATCAGATGATTGTTTTTTTGATGCAAGGAATTGGGGCAAAATCGGAAGAAGAAACAAATTTAAGAAATATTATTGAAGAACACAACTTGCAAACTCCAGACGTGGAAGTTTTGGTAAGATCTGATGCAGGAGACACCGTCTGGTTAAAAAAAGATGAAATTTCGAGGGATGAGCTTCAGAATTCTCGAATTGTAGGGTTTAGGATTAGTGACGATGGTACAGGTTATGACGCAAACCTTAAAGCTATGTTTTATTCTTCGGGTAAAGATTCACCTGATCAGATTGGCAAATTTGGTGAAGGTGGCAAAATGAGTGAGATACTATTACAACAAAAAGGCTTTCGAGTGGAATCTAGGTCGGCTTATGATTTTGATGACGAAAGTGGAAGACACCACATACTTTGGAAAAGCAGGCCAAGAAAGTCAGAGGAGGGTTCGATGGAACTTCAAGTAACTAAAGTTGAGTTGGATAAATCAATACCAACAGGGTCAGTTACAGAAGTTATTTTTAGAGATGGTGAAGTAAAACAAGATGATGTGAGAAATCTAACGGAATGCATTAAATCATTGGGTCCGATACAAATACTTTACGACGTTCACAGAGCCAACAACCTCACATTTGTCTATCCCTATTACGAACCTTCAAAACCATTGTTGGGAGTTAGCAAGTATTATGACGGTCTTATGGTGCAAGGGATTAGAGTAGAGCCTGTAAATACAAAGGAAAAAATATTGTTGGGTTACAGCACTTTTGATAAAGATGCGCTGATTGCTCGTGACAGAAATAAATATTCTGATGAGTTTTTACATTCAGTTGAAGATTTTTGGCTGAATGCTGACCCGTCAACGATTAGGCTTTTTTTTGATAAACTCGAACAATTGCGAGGTAAACAAGATGTTTTTAGATCTTTTGAAGTTGAAACTTTTAATAAAATTCTTAGACACTATTCAGGAGATGAGTTAAATGCCTCGGAGGAAAAAGTTCAGGCGTTTATGAAAAATGTGTTACAAGAAGTGTTAAGAAGGAGCAAAGTTAACGATTATCAAAGGATTTACTTCAAATCTGGAAGCGAGCGTTACGATTTTGCATTTTTTTTAGACCACGATGTTAAAGTAGTAGATACTGCAGAATGGGGGATCCATTTTGATAGAAATTTCCTCGAAAGCTATTTGGGTGATCGATATGTATCCCCCAACGAGTTAAGAAAAAAGGTAAGCCGTAAAGACATTTCTAAAGATGTTGGTCAACTAACAGAACAAGAAGCAAAAGATGCACAAGATTGGTATGAAAACGTATTAAATTTTGTAAATTCATCAGCTGGGTCAAACGAAGAAAACAACCCCTTTGGTGGTTATTATATGTCTCCAAAATTTGTTAACGATGGCCCGGCATTTGCTGTAGTGTCAAATCGCGACGATGACTTATTAGAAGACTTGTGGGAGATTCATGTAGACAGAACATTACAAATTAACTGGAAAGCAATAAAAGACTCTGATAATAGAAAATATCTAGAAAGGGAGCTTGCCGTATATATATTTGCATACAAATACTCTGGCTTTGGCGAATTTCATTTTTATTCTGCTCAAAATATGGCTAACGATTTGATTAGAAGGAATTGGCAAGATGCAGTTGACTATAAGAGTATTGGAATTGACTACAAGGTTAAAACCGGCGAGTTTATAAAGATATTTGAGGGTTTAAGATCTGTTGAAATTGCAGAAAATGTAGCCGCTTTTAATATTGTTCAAAAACTTACAACTTCAGTTGTCGAGACAGTTGACGTGTATGATGCCTGTGAACTTTTAAATACATTCAAAAGGCTGGACACAAGACTTTTGGATATTTTGACAAAAAACATATTTAGAACCAAAGACGGTTTTGCAAGATATACGGTAAATGAACAAGGTGAGTATGTAGTAAATAACTTTGGTTTTGATGAGATGGAGCAAGTAGGCGACGTTGACGGTATGAAAGCATATAAATTTGGTGACTATGTATTTTTAGAAGTTCCCAGATTTGATTATATTAAACATAAAAATGAAATAGTTTATAGACACGAAAATACGCTTTACAGGTCTTCACCTAGTAACATCATTTCTTGGGAGGTGGAAGTTGAAAACGAGGTTAAGTTTGGCGAAGGTTTTTGCTATTTCAAAGTTTATAAATCAACGGAAGATATCCGTAGTCAGGTTGCCAATGTTACTTCGCAATTTGTTTTGGTAGACAAACGTAGCCAAGTGCCAAAGGCAACCAAATTAAAAGACGGTTATGTAGCCACCTCTGTCTCACTTGAATATGGTAAAGGAAATTGGGACAAACCAATTAGATTTTTTGAAGATATCGTACAAAATCATCTTAATGCCGGCGAAGTATCGATTAAATATATGCTTACAAGGGACGGCTCAACCATTTGGGTAGAAAAAGAAGACATGCAAGTTGGGGAAAAAATACTCGGGGTAGAATTTTCTGATAACGGTCGTGGTTATGCACCTGAAAGTTTGGAAAGAATGGGCAGAACAGAGAAAAGTAGCCCACTTGATGAAGGTAAATATGGCGAGGGAACAAAAATGCTTTTAGCAGCCGCTTGCAGGAATCAAATTGACCTTGAGTTTTCCTCGAATTGCCAAAGGGATGGCGTTCAAATGACTTGGAGGGCTCATGCAGAACAAGGTTCACGTCAGATTGTAGAAAATGGTAAAGTTGCCGAAGTTAAAATGGCGGGATTTGCTTTGGGCACTTCAGACGTTGTTAACACCGGGTCTACAACAAGAATAGTTTTTAACGACACAACCTCGGAGTTTTATGTGGAGTGTTTGAAAGTATTGGATCCAATGGGGGGTGACGGGGGTTTAAGCAGATATGTACGAACTCTTCCGGGAGGTGTGCCAATATCTAGTTCAGTTGGCCCTGTAAAAGTATTGGCCGATAGTAAAGGTGATATTTATGAAAATGGTTTGCTAATGAGTACAGAAAAAATGCTTTTAGGTAGCTTTGATGTCCCGGATGTTTCTGCCACAAGGGAACGTGACACTGTTAAGGCTGAATCAATGAAACAGTATGTGGATTTTGTTTTGTCCCATACTACCGACAGGGCGCTAGTTGCAAAGATACTTAAAGGTGCAGTTGAGGGCGGACTTTACGGTTATTTGGACACTAAAAATTTATTTGATGGCAAAAAGGTAACCCCAATAAATTTAGGAATCTGGCAAACTGCGGCTTTAAATTCGTTTTCTGATGTAATAATAGACGATATTAGTTTGCCAGATAGTGCTAGCAGGTACTTGAGGTACAACGGGTATAATAAACGAATACATGTACATGGAAGGGATGGTAAAGATTTGCTGATGAAAGAGTGTTTCCCCACAGTTAAAGGTTTAATAGAAAGAAGTAGGACTTTGCCAACTGAAATACCCCAAAATACTCGGGAAAAAGTTAATGAAGTTGTTGATATTTTGGCCGACGAGGTTTTAAAAATTGTAGATTCAGGTGGTTTGGGGGATGTTAAAAATCAAGAATTTGTGGCGGTGCTACGCGACAAACAAAGGCTTCACAGTACAATTGAATATTCAAAAATACATCCATTTATATTAGGTGAGGCAAAAGGAGATGATTTTAGGACCGTTATAAGTGAGTACCTCTTGCACGATACAAACGATTTAAATATGGTACTTTTACACGAATGGGCACATCATTTAACCGAACATGGTGACCTCGACGTTAAGTTTATTGCTGGCTTACTGGGGATCGCATGGGGAAACGGCAATAAGGTCAAAAGAAATAAGGTCAAATATTAGCAAAAAACATAGTATTTGTAGCTTTGCTATTATTTACTCTCAGTACTCATATCACCAAAAATGTTCAAGCCACTCAGAACACGGTATTGAGTATTAATTTTTATCGTGCAAAAAAAATCCCGGGCACCCAGTCTTGTAATAAGAATGGTGTGCCAGGGATCTGTGCAATTTATTTAATACGGTTAGTCACCTGCCAGGTGACGTTGATTGATGTTTCCCCGCTTGGGTATACAGCAGTGACAAGCCAGGTGTCTTCTCCGCGTGTCAGAGTCAAAAACTTCAGTTTTAGAATAACTTTATCTCCGGCTTTGAGATCGTACAAAAAACATGTCTGCTTCTCTGCGAGCTCTTGTCGACCAAACAAAAACTTGTAATCTTTGTCGATGTAGAGCATTCTCGTTCCGACTGAATGTTGGAACCCTGTGTACGAGTAAATTGTCAAACTCTCAAGGTCTTCGTTCACAGTGATTTTCAAGTCAACCTGACCCATTCTGTATGGGGGCAACATTGCGTCTGCAATGGCCTCTATAGTAACGGGACCAAAGCTTTCAGCCTTGGCTGTGCCGGCGGCGCTGCCCAACAACAGAACGAACAATGCAAGAAACACGGAAACCTTTTTCATGGGACCTCCAAAGATGATTAGAAAGAGCGAATTACGGAAGCCATATTATAGGGCATAAAATGAATAAGTCAAGTTTGGCTCTGTAAGGAATTTTTAAATTAGATTGTCTTGACTTCACGACATGCAGGTTCCTTAACATGACATTTTTTGTATAAAAAAATCCCGGGCACCCAGTCTTGTAGTGAGAATGGTGTGCCAGGGATTTGGCTAAATGGAAACACTATCGTTAGCGAGGAAGCACCTCGAGAGGCAATTCCATATAAATTGGATCTAAGGTGTCTTGCATGACCCAAACAGGAAAATAGTCAACACCGAGCTTGACGGCCTTGTATTTAAACTTGATTGTTATTGTATCCCCCGGGACCAGGTAGCCAAAGGCACAGAGTTGATCCTCGAATACCGGCATGATTTTTGGATTGCGGAAGAAATACCAACAATATTGGTAAAATTTTCCGTTAAACTGAACAAGCCAACTTACCGGTTCAACATGCGTCAAACCTTTTGTGCTGGTATCCACCCTGACGGAAAACACTTCCGCGCTGCCCACTCTGATCCGGATATAAGCCGTGCTCACCTGTCCCACATGGGCCGAGGTCGTTTCTCCTGAAATATACAGGGGAGGCACGCCACCGTCAGTGTTTGACTGTGCATATGCCGGAACCGCCAATCCAAACATGACAACTGAGATCAAAACGACGAAAAGATACAATTTTCTTTTCATGGTACTCTCCTTTTTTTTGAAATGAGCTAACTACAACATCCTTATTATAGGGTTAATATGAGGCTAAGTCAATTTGGAGGTTAATATGTAATATCACGACAATAAAATCCGCAAAACAAATAGCAGATCAGCGTTCAATCTAGATTAGGAAATATTTTTCCTAAATGATAGAGGGTCAACGGGGAAGTGTTAATACGTTCCCCACGTGGATTACATTTGGGTTAACCAGGTTGTTTGCTTTTGCAACGCTTACCCATTTATATCCGTCTCCGTATGCACGCAGCGATATGCTCCAAAGAGTATCTCCTTTAACTACCGTGTAGGTATCACCCGACACCGTCTCTACTTTTGCAGTTAAAGTTGGTTTTGTTGATGTTGGTTTTTTGGCTGAAACTTCAGGCAAAGTTAATTTTTGTCCAACCTCTATTGTGTCTGATTTAAGTTCGTTGGCTTTTTTAACATCTACCCAGTTGTAACCGGAACCGTATTTATCTTCTGCTATGGACCAAAGAGTTTCCCCTTTGACAACAATATGTTCCTTTTGTGACTCACTACCGACACTGGCGCCGTTTAATGTTTCACCTTTTTTATCCTTGAAGTAATTTACAATCAAAACTCCCACAACCACTATGACCAAAGCTCCTAAAACCATGCTGATATTTTCTTCGTTAAGCTTTAAGTTTTTTAAAAATTTTTTTAGATCAAAGTTCAAATAAATTCACCGTCCTTCGCCTTCGGTTTCGGAGCGGCAGGCCCCCCGGGCAAGGGAATCGAATTAGCCTGAATTTAGACTACAGATAGGACCAAGTCAAGAGGATAAAATTACTTGAAAAATGTGGTAAATGTTATAGATTGAAAATGGGCAACTTTAGCTTAAAGTGGGGTGAATTTATAAATAATTGAGCGGGACCTTTGGTCAGGGTTTTTGAAGCCGTGATATTAACGATTCGTCTGAAAGATTTTGGTAAATGTAGTTTTCAAGCTCTTGCCAGTCAGCCATAGGAATATTTTTCTTCCCTTCCCAGGTTTCTTTGAATAGTCCATCTATCTCTACACGTGACTCCTGCCCTATGGCATCCGGAATTATGTAATTACCGCTTTCAAAATCCATTTCTGCGGCCTCGGGTAACTTGGCAACGTCGTATTTTTCTAGATCACTCCTTTTAATACGTACCACAACAAAACGACCGCCTTTTTCACCCTCCATGCGTTGAATGGCATAGGCTTTTAAACCGGCCAAGCTGTCACAATACCAAGCGCCAATCCAGTCTTTTCTGGAAACATTTCCCTCGCGTGTCGTATCATACGGAACTGATGGATTTTCGTATCTATAAAGTGAGATGTAGTCAGGATTTTTGTATAAGTTAATTTTGTTAGAATTGTCTTCTGGCCCTTCTTGGTTGGTTGACTCCATAAAGCAAGTATACCAAAAGTTCCAATCTCTTCATGGAATATTAGTAGTTTGGTATAGTTATTGAGTCAAATTTGCAATACAGGATCGGTGGGGTGGGTTTGGGGAATTATTGTGTCAGTTTCTTGTAATAATCTATAAATCTTTCTGTTACTTTAATAACTCTTTTCCCATCTATTTTTTCTTCAGTTACCAAACCGGCAATCTTCAAATTAATTAACCCTTCGGTAAGTGAGGTTTCAGGTACCTCCCGACCAAAATGGACTCCATCGTAGAGTCCCTCGTTGGGGTGAAGATCGTCTACAAGTACCGGCACCCACTCATTTGCTTCTGACGCCTTCTCTATAATGGTTGCCATAATATCCTCAGCCTCATTATTGTGAGCTGGGGAATCTGCCAATTGGCTTTTTTCAACCATTTTGATCTCCATATGTATTTGTTTCCGCCGACTTGGCGGGAATAACACAGACGCTGTCGCTTCGTGCGGGCCCTGCCTCGCTGGAACCGAAGCTTTAGCGAGGTGAAAGCGGGATCGACGAGATTCGGACTCGCAACCTCTTCCGTGACAGGGAAGCGCTCTAGCCAGTTGAGCTACGACCCCTTATTTTACCCAGGGGATAGCTACATTTTACCACGAAGGTTTCAAAAATCCGAGTGGCAAGCTATGCATGCAACCAGTCTGACTTGAAAAGATTGGCTTGTTAGCACCTATAATCTTGATTATGTCGACAATTCGACATATAATTGCCCCTTCAGTTTGAGCTGTTTATATCAAGTCTAAGTACAGCTAATCCAATTATCATTTCAAGATTGAGAGGATAACCATGCAAAGTCTCAAGTTTAGGTTTAGAAATAAGCGCGTGTTCGCCCTTTTCCTGTTGAACGCCGGTCCAATCACTGTTCATTCGGTAGAAGAAAGGCCGTCCAATATTGTTTTTGAGGGCGTTGAAGGCCATACCGCCACAAACAATGGGCAGGTTCATACTTTCCAAACGACAGTCACCCTGAACGGGGAATCCGCTTTGGCCCAGGTTACGTTCAAAGTTGAACAAGAAATCACCGGTGACATCAACTGGCTTTCGAATTGAGGTTCGGCCCGCTCAACTAGTTAACCATTTTGGTTAATTCAGTCTCGAGCGGGTTTTTTTTTGAGTTTTTTTCCTCTGATATAATTAATCTGATGACAAATCTTCAAATAGCAGAACTTCTAAGAGATGCAGCAGCTGCATATCAATTAAAAGATCAGAATAAGTATAAATTCCAAATAATTGCATACGAACGGGCGGCGGATGCAGTGGAACACGCTACAAGCGAGCTTAAAGACCTTTGGGATGATGGAAAGCTAACTGACGTTCCGGGAATAGGTCCTTCGATCGCTGAACATCTTAGTGAGATCTTCAAAACCGGTCACTCCAAACATTTTGATGAACTTATGAAGAATATTCCCAAAGAGGCCTTTAAATTAATGGAATTGCCCGGAATTGGTATCAAAACCGCAATGAAATTGCTAAAAGAAGGTGACCTGAAAGATATAAACGATAAATTAAAAGAAGTGGAGATAAAAGAGAAAAAAAGTAAACGTCATTTGTTGCCCTATGCCGCCATGAACGCTGGACTTGTTATTGACTGGATGAAAAAAGATAAGAATGTTATCCAAATTGACCCATTGGGCAGCTTGCGACGTCAGGTTTCGACCATTGGCGACATTGATCTATCTGTTGCGACAAACGAACCTGCAGAAGTTTTAGAACATTTCACTAAATATCCCGACACTCAAAAAATTATTGAAAAAGGAGATATCAGCTCTTCAATAATCTTACCCGGTGGAATTCAAGTGGACATAATGGCACAACCGGTAGAAGCATATGGATCGCTCCTTCAGCATTTCACAGGTAGTAAACATCATAATATTGCATTACGCGAATATGCTTTAAAAAAGGGATTAAGCTTGTCGGAAAAAGGAATTAAAGATCTCAAAAGTCAAAAGTCAAAAGTCAAAACTACAAATCAAAATTTAAAAGTGGCGAAATTTGATACAGAAGAGAAGTTTTATAACTTTTTGGGTCTGGATTATATCGAGCCGGAACTTAGGGAGGACACAGGTGAAATCGAAGCGGCCCTTCGACAGGCTCAGGGTCTTCGACCAGGGTTACCAAAACTTGTTGAACTAAAAGATATTAAGGCTGATCTTCAAATTCACTCGAGTTTTAATATCGAAACAAGTCACGATTTGGGAGCGAGTTCAATGGAAGAAATAATTAAAAAGGGAAATGAACTCGGTTACGAGTATTTGGCCTTCACGGAACATAACCCGTCGCAGAAAGGGCACACAGATAGACAAATTGCTGATATTTTAAAATGGAAAAGAGAGGTTGTAGATAAAATTAATTTTAAATTACAAAATAGCGGAAGCCGCCTACGTAAAACTTCGGCGAGCCAAAGGGTAGAACAAAAAAATTACTCAATATCTAAAACGAATACAAAATATGTTCGTAAGGTATTTAATAGCCTTGAAATTGATATTAAATCCGATGGCAGTCTGCCTGTTCCCGTAGAAGGTTTAGAAACTTTGGATTTTGCTTTAGTTTCAATTCACTCTAGTTTTGATCTTTCTCGAGAGCTTCAAACAAAACGGGTCCTCTCGGCGTTATCTAATCCAAAAGTAAAAATATTTGCTCATCCTACCGGACGCAAATTGAATGAACGCGAAGGAGCGGAATTAAATTGGCCGGAGATTTTTGAATTTTGTCTCAAAAATAATAAGTGGGTAGAAATAAATTGTGACCCAATGAGATTGGATTTACCGGATACGCTAGTTCGCGAGGCTGTGAAACTTGGTGTGAAATTGTCATTTGGTACAGATGCTCATCACATTGACGGAATGAACAATATGATATTCGGAGTGTCTGTTGCCAGGCGCGGATGGTGTGAAGCAAAGGATATTGTGAACACAAGAAGTTTGAAAGAGTTTGAAGAGATGTTAGAATAACTGGTCGCCTATGTTAAAACTACGGCGAGCCGAGGGAGGTGATATTTATGCCATATATTTTATTAGGAATTGTTTTAATTTTAGTTCTTTGGGTGGTTTCGATTTACAATTTTTTTGTATCGACAAAGACCAGAGTTGGAGCTGCGATTCAGGAGATTGGAAACCAGCTTAAAAGACAGGCTGAACTTATTCCAAATTTGGAATCTTCAGTAAAAGGATATCTTAAGCACGAAAAAGGAATATTGGAAATGTTGTCCGATGCCAGAAAGATGGTATCTAGTGGTAAAGATGCGTCCAAAAAGATTTCAGAACTTTTGCCAAAACTTCAAGTTGTTGTTGAAAGCAATCCACAACTTAAAGGTGCTGATGTAGTTACGAACCTGATGAATGATCTAAGAGATACGAGTGATAAAGTAATGTATGCAAGAAGACTCTTAATTGACCTTACTGCTGATTACAATGTTAAACGTGTAACTTTTCCCAGCAATTTGGTTGCCGACATGTTTCATTTTGAAACATTAAAGGGTTTGGAAACACCCGAAAGCGGAGACTTTACCAAAGTCTCAGAAACAGACACCAAAACTCCCAAGGTCAATTTTTAATGGAGAATAAAGCATTCGATCGCTCAAAAAGATTTGATCTTTTGCGCTTGAACAAATTTTATTTGTTTTGGTGCAGGTTTTTTGTAGACCTTAACGCATTAAATGCGGTAGTTCAGCTTTTTTATTTACAACGAGGGGTAACACTTTCTCAAATTTACTTTTTGGGAATAGCTTTTTCTGTCGGAGTTCTGATTTTTGATATTCCTTCAAGTTATTTGGCCGATAGGTGGGGTAGGAAAAACACAATATTTTTAGGAGTATTGATTAATATATTGGCTAACGGTTACCTTTTTGTCGCCCGCGGTTTTTGGCCATTTTTTATCGATACTTTTATACTGGCGGCCTCTTATTCATTCTTTTTCGGAGTAGAAGATGCATTTTTGTACGACAATTCAAAAGAAATGAAGCAAGAAGGAATAGTGATAAAAACGGCGGGAAAATATGCGGCTGCAGGCAGGATTTCCAAAATTTTAACCCCGCTTTTTGGGGCGATAATTGCAAAAAATCTTACTTCACTACAGTTCGATATTTTGCTTTTTATTAATTTTGTAAGTTCATGTTTCGCCGCATTTTTTGCGTTTAAGCTGACAGAACCTAAAAGATTTATTGCAAAATTTCAAACCCAACTCTCAATTTTTAAAGACGGCCTTTCTACATTTTGGAATACAGAGGCCCTGCGTGTATTCGCCCTAAATAAGTCCTCAATTTTTATTGCCAGTTTTATTTTCTGGAGATTTTATCAGGACGCCTTGTATACCAGAGGATTTTCGGTTCTTCTTCTTGGTTTAATTTACCCCGTATCAAACGCAATTTTGGTTTCTGTGTTTGTTTTAGCCCCTAAAATTACAGAGAAAATAAATTATTCCTTGATATTTAACTCGGTTGTTTATATTACTCTTGGAGCATCCATATTGTTTATTTTGACTGATTTCAAGTTGGCATTATATTTATCGTCAATAATACTATTATCGGTAGCAACTGTCCGGGACCCGTTTTTTTTCCAACAAATTCACTACAGAATAAAATCGTACAATAGGGCGACCTCAAGTTCTATACTTGGCATATTTAAAAATCTTTCCGATATACCACTTCTGCTTTTATCGGGGTACATTGCTTCGTTTGGGGGAAAATGGATAATGGTTATTCCAATTACCCTTTCCTTGATTACAATTGTTTTCTTCCGAATCAAACCTAAATATATTGTTTTGTCGTATAATGAAGACTGATGAAAAACATTTACGAAGTCCAGTCTGCTAATAAAATTAAAAGCGCCGTTGTTGTGACATTTTTTGTAATTTTTGTTTTTGTATCTGTCTACATTTTAACGAATGCTTTTGGTTACTATATGGGCTACCAGCCGGGAGGGGTAGGTTACTTTGGAATGGCGATGATAATCTCCGGAATTTCTTCTTTTGTGAGTTACTACTATTCTGACAAAATCGTCTTGGGAATTTCGGGGGCGCGGCCAGCAAACGCAATCGAGGACAAACTGTTTACTCAGGTGGCTGAAAATTTATGTATCGGCGCGGGAATTCCTAAACCCAAATTGTATGTAATAGAAGACACAGCTCCTAATGCTTTTGCAACGGGACGCGACCCGGATCATGCTGTGGTTTGTGCAACAACAGGGCTTCTCTCAAAATTAAATCGAACGGAGTTGGAAGGAGTTTTGGCTCACGAAATTTCTCACATCAGAAATTATGACATTCGTTTAATGTCAGTTGTTTCTGTTATGGTAGGGCTCGTCGCCTTACTTGGAGATTGGTTTTTTAGAATAAGTTATTTTGGGCGGGGGTCAAGAGATCGTGACAATGGAAATATCGGAGCGATTTTTTTGGTGCTGGGAATAATTTTTGCCATACTTTCACCAATAATTGCCCAATTAATCCAACTGGCGATCAGTAGGCGCAGGGAGTTCACAGCTGACGCAGGTTCGGTTGAAATGACCAGACAACCACAAGGACTTATCTCTGCCCTCAAAAAGATATCTGCCGATACCGAACCACTTGAAGCAGCAAATAAAGCAACTGCCCATTTATATATCGTAAATCCTTTCCATTCGATTTCCGGCAGAGGCCAACGGGCAGTGAACTTTATGGCCGGTTTGTTTAACACCCATCCTCCAATGCCGGAACGCATTACGGCTCTTCAAAATATGATGTGAGTCGGGTATTATATGGATATGGCGAAGCTTTCAAAGGCAGATGTAGAACATGTAGCGGGTTTAGCGAAATTGGACTTGACTGAGACTGAAATCAATAAATTTCTTCCCCAACTTTCCCAGATACTCGAACATGTTGGTGAATTGGGCAAGGTCGATACTACAGACCTTGCTCCTACCAGTCAGACTACCGGACTCACAAACGTGTTTCGTGAAGATGAAGTCAAGCCAAGTAGTATTGATCTGGACGGTGCACTCTCGGGAACTGACAATACATTCAACGGATATTTCAAGGTAGAGGCAATACTAACGGAAAGGACAGATAAGTAGAACAATTATTCAGTAAGTCAGTAAAGTCAATAAATAGATTGTCAAAAATGAAGAATAAGTTACCACTCACAATAAAAGAAACACAAGACGGACTTATTAAAAAGGAGTTTTCTGCTGTAGAGCTTGTCGATTCATATTTGGGTCAGATAAAAAGGTACAACGAGGAATACAATATCTTTCTTACAATTTGTGAGGACGAAGCTTACAAAAAGGCAAAGGAACTGGATAAATCGGGCGCCTATGCAACTCCATTAGCTGGAGTTGTCACTTCGTATAAAGACATATTTTTAACAAAAGGAGTAAGAACTACAGCCGGATCAAAAGTTTTGGAAAGTTACATTCCACCTTACTCCGCAACCAGCGTATCCCGGATAGAAAATGCCGGGGCAATTCCGATAGGTAAATTAAACTGCGATGCCTGGGCGCATGGCTCATCAGGTGAAAATAGCGATTTTGGTTCTACAAAAAACCCTTGGAATAAAGAATATGTGCCCGGAGGATCTTCAAGCGGTTCCGGGGCTGCGCTTGCGGCGAATATGAGTTTGATTACAACAGGAACTGATACTTGCGGGTCGATTAGATTGCCTGCGAATTATTGTTTTAGCGTTGCAATTAAACCGACCTATGGGGCTGTCTCCCGTTATGGAGTTATTGCTATGGCGTCTTCGCTGGATACGGTTGGGCCAATAGGAAGAACTGTCGAGGATGTAGAAACTGTTTTTAACGTTATAAAAGGGGAAGATGGATTTGATGGAACAGTTACAAACGAAGAACGAAAAGTGAAAAGTGAAAAGTTAAAAATTGGAATACCAAAAGAGTTCTTCACAGGAGGAATTGATCCGGAAGTCGAAAAAACAATAACTTTAGCAATAGAAGTTTTGAAAAATGAGGGTGTTGAGTTTAAAGAAGTAACTCTTCCTTCCACAAAATATGCTATCGATGTTTATTATGTTATTCAGCCGGCTGAAGTTTCATCTAATTTGGGAAGGTTTGATGGGATACGCTACGGAAATGGACGTGACGCTTTTGGAGATGAGGCAAAACGGAGAATAATGCTTGGAACTTATGTTTTATCTGCCGGATACTACGATGCTTATTATCTTAAAGCTATGAAGGTTAGATCTAAAATAATTAGCGAGGTAGACAAAGTATTTGATGAAGTGGACGCACTTATAGCCCCGGTTGCCCCAACGCCACCGTTTAAGTTGGGAGACAAAGTTTCGGATCCCCTTACAATGTATTTAACTGATGTTTACGCTGCCACTGCAAATCTTTGCGGAATTCCTTCTCTTGCGCTACCAAGTGGATTTTCAAAACTAGGTTTGCCTCTCGGGTTTCAGTTGATGGGCCCGAGATTTTCGGAAAATAATCTTTTTGAGTTAGGTAAAACTTGTCACAGAGCAATGAGTTACGAGCCAAAAGTTGCATTCTAAAATTATAATGTTCAAATAAAATGATTAACGAATTTAAACCGCTTTTTACGAGTTCAAAGTTTATGTACCTTTGGTCATCTCAAATATTGTCCCAGATTTCAGTTAATATGATGAATTTTCTGCTTTTAACTAGGCTTTTTACTGTAACAGGCTCGACGATTGCAACTTCGCTTTTGTGGGTGGCGTTTGCATTGCCGGCAATATTTTTTGGACCAATTGGGGCAGCAAGTGTTGATTTGGTTAGTAAACGCAAGATGCTAATGATTACAAATTTGCTCCAAGCGGTAACAGTATTTATGTATATATTTACTCATCAGCAATCTGTGTTTTTACTCTATGCAGTTGTAGTCTTATATTCACTTTTAAATCAATTTTATGTACCAGCTGAAAGTGCATCTCTTCCTTCGGTAGTTAACAAAAAATATTTTGCTCAAGCGAACAGTTTGTTTTTTATCACACAACAGGCTGCTTTAGTTGTTGGTTTCGGTCTTGCTGGAGTGGTCCTAAATGTTTTAGGGTTTTCCGGAAGCTTGATAGCTTGTAGCCTATTTTTATTCCTGGCGTTTCTGGCAACAGCATTCTTGCCTGAGATGAAATCTAAAATTGGAATTCCTGAGAGTTTTGAAAAGATAATTATTGCCTTTTTTAAATCAATTTATGAAGGTTATGAATTTATTAAGGGTAAAAAATCCATACTTTACCCCTTATTTTTTCTTCTTGGGTTACAAGTTGCCCTTGCCATGATTGTGGTTAACCTGCCCGTTATAGCAACTCAAATACTAGGTGTCTCTGTTTCTTTTGCCGGACTTTTGGTCGTCGTTCCGGCCGGACTAGGAGCCACTATTGGATCAATATTTACTTCAAAATATCTTAAAAACGGAATTCGAAAGCGGATAGTAATAGAATATAGCTTGGCAGGTTTGGGATTGTCCATTTTGGCGTTAATCTTTTTAATTTCATACCTCCCAATATTTATCCGGTTAATAGCGGAAATATTTTTTGTTTTTTTTTCAGGGTTTGGATTTGTCGGTACAAATATTCCGACTTTAACCCATTTACAGGAGGTGACACCCGAATGGTTGAGGGGCAGGGTATTTGGAAATTTAGGATTTTTAGTTACCATTGCCACGGTTTTCCCTGTTATCTTTTCGGGTGTTATAACTGATTTCTTTGGGGTAAGAACACTATTTGCCTTGATGGGGCTATCCGTATTTGCCGCATTTGTTTATTTAAAGAAAAACGGCCAAAATTTAGTTAGTGAAAATTTTTCGAAAATAAAATCATGAACACAAAACTTATTCCGATTATTGGTATGGAAATTCATATCGAACCTAATACAAAAAGCAAAATGTTTTGCGCCTGCCCCCAGGATCATTTTGGAAAAGCTCCAAACACTCAGGTTTGTCCGATCTGTTTGGGTTTACCCGGGGCTTTGCCCTTCGCAAATTATGAAGGGATAGCAAAGACTGTAAAACTCGGACTCGCTCTTGGCAGTAAGATTAGCGAGTTTTCCAAATTTTACAGAAAGAATTATTTTTACCCCGATTTACCAAAAGGTTTCCAGACATCACAGCTCGACTCGCCTTTCTGCGTTGGTGGAAGCCTGAACGGCTTTGCAATTAATCACATACATCTTGAAGAAGATGCAGGAAAATTAGTTCACGAAACAATTGACGGCAAAAAATGCTCTCTGGTCGACTTTAACCGTAGCGGTTGCGCGCTTATTGAACTCGTTACTGAGCCGGTTTTCCACGATATTCCATCCGTTATTTCATTTGTCAAAGAACTGCAGCTTGTTGCAAGATATATCGATATAAGTGGGGCCGATATGGAGAAGGGAAGTATGAGACTGGAGGCAAATATATCACTGAGCGAAGAAGAAAAAGTGAAAAGCGGGGAACTTCCTAACTATAAAGTTGAGCTTAAAAATATCAATTCATTTAAGTTTTTGGAAAAGGCAGTTTCTGCAGAGATCAAGAGACAGACCGAAGCCATAGAGCGGGGTGAAGTATTGGTTCAGGAAACGAGAGGTTATGATGAAGTTAAACAATCCACTTTTTCACAAAGATCAAAAGCAGATGCCCATGACTATAGATATTTTCCGGAAGCGGACTTACCTCCAATCGAACTGACGAAATCTCAAATTGCAAATATCAAATCACAAATTCCAGAACTACCAGAAAGTAAGAGGAAGAGGTTTGAGGAGGAGTACAAACTTTCGAAAGACTTTGCAGATATTTTGGTTTCTGAAAAAGCCAGATCCGATTATTTTGAAGAGGCTGTTAAGCTCGGACAGGGATCCTCTCCGTCGGCAAAGACTGTTGCGGACTTGATGATAAATAAAAAACTGGATGAACAATTTCCGGAACCTGCAGGACTTGTTAAAAAGATTGTTGAACTAACTAAAGTTGAATACGCTTCAACGGAAGAAGTTGAAAACGCCGTGAAAAGTGTTTTAATAGAAAATGAGAAAGCCGTCGCGGATTATAAAGGCGGTAACGGAAACGTGATAGGATTTTTAATTGGTATGACACAAAAGAAATTGCAAGGAAAAGGTAGCTCGCAGATTGTCCGTGAGAAACTTTTAGAAGGGATACAAAAATGAGTGACCGTACTCCTGAGCTACCAGAATACACCATCAACGCAGCGGTCAAAGCTAATGAAAAATTGGGGGATGTTAAGGACAGACGACCAGGATTTTGGGGGCTCTTTCAGAAAAAAGTGCATCGATTATCAACAGATAAAGGTACAGACATTTTAGATACCTACGAGGCGGCAGAATTGTCTGACACAGATATGCTTACAGGTGTTGGGAGTGCTAGAGCTCAAGAAAAATTTTTGGCAATGGATGATAGTGCGAGAAGAGAGGCTTCGACGACTCATGATAGGAGAGGTGAAAAGCTGGCACCCCCTGAGAATGGCCTACTTATATATATGGACGTTGACGGATTAAAGGACGCCAATCTTAATGGTTACGAAGAAGGCGATAAACTTTTAAAACATGTAGCAAATGCAGCAAAAACAATTGCAAGGAGGCCTAAAGATGTAATATTTAGACAAGGGGCGGGTGGAGGCGACGAATTCGCGATTTTTTTACCAGGAGATAAATCGAAAGATATGGCAACAATAATAGAAAGGTTTGAGACAGCACTTAGAGATTTAAGCAATGGAACTGTTACAGCCAGTATGATAGTTGGAGAGTATGGTCGTGGCTCAAGTGCTCGAGAAACTTTAATAACACTTGATAAAAGATTGGCGGCGGCTAAAGCAGAAAGGCATAAACGGGGTGCTCACGTCGAAACGATTTATATTAAATAATTAAAATGTCAAAATTTGCCCATCTCCATGTTCACACAGAGTATTCACTTCTTGATGGATTAAGCAAAATCAAGAAACTTTTTGCGCATGTTAAAGAACAGGGAATGGAGTCTGTCGCCATAACAGATCACGGAGTAATGTATGGTGAGGTTGAGTTTTATAAGGAGGGGTTAAAGCAGGGTGTTAAACCGATTTTAGGGATGGAAGGGTACATAACTACGGGGGATCTTCATGAAAAAGCGGAAAAAGGTAGGGCTCAAAACTTTCATATTCTACTTTTGGCAAAGAATAATGAGGGTTATAAAAATTTAATGAAACTCGCATCCATTGCCCAGGTCGAGGGTTTTTATTATCGGCCTAGGATGGATCATGAAACTTTAAAAAAATATTCAAAAGGTCTAATTTGCACGTCGGGTTGTCCGCAGGCGGAAATTGGTCAAGCCATAGCTCACGGTGATACAACAACCACAAAAGAACTCGTCGATTTTTATCTGGATACTTTTAAGGATGATTTTTATTTTGAAGTCCAGAGACATGAATATACAAAATGGCTAGCGAAAGCCCCCACAGCAGAAATAAAAAGCACCCTCAACGAACTTCAAGAAACTGAAAACAAATGGAATGAGGGAATAATAAAACTTAGCAGAGAATATGGAGTCCCACTCGTGGCTACGAACGATGCACATTATATTAAACAAGAAGATGCTATGGCACAAGATGCCTTGGTTTGTGTAGCTACGGGTAAAAATATGAGTGAAACAAAACGCTTAAGGTACATAGATGCTCAGACTTTTTATGTGAGAAGTCCGGCCGAAATGGCAGCGCTATTTCCCGACTATCCCGATGCGTTGGAAAATACGGTTAAACTTTCCGAAAAGTGCAGCGTTGAAATAACACTTGGAAAATGGTTCTTTCCGAAATTTCCTTTGCCGGAAGGTGTTACAGCGGATGAACAATTGAGTACTCTTGCTCATGAGGCCCTGAAGGAAAAACTTCCAGATGGGGGTAAGCTGGCACTCGAAAGACTTGAACACGAGCTTAACATTATTTCAACCAAAGGTTATTCTCCTTACTTTCTTATTGTGCGCGATTTGGCTAAATGGACACGGGAACATGGCATTGTTCAAAATACCAGAGGTTCAGCCGCAGGAAGCTTGGTGTCTTACGTTCTGGGTATCACTACAGTGGACCCCCTTAAATATTATTTGCCTTTCGAAAGATTTTTGAATCCATATAGACCTTCGCCACCGGATATCGATTTTGATGTAGCTGACGATAAACGTGATCAGATTATTGAATATATAACCAAAACTTACGGCAAAGATAATGTGGCTCAAATTTGCACTTTCGGAAGAATGCTAAGTCGGGCTGCTGTGCGCGATGTGGCACGTGTTTTGGGGTATCCATATAATGTGGGAGACAAAATTGCAAAACTGATTCCTCCTCCAAAACAGGGTTTTCCGATAACCATTTCTAAGGCTCTTGAAGAAACACCCGAACTTAAAGACTTATACTCAACGGACGCTGACACAAAAAAGGTACTTGATTTAGCAATGCAAGTCGAGGGAAGTGCCAGACATGTTTCTGTCCATGCAGCGGGCGTAGTGGTTGCGCCAACCAACATAACTGATTTTTCTCCGGTTCAACGCGAGCCGTCTGGTGAAAAAATAATAACACAATACGAAATGCATGCGGCGGAGGAAGTTGGATTAATAAAATTCGACATTCTTGGAATTCGAAACTTATCAATTTTGGGTTCGGCAATTGATATTGTGGAAAAAGCGTACGGGAATAGAATCGATCTTCATAAAATTTCGTTGGAAGATAAAAAAACATTTGAAATGTTAGCCCGGGGGGAAACGATGGGCGTTTTTCAGTTTGCGGGCGGAGGGATGACAAAATATCTTAAAGAGCTTAAACCTAACCGTGTGGAAGACCTTATGGCAATGGTTGCTTTATACCGTCCGGGTCCCTTGGCGGTTATTCCCGAATATATTAAAAGGAAATCCAATCCAAAGCTGGTTAAATATTTAGATCCGAGAATGGAAAAATTTTTGGGCGCTAGTTATGGATTGATAGTTTATCAGGATGATTTACTTTTCTGTGCGATAGACTTAGCAGGATACACATGGGAAGAAGCCGATAAATTTAGAAAAGCAGTGGGAAAGAAAATTCCGGAAGAAATGGCGGCCCAAAAAGATAAATTTGTAAAAGGGATTGTAGAAAATGGTCAAACCGCTGAATTTGCTGATGAGCTTTGGAAACTTTTTGAACCTTTTCAGTCTTACGGATTTAATAAGGCCCATGCGGCCTCTTATGGTATTGTGGCCTATTATACGGCCTATATGAAGGCCAACTACCCGGTGGAATATATGACTGCACTTCTGACAGCCGAGGCAGCTGATAAAGACAAAATTTCACTGGCAATTAACGAATGCCGTAGAATGAAAATAAAAGTTTTACCCCCGGACATTAACGAGAGTGATATTGGCTTTACAATTCAGGAAGGAGCAATAAGATTTGGGCTTTCTGCAGTTAAAAATGTTGGTGGAGTGGCAATAGATATTATTTTGACTGCCAGAAAGGAAGGAAAGTTCGAATCGTTTGCCGACTTTTTAGGAAGAGTTGATGCCAGAAAAGTTAACAAAAAAGTTCTAGAGAGTTTAATTAAAGTTGGAGCCATGGGAATGTTTGGGGGAAGATCTACCCTTTTGGCATCAATTGATAAAATCAGAGAAAAAGTTGCCAAACCTAAAGGTGATGACAATCAACAAGGACTTTTTGCGACAGGTGACCTCAAGAGAACGGAGGCAGCTTCGGTAATAACGATAGAAAATATCCAAGAGTTTGGAGACGACGAACTGGAGTCCCTCGAGCGGCAACTTTTAGGGTTTTCTTTGACCGCAAAGCCGATTAGTGAGCTTGTGGGCCCACTGGAGTTCCAATCAACACATAAAATTTTCGAAATCACTCCTGAAGAATATTTTTCTGATCTTGTAAGGATTGCTGCAGTTATCAGTGAAGTTAGAGTAATAACGACCAAGAAAACAGGCGCTGAAATGGCTTTTGTTAAAGTGGATGACGGTACAGGACAAATTGATTTGGTAGTTTTCCCAAAAATATTTAAGTCCACTCGTGATTTTTGGCTCGCCGGGAAACCCTTGCTCGTAGTAGGGAAAGTAGACTTTAGAGACGAAACACCCTCGATTCTTGTGGAAAGCATAGAGACCTTAAGTAGTTTGAGCGAGAAAAAGCAACGCGAGGTTTTTATCAAGATTCCGGGCAATGCTGATGCTAATTCGCTTAAAAGACTCAAAGAGCTTTTAACCAACAATCTTGGTGACCAGTCTGCCTATCTTCTTTTTGATGCTACCGGTGGGGGAAAAAGGGTCAAAAAGGTCAAATTACCCTTTCAGATATCATGGAACGAGACATTGGCCAAAGGGATAACCGATATACTCGAAACTGCCAAGGTTCAAAGTGTGACTTGAGCCTGGGCTTAATTTAATATACAATATCGCATATGGCACTGAAAATTACGCTTAAAGAAGTTGAATTTGGAATCGGGGATAAAATCCGCGTTGTCCAAAAAATCAAAGATGGAGACAAAACGCGTGAATCCTTTTTTGAGGGTATGGTTATTGCTATTCGGGGAAGAGAGCCGGGAAAGACATTTGTGGTTAGAAAAATGGCCGAAGGAGGAATAGGAGTCGAAAAGATATTCCCATTAAATTTACCTTCAATTGACCGAATTTTGGTAATCAAAAAAGGCACAGAAGGAGTGCGTCGTGCCAAACTTTACTACACTAGAGAGAAAGCCCCGACTGAGGTAGAGATGATTTTCAAAAGAGCCGCTGTGCGTGCTAGCATAAAGAGTGGTAAAAACAAGTGAGCTTGGAAATCTTGCTGAAAATTACGCAGTAAAACTTCTTGAGTCTAAAGACTACAAAATAATAGACCGTAATTTTCGGTCCCGCTTTGGGGAAATCGACATTGTAGCTATTAATGGACCGACTCTGGTGTTTGTTGAGGTTAAAGCCAGGTGGTCGCGTAAGTTTGGGGCCCCTGAAGAGGCGGTGACGAAGTCTAAGTTATTTAGAATCCAAAAGACGGGTGAGTATTATGCATTACTCCATCCGGGCTTGCCCGTTAAACTTAGGATCGATGTTGTGTCCTTGGAAATTGAAGGAAAAACTGTTTCTTCAGCAAAAGTCATTCAAGTTTATTAATCAGTAAGGGCCTTGACTTGTGAGTTACAGACAAGATACATTTAGATATGTTTACTTTACCCGATCTCCCATATGCATATAGTTCATTGGAGCCCTTCATTGACGAAGAAACTATGCATGTCCATCATGATAAACATCATGCCTCATATGTTAAGAATTTGAATGATCTTTTGACTGGTCATGAAGACTTGTTGAATATGGATGTTAATGACTTACTTGTAGATTTACGGAAAGTTCCGGAAGATATCCGTCAAAAAGTTAAAAACAATGCAGGTGGGGTGGCTAATCATAATATGTTCTGGACAATAATGAGCGGAAACCCGACGACAGAGGCAAGAAGCCCGAGTGGAAGTTTGAAGAATGAGATTGAAAAGACATTCGGAAGTTTTGAAGCATTCCAAGAAAAGTTTTCTGCAATGGCACTAGGGCACTTTGGTAGTGGTTGGGCCTGGGTGGTTGTTAATAAGAGTAAGAATATGAGTTTGGAAATCGTGGACACTACGAATCAAGACTCTCCTTTCTCGATCTCCAGTATGTACACACCCATCTTATGTTTAGATGTATGGGAACACGCTTACTATCTTAAATATAAAAATATGCGTGCTGACTATATTGAGGCGTGGTGGAATGTAGTTAATTGGACTGAAGTGGATAAGCGATTCCAATCGGTAGCTTTGAATAAATGAAAAATAAAATACTCGCCCCGCGAAGCCCTAAGCGCAGTCGAAGGGGCGAAGTGGGGTGGAATGTTGTTAATTGGAAAGAAGTTGAGAGAAGGTTTGAGGAGGTGATAGCAAAATGATGTGGAATAACAGTTACGGAAGTTATTGGTACCCTGGTGCCGCTTTTGGTGGTTTAATGGCAGGTTTTTCATTTCTATTGATCCCACTCCTTGTTTGGAGTCTTTTTTGGAAAGGTTGGGCACTCTGGAAAGCTGCTAAAAATGACAGCAAGCCTTGGTTTGTTGCGTTGTTATTAATAAATACAATGGGGATTTTGGACATTCTGTATATTTACGTCTTTGGTAAAGAGGTTAAAGAAGTCAAAAAATCTTCAAAAAGAAAGAAATAAGTAAACATATTGACAAAGTTTTTAAATCTTTGTAGACTCGTGTTCTGTTCTTTTATTTACTAAGAAACAAAACGCGGGTGCTAGTTTAGTGGCAAAACGTTTGCATATGAGGCATGCTGATTATGCAAAAATCGAGGGTTCAAATCCCTTCACCCGCTTTTGGTGGGCACCGATCAAAAACCCTGTCTGGGACCAGATGGCAACAGTCGAAGATTGTTGAGCTGATGGGGTGTCCACCATTTTTCACCGGCGCCGTGGCCAAGTGGCAAGGCACAGGCTTAAGCAATACCTGGATCCGAGGTTCGAATCCTTGCGGCGCCTTTCGGGAAATAGTGCCCATAAAACCCGACATTTAGCACCAGATGCTGGTGACTGAGTGGAATGCTGAGGTTCAGGAGTGGACATTACTGGACCATTTAGTAAGTTCTTTAAATTCTTTTGTGCGGGTGTAGCTCAGTGGGAGAGCATCTCCTTTTGTAAGGAGAAGGTTGGAGGTTCGAGTCCTCTCACCCGCTTTTAGTGGGCGCCAGTCGGACTCTTTATCCGTCTTGGTAGACTGATCAGGATCCATGGTCCAAAATTGGTCGTGCCCACTATCTTGGCCGGTAGCTCAGCCGTTTAGAGCACTCGACGCGAAATCGAGTTGTCGGAGGTTCAAATCCTTCCCGGCCAGCTTGCCAATTACCTACGTCCTCAGGATGGAGGGTAAGCGGCAGATAGGTGCCATAGATACCGCCATGCCAAAGCAGATGCGGCAGGACAAGGTGTTTGTGGCACTTAGAAATTATCAGGGCAGGTTATCTGTCAAACATTATTCACAAATAATTGTTTGATTTATAGACAGATACCTGCCCTTTTCGTTTTTTGTTAGGGTATAATTTAGTTATGCTTATTTTAGGAATAGATCCCGGTACGGCTACAACCGGTTTCGGACTTGTTCGTTTAAACGGAAAAGGAAACGAAGTTGTTACATGGGGGCTTATTGAGACAAGCAAAACTCTTCTTAAAGAGCGCAGGCTAGACTTCATATTTGAGGAAACCGTAGCACTTATAAAAAAACATAAGCCAGATGTTTTTGTTTTCGAAAAAGTTTTTTTCTCCACCAATGCGAAAACTGTGATTGCCGTGGGCCAGGCCCAAGGTGTGATGTTGTTGGCGGCCAGTAAAACTAACGTTCATGTTGAGGAATACGCGCCGGGAACTATTAAAAAAATGATTACAGGTTCGGGCCGTGCAAATAAAAAGGAAGTTCAGGAGCATGTTCGAAGGATATTGGGAAGTAGAGTTAAAAGCGAAGCTCATAAAAAAACTCATTTTGATAATGCAGCGGACGCTTTGGCAATAGCACTCACGCACGCGTTTAAATTAGGCGAAAACGAAAAGGAGGGGGTGACGAAAGTTGTTTAAAGTAGGCAAAGTTACTCATTATTACGATAAATTGGGAGTTGCTATAGTGGAACTGGACGGAACACTTTCTGTTAACGACAAGGTCAAATTTATGCGGGATGGGGAAATGTTGTTCGAACAGAACGTCGATTCGATTCAGGTCGAGCATGAAAAAAAAGATACCGCAAACAAGGGGGACGTGGTCGGGTTAAAAACTCAAGATGTTGTTAAGGAGGGAGCTGACGTATACAAATTGTAAGATTTAGTTCCTCCTCGAATTGAAAATTCGTGGTATCCTTGAAACTGCCATGAGGATGTTAAAAAGGAGGCGGAAGTCTTCAAAATCGGTTGAGTGGTTGGATGCTCCCGACATAGCAAAAAGGTCCCTTAAACTCATAACAGAGCTCAAGATGGATTGGATTTTATACGAGCGTCTATTTTTCTATCGTTCCACAGATTCAAAAGCCAGAGCCTATGCACGGACTTGGGGATTGCCTTCCCTTTGGCAGAGATCTCTTGGAGTTGAACCGGGATATATAATCGAGGTTTTATCAGAGCATTTTGATAAATTAGATAAAAAAAACCAGGATAAGGTTATTCTTCACGAGTTAACCCATATACCCCACAATTTTTCAGGGGCATTAGTCCCCCACACTCACCGAAAAAAGGGTAGTTTCCACAAAAAATTGGATGAATTGGTTGAACGTTATTTGGCAGACAAGAATCTTTAAAGATGAATTTTATATATTTTAAATAAATTTAAATTATGAAAATTATTATTTTACACGGGGACGATGAGCGGAAATTGTATGCCCGTTTGCAAAAGTTTATCGAGACGGCGCGGTCGCGAAGTTGGGAGGTCGATTATTTAGATGATGTATCAATTAAAATCCAAGAAGTCTTATCTTCTACTTCCCTTTTTACCGATGAACGGTTTTTTGTTCTTCGGGATATAAAACGATTAGGGAAAAAAGAAGCTGAATGGTTAAATAAAAAATATGCCGAGCTTTCGGGAAATCTAATTATTTATCATGAGGGTTATATTCCAAAAAATCTTCTTTCGTCCCTTCCCAAGGATGTCAAAATCGAGGAGTTTAAGTTGCCGGTTATCATCTGGACTTTTTTGGAACATATCTATCCGGGAAACTCCAAACAGATTATTTCAGAATTTCATAAAATTATAGAACGGGACGCGCCTGAGTATATTTTTACTCTTATAGCTAAACTTTTCCGCGATTTATATTGGGCAAAAGTTGATCCTGCTTCCATGCCATATCCGGCATGGAAAATATCAAAACTCAAATTTCAAATATCAAAATTTACAGACGAACAACTTAAATACTTGATTAAAAGAATGTCGGAAATTGATATTGAAGTTAAAACAAGTAAGAGCAATTTGATTGCTGCGCTTGACCTTTTGATAGTTAAGCAATTAAAATGAATGACATTTTATGAAAGTATCCGAATCGATTTTCCGAGATTATGACATAAGGGGAATAGCGGGTGACAAATTCTCTGCAAAATCTTTGGCGGAATATGAAAAATGGTATGGTAAATTCCCGGGAATAACAATTACTCCAGAAGTTGGTAAAGCGATAGGTAAGGCTTACGGATCGTTGATTTCCCAAAAAGGCGGAAAAAAGATTGTTATTGGCTATGAGATGCGTCCCTACGGCGACGAACTCAAAAAACAATTTAGCGAGGGTGTAATGGAGGCCGGGATCGACGTTTACGACATTGGGGTCTCTTTGTCTCCTCAAGTTTATTTTTCGATCCCCCACTATGATTTTGACGGCGGAGTTAGCGTGACCGGAAGTCATAACGTTTATTTCTTCAACGGATTTAAAATGATGGGTAAGAATGTATACCCGGTATATGAAGGCGAAATTCAAAAAATGAAAAAGATGATTCAAAGTGATGATTATGTTAACGCTTCAAAAAAAGGCAATTATTATGAAAAGGATTCAAAAACAGATTATATGAATTATTTGGTTGAACATGGAAAAATCGAGAAAAAATTAAAAGTTGTATTAGATTGCGGTAACGGCTCCGCCGGACTTTTTGCACCGGAAATTTTAAAGAGATTGGGGGTCGATTTGGTCGAATTATTTTCCGAGCCCGACACCTCTTTTCCAAACCACGTTCCCGACCCTGAAAATATAAAAGTCATGCAGGATTTAGGCAAAATTGTGGTCGAGAATAAGGCCGATATCGGAATTGCACTAGACGCTGATGGAGATAGATTTGGAATAGTAACAGAAAAAGGAGAAACCGTGTTTTCTGACAGGCTTCTATTAATAATTGCAAAGGATGTATTGTCCAGGAATCCGGGAAAGAAAATTTTATATGACGTTAAATGTTCAAGACTACTTGATAAACTAATTCCTGAATTTGGAGGAGTTCCTTTGATGCACAAAACCGGACACGCCCCAATTAAAGCAACTTTTAGAGACGACCCGGATGTGATATTCGGTGGAGAGATTTCTGGCCATTTTTATTGGGGAGAAGATTATTACAAAATTGATGACGGAGTTTTTAGTGCTGTTAAGTTTCTTTCTTTAATTTCGAGATCAAACCAGAAGGTGTCTGAAATTATTAATGAGTTGCCCAAAACTTCAATGACGCCTGAGATAAAAATGCCGTGTGCCGATGAGGTTAAAACAAAAGTTGTTGAGGCCATCCGGGAAAAATTTTCAAAAGATTACAAAACGATTCAAATGGACGGAGTCCGCGTCTTGTTTTCCGAAACATCCTGGGCGTTAGTCAGGCAATCTAATACAAGTCCGTATTTAACAATACGGATGGAAGCAGATAGTGACGCAGAATTAATTAAAATCAAAAACATTATTGCCGACGAACTTGAAAAATATCCCGAGATTGGTGATAAATTGGACCGGGAAAATGTAACCTCTTATACAGGCAAGTTGGGTTGGAGATGATAAATAAAGTTGATACAAAAAAGTACTTCGAAATAGCAGAAACTATTAGTGACAAAGTTGGTGATTATCTAATTGGCGAATTTGGTGACAAAAAGGAAATAAAGAGAAAAGAAGGAAATCATTTTGGGATAAACGAAGACTTAGTGGCGAATTCAATGTATGAGGACTTTTTAAAGGCCAAAACTCCCGATATAGGACTTTACACAGAAGAAGGAGAAAGAAATCTTGAAAATTCGCTGACTTGGGTAATAGATCCAATTGAAGGGACTTCAAATTATTCTGTTGGTAATCCGCTTTTTGCGACACAAATAGGGCTTCTGTACAACAACGAGCCGCTAGTTTCTGTTGTAAACGCGCCGGCATTGAAACAAAAGTTTACTGCCCGATTAGACGGTGGCACATTCTTAAATGGCAAATCTGTGCATCCGACACCCATAGATCGGATTGAGTTGGCGCTTGTTGACATGGGAAGAGGCAGGACAGATAGGGATAAAGACTGGTTCTGTGATGTCCTATCAAAAATTTCTAAAAAGGTGAGAACAACCAGATCGTATGGTTCTACGGGTTTGGGAATATGTTTTGCGGCTGCGGGAATAACCGATATTTATATAAATTCAGGAAGCCAGATTTATGATTACTTGCCTGGTTCGTTAATAGTAAGGGAGGCGGGAGGTGTTGTTTTAAATTTAGAAGGAGAAGTTTGGAAGGCAGGAGATTCCGGATTTTTGGCAACAAATAAAAAATTAATAGATGAAGTTTTTAAAATAATTGTATAGTTAGTAGATTGCATGAACATAAATAGACCTTACATAATAATTCCAAAGTTGATAATTCAGCCCACATGGGGAGGAACGTATATAGCCAAAATGAAAGGTTGGCAAAATTTACCGGTTCTTCAAGATAAAAAAATCGGACAGTCTTATGAACTTTTCAGTGGCACAAAACTGGCAACTTCCATTTTTGATACTTCCGATCCAAAATTTATACCCGAAATTGGTTTTCCGGACTCGCCGGAAACCGTCAGAGACTCTTTCAATTTGGTTGAGGGGGCTGATTATATTCAGCTTGCAGACGAAAATATGCCACTTTTGATTAAATTCACACAAGCCCTCGGAAATTCTTTCCAGCTTCACATAAAGCACGATGTGAGTGATGCAAGGTGGAAACCAAAAGCTGAGTCTTGGTATTATTTTGAGGATGGAAAATTAACGTTTGGAATTAAAAAAGGGGCTGATATCGACGAGTACAAAAAAATTTGCCTTGAGATTGATAAATTTATGCAAAATTTGAGTAGAGAAATTAAAGGGAAACAAAAATCTTTGGACGTGGGACGTGCCGAAGCTCACGAATTTATTTTAAATAAAAATCCCTGGCAATTTGTGAATGTATATGAAGTTAAAAAATATGAGATCGTTGACCCCTCGCTTGGGGGCATTCATCACTCGTGGGAAGAGGATAATGAAAAATACCCATTGGGCAATGTTCTCTACGAGATTCAAGAAGATGTTATGGATCCAATAAGCACCATTCGTGCTTTCGATCAAGGAAAAATCAAGGATGACGGATCGATCCGTGAATTAAACATCGATGACTATTTTAAATATTTAGATAAGACTGAGGAAAACAATAATATTGATCGAAACCGGACTTTATCCAATTCGGTTTATGCGATGGAGGTTTTGAATATTGATAAAAACGTAAGTTTAAATACAAATGGCCATTTTCACCACCTTTTTGTACGTGACGGCAGTGTCGAGATTCAATCAAATGCAGTTAACCTAAAAGTTGGACAGGGCCATTCTGTTTTTGTCCCGAAAGAGTTGGGGGATTATAATATTTTGTCGGGATCTGATGAAACTTGCGTACTAAAAACTGTTTCGAGTAAATAAACTGCTACGCACTTCTGTGTGTAGATTTTGTCGCCAAGTAAGGAAAATGCAATAATATGGATTTTAAATTTGTCGGCAAACACTTTGCACAAAAAACTTTTGAGCAGATGAAAGAAGTATTGATGGATCCAAAAGCCAACGCGCCGGAAATATTTTATTATATGGTTCGTGGCGGAATCGATCAAAGAAATATTACAGTTTGGGAACCTGGAAAAGTTGGAGGAGAATATATAAAATCTTACGGTCATTATCACATAGGCGATTTAAACGAGACTTATTGGATACTTTTTGGTGAAGGTGTTGCGTTGTTACAAAAAACGAAATTGAACAATGACGGAAAGATTGTTCCAGATGAGGCATTAGAATTCAGAGCCATAAAAGTTAAAGCGGGAGATATTGTTAAGATTCCAAAAGGTTTCGGGCATGTATTTGTCAACACCGGCCGGACATTTTTTGTAACAGCCGATGATACCGATGTTCTTTTTGACGATGAGACGCCACAGAAATATCCCGGTCATACCGACTATGAGGCTGTTAAAAAAATGCAAGGCTTTGCGTATTATGTGATTGAAGAAAATGATTTGCCGGCTTTAAAGAAGAATAAAAATTATAAAAGTATTTTAAAAACAGATTTTGGTGGGCTACCTGTTTTGTAGATACCCTCTTTACCTTTTAACTTTTACCTTTTAATATATATTTGTATGGTTACTCTGCCAATAATTAAGTTCTTCAAGGATATCGATAAACATGACACACCTCTGGTTGGCGGCAAAGGTGCCAACCTTGGTGAAATGACAAAGGCCGGTTTTCCGGTTCCAAATGGGTTTGCAATTACAATTAATGCCTATGATGCCTTTTTGGCTGAAAACGAAATTGCCAAGAAAATTTATGAGATTCTGAGCGTTACGGACGTAAATGATCCGATTCAGCTTGGTGATGCCTCTGCCAGAATTCAAAAGATGGTGATCAACGGGAAATTTCCCGACGATGTTTCAAGGGAAATAATTTCTTCGTATAAGAAACTTTCGGGAGTTTTTAAGAAAGCGTTGGTGGCGGTTAGATCTTCCGCTACAGCAGAGGATTCCGGAGATACGTCTTTTGCCGGGCAACAGGCAAGTTTTTTGAACGTTCAGGGTGATGCCAATCTTCTTGTTAATGTGCGTGAGTGTTGGGCATCTCTTTTTACACCCAGGTCTATTTTTTACCGTGTAGAAAATAAAATTAAGCATGAAAGTGTAAAAATTTCTGTGATAGTTATGAAAATGGTTCAGAGTGAGGTAAGCGGCGTTATGTTCTCCATAGATCCTGTTAAAAATGACAAAGAAAGGATTCTAATTGAATCGGTTTGGGGTCTTGGGGAAATGATAGTTCAAGGTTCAGTTGTTCCCGATAATTATGTTGTTCAAAAGGGAACGTTTGCGATACTTTCAAAAGAAATTTCCGATCAAAGTGTTCAACTGTCCAAAGAGGGAGGGAAAACGATTGAAAGGGAAGTTCCTGTTAAACTACGTGACAAGCAAAAAATTACAGATGCGGAGATAATACAGCTGGCAAAATATGTAGACCAACTTCAGAAACATTATTATTTTCCCCAGGATTGTGAGTGGGCCAAAGAAAAAGGGAAGCTATACATTGTTCAGACCAGGCCAATTACCACTATTTCTGCGGTAGGGAAAAGTGAGGCAAAGGAGCTTAAAACACAAAAGGGCGTAGATTTTGTTAAAACTACAGAAATACCGATTGTTACGGGTGCTGCGGCTTCCCCGGGACTTGGAACCGGCCCTGTCAAAATTCTTAGAAGTCCAAAGGAGATTGGCAAAGTCCAAAAAGGAGATGTTTTGGTAGCCCCCATGACTTCTCCTGATTATGTTCCCGCTATGAAAAAAGCTGCAGCGATTGTAACCGACGAAGGCGGTCAAACTTCCCACGCGGCTATAGTTTCCCGTGAACTTGGAATTCCTTGTGTGGTCGGTACAAAGGACGGGACCTCAAAACTAAAAGAAGGGTCAATTGTCACCGTTGACGGGGCCTTGGGTCAAGTTTTCGTCGGAGCAAAAACAGTTAAGCAAGAGGCGGCGATTAAACTCAAAGAAAAAATTGTTAAAACAAAGACTGCTACCAAAATTTATGTAAATTTGGCTGAACCGGAACGCGCTCAGGAAATCGCAAAACAGTATGTAGACGGGGTAGGGCTTTTACGAGCTGAATTTATGATTGCCAATATCGGAGTCCATCCCAAGCAGGCTATTGCCGATAAAAAGCAGGATATATTTATCGATAAGTTAGCTGACGATTTAACTACTTTTTGTAAGGCTTTCTATCCCAGACCTGTTACCTACAGAGCAACTGATTTTAAAACAAACGAATATAGAAGTCTAAAAGGGGGTGCGGCCTGGGAGCCGGTAGAACCAAACCCAATGCTTGGGTTTCGTGGAGCGTTTCGTTATGTATCCAGTCCCGAAGTGTTTAATTTAGAACTTGCGGCTATTAGAAGAGTCCGTGAGAAATATGACAATTTACATTTGATGATTCCTTTTGTAAGATCTCCTGAGGAGCTTGCGAAGGTAAGAAGGCTGGTTGCAACCGAAGGACTTTTTGAAAAGACCTCTTTCAAATTTTGGATGATGGTTGAAATCCCTGTCAACGTTATTCAAATTGAAGATTTTATTAATGTGGGAATTGACGGTGTTTCTATCGGCAGCAACGACTTAACTATGCTTATGCAGGGGACTGACCGTGATAATTCAGAAGTTGCACAGGAGTTTAATGAAAGGTCGCCTGCAGTTTTATGGGCTCTTAAACGGGTTATAACTAAATGCAATGCGGCAGGGGTTACAAGTTCCATTTGCGGACAGGCGCCAAGCGAATACGAGGATTTGGTTAAAAAATTGGTAAGATGGGGAATAACAAGCCTT
The DNA here is from genome assembly GCA_016432365.1 of Candidatus Woesebacteria bacterium. Lineage (GTDB taxonomy): Bacteria > Patescibacteriota > Microgenomatia > UBA8517 > UBA8517 > GWB1-39-10. The sequence continues at coordinate 664,504 of CP066686.1, forward strand.
TCGATTAACCCCGATTCCATAAACAGAGTTAGAGGTGTGGTTGCAGAAGCAGAGAAGGAAATATAGTAAATAATATGGCAAAAATATCTAAAGTTTGGGCAAGAGAAATATTAGACAGCCGCGGTGTTCCCACGGTCGAAACCGCTTGTATGCTCGATAATGGGATTGTTACTGTGTCAGCTGTGCCCGCCGGTACTTCTACAGGTACACACGAGGCCTTGGAGCTAAGGGATACGGACAATCCGAGGTATCTGGGCCAAGGAGTTTTGAAATCAGTTGAAAATGTAAATTCGGTTTTGGGGCAGGCGATTCTTGGGATGGATCCCACTGACCAATTTGGAATTGACAAACGTTTAATTGAAATTGACGGTACGGAGAATAAAAGTAAATACGGTGCAAATGCCATTCTTTCGATCTCACAGAGTGTTGCAAAAGCAGGAGCGGCCGCAATGGGGCAACAGTTGTATGCTTGGATTTTTGCACTTGCTTCGAAGGGTGGAATAACCAAGAGTGTAAAAATGCCAATCCCCCTTTTTAATATGATTAACGGAGGTCTCCATGGAGCCGGGAATCTGGATTTTCAGGAATTTTGGTGTATTCCGGCCAGCAATAAAACTTTTATCGAAGGGTTGCAGATTGGGGCTGAGGTTTATTTAAGCATCGGTGAAAATCTGGCCAGGCGGGGAGCAATCCATTCGGTAGGCCATGAAGGCGGATATGCCCCAAATCTTTTTACGAACGCGGATGCATTCGAAGTGTTTGTTGAATCGATTAAACAAACAAAATATTCGTTGGGCCGAGATGTTTTTCTGGGACTTGATGTAGCAGCTAACTCTTTTTATAAGGGTGGAGAATATGTTATTAAAGACAGAAGCAGTGGAATGGACGACAACCAACTTTTGGAATATTACAAAGGTCTATACGATCAATATAAATTGGCAATTTTGGAGGATGCTTACCAGGAAGACGGTTGGGATAGTTGGAAAAAACTTTTTTCAGAGATGGGAAGCTCGATGGTGGTCATGGGAGACGATTTGCTGGTGACAAATCCAAAGAGAGTTCAAAAAGCAATCGATGAAAAGGCGTGCAATGGAGCTGTCATTAAACCAAACCAAATCGGCACAATTACGGAAACCTTAAATGTTGTAAAAATGGTACGCGATGCAGGCTGGAAAGTTTTAGTTTCGCATAGAAGTGGTGAAACAAACGACAGTTTTATTGCTGATTTCGCTGTCGGCGTTGCCGCTGACTATGCCAAGTTTGGCGCACCAGCAAGGGGTGAGCGTGTGGCAAAATATAACCGTCTGTCTGCAATTGAAATAGAACTTTCGAGAATCAAATAGAAATGAGTCAAACTCCACCAAAATTCGTTATGCTTGTGGTCTTAGATGGATGGGGGATAGCTGCTCCTGGCCCGGGGAATGCCATAACACAATCGGAAACTCCCAATATGAATCGCTTCAAGGCCTCTTTTCCTCATACTCAACTTGGGGCATCAGGGGAATCAGTCGGACTTCCCAGGGGAGAAGTTGGTAATACTGAAACGGGGCACCTTAATTTGGGGGCCGGCAGGATTGTTTATCAGGATCTTCAGAAAATAAACATGAGCATCGCTGACGGGAGTTTGTTTCAGAACCAGGTTTTAATAGGGGCAATTGACCACGTTCGTGCCAGTGGGGGCAATTTACATTTGATGGGATTGGTCGGAGCCGGCGGGGTTCACAGTAATATTGAACATCTTTTTGCCCTTATCGATTTAGCCAAACGGCACGAATTTAATCGTATATATTTACATCTTTTTACAGACGGACGTGACTCTCCACCTACCGCTGCAAAAACTTATATTGCTCAAATTAGAAAGGTATTAGCAAACCACGGGATCGGGCAAATTGCGTCAATAATGGGTAGGTACTGGGCAATGGATAGGGATTTAAGGTGGGATAGAACTGCCAAAGCATATGCAGCGTTAACTAAAGGAGAGGGGCATTTTGTTAAGACTCCGGAAGAAGCAATTGATAATTCATATGCAGAGGGGCGAACCGATGAGTTTTTAGAACCTTCGGTGGTTACGGCAACGGACGGTAAACCGTTAGCAGTGATTAAAGAAAACGATTCTGTAATTTTTTTTAATTTCAGAATAGACAGACCACGTCAACTTTCACGCGCTTTCCTTTTTGATGACTTCTCAAAAGCTAACGCTCCATCCGGTTTTGATCCTTACCAGGTAAAATACGTTAAAACTCATTTATCACAAACTCCGGCTCCACTCACCGAGCCTTTTGTACGGGGGCCCAAAATATCAAATTTATATTTTGTTACAATGACAGAGTACGATAAACCGATTGTTGATGCAGGGGCAAAAGTCGCGTTTCCTCCTGAAGTTGTTCGGTTACCCATTGGGGCAATAATATCTGAAGCAGGATATAAACAGTTAAGATCTTGTGAAAGTGAAAAAGAAAGATTTGTTACATTTTATTTTAACGGTCAGCAAGAAACGGCCTTTATAGGTGAAGACAGATTAATAGTTTCATCACCTAAAGTAGCTACATACGACTTAATCCCGGAAATGTCTGCCAGAACATTGACAGAAAATGTTTTAGCTAAAATAAAAGATTTTCCTGACTACAAATTTATTTTAATAAACTTTGCCAATCCGGATATGGTTGGGCATACTGGCAATATTGGTGCTGCAGCTAAAGCCTGTCAGGTGGTAGATGAATGTTTGGGTAAACTATACGACCACATTACAGCGTATGACGGCCTAATGATTATTACGGCCGATCACGGTAATTGTGAAGATATGATAGATTCTCAGACAGGAGAAATTGAAACTGAACATAGCTCAAACCCCGTACCCTTTTATGCAATTTCAAAGAATCTTGAGGGAAAACCTGTTACTTTGACTTCGGGTATACTGGCGGACGTTGCCCCAACCATTCTTAAAGTATTGGGTATGCAAGTTCCCGGAAACATGACCGGCAGAAATCTCCTTGAGTCAATCGATTAGCGGTATTAATAATAAGATTTTTACAGTAAAATAATCAGATGCAATATTTAACAGAAATTCTTACCTCATTTATTTCTTCCTACGGCTATCTCGCGGTTTTTATATTAATGACGGCAGAATCTGCTTTAATTCCAATTCCTTCAGAAATAACAATGGCTTTCGCAGGTTTTCTGGTCGGAATTAATGTAATAAATTTTTGGATGGCGGTATTTCTTGGGGCATTGGGAAACCTGGTCGGCTCCCTACTCGCTTTTTATTTGGGTAGGGCAATGGGGGAGCAGTGGATCCGCGATGCAATCAGAAAATGGGGGAAATGGATTTTGGTTCATGAAAAAGATTTTGATACGGCATTGGCTTGGTTTAAAAAATACGGTCAGGGTATTGCCTTTGGTTCAAGGTTGCTTCCAATTATCCGTACATTCATAAGTTTGCCTGCGGGGATTGCAGAGATGAATGTTGTTAAATTTAGTATTTTTACTTTCATTGGTTCATTTATTTGGTCTGCTTTTTTGGCCTATTTGGGTCTTAAATTAGGCCAAAATTGGGAGGTAATAGACCCATACTTTAGAAAGTTTCAATTTTTGATAGTAGGACTAGGGGTTGCAGCAGTCGGCTTCTATATTTATTCCCATTTGAAGAGGAAAAAAGAGTAATTACCCCATAGTTGATTTTTGCACAATTTTTATTATATACTTCTTCTTGCGCAATTCTGCGTACATTTTAAGCCTTAAGGAGGCCTAAATGAAGCGAACATTAATACCAGTGTTAACGATAGTCGGTTTGTTACTTGGATTATTCACCGCGGTCATGCTTAGATTAAGTTCATGGCGGATAAACCAAGACATTAACGGGTGGAAAGATCGCGCGGAAGTGTCCTCGGAACCTCACGACATGCTTTTGTATATGACCAACACCAGAGACGGTATGGTTAAATGGGGCATGACTGAGGGTAACGCAGCACTGTTTTTTCCAACTCCGGAAACCGACATGTCTCTGATCTACCGAAATGTCAACCAATATGTTGACCAGTCCAAAGTTTTGCTCGAAATGGATCGTACATCACCCCAATATGCAATGAACTTGGAACAGCTTAGCTGGTCCATTAACAGGTTAGACCTGCACGCATTTCAATATTGGGCTAACCATGACGGCTTGGACACTGCCATCCTTTGCTGGGTAGGTTGGCTGGCGTTTGTGGTTTTTGGAATTTGGTGGATGTTTCTCGATCTGTAAGACGATCTACGCAATAAACCCCTTCCAGTCGGAAGAAATGAGGATTGGAGGGGGAAAGTTTTTTAGTTTGCCCTATATTTCCTGACTAACCCCACAACCTTACCCTGAATCCTAACATTCTTAACAAAAATTGGTTGCATTTTGGCATTTGCCGGCTCCAGACGGACCCGGGTTGCCTCTCTAAAAAATCTTTTAAGAGTTGCCATGCCGTTATCTAAAAGTGCAACCACAATTTCTCCGTTGGTGGCGGCTTCCGTTTGTTCGACTATTACATGATCGCCATCCAAAATACCGTCTTCTATCATACTTTCTCCGCGAACCTGAAGAACATAAGTTCTTTTTTTGCCCGAAACCATTGACTGCGGAATATTTATTGTAGCGTTTGGATCGGTAAAGGTTTGTATTGGCATTCCGGCTGCGATATAACCCAAAATTGGAGCTTCAAATTTTTCATTTTCGTAATCCACTTTGACGTTAACAATTTCAATTGTTCTGGACTTTCCCGCTTTGCGTTTTATTAACCCTTTTTCGGTTAATGCCTGTAGATGTTCATGCACCGTTGCCAAAGAAGAAACCCCGATTGCATCTGCAATATTTCTTAACGTCGGAGCGCTTCCGTTCATTTGGATAAATTGTTTAATAAAATCCAAAATTTGTTGCTGCCTTTTGTATACGATTAATGCCATAGTTCAATGTACAAATATAACCCGAATTCGTCAACTGGATCTTACTATTACAAAACCAAACAATTACCGAATAATATATATTGAGGATGTTGAAACTAATCCAATTCCTTTACTATAAATTTCCCAGTCGCCTCATCGAAATAGGTGACGGTGGGTTTGCCTTTTAAAAAAGATGTGGCTATACCTTCCGCGAAATCATCCGGTTGGTCGCTATCTAGTTCCACCTCAATACCAGATTCGGACCTTACCATACGAGTGTCCAGTTTTGTGCGGTCATCCCTAACGGCGAATAAATTTGCCAAAGGACCCAAAAAATTGAGGCAACCAGGCCTTTCCTTATTCATATAAGCTATAATATCACTAGTTTTTCAATATTCAAGTAATATAAAATCCAAACAAATGAATTCTTTCAAGCTCAAAACCAACTACAAACCTATTCCCGATCAGGAGCGCGCAATCGAAACTTTGGCGCGTGGAATAACTGGTGGAGAAAAATATCAAACATTGCTTGGGGTAACCGGAAGCGGCAAGACTTTTACGATGGCTAATGTTATCGAAAAAGTGCAAAGACCGACATTAATTATCTCTCATAACAAAACTTTGGCGGGGCAACTTTATCAGGAAATGAGGGAGCTTTTTCCGGACAACGCGGTCAGCTATTTTGTTTCTTATTACGACTATTATCAACCCGAAGCTTATATTCCCTCAACCGATACCTATATAGAAAAAGACGCGGATATTAACGAGACAATAGATAAACTAAGGCTTGCTGCTACTACCAATCTCTTGACCCGATCGGATACAATCGTGATCGCTTCAGTGTCTTGCATATACAATATCGGTTCTCCCCGTGAATACGGCCATTTTGTTTTTGAATTTACGGAGGGAATGAAAATTTCGCGCGACCAAATTATAGATAGAATTGTGGATTTGCAATACGAACGCAGCGACTTTGGTTTTAACAGAGGTACATTCAGAGTGCGCGGTGACTCAATTGATGTTTACCCCGCTTATTTGGATGAAGGAATTCGAATAGAATTATTCAATAACTCAATCAAGTCAGTAAAGACAATAAATACAGTTACAGGCGCTGTAATCAGTAAACAGTCATCAGTAACCAGTTACGTTCTCTACCCCGCCAAGCATTTTATGACCAACCCCGAAAGTTACAAAGAGGTTTTTGAAGTAATAAAAAGAGATTTGGATATTCAGGTCAAGAAATTAAAAAGTGAAGGAAAGTTGCTCGAGGCTCACAGAATTGCACAAAAAGTTACCTATGATTTGGAAATGATTCAGGAAGTAGGTTACGTTAAAGGAATCGAAAATTATTCTCGTTATTTTGACGGCAGAAAGCCCGGAGATGCCCCCTTTACACTTTTGGACTATTTCCAAGAGCCGTATAAGGACAAGTGGATGTTAATGGTTGACGAATCTCACATGACTTTTCCTCAGATTCGCGGCATGTACAATGGCGACTTGGCAAGAAAGCAAACCTTGATCGATTACGGTTTCAGACTTCCGTCGGCGCTAGACAACAGGCCGTTGCGTTTTGAAGAATTCATGAGGAGAGTTCCCAACTTCATCGCGTCTTCTGCCACTCCGAATGATTGGGAAGTGTCCCTATCCGAAGGAAATGTTACAGAGCTTTTGGTTCGTCCCACCGGAATCCCCGATCCTTTAGTGGAAATTAAACCTGTAAAAAATCAAGTGACCGATATTATAGAAGAAATAAAAAAGACTGTTGCCAAGAAGCAAAGGACCTTGGTTACGACCTTGACCAAAAGAACCGCAGAGGATCTGTCGGCTTATCTTGCGGAACAGGGATTGAAAGTTCAATATTTGCATTCAGATGTTAAAACTCTCGAGCGGACCGATATTTTGGACGCACTTCGAAATGGAAAATATGACGTACTTGTTGGAATCAACTTACTTAGAGAAGGATTGGACTTGCCCGAGGTGAGCCTGGTAGCAATACTTGATGCCGATAAAGAAGGTTTCTTACGAAGTGACGTAACACTTATTCAGACGATGGGTAGGGCCGCTAGACACGTTGAGGGTCGCGTAATAATGTATGCCGATAAAGTAACCGGTTCTATGGAAAGGGCTCTTAGTGAGGTCAAACGTAGGCGTGAATATCAGCTTAAATACAATATAGAACACAACATTACCCCTGTAAGCATAAGTAAACCCATGAGAGAAAGAATTATCGAATTTGAGTCAGGCGAGCGTGGTCCTTGGGTTTTTGGGTCAAAAGAACCTGTTTTTGAAAGTCTTCCCCATCTTGAATTGGACGCGATGACACCAATGGAGAAAAAACGTTTGGTTAAAAATTTAACCGCTGAAATGCGTCTGGCTGCTCAGGATCTTAACTTTGAACTTGCGGCGGAAATTAGGGATAAAATTAAAGAAATAGGCAAGGTTTAATTTTCGACTGCGTCGTAAAATTAAAGAAATAGGCAAGGTTTAATTTTCGACTGCGTTGTAAAATTAAAGTTATTCATTCAAGGTAATTTTCAATCCTTTGTCCTCAAAGACCGTTTTAAGTTGAGCAAAAAACTCTTCCTGCGAGGCAAAAAGGTTTTCGGGATGTATGTGAACAACGTTAATAAAACTGATGAAACTTCCATCAGAATAAAAGCCTCCGGTATTTCCATTAAAAGGTAATTCCATTAAATTGCAGGCAGCCTTAGCAATGCAACTGTCTGGATCAAAATCGTTAGACATTAAGTTAGTTTTTACCATGGCCTTCAGGGCATCATCTGTTTCATTAGGCGCCGAAAGTGGAATTGCTATGGATTTATCTACAAGAACCCCCAAAAGAGACAGTCCCTTAGAATTTTCAATTTTTACTGTTTTTGCGTGAGAAGAAATCGAAATTTCTAAATTCTTAGGATCAAAAATGTCTCTTATTCTTCTATGGTGAATTTCTGACATAAGCAGCTATTATACCAGTTTGATATAGTTAGTGGAAATGGTTGGTTAGGAGCGGAATAGAGGTGAGCCGAGCTGCCTCTAAAATGTTAGGAAGTACATCGAAGTTTATATTTAAGGGGGAATGCAAGGGATCAGTGAAAACGGGGTGAATTGTCTTCCTGAAAATCTTTAATACGATAGTCAAGGCGAGACCTATGAACAAGGTCCATGTTTAATAATGCCTGTAGGTATTCACTGTAAAAAAGCAGCCAGCCACACATGGTGTCGGGATTTTTATTTATGTCATTGTAAAGAAGATCAAAAGCGTCGGCAGTTCCTATTTCCAATGCCTCTACCATTTGGGAATATTCACCCAGAAGCTCTTCATCTTTTAGCATTTCTTCATGGCGTTTTTTTGTAAATTGGCCATTATTTATATAATGATTGACTATTTGTATATTGCCCTCGACTATAGCCCTTGCAACTTGAGCTTCCTCTATACTTACATGGTGGTTGAGTTCGAAATCTCTCCGGTCAATTTCGTTTACGAATTCTTTCGATAAAAAAATTTTTTCCATACGGGGAATTATACTCTATAAATTACCTACTTGGATCAAGGGGAACGGAGATATGCGACAAAGTGTTATTGTCTTTTGAAATAGAGATTAAATCCCCATTCAGATAGATATTACTGATACCACCAATTTGATGGCTGTTTATCACCTGCGAGGGAAATGCGTATCTTTTAGCATTAACTTTGAGCATATAGTCATCCGGAATAATATCTGATAGATAATAGTTCCCATTTTGGTTCGTAAAGTCTGTCTTGAGATTTCCCGATTGAGAATAAAGAATGATGTAAGCGGCGAAAACAGGACTTTTATTTGAAGTATCGAACACAACTCCGTCAGTTTTTTTGTTATTCATAATGAAAGGTAAGAAATATGAAAGTTTAGACCTCATTCCGCGCCCTACGCTTGTAACATAATCAAAAGGCATTTTCCAAACACTTCTTTCTGTTGTTTGGTAAACGACAGGTAACGATGACAAAACAATATTTGAAGTTGTGACAAATATTACAAAGATGATAACAACGATTGTCGCAGCAGAAGTTGCTCCGGCACCTACGGCTCCAATTAAAATAATATTATTCAGATTACTTTGAGAAAAACTTGTCTGAATAGAAGAGGGAGTAGATTGCAAAGAAGTCGCAGACAATGTTGGAGATGGCTGTACCTGGGCAGAACTTGTAGATTCTGTCGGTGTGGTGGTAGGAATGGGAGTAGAAGTGGGAGCGGGTGAGCCCGTCGTAACGAATGAAGAGAAAATATTAGACCAGGGGCCGCCGGCGCAATCGTTAACAGCTCTGATTTTGAAATAATAAGATTGAAAAGGTGATAAATAATTGATTGTGTACGTTAAGACTCCCGCAGAGGATTGACTGGAAAAACTTACACCAAACCTTTCATCTGTCGGTGTTAAGCCATAGATTACTTGATAACCGGTTGTATTCGATGTAACCGATGTGAAGTATAAAGTCGCGCTTCCTCCACTCCTGGATACTCTGGAAATAAAAGGTGCATTTATCGGAGAGGGGTTTGTGCAAGTATCCCCCGGACCCGGAGGAGATAGAGTTGGGGTAGGAGTTGGAGTAGCCGCGGGAGGACCCGAATATTTTATAATAACAAAGTTAAAAGATCCTGCTCCAGAAACCGTAATATTACTACCAAAATCATATTGACTGGTTCCGTAAATTTCTCCTACAGCATAAGTATTACCTGAGGTGTCGTTTACAACCCCCTTATAATATGAGTTGTTTGGTCCTACCACCGTTGTCTTTGCCCACTGTGCAAGTCCACCGCTGTCATATTTGACAACAAGCAAATTATTCGATGAATACGCACCAGTTATGGTTATACCATTACCAAAATTGTATTGACTGGTACCGTCAATTTCTCCAACCGCGTAAACATTTCCGGAAGAATCACTCGAAATACCATTGAAAGTTCCATAATCCGGTCCTACCACCGTTGTCTTTGCCCACTGAGCTACTCCGCTAGCACTATATTTAACAATGATTGGGTTACCAGACGAGTTAGTGCCTGTAACTGTTACACTATTTCCAAAATCGTATAAACCAATGCTGGCAATTTCTCCAACAGCTACAATATTACCTGAGGAGTCCATAGAAATTCCACTAAAAGATAAAGAATCCGAGCCACCGGTTGTTGTCTTTGCCCACTGGGGGACACCGCTTGAATCATACCCGATTACTATTGGATTGCTTGACGAGCTGCTTCCGGTAACAGTTATACTACTGCCAAAATCGAACTGAGAGGAGCCAACAATTTGCCCTGCGGCATAACTATTACCTGAGGAGTCAGTCGCAATGCCGTTAAAAACTGAAGTTCCGGGTCCCACTGAGGTTGTCTTTGCCCACTGAGCGAGCCCACTACTGTCATATTTTATGATTACGGCATTCTGGGATGCATTTGCCCCCGCGGTTGTTACGCTGTTGCCGAAATTGAATGTACCGGAGCCATTTAAATTTCCTACCACAATGCTGTTTCCCGAAGAGTCGATTGATATTCCATTAAATTTTGATGAATTTGGTCCCGTTACGGTAGATTTTGCCCACTGAGCGTCCCCGCTCGAATTATATTTAATTACTAAACCGTTACCGGCGGCATGCCCTCCTGCAACAGTAACACTGTTACCGAAATTAAAAGTACCTGTTCCGCTAATTGAGCCTGAAATATAAATATTCCCGGATGAGTCAATTTTTATTCCGGTGAATGAGGAAGAATTTGCTCCTGAAATTGTTGTTTTCGCCCATTGGGCAGACCCACCAGAATCATATTTAACCAAAACAGCATTATTGCCCGAACTACTTCCGGCTGCCGTCACACCGTTACCAAAGTTAAACGTACCTGTGCCACTGATGTTTCCAACAGCATAAATATATCCGTTCGAATCTATATAGACCCCGTTGTAAATGGAGTCGTCAGGTGCCGTAACCGTCGACTTTGCCCAGACAGTATCACTTTCGGCCGCATAGACGGTTGAGAAATCGACAAAACTTGTTATAAAAGTGAAGATGCAGGCTAGCACGATGATTAAAATATTTTTAGCCTTAGATGATTCCATTAGAAAAAGCATAACATATGAAAACAGGTATACCATCTGTGTTATAATCACTCGTCCACCGCGATCTCGCGGCGGGTTTTTGTTATGGATCAATATATAAAAATACGTGGTGCGCGTCAGCACAATCTCAAGAACATCGATCTCGATATTCCCAAAAATAAACTAGCTGTTTTAACGGGAGTCTCGGGCAGCGGTAAAAGCAGTTTGGCTTTTGATACCCTTTACGCCGAAGGCCAAAGGCGCTATGTGGAGTCACTTTCTTCCTATGCCAGGCAGTTCCTGGGAATCATGGAAAAACCGGATGTGGACTCAATCGAGGGTTTGTCTCCCGCAATTTCCATTGATCAAAAAACAACATCCCATAACCCCAGAAGTACAGTAGGAACTGTGACTGAAGTTTACGATTATTTAAGGCTTTTGTTTGCCAGAATTGGCCACCCCCATTGTCCGACTTGCGGACGCGAAATTTCCCATCAAACCTTGGATCAAATAGTTGATCAGGGTATGAACCTGATTGAAGAAACAATAAAAGTCGACAAAAAAGCCTGGTTTTTAGTTTTGTCCCCGATGGTTCAGGAGAGGAAGGGAGAATTTTCACAGCTTTTTGATAACTTGAAATCCAAAGGGTACCGGCAGGTCCGAATAGATGGGTTTATACACGATTTATCAGAAGATTTAATCCTTATCAAAACCAATAAACACACTATCGAATGTGTTGTTGATAGAGTAGCAGTTGCCGCCACATCCTTTAAAGACACGGTCTTTAAAGGGGAGTTCAGAGGAAGAATGAGCGATTCGATACAACAGGCATTAAATTTGTCGGAAGGCATCGTAATATTTGCGCAGGTGCAAGACAAAGAATTTACAATGCCAACTTCACCCAAAAAATTTACTGATCACCTGTTTTCCGAAAGATTTGCTTGTCCTGTAGATAATATCAGTCTTCCGGAAATTGAGCCGCGCACCTTTTCTTTCAATTCTCCTCAAGGCGCCTGTGCAACTTGTACCGGCTTAGGGAAAATTTTGAAAGTTGAACCCGACCTTGTGTTTTCTCCCGAATTAACTATTAACGAAGGCGGAATCTTGCCTTTTGCAAACATGCTTGAACATGGGAGTTGGTTTGGTAGAACTATTCTTGCGGTTTGCGAGAAACAAGGGATAAATCCTCGTACTTTAACGAAAGACCTTACAGAAAAAGAAAGAAAGATTTTGTTATATGGAACGGGAAACACAGAATATCAGGTGGAAGGAAATAACAGATTTGGCAAGCCGACATCTATTTGGCAAAGATGGGAAGGAGTTGTAAATAATCTCGAAAGGAGATACGCAGAAACGGACAGTGACTGGGCCCGCGAGGAAATTAAAAAATACATGAGGGAAAGAGTATGTCCGGGATGTCTTGGGCTTCGTCTTAAAAAAGAAGCGCTTTCTATAACAATCGATGGGTTGTCCATCGCTGATGTAACCGGTTTTTCTATAGAAAAGACACTGGAATGGGTTACTACACTAATAAGCACAAATATTGTGAATGCCAGGGAGTTGGAAATTGGTAAATTGATAATTAAGGAGATCCAAGCAAGGCTCCAATTCTTGCTAAATGTAGGGCTTGAATATCTGACTCTAAATAGAGTTGCCGGCTCTCTTTCGGGAGGAGAGGCTCAAAGAATAAGGCTTGCGAGCCAAATAGGGTCGGGCTTAACCGGCGTTTTATATGTACTGGACGAGCCGACAATCGGACTTCACCCCAGAGATGATCAAAAATTAATAGATACACTTAAAAAATTAAGAGATTTGGGCAACACAGTGGTGGTTGTTGAACACGATGCTTCAATGATGAAAGAAAGCGATTATATTATTGATTTTGGTCCGGGGGCGGGGAAGCTTGGTGGGGAAGTGGTTGCTGCAGGAACCTATAATGAAATCTGTAAAGATCCCAAGTCAATTACTGGACTTTACTTGTCAGGAAAAAGGAAGATTGAATTGGGAAATATGAAGACAGATAATGAAGTTGGAAATAAGAAATCTGAAATCGGATTTCAAAATTCGGTATTCAATCTTCATAATCAGATTTCCGTCCTCAATCATCCACTTTCTTTGAAAATCTACGGTTGTGATCAATTTAACCTTAAAAACTTAGATGTTGAATTTCCTTTAGGCAAACTTGTTTCGATTACGGGCGTTTCGGGATCCGGGAAATCAACATTGCTTGTGGAGACGTTATACCCGGCACTTCAAAAAGAATTGAATTATAACTACCGTGGGGAGGCAGCCGGCTACAAGAAAATTGAGGGCCTTGAGAATGTGGATAAAGTAATTTTGATTGATCAGTCGCCAATCGGAAGAACCCCAAGAAGTAACCCCGCAACCTATACAGGCATGTTTGACCCGATTCGTGATGTTTTTACCGCAACCCGCGATTCAAAAGTTGCCGGTTTTAAAAAGGGCAGGTTTTCTTTCAATGTAAAAGGCGGAAGGTGTGAAGCTTGTGAAGGTCAGGGGCAGATTAAAATTGAAATGCAGTTTATGAGTGATATTTGGGTAACTTGTGAGGTTTGTCATGGAAAACGTTACAACGTCCAAACTTTGGAAATATTATATCGGGGGAAAAATATTGCAGAAGTATTGGATATGACAATTACAGATGCCTTGGAATTTTTCCACGCGCATCCGCAGATTGAACAAAAACTGGAGACTCTTACTTTGGTTGGTTTGGGGTATATGCAACTTGGGCAACCTGCGACAACATTATCGGGAGGAGAAGCTCAGAGGGTTAAACTTGCAACTGAGCTATCTAGGCGTTCTACAGGACGAACCGTATACATTTTGGATGAACCTACAACAGGGCTTCATTTTGCCGATGTAGAGAAACTTATGAGAGTACTAAAATTACTCGTTCAAAAAGGTAACTCAGTTTTTGTAATTGAACACAATTTGGATGTTATTAAAAACAGTGATTATATTATTGATTTGGGTCCCGAAGGAGGAGAAGGCGGAGGAAAAATTGTGGCAAAAGGAAGTGTAAAAGATATAAAGTCTTCTAAATCTTCGTATACCGCGGAGTATCTTTAAAATTAATTGTTTGCCTGGATGGATACTTTGTCTCGATGATTTGAGATTTTTGTATCCACCCAGGACTTTGTCGCTAGCGTAAAAAACTAACTTACAGTGATTGTGGCAATAACTTCGCCTTCGTCTGCGTCTGCATCCGACATTGTATACAGCAGATAGACAAAAACAGACTTGGACAAGTCAGTGTCAAATGAAAACAACATCCGACTATCATGGCTTGCCAGAAGCGAGTTTATTTGCTCGGGTTTGAGGCCGGCGTTAGCGGCATCGATGCAAAGACCAAGAAGGTCCTTATAGAGATTTGGGTGATTTGGTTCGTTAGATGCAGTGATTTTTTTGATCACCTGTCCAAATTTGGTCGAGGCTTTTTGAATAGCACGAGATTCAACTTTGCTGTTCAAAATGGCAGCTTTCATGAACTTCGGGAATGCGACGGCAAAAGCCACAATGGTGCCGATAGACCACCAAAAGATCATGAAACCCCATTTAAATGCGACAGTAGTGTCGGTGTAAAGAATGCCCATCATGGCGACCAAAACGAACATGACGAGCCAGGCAACAACGTAACCAAGAAAGGTACGAAACATTGTTCGATCAATAGATTGTTTAGCAAACATTAGATCCTCCAGATCTACATCTGATTTCCGTTACCAGAGCCTAACGCTCCCGGAAATTTGAGTTGTGTGAACGTGCTAGCGACAAGGGGAATTTTAACATTATTATGGGGGGAGTCAAATTGAAGTAAAAACCTAAATATGGGGAAAAACAGATAACGCGGTTAAGTTCTTAAATTGCTTGCCTGGATGGATACTTTGTCTCGATGTTTTGAGATTTTGGTATCCATCCAGGACTTTGTCGTGCAGATTTGAAAAGGAAGCCCCCGTTCAACTTTCATCAAGCAAATATTAGCTTGACTGAGTTTCAGCCGGAACGGATTTTGTGGTGATTTCAAAACCCAAGGCGGCAATGAGGGCGGCGCAGACGTGAATGGCGATTTGCATCAGGCACACCATGTAGATGAGTGTGCTCCAAACGAGCGTTACTTCGTGGGAACTTGACAGAGTTCCGATGAGACATAGAATCAGAGCGATGCTGACGATGACGTCAGTGCCAACAAACACATCGCTTTTGATCCGTCCCCAAAGGATGAGCCAACTTGCCAGAGTCAACAGGATCGTCGCAATCACAGCAATCAGGGCCCATGGGGCGTCCGTGACTTGAAAGATTGCCAATAGGACAATTCCCCAAAAGATCGGGGCAATGACCCATAGCATCAGTATCGCCGTTGCCATAATAGCGTTTTTGGCTTCGGGTGAAAGATCACTCAGTTTGGTCATTGAAATATACCTCCAGGCTTAATTTGACTGTGAATTCAGTCAGGCCCAATCTGGATACCAAAGAATGATACCCACATTGGGCCTATTTAAGCCAAGAGTTTTGCACGACTTTTTAAAGAACATTACATTTTACCATTAACTATAGGTTTTGTCAAGTTCGGCTAGGCATGAGTGTGTATTTCCTCTATACTTAATTCATAGCAAACTCAAAATTAAATGACTGATTTTTGAGTTTGGTATAAAAGTGACATTTGGTTTTAATATGACTATATGAAATTCTGGAAATTTATCGTTTTCTTCATGCTCTGTACTCTGTACTCTGTACTAAGCACTCGCCCAGCTTTAGCCGAGGGTGAATTTACTACTTCTTCCAATGTTAATTACAAAGTCCAAGAGTCAGGTAGAACTCTTGTTACACATAACATTACTCTGGAAAACAATTTATCTACAATTTATGCAACTACATACACGCTTTCCTTGGAGAATATTGATGCTCAGGATATAAAAGCAAGCGAAGAGGTAAAAGGGAAAAGCGAAGAACTAAAAGTTGAGACACAAAAAGAAGGAGACAAAACAGATATCAAAATTGTGTTTCCGGATGCTGCCGTAGGTAAAGGCGTAAAAAGAGATTTTTCAATATCTTACGAAAATGGTAATTTTGCGGTTAGAACAGGTGAAGTTTGGGAAATTTCAATTCCCAGGCTTTCTAATCCCGACTCATTCGGAAGTTATTCACTAAATCTTCAGGTTCCGGACTCTTTTGGGTTGGAGGCATACATATCACCACGTCCGATGGAGTTTTCAGATATCGATGGATATAAAAATTATAAATTTAACAAAGAGTCTGTTACGGCGACCGGTGTTACAGCAGGATTTGGGCAATTCCAGGTGTTTTCCTTTAGTCTTGCATATCATTTGGAAAATCCGCTAAATATTACCTCCGAAACTCAGATTGCTCTCCCGCCTGATACGGCTTTTCAAAAAATTTACATTACCAAACTAGATCCGATACCTGCGAATGTTGTGGTTGATAATGACGGAAACTGGATCGCAATTTACAAATTAGGTCCGCGGCAAAGAGTGGACGTAAAAGCGGAAGGGTCGGTGCAAATATTTGCCAGTTTTAGGAAATTTCCAAGGCCCACCGAAGGAGAGCTAACCGACAATTTGAAAGAAGCTGAGTATTGGCAAGTAAATGACCCCGAAATACAATCATTAGCCGCAAGTTTAAAAACTCCGCAGGCCATGTATGATTATGTATCAAAAACTTTGAAATATGATTTTGCCAGGGTTCAGCCTAACGTGCAACGTTCGGGCGCCAAAAAAGCGCTGACCAATCCCACGCAGGCAATTTGTATGGAATTTACTGATCTTTTTATAGCAATAGCCCGTGCTGCCGGAATCCCTGCCCGTGAGATCAACGGATATGCATATACAGAAAATCCAGAACTTCAACCACTCAGTTTAGTTGCAGATGTATTGCATTCCTGGCCGGAGTATTATGACAAAGATAAAGGTGTTTGGATTCCGATAGATCCAACTTGGGATTCAACCACGGGCGGTGTTGATTTTTTTACCAAACTTGATCTTAGGCATTTTGCATTTGTAATACATGGGGCAAGTGCTACCAAACCCTATCCACCTGGCTCATACAAACTGGGTTCCAATCCTCAAAAAGACGTTTTCGTTTCGTTCGGAAAGTTGCCTGTGGGCCGAATCAGTAAACCAACCATAACGGCCACATTGAAAAGAAATGTTCCTTTTTTGGATTTAATCTATTTGGTTAGTATCTACAACCCCGGTCCAGAAGCTCTTTACTCGGTTAGGCCTGCAGTTTACTTTGACAACAAAGAAAATTTACGTGATTTTATTGAGATTCTAACTCCTTTTAGTAGACATCAAATGGAAGTAAAAGTTCCATTTAGCCTTTTAGGCAAGGATACTCCTGAGGTTGTTAAAATAAGTGTTGAAGGGAGTGAGATAGAAGTTCCCACAAACAAGAATCAAGTAATAATTAATAGTTTGATTTCAATATTTATTCTTTTCGGAGTACTTATGATTGGTATATTAATTAAGCTTAAGAAAATTACATTTAGGCGTCTTACTGCTACAATACAAGCCACATATGCAAAGTTTGGTAGAAAAATTGACAAAAATCCCCCTCAAACAGGGACAGCGACGTAAACCCTCCGTTGTTTATTCACTGCCGGAGTCTGCTGGTGTTTACGTCTTTTTTAAAGACGGATTGCCAATTTATGTTGGTAAGGCAATAAATTTAAAAAGAAGAGTCGGGTCTTATTTTGATTTAGATCTTGAAGTTAAAACCGACAGAATGGTTAAAGAGGCAACAGACCTCTCCTTTATCCAAGTAGCGAGTGAACTGGAAGCCCTTCTTTTGGAAGCCCGTTTAATCAGAAAATATATGCCGCATTATAATATTGAGGCAAAAGACGATAAACATCCACTCTATATTGTTATCACAAAAGAAAAATACCCCAGGGTGACGACTGTCCGTAAAATAGATTTAAATAAAAGTTTTTCTTCGTCATTTGGTCCTTTTCCTGCCGGAGGAACCGTCCGTTCTGTTCTTAAGATGATTAGAAGGATTTTTCCCTTTTCCGACCACAAACTAGGCAAACGCGGGTGTTTATATTCTCATATTGGGCTTTGTGACCCATGCCCAAGTGAAATATTAAATATTAAAAATTTAAAATTAAAAATTCAAGCCGGACAGAAATATAAAAAAAACATTCGAAATATCAAAAAAATTCTTGATGGCAAAGTGAATAATTTACAAAGAGATTTGGAAAAAACCATGGCAAACCTTTCTAAACAACAAATGTATGAAGAAGCAAAAATTGTTCGGGATCAACTTGAGAGGCTTGGTTATATTACCCAGCCTCAAATGCCTATCGACTTTTATATGCAAAATCCTAATTTGTATGAAGATGTTCGAAAGAAGGAACTATCAGAACTTTCAAAAATTCTTAATTCTTCATTCTTAATTCTAAATTCACTTCATAGAATTGAGTGTTTCGATATTGCCCATCTTGCAGGAAGTAGCCCCACAGCTTCTATGGTTACTTTTATTAATGGAGAGGCCGACAAGACATTTTATCGTCATTTCAAAATTAAAAAAGCCAAAGGGGGAGACGACTACGATTCAATGAGGGAAGTTGCGAAAAGAAGAATGGGCCATCTTGGAGACTGGGGCAAGCCGGATTTAATCATTGTGGATGGGGGAGCAGGACAGGTGAAAGCTTTCAGTTCAATTCTACTTGATAATAAAGTGGACATCCCGGTTGTGGGAATTGCCAAAAATCCGGACAGACTGATCGTTGGAGACGAGAAAATTCGCTTAAGTGGCGCTCCCCTAGCCTTAGTTTCACGGATTCGAGACGAAGCGCATAGATTTGCAAGGAGATATCACCACAAATTAGTCTCCCGTGAATTAATTCCAAAGTGATTTAGCCAAAAGAAAAGGAACCCCTCAATTTGGCTGATGCCAAATGTGTTGGGGTTCCTGATGATAAGCTTTACGCCGATATTATCGGTTCCAAATTTCCTTGACGATACGCCAAGCCAGCTTATTAAGCTCGGAGTCGTTCTGATACGAAATGCTGACAGGTGGAGCTGCCATCAATCCACCGGTGTTGCCACGCTTCTGAATTTCGTTAATGATCTGATTCAGAAGTTTCCACAGTTCATCAGTGGAGTATTTTGACAGATCTAAACTGTCTGTGTTTTCCACCGGCAGCTGGTTCGGAGCTATTTGGGATAGTTCTCCGGGACCTTGAAGCCAGGCGTTAACCGCTTGGACAGAATCCAAATCCTGCATTACTACAGAATCTTCGGCGCGGATTGTAACGAACATTCGCGTATGAAGCGGTTTGCTTCCCAAGGCTGCGTAACCGACAAAATAGAGTTTGCCGTTATGTGCCACAGGCAGCATTTCGAGTACCTCGATTTCACCTGAGAGCGTACCGTTGTTGTTGATCAACCACACGATATCGTTCGGATGCCCGCTGGTTGTTTTGATAGTCGCAACGAGGGCGTCCACTCCCGGATATGCCTTACCTTCGGGCACATGCCAGATGTATACAGGTCCGTTGATGTCATTGGACCTTTGCCAGGCTAGTGCGGTCATACTCGGTGTATTGAGCGGTGAAACTGGCGTAACCCAATACATCGTATCACCGGCGCGCATATGAAACGGAGGCGTGTTTTCGGCGTCGGTGGAAGATTCTTGCACTTCAACCAAGCCTGTTCGATGAAAGATCGCGTCGCTTAGGCCGTGGGAATATCCATAAGCATTCACCAGCATTTTCTCGAACCACTCAGGGATAATTTGCAGGCCAACGAAACGGGGATCTTCCAGAGCCTCATTGACAGTCAACCATTCCTGGCGTCCGCCCGAATGTATGACTACCACGTTGGATATGTAAGGTACTGCGTCAAAACCACGGCGCTTAACTAGGCTGATCACTGCCATGTAACGTCCGTCTGCGTCAGAGTCGGGTGTGTATAACACCTTTTCGTAATACGCAAACGGGTCACGTTTCGCGATAAGAACATGCAAGCTGTTGCCTGCAATTCCATTTTCAGCGAATACCATTTGATTTGGTACGTATTGCGGATTCGGATTTATTCGAGGATCATACCAAAAAAATCCTTGAGTGGGATAGTCCAAACTGTTCCAAAATCCACTGGGACCGTATTCCGTAATCCACTGGTCGTGAACATACGAAATTTGTCCAATTTTAAAACGGGCATCGGGGTTCTGGGTATTGAAATTGGCCTGAGCCTCTGCGAATGCGGAGGGGCGAATTTCGGTAATATTCAGCGGCATTTCGGATTCAACATAGTGAGTCTCCGAACGTAGCGCAATCATTACCCGGGCGTCGTACGTGACCATGTTCCAGACTCCCCAGACGATGCCGATAACGGCGATGAATGTGCAAACCCAGTCGAAGAAATTGAAATCGCCGTTGCCAAAATCAGCTGACATTGCCTTGATGGCTGCCATACCGCCAATTGTGAAAACCATTGTTGACGTTATCATGGCAACCGGGTTGACGTTCCACCAATATAGGTAAGAACGGAACGGATCATAGGCATGAAAAAGGCCTACAAGCATCCACCAAACAACCGTGATAGCGGCAAAGACTAAGTACACCGCATAATCACTCAGATCAAAATCGCGACGTGAACTATAGTACGACATGTATGCCTCCTTTGGGCATGAATTAAGATTTTAATGTTGCCAGTTGACGTATCCTATATTATACACAGCTTGTCAAAATAGGTCAAATGCACATATACTAAAATATATGAGGGCGCTTCTTAAGCATTTTATTATCGATACAGTGGCTCTTTACCTAATTTCTCTGGCCATTCAGGGTATCGTTTTTGAGAGAGGGATAGAAAGCCTGCTTTTGACCGGCTTCGTGCTTATGCTGGCAACAACCATTATCAAGCCAATCATTAATGTTCTTCTTTTGCCCATAAATCTCATCACATTTGGATTATTTAAATGGGTTGCATACGCAGTCACGCTTTATCTTGTAACACTGGTTGTTCCCGGATTCAAACTCATGGACTTCATCTTTGCCGGTTATTCTTCGTATTGGATAGCTATTCCAGCCATACATTTGACAGGAGCATTGGCATTTTTGGCCTTTTCATTAGTAATTTCTTTGGTCTCGTCCATTGTTTTCTGGATCTTCAAGTGATTTTTTGGTGTGGGGGTGAATTTAAGGTATAATCCATATATGAAGCAAATTTTAACAATAGTTCAAATGATAGTTTCGGTAATCCTGATTGGCTTAATCCTAGTGCAGGCCAGAGGTACCGGTTTGGGAAGAACTTTTGGAGGCGGTGGCGGCACTTCCTTTGCCAGACGGGGATTGGAAAAAATCATTTTCAAATTAACCTTCGTAACGGTCGCGGTGTTTTTAGTTATTTCAGTTCTTTCCCTTTTATTCTAAATGCTCAAAGTTCGCTACATTTTAAGACTCGTCGGCGCCTTTGTGGCACGTTTCAGAACCTTAATTATAATCGGCATTTTAATCGGAGTAGGCTTCTTTTTTGTTTTAAAATTTCTTCTCCCCGTCCTTTCGGGTGGTGCTGTTGAAAGAATCGGAATTACAGGCAGGTTCACTACAAACAATTTACCCGTAGGTATACTTCGTTTAATCGGAGACGGTCTTACAAAACTTGATGCTACGGGAAACGTGGAACCTAATTTGGCAGCGAGTTGGGAAACTCCGGACAGGGGTAAAACCTGGATTTTTCACTTGAGAAAAGATATTACCTGGCAGGATGGAGTTCGGGTTACATCAAGTGGAATTTCCTATCAGTTTTCAGATGTGACTACGGAGCGCCCGGATGATTCGACTATAATTTTCAAACTGCAAACGCCGTACTCGGCTTTTCCGGCAGTTTTAGCAAGGCCGGTTTTTAGGAAGGGTTTACTTGGGACAGGAGAATGGGATGTAAAGAAGCTTTCTGTAAATATTTCATTTGTCGACTCACTCACTCTTGAAAAAAAAGATTCCGGCAAAATTATTTATAAATTTTATCCAACAGAGGAAAAGACCAAATTGGCGTTTGAATTAGGACTCGTAGATAAAGTTACCGATATTTTTAACCCTTCGCCTCTTAACACTTGGAAAAAGGCAAAGGTGGAAACATTTTCGAACACAGGTGAATATGTTGCTGTGTTTTTTAACACACAGGATAAAATCTTAGCCGACAAAAGTCTTAGGCAGGCACTTTCTTACGCAATAGATAAAGAGCGTCTTGGAGAACTCAGGGCGGTTGGCCCAATTTCGATGGATTCATGGGCTTACAATTCGCAAGTTAAACCCTACAATTTTGATTTAGATAAGGCTAAAGAAATAATAGCTGATTACAAAAAGGCCGCCAAGATTGAAAAGCTTGAGGTTAGTCTAACTACCGCACCTATTCTTTTAGGCAAGGCGGAAATGATTGCAAAAGATTGGGAATCGGCGGGGGTCGCCGTAAATCTTCAGGTTTTTTCCGGAGTACCTTCCGATTATCAGGCACTTTTAGCAATATTTGATATACCGGACGATCCCGATCAATATTCTATTTGGCATTCTACCCAAACGGCAACCAATATTACTCGTTATCAAAACCCGAGGATCGATAAACTTTTAGAAGACGGCAGGAGTCAAATTAATATTGAAGATAGAAGAAAGACATATCTGGATTTTCAGAGATATTTGGTGGAGGATTCCCCCGCGGCCTTCCTTTATTTTCCCACTACTTACACCATAAGCAGGTAGGTGTGTATAATTAACAGGAAATGAAAATTATATTTGGAGGTTGGTATCAACGTACAACCTTACACTTGAGTGAAATCTACGATTTATTTGCGCTGGGCCATTCAAATTTACCGCTTTCTTCCGAAAAACTTTCAGAATTTAAAGAGAATTTTGGATTTAAAAGCGTTATCAGAACACCGGGATATTTAGAATGCGTTGAGGCGAGAACTCTGCATGGCATAGTTGTCAGGTATTATGAAGACGGTTTGTACACTCTCGAGTTTGACTCAACCGACATACTTAATTCCCAAAAAATTTTAGAACACTATTTCGAGAATAATATATCGCCCGCAATCTCGTACATATTTTCTTTGGGGGCCCCAACTCCCAAGGTTGTTGCGAATATAAAAACTGAACACCCCACGGTAGTTATTGACCAAGTAAAAAATCTTGAGGATTATAAATTCGATACACTGAAGTTCGGAGAGGTATATTCCAAGATCGTCTCGGGGAACTTTGCGGTTTACAAAGCGCCCAAGTTTATATTTGTAATCTCTAATCATAAGAAGCCTGAAATACTTTCAAATTTGGTTGAAATGCAAATATTTTTCAGGGAATTTAAGGATCAGTTAGAAAAATACTTGAATATACATAGGAATATCTGGGAGGAAATATCGGCACTCAAGGAGAAAAAACAAATTAAAGGAAGTGAAATTAATAAATATAGAGTGCTTCTTGAACAATATTTAACTACAATTAATTTGATATCGAATAGGATTAATCAGATGGGCTCCTATATTAAGACCAGGCAGTCAATTGCCAAAGAGCTCGAGCTGGAGACCAGTCTTACAAAACTCTTTCAGTATAAGTTTGACTCGCTTAATGATACTCTTGGATATATTAAGGAAATATGGAAAATGACGTCCGATTACACAGAAAACTCATTGAAACTTTTAGGGGATTTAGAAAATAACAGCCTAAATAACAGCATCAAATCTTTACAAGTAATTACAAGTATAGGAGTTGTCTCCGGTGTACTTGGATATTTGACAAAAGACGCCCTTCCGACACCTACTTACAAGGGTGTAATATTTTTTGCAATACTGGTAATTTTGTCAATAGCGGTGAATTTTATAATAACTCTTGTTTACAAAAATCTTAAATACAAGATTAAATTTTCGGAGAGAAAAGAAGATATCTAGATAAAAGAAAAACTTAATCTGTACACCCCGATCCTACTCCGCCGACGCAGTTTTCAGCAGGAGGCTTACCACGTTCAGGACATTTGAGGGAATAAATACAAGAGAGATCGGTTACAGAATTAATTTGAGTGTTTAATTTGTTATCTTCTGTTGGGCCAAAACTGATCAAGATGCGGTCAAGGTCTTGAGGAATATAATTTTGAAAGTCGGTGTTTATTAATCCATTTACGTACATTTTGAGATTTGCCTGGTTAGAGTTGCAGAATTTTTGACCATTATCCAGCGTAAAACAACTATCGGTAAAGCTCATTTTTAGAGAATTAAATAATTGGCCGATGGGAATTCCGGTCTTGTGAACGTGAACCAAGTTTCCGTTTCCGTCATGGACATGAATATAAGGGTCCAGATCTTTTCCTTCCGCTGATTGGTATTTAGCAAGACCAAAATTAACTCTTGAGCCGTTTAGGTACACCTTAAGGTCAAAGTGCCCGTGATAAGCGGCGGGGGCGGGGGTTTGGGAAATCTTTTCTTTATCTAGAGCGCTTTGAATAATCTTTTTAAAATCATCATAGTTGGCCGGCAATTCAAGTTTAACCCCGTTTAAGTAAAAGGTGGGTGTTGCATTCAATGCCACAAGATAACCATCGTCCGAATCTTTCTTAACTTTATCCTTAACTTTTTGGGAATCGATATCTGTTTTAAATTGGTTAACGTCTAAGCCCAGGTCCTTGGCATAACCGATAAAAATTGACTTAGCATCGGTTGAAGTGCTCCACGATTGCTGTGTCTCAAATAATTTATCATGCATTTCCCAGAATTTTCCTTGCAATCCGGCCGCCTCGGCGGCAAAGGAAGAGATAGGGGCATTGGCGTGTTGATTCAGAGGAAAATTTCTAAAAACATAATTAACCTTACCTGCAAATTCAGTAATAATTTGTTTGGTAAGCGGATTAAAAATACCGCAAGCGGGACATTGATAGTCTCCGAATTCAACCAATGTTAGTTGTGCAGAACTATTTGCAGGTAGATATTTTCCGTTTACAATTCCGGAGGTGATATTCGACCCTTTCGGAACCAGAATGTCATTTGAGATTTGTTTTCCACCGGGTTCTACGGATCCGTCTCTGCTAAAAAAGAAAACTCCACCAAGTATAAGTGCGATGGTTGCAACAGTTCCTGCAATAAAAATTATATTGCGTCGGATGAAGTCTTTCATTATGAAGCTATTATATCATGTTGTATACTTTTTCCATGGCATGTGACGAAACTAATATAGCAAACTCAAAAGAAATACAGATTTTGAGTTTGGTATATAGAAATTTTATAGATTTGCCAAACAAAATGTTAAAAACGATATTTTGTTTTTATGTGACTATATGAAAGAATCACTTTCTCAGTTAACCGGTAATAACTTGTCCCGAAGTGTGTATACAAGTGAGGTGTCGGATATTGTTCAGGAGGCTATTGGTTACCCTCCAAATGCGCCGTGGGATAGGCCGATTGCTGAATGGGTAGGTGTTCTCAAAGAACGATTCGGTCCGGTTTGCAAAGCAAATGTTGAGATTTATAAACACTTTGAAAATAAGGACAAGGATTCCGACGAAACTCTAATCTTCCAAATTTTTTCAGAATTAACACCCGAAATTACTGAGATTGCGATATCTCAATTTGAACAGGGTTACAACGGTCCAAAATCTTGGAGAGAAGTAAATAAAGATGCTTCAGACAGGTTGGAG
This sequence comes from Candidatus Woesebacteria bacterium, assembly GCA_016432365.1. Classification (GTDB taxonomy): domain Bacteria; phylum Patescibacteriota; class Microgenomatia; order UBA8517; family UBA8517; genus GWB1-39-10. The sequence goes on from CP066686.1 coordinate 690,123, forward strand.
GAAAAAATAGCAAACGTTTTGAGTACAGGTAAATTTTCAGACATGCTTGGTAGGTTGAAGGGAGTCGGTATGGCGTTGGAGTTTATAAAAGATGTACTTATTCCCTCAAACGACCCCGACTATATTTTTCAGAAACACTCCGAATATATTGGAGCTTGTATAGAGGCCAATTCAAAAGGTGAACCGATTCTATTCATTCCGTTTGATAGTGATTATACAAACCCTGTAGAAAACTTTGGTGAAAAAACTCAAATTTGCGAAGCCTCGGTCTCTGTAATACTACCCATAGCTCCTGAAGAAAAAACTAAATTCGATAACTTGGCAGAAAATTTGTGGAATGAATTAAAGCAAAGAAAAAGTCAAACAGATATACCAATACCTAAATTTATTGTTGGTAAGGACATGGCAGCTGCAGGTTTTCCGGTGTTGTCATCTACAGTTGGTGAAGCGGTCACCACAGATAGCGGTAAGGGCACCGAGCATTGTATATATTTGGCTCTAAACAATTTAGCTAAAAAAATCGGATATTGGAATATATCATCCGAAATAATTAATACGTATACAGATAAAGGCGCTGAAACCTACTTTAACATCGCAACTTTTTTATATCTATTACACGAGGAGGGACACAGGCTGTTTCCCGAATATGGTTTATACGGTGAAACTACGACAGATATCCCCGCAGTTGTCACGGCTGTTAAGATGGCATCAGATAATGAAGAACTTTACTTAAATGACGTAATAAAGGGAGTTCTGACAGAATATGTCTCCGAAATTGTTACCGGAGTTTCGGATGAAGCTTGGTTTGAAGGACATAGGGAAAATGAAAGCAACAAAGTTTTTGAAGGTTATATTCTTTCAGGCGTATTAATTTTAAATGCCCTTACAGACAGCGGACTTGTAAGAATTAATAGGGAGGGTGGTATTGATATAAATGCAACACAAGACAATCTTAAATTGTTTATTGCCGATTTAGAGGCGGTAGATGCCAAATTTTACGAAAAAGATGCAAAAACTCTCGAACGGATAAGTTTGGCTGTAGCCAACCCGGAAGCAACCGATATTATTGAGCTTTACAGAAGAAAAGTGAAAGAAAAGCTGTTTATCCAAGATCCTTCCATTCCGGCTGAAATCACCCCTTAGCCTCTTAGCTTGCCACTCTGCATTTGGTAATACCTCGTGGTAAGCGGAGCTTGCCACTCGGCAGATGACATTGCCTCGTGGTAAAATACAGATGTTCCCATTTTTGGGTTCAATCCAAATTTCTTTTAGAAATTTGAAAGGAGCAACCGACTAGCGATAGTACCTAAAATGAAATTTTAGTGTACGCGTAGCGCGTCGCGTTGCGACGCGGTGGTCGTAAGCAAAGCTTGGCCCCCACCTCGTATTACTCGGTGGTCGTAGCTCAATGGTAGAGCACTAGCTTGTGGAGCTAGGTGTTGCGGGTTCAAATCCCGTCGACCACCCCAATTAGGATTTTGATAAGACGAAACTCCCTTTATGGCCGTGTCTTCGGCTTTTAGTGCAGGTGCGAGCCAATCCCGTTCAATGTCATACCTCCCGATAACCTCCTGTATAAATGCAAAGGGCTTACGAACCTCAATAGCAAGTTTCCTATCCGTAAGCACAAGGTGCGAGCCGATTGCCTTTAATATCAGTTTCTTTGTTTCCGGAGAGCCGTTCTCAAACTTGTCCTGAGCTGTTGACGCAAAATCAAAGGTTTTTGCGGTCAAATCTATCCATTCGTCATATCTTGCATCAAAATTCTTCACCTGTTCATTGATTCTGGCCTTTTCTTCCAATAAAGCTGTCTTCTTTGTCTGGAACTCATCATCCGATAGCATATTTCCATCCATATTATTTGCACTAATCTTTAACTCCAACAGGTTGTCTATTTGTCTGCATACAGCTTTATACTGTCTTTCTAATGAAACGAATTGGGATTTCTCAAGCTCCTTACGACTGATATTAGCCATGTTTATCCATTTAACAGCCCAATCAACGAACTCTTTGGAGATTTTAATATTGTTAAGATAATCTGATACCTGTTTTTCAAGTTTATCGTCGCTTATATAACCTTGCTTACATTCTTTATCGCCTTTCTTTGTGCAGCGATAATATGTAAAGATTTGGGAATTTCCGTTCTTATAATGCTTAGTGTGCGTCTCGGCCGTGATCATGCTTCCACATCCTCCGCATCTAATAAGACCAGTAAGAGGAAAGTTGTGAACTTCCTTACGGGGTCTGGACTTGTCGGACATAATTTCCTGAATAAGGTCATATTCCTTCTGAGTAAGCATGGGAACATGTTTCCCTTTATGAATTTTTCCGTTATATAAGAAGCTACCTGTGTAGAAAGGATTCCGGAGTATGTCTGCCATCTGAGATTTGCTAATGTGCTTACCACCCCGGTTGTTTGTAATACCCATTTCTTTGGCTTTAATGGAAAGACTTTCAAGGCTAAAGTTGCCTGTCATTGCAATTTCAAATAACCTTCTCATAAGCGGAAAATTGATTGGGTCTGGAATAATGTCTCTTTCGCCCTGCCTTTTGGCTGTGTCGTTTACATAACCAACAGGTGCAAGTATTGGGGCAAGACCTTTCTCAATCTTTGAATTAAGACCTCTTAGAGTGTCTTTCTTAAGTTTCATAATAAATTCATTGGCAAATCCTCCGTCTATAGACATCAAAAGGGCTGAATCCTCAATCCTATAAATTCTGGATGATGTTACGATTTCCTGAATTTTACCTTCCTGTAAGAGCCATTGAAGAGCTCCGGTGTCAACAGGATTTCTAGTTAATCTATTTAATTCCCAAGCGATTATGCCTTTTATATCAACCCGTCCATTGATCAAGCTAATCATCTCGTTAAAACTCTCTCTTCCCGGCTCCTTTGCACTTTTACTTTCCGAGAATGTTCTATAAATCTTCAAACCCAATCTCATTGCTTTTAGCCGATTTTCCCTTACTTGGTCATCAATGCTCTGTATTTGCCTATCCTCCCCTTCGCTGGATTTACGACAATACATGATGTATTTTCCTGTATTAATATTCATGCCATATTAGTAATACTTCCATTTAAGCTCAAAATAACTCTTTTACAAGTTTCTCCGGGTTCTTGGCGAATAAAACTAAAAATAGGTGCATTAGGGAAACTGCTCTTTCAGTTGCCACCTTATCACTTAAATGCTTCCCGTATTTACTAAGGAAGATATCTTTCAGTTCTTTAACAGCCATTTTATTGATTATTGCCATTTTGGTCTCCTTTCACTGCCAGAACCTCAGCTAGAACCTCTTCCAGAAGCCCCTTAATGGATTGTTTGGCCGCCTTCGCCCGTTTCTTGAGTAGTTGGTGCAGTCCGGCATCTATAAGCACCTGTTTTGTCGTTTTAGTATCTATTTTAGCTTCAGATGGTGTATTTCTCGGTTTAAACATGACTTAGAAATTAACCTTTGAACTATGTAATATAGGTAATCTACTTTTGGAAACCTTCGGATTATTAGTGTCTATGTAATCTATATAGCTAGTCATATATGTTTTATTTCTTATAAGGGTGAACATATTAGAATGGGATATCTATTTCCTCTTCCTTAATTTCCTCTTCCGGCAATTCGTTAGCTGACTCTTTGATGAGATAGTCCTGATACTGTCTGAGAATTTCGGCGTGAATTTTCTGCCAATCACTTTTATCATCGGTGCGGAATAGTTGTCGGAAACCGAACTTTGTAGGATAACTCGGAGGAGTCACAAAATCTTTGCCTGAATTATCTGTTAATATTTTGAAGCCTTTTAACCAGAAGTTATTAAAATGAATGTCAGCCCTCATCTTTACCTTGGTGTTTGACGACTTTATTGGAACAAAGCGTATTTCTTTTATTTCAAGAGTTATTTCCATAATTATTTCCTCCATCTTTCATTTCAAAAACACGATCCTTGAATGTGTCTACTGCGTCTAACAAATCTTTTGGCTGGACAAGGGGGGCCTTACGACTTGAGAATTGATTAACCAATTCATCACACTCCCGTTTAGGAGAAAAACGAAAGAACATAATTGAACCGGATTTTCTAACTCCGAGGAAAGTTACTGACTCTTGCGTAAGCAGGAAGGGCACTATTTTGCGGTCTTTGCTCTCATAGACATCTTTCATAGTTTTACTAATCTGTTTAAATCTTAAAACTAGGAAGCTTCAGCAAACTTCAGTGAAACATTGGTGAAAATACGAAGCTAATTTTGATAGTCGGTGTTCAGGGTGACTGTTTTTGTTGTTACACTTATAAAACCGGTATTTGAAGATTTATCTTTAACTAGCTTGTTGATTGCTCTTGCTGCGTTGTAGACTTCACGCCAGCCCTTTATGTTATCTATATTATCTAGTTCCTCCCCCTGAAATTCAAATATCTCATCCCAACTCCAAGTTTTCTTGCCTTGCCGGGCGAGTTTCTTTTCCTTAGTCTCAAGATCTTTAAGAATATTGTCATATTTCAAAAACAACACTTTACATAGGCGATGTTGATTGCTATCTGGCGGAATTTCTATATAACTATTGAACACATTTAGGCTGTGTTTTATCTCGTCGTAAATATCTGTTGAGAAAGTATATTTACTGATTGGTTTAAGGAATGGTGACTTTATCTTTATATCTACTGCACCGGGTAAATTAAAGTCGGGTTTTCCGTATAATTCCGGTTCCTTCCCTTGTTTACGAAGCTCTTCATTATAGGCAAGATAGGCTAAATAGTCGTTGGTATTCATACTCATAGTTCATTTTCAATACTTTAGGCATTTTAACTTATTCAACGGGAAATAAGTTAATGTGTCACGAGATCTATGTTCGTGCCCAGACTTGGCTAACACCTAAACTTAAAGAGCCTGCTTTCTCAAGAATTCCTTAAGTTTGTTATTAAATTTTGATCGTTCCACCTCACCAACTTTAAAGAAATTAAATTGCCTATTATTAACCAATACTTCTGGTGGTTTTGTAACGCCTACAATTTCATTTAGCATCTTAACAAATATCGCCCTAGCCGACCAATCTGGATGTACTATGGCGTCCTTGCCGAACAGTTTGGTTGCTTCTAAGCCGTTGAGAGTAGTGTCAGCTAATTTATCCGCCAGATGCAATTTATATTTACATAAACTCAATTTATCAAGTTTCTGAAGATAAGCTTTAGCACCTGAAGTCCCAACGAGGTTTTGCTTCGGATTTAATGCTGTTACTCGTGAATAACCGGCCTCTCTCATAGCAACCCCGGCCGACTTACCTTCAATGATTCCGTTAATCGCTGCAACCTGTTTATTTGTGGGCTTGACCTTGTTCATATACCAATTATACCAATTGGTATATTAACTAATTTAGTAGAAATCATAACAAACGAAGAATAGGTTCAATAATGACCCACTTCCAGCCAAACCAAACTCCAAAGAATCCGCCAACAACAAACCCCAAGATAGTGACTGCAGCTGCAATCGCCACAGGGATCATTAGTGCATAAAAAAAATACTTAATAACCTCGCCGACAAAGTTATAAAGTCTTGGATTGTATTTAAATAACTTATTTTGAAATCCCATAAATAATTACTCACACCTTAAGGCCAATATCTGGAATATATTTCCTGTTCATTCTGGCATATATTCCATAAGCTTTCAAATATGGGAACAATTTATGGAAAACTTGGAGTGAATATAAAGAAGACAAGAAGAAAAATAGGCATATCTCAGGAAGAACTTGCTGAGAAAGCTAAGATTGATCCGAAATCAATTGTCCAGATAGAAGCCGGTAAACGAAATCCTACTCTAAAAACAATCAGAAAGATTGCTTCCTCTTTGAAAATAAAGTTGGGTGATCTGCTAGATTAGTTATAGAACCAGTCCCATTCGGGATTATCAACTTCAACTATCTTGCTTTTGAGCATTTTAAATACACCATCCTCCTTAATTGTCTTCCAAGTTCCTTCGTAATAATGCATTTCAGCTTCACCATCTACCCAATTCTTTGTAGAGAATTTTACTAAAACTGTATCGTTTGAGTTGTCGTATTTTTCCGATTTGAAAATATCTACATCCAGAATATCTTTAAATCTGCTTGTCCATTCCTCATAATTGGTTTTAAGAAGATATTCTTTACTGAGTAGGCTGAATCCATCCTTCATTCGCCTTGCTTTTAAGTATGTATAAAACGCCTTTACCGCCTCTTCAGGAGATATTGATGGATCTACTTCAATCTTGGTGATTCCTTGGTCAGAAAAGCTAGGGATTAGCGACTTGGCATCAGAACCTGTAATAAACAATGACAATCCGGCAAGACTTAATGTGTTGATTCCCACAACTTTGCCACATTGATCCGCTATTGCACCGCCACTCATTCCTTGAACGAGACTTATATTCGTTTGAATATACCCTACAGGTGAGGTTTTAGGTTTTCTAAAGTCCACGAAATTTCCTCTTAAAACTGTTGCCTTTCCACTTAAATCAGTCCCCAAAGGGTATCCGGCAGCGACTAGGGGTTCTTCAGTATAAAATCCAATTTGATCAGGAAGGGGTAAAACAAGGTTAGTGTATTTGCTTTCAGTAAACAACAAGGCTAGATCTGCATCCTTATTACCAATAATCTTAGTGGGAGTTAAGAATTTACCGTCGGGAAGAATTATTTTAGGGCTTGGTTCATCAGCTATAACATGGAAGTTAGTAATAATTTGGTTATCCGCAATAAAGAAGCCTGATCCCTCAGAATAACCACCGACAACTCTTACGACGGAGTTCTGAAGCTTGTCATGAATTCCGATTGAACACATAAATTTTCCCCACCAACCATATTGCTTAGTCAGATAGTCTCCAATAACGAACAAGGAAGCAACAAGATATAGACCAACAGCAGCGATGAAAATAGATTTAAGGAAATTCTTAAGACTTTTGAAAGGAAATTTTATACAATCCCAAATCAAGCCTAATATTGCAAACAAAAGTTTGACTAAGAATTTAATTAAATAATAGGTTGAATATGTGACTAATTTAATTGGAAATAAATAGATTGGAAAAACAAGCCTTTTAAAGTAAGCCTTAGCCCTAAGAATGAGATTTTTAAATACAGATGTTATTTTATTTGAAGCTCTTGCAAAAATATCCATATAGATAAACCTGAATATTGCCTGTGAAAATTATACTACTTTACTTTAGACCGTTTCGTATTATATTCAAGTTGAAGCTCTTTAAATAGCTGGCGAGGATAACCTTCCGGCCTAATTTGAGTGTTAGTCTAGCTCAGCCTCCTTCGCAAGGGCAAATAATTTGTCTTTGCGTGGGGGAAGCTGCAGCTAGCTTCTCACATTAGAAAGGAGGGTAAAAGTATGGTCAGATATGAGATTCATTTGAATCGTGCTGGCGAATACTGGTGGCAACTTGTCGCCGCAAACAATCAAATTGTTTGTTGGAGTGAGGGTTATGTAACCAAGCAAGCTGCAATTGACTCAATTAATTGGGTCAAACGCTGGGGTTCTTCAGTTCCCATTCAAGATCTAACCTAAAGTTAGATCAAACCTCGTCAGCTCTTTGAAGAGCTTAAAGTTACATTTAGTATTAACTAATAGTTTTTAAAAGTAAATATTAAAAGATGTTAGAATAAGACTGAGGTCTTTTTCTTTTAAATATGGATAAATATAAAATTTTCTACGATGCTTTCCAAGAAGCCAAATGGTTTCAAGATCTTAATAAAGAATTCGCTGAAGCAGAACTCCTCCCAATTAATCAAGCAAAGGAACCTGAAGTTTTACGACTTCTTAGATATGATAAGCCAGACATAATTTTATTAAAGAATGATAAAGCTGTTTTAGCATTAGAAAAGACTACAGAGGTTCCTACCGGACACAATGTCGGACAAAGGTTTGCTCGCATAGTCTGTTCTGCTGAAGAGAAGGTCCCGTTTATATATTTCTTCCCTTTCTTAGCCATGAAACACGGAACTTATGCATCTGCCTGTTGGGTCAATGCCAGATTACTAGAAGCAATGCAGAAACTAAGTAAGATTCATTCCGTTCCAATAATGGCTATTAATTGGGAGTGTGATAAAGAATACGAGTTGATTAGAGATGGGTCACAAGATTTGTTTCTTAAGGCCGTTGTAGATGATTTTATTAAACATGATTATAAGGGGGACATTCCAATTCTAGAGAAGGTTCATGAAGTAATGAAGACGAAATTTGATGAGGCTTTGACAAGACATCCTCAGTATTCAGACTTACCACCAACCGCAAGAGAGGTTATAACAAAAGAGTATTTGGAAAGTCTTTCAGCAAAATACAAAGGGAAAGACTTTAGTAAGTTATTAACCAGAGAGAAATCAATTGTATACGACATAGGAATGAAATATGTGAGATCTGATCCATATACTGGCACTCAACTAATTTATGATTATCTTTTAGCCCGTCAGGGTGCAACTCCGAAGGAGCGAAGTATGAATATACTTCTAAGGATGCCTGATATATCCAAAGCATTGTGGGACAAAGCTTCTACAAACAAAAACAGAAAAGATATTAAGCTTTATACAAAATTTGCAGATTTAATTGAACTATCTGACGACGCCATTATTATTTATGAGTGAGGGTAAAATATATTATTTTCTTAAGAATTACCTATTAAGCAAGGGCTTAACGCTTATTGCAGGTGAACCTCCCGATGGTTCAGATAATGTTCGTCGTGTGGAAATAAGAAGTAAAAATAGATCCGGAATAGGTAGTAAGGATTCTTACAAGATAGATTTAATATTTCTAAAGGACGACAATTTAATACTGATTGAGCTTAAGCCCACATATAATCAGAAAGATATTGATAAGTTAAATACTATTACCACCGAGCGTTTAGATGATCTATTTGATGCCTTGAAAGAACGATGCGGAATCACTAAAAGCGAGATTAAAAACATTGTGAAGTGTATTGGTGTTGGAAGTCTGAATAGTCACAATATTCCGTCGGACTTTATTGGTTTTGTAGTGAAAGACGAGGGTTTAGTGGATATCCAATATGGAAGCAAAACAGGTAATTTAGCTTTTCTGGAAAATTAAAATATACTCTTCTTTCATCTTGCCCATTGTAGTTCTGTGACTACCTCTGGTTACTGTATAGAAATGCTTAAACCCAACCTCATTGGCCATTTGTAAGAATTCGCCGGATAACTCAATTATTTTACCTTGAACGGTGGGGTGCCCGATTACAATACAACAATATCGTTGATCTTTTAAAACCCTATACATTTCTTGAAATATTAGCTTCATTGATTCCATAAAACGGCTTACAACATTCTTATTTCCCCTTTGTCCACCAATTATTTCCTTATCTAAAATTCTAGGATTTAGATACTCTTTGCAATTATCATTAAAAACATCAGAAAAGCACTCCTTAAGCCAATTTAAAGAAAGCTTTTGATATTCTGCGTATGGAACAGCGGAAATATAAGGTGGATGTGTCACTATCAAATCAACAGAATTATTTTTGACGAAGCTCAAATCCCTTGAATCGGAGCAATAGATTTTTGATGAGACTTTCTCAACATGTTTATTAAAAGATTTCATTCCTTCAACCATTGTTAAAATTTGACGCTCAAAACTTTCCAAAGTGTCTTTGACCAATCGTTTATTTTTGTTAATCATTAAATTGCCATATCCACTATGGGCATTAGACACTCCCCTCAATGTTGCTGAGAAAGCACAAACAAAGAATTGCTTTAATTCAACAGATTTTATGTTGTTAATCGCATCTTTAATAATTGATAACTCCCTTAATACCTGCGGTTGAAACCACCTTTCTATGTTTGGAAAGCTGGGTGCATCAGCTTTAATTTTCTTTGCCTTATGAGCGAATAAGGTTTGGCTAGGATTTTCAAACTCTCTATTTTCTGCGACTTTATTTCTTATATCACTCAAGATATTAGCTACATCTGTATCTAGAACCTCGTCTTTTATTGATGTGGTCTTTACTTTTGTAATTAGGTAGGCTAATGGATTCAAATCATTTCCTATTGAATTTCTACCTAATAGTTCAGCTTCAACACAAGTTGTGCCACTACCTACAAATACATCCAAAACCAATTCTCCTTTCTTAGAATAAATTTCAATTAAGTTTCTCGCTATCTGGGGAATAAACTTAGATGAATATCTGTGAAAGTCGTGAGTATCGTATCTTGTATCGTCGGTTAAGAATTCCCAATCAACATTCTTGGTCTTTTCAACTAATAAATTATTCATGATTTGAGGTAAGAATATTGTTCTTAGCAAGCAGGCAATAATCCTTGCTTAATTCATACCCAATACATTTTCTACCGAGGTCAACGGCTGCCAGAGCTGTTGTTCCGGATCCTAAGAATGGGTCTAAAATGGTCTCCGTTTTACAAGAATATAACTTGATTAACCTTTCCGGAATAATATAGGGAAAAGGAGCTGGATGTCCCTTTTGTCTAGAAACGGGTAGAGTCCAAACACTCCATGCAACTTCCTTAATAAATTCCTCTGACAATTTATCGGTATCAATAGTTTTAAACTCGCCACTCTTTTGGAATAAATGGATAAATTCATGCTGAATATTGATGTTTGCGGAGCCGGGAAAAGGCTTACTCTTTAGGAATTGAGTAGTCCCTCTTTGCCACAAACCCTGAGTTCCTTTTGGTTTATGCCAAATAATTTCTTTCTTGAGTGTCATGCCTATTTCCTTAAAGATATTAATAACATCCATAGGTATATGTTTTAAATCACCATCGGATATTCTTGTTCCAATAACCATTGCGAAATATCTACCCGGCATGAGAACTCTATGGCTTTCTTCCAAAATAACACGCAATTTCTTAAGATAATCCTCATAACTCTGTCCAAGACCGATCTGACGATTATGTTTATAGTTCTTTAGATCCCAATAAGGCGGACTTGTTACGATTAGCCCAATAGAATCGGACTTTATTTCAGCCATAGAACTACTGTCTTTGTTGTAAATTGTTAGATTATTATCGTTATAAAATTTTGTAGCCATTATTTAAGATTTTCGCTTATAAACATAAGTTTACCAGTTAATAAGTTAACATAAATAGTCTCCAACTCATACCATCAGAAATATTCAAGAAAATTTAGAAAATATGTTTGGGGAGGGGAGAGAGACCCTAACCCTTACCCCCCTATTTTAAGGGGTATACCCCCATATTTCGGATAGTCCCATAGAGAAAATATTTTATTAAAAGGTCTAATGGTTAGACTTTGGCCGGTGAAACGAACTTTAACGATGTTCAATTGGCCTGTAGATACTGAAATGTGTTCTTTAGAAGCTCTTTCTCGGTTCCTCCAACGGTTGTATAATAGGTTCTAAGATCGGACACTAACCGACCCCCGAGTCAAACTCGGTTCCCCCGAGATTGATGAGGTGTCACGTATGACGTGACTTTTTGTAATATATCAATATGCCCGAAACGTCGGACGTTTCAAATAACAGATTCTATGTGTATATTCTTTTCTCAAAGAAGGATAAAGGTTTATATATTGGATATACTAAAGACCTCAAAAATCGCCTAAGTCTTCATTCAAAAGGACAAGTCTACTCAACAAGGAACCGACTTCCTGTCAGGTTGATCCATTATGAGTATTTTATTAATGAGCAGGATGCAAAATCTAGAGAAAAATATTTAAAAAGCGGATACGGTAGAACGAACTTCAAAGAAATGTTAAAAAGAACCCTAGCATAGAATCCATCCCGTCGACCACCCCAAGAACCTATAGTTGTTATATTAAATTAAATATGATAAAATATCTCTGTGAGTAAAAATGATAACTACATTGTAAAAGTTCTTTGCGACAAGAGGCATCTTTCAGATGCTCTAATTGTCGTGTAATCCTCTCGGCAGACCCACTAGGTTCTAAACATAGAAATCATTGCCCACTTTGCCTGTGGTCTAAGCATGTTGACCTTTCTACTCCAGGAGACAGGAAGTCAGATTGTTGTGCAAGAATGCAACCAGTGGCAATAGCATTCAAGGATTACAGAATAAATCCGTTTACAAATAAAGGCAGCGGTGAACTGATGGTAATCCATCAGTGTTTGAATTGTGGCAAAATATCCCCAAACAGGATTGCTGGAGACGATAACGAATACCAGATTATGTCTATTCTGAATGAATCTATGAATTTGAGCAAGAACACGATCATTCAAATCAAAAATATGGGGCTAGAGCCTATCACATCCTCAAATGAAGAAGAGGCTCTTATCTCGTTGTTTGGAATCAACTACAAAAATTGCATGAAAAACATTGTTGATTGGAAGTAAGAAGTGGAGTCTTAAATACGTGACAATAGGGTGATTTAGGGTCACAGTTGGTTCGAACATGATTTGCCAGACCACCCCAAATAGCCAAAATTATTGACTTTACTATCAACTTAATAGAATATTAAATTATGAGACAAAAAGGCCTTGTTTTACTTCCAATAGCAATAATTATAACTTTGGTTGGTGTCGTAGGTTATTTGGTTTACCAAAATACTCAATTACAAAATAATATCAGAGGGTCAACATCTCCAACCACGGTTTCAACAACGAGTTCACCGCAACCTACCTTAACCCCGAGTGCAATAGAAGCAAAATTATATTTATTTAAATTTAAATTAAAATCCAGCAACAACCTTCCTCCGATTCCTGACTTGCCCGATGCAAAATTTAACAGCTTGTCAGATTACCTCAGTGGTGTTTTAGGCCTTCCAAGTAAGTCTATTTCCAATCTAACATATGACACAAGAAGCCCCTCTCCTTATGGGCAGGATGGAGCAGTTTGGAGTTTACCTTTTTATGCTATTTTAAACCAACCGGTGAGATTAAATGACACTTATACTGACCAATATTTAACTGTTTACCCCCAAGTTGTTGACGACGCAATTCTTCCTTACTTAATTAAGGCTGACTATTGTGAAAAAGATTCTGATTGTTCTGTGCGCGCAAATATGTGCACACTTGGTGCCTTTAATTATTATCAAAAATATCAGGATCCGCCTTGGGGCTGCGGTCCTGCTGGGTATAAGCCTGAATACAGCTGGTATGAGTATGGTGTGGTAGATGAAAAACTAAATTGTGCTTATGAACTTAAGTTTGACGGCGCAAAATGCACAAACAACCAGTGTACAGAAACAGGGTTTAAAAAAGTTTGCATAGACGCGATATAACAAAGCCCCCCCAATTCATATTTTGAGCATTTGATATAATTTTCTAATGCAAGTAAAAATACTTTCTTGGAATATTTGGATTGATAGTTATTTCGACCAGATAAAAGATTTTCTAAAGAAATGTGATGCAGATATTATCGGTCTTCAAGAAGTTAGAGAGGATGATCCCACCAGAGAAACAATTAAATATCTGGACTCGCTAGGTTACAAGTATGTGTTTGCACCAACTGAGAAAAACTGGGGAAAAGAAGTTTGGAGCGATGGACCGGCAGTTTTCACTAAACATAATTTAGTTTCAAGTAGGAAATATATATTGCCAGACAATCGTGCTTTAGTTCAAGCAGATATTAAACTTGCCGACAAGGTAACACTTTTTTTTAGCACCCATCTGACCCATACTCACCAAAAAGATTCTGATATTCAATTGCAACAAGTTCAAGAACTTTTAAAGCACATCCCTTCTGAAAGATCCGTCTTAATGGGAGACTTTAATGCAACTCCAAGAAGCAGCACCATCCAAGAAGTTAAAGCTCAATTGGTAGATACCGATTCGAAAGACTTGCCAACATGGAGTGTTTATCCCGAAGGTTGCATTTCATGTAAACCACAAGAGTTAGATATTCGGTTAGATTATATATTTACAACGAAAGACATAAAAACACATTCTTATAAAGTTGAGGACTCAAAGGGTTCTGACCACCTTCCAATTTCAGTAATTGTTGAACTATAACAACGAGGTAAAACTGTGTTAACAAAATTCAATTTGTTTGAAAATCTTAAGCTATTTTGATTGATCTTTTGGAGTAATCGGAAGTATCGATTAGATCCTTTTGTTTCTTTATCTGATCAATTATAAAGTTGGCACAGGGCCTTATTATATCTTTTATATCCTCCCAATTTTCCTCCTCTTTACCCAATAAAACTGACTTAGCTTTTTCTAAAACGGGTTTGTATTCAACTGGCAACTTATCAACTGCCCAGCTTGCTGCATCGGATTTAGATCTGATTTCATCGGTCTCAATTGTGCTCCAAACTCTAGCCAGTGTCAGAAGAACATTTCTTGTATCCCAATCTATGTCACCAATCAGACCATCAACTTCTTTCGTTGTTGCAGATACGAAATCTTTATAAGGGACAGGATCAAGCAGTTGGGTGGGGGGAAGGCCGAATAGAACTTTGTTTGAGAGTAAGAGCTGTGTTATGACTAAAGCAAGATTGGAAAGTTCCTTAGTTGGCCAGGGTTCAACTTTCCCAGCTTCAAAATCTTTTCGCATCCAATCACCATACATAAAATCAAATTTTGGTGGGTATTTCCATGGATTGATTTCGGACTTAACCACAATAGTTAACTCAATGGGTTTAAGGTCTTTGCTGACAGCATAGACACCCGAAATTTTAAGTAGTGCTTTTTCCAGCTGCTCCTTTTCCTGATGTGTCGTTGCCCTGTTAGAAATTGCAAACAAGTCAATGTCACTGAATTTTTGTAGTCCTCCTAATAGCGACGAACCATATAAATAAAAACCCAGAAGGTCGTTACCAAAAATACTTTTAAGTAATTCAATGCAGTCATTAATTTGTTGTTTAATTACTTTATCGTTTGCTTCCATTTGACTAGTATATCAAAGCGTTTGTTAGATTTGACTAAATGGGCATTGTTCACCAATCGATCAAAGAGTTAAATTTTTACTTTTTGAACAAATTCCAGTAAAGGTTTACCGATCGCTTTTTGCCAAAATAAGTCTTGATCCTTTTGGGTCATTTCCGAAATATACTTTTCGCTATCTGGCTCAATTTGAATAGATTCAAGCGGGTAACCTTCAACCATTGTTTTACTGGGTACACTAACAAATGTACGAGGTGATTTGATAACTGTCTCTTCATATTCTCCATCAGGGTTTGCAATACAAACGCCAAATTCCCAGTACCCAATTATTCTTTCTCCCAATTCTCTAATTAATTTTGAATAATATTTAAGCATTTGTTCGTCTGTTGGTCTTTCGTTACTCCCACTGATTCTTCTTACATTTAATCCTGGTTGTTTTTCGGCAGGTAGACCCTCCAGATATAAAGCATTATCCATTGAAAAAATTGTTCTCCCTAATGCTTTGGCGTAGGTAATAGATTTCTTCCTCGCATTTTCTGAAGCTGTTATTCCATCTTCTGCAACCTCCGGAAGTGTACGTTTGTCTTTAACACCTTCAACCACTATCCCTGCCGAAGCTAATGCACCGCGCACTTGATTAATTTTTGCTTCATTCGTTGTACCAAATAAAATTTTCTTCATTTGAAAAAAGGTCATAATTACTCAAAATACCTTCCCTTGGTTTTTAGTACAAAAATTAAAGCCACTACCGATAAAACTATTGTCAAAATTATATTTTTCCCGGAAAAAATGTTGTTAGCTAGGAGAAAAGACGGAACACCCACAACAATATGTGACAAAGTAGCACCTATTAAAAATTTGCCAAAGGGAATTTTTAAAAAACCGGCGCCATAATATACTGCTTCTAAAATCGTGCTCCCCAGGAGAACTCTAAACATAAAGACTGCTTCGATTTCTTTTCCTTTCTTAACTTTTGTATTTGTAATTTTCTCTATTGTTGTTGCGTCGAATAATTTCCCTAGTATCTTTTTCCCATACTTATTGCCTAGCCAATAAGCTACCATTCCGCCGGCAATACTTCCTGCCATATCCACCAAATAAGCTCCAAACCATCCCAGAAACGGAATTGATGCTAACGTAACAACTCCGGCGGGGATGGGAGGAAACAATACACCGATTGATTTATATACAAACAGTGCAACAACATACAATACAATATTAGTTTTTACCCAAGCATCAACTATTGGAAAGTAAGAAGATTTAAAAAACCAATTGGTAAAAAATAAAAAGGCTGCGAAGAAAAAAAGCAAGATAGCCCAATATCGAATAGATTCCTTTTTCATTTATTGAATTTTAATTGACTAGGCATTAAGAAGCAAATAGAAATAGAGGCAGAAATCTAGCTGTTTTTCTTAAGCATTTCTTTCAGAAACTCACTTGAGGAAGTTGTGACCCCATACATTTTTGGGAACGTAAAGTCTATTAATAGTTTTTGGAGATTTTGCCTTATTTTGAGGTCGGTCGTTTCAACCAGATCTTTAAGAATTACAAAGTTGTAACCTCTCGAAAAGCCATTTATCACAGTTGAAAGTACACAGCCATCCGTGAATATTCCGGTTATCACGATATATTTAATTTTATTTTCAATTAATTTATTGGCAAACTCACTATTTGTAAACGCGTCATAGGTATTTTTGGCTATGATAAAGTCTTTTTTTGCAATTTCAACAGAATTAAATTCTTCTTCAAATCCGCTGGAATTATCTGAGTAGTATGTTGCGTGGGGATCTTTGTATAATTCTTGTAAATTTTCAGGTAAATAGTCCCTTGTCCAGGGTGATGTTGTAGTGATCATAACTAAGCCCCCTATTTTTTTGCGATATTCTTTTATAAACCTATTAAGTCTTGGAAGCATTTTACGTATCTTTGAAAAATGTATGTCCCATTCTGGTATTTCACACTTCTCATGGGCGCAGGAGTTTATAGGATCAATGACAACTAAGGCGGTGTTGTTTTTGTTCAGACCTTTGTAAATACACATATTTAATAAAACTTTTCGTTTAAGCCTCTAAATTCTCGTATAGATTTTCCATAATCAGATTTAATCTTTTGCTCTAGAACATTGTATGCTTCATCAATTTCTGAAAGAGTTTCTTTACTTAATTCTATATCGTTGGCTTTGAGGTTAATTTCCAAATATTTAGGTTTAGTAGTACCTACAATAATAAAGTCTATGAACGGTTGTTGCAGAGCCCAAGCAATGTTCAGTTGGCCAATTGTGATTCCAAGTTTTTTGGCAATAGGGGCTAGAGAGTTTCTAACCCATTCAAAAATAACTTTTTGGTTTTCTTGATTCCAATATGGAACTTTATTTCTTAAATCAGTTTCACTTAGCTTAAAATTCTCAAAGGCAATCCCGGTTAAAAGTCCGATTTCTAATAAATGGTAAGGAATCAAAGATATTTTGTTATTCAAGAGGTATTCTTCTAGTTCTGACGAAATACTATGGTTAATCATACTAAAGCTATTTTCAACATACCTAATCTTTCCGGTCTTGTTGTATTCCATTAGTTCATTCAGATTGACGTTGGAAACCGCAAGTTCCTTGACCTTACCATCGTTTTGAAGTTTTTCCATAGCTCTTAGAGTTTCTTCAATTGGGACATCTTTGTCTGGTGAATGAACCATCAAACAATCAACATAATCCAAACCAAGTCTGCTTAGTGAGTTATCTATTTGTTTTACAACATCTTCATACTTACCGCTTTTGAATAGTTGGCCATACTCGTCCACGTGTTTGACAGTCTTTGTAATCAGATAAAATTTCTCTCTTGGAACTGATTTGAAAACTTTACCAAGAATTTTCTCGATTTCCCCATTTCCATAAAGTGGAGCCGTATCTATATAACACCCACCTTCGTCAATAAATTTTCTTACTAACTTTTCGGCTTCGTTTGGAGTAATTGGATTAAAAACACTTGAGAGAGGAAAGGTACCTAGGCCAACTTTGTTGTGAGTCATGGCTCAATTTTAATTCACAGCCTATCAAGAAGCAATGAATACATATCCCGAGATGTAGATTTTTAAGATTTCTCGGAGGTGGAAGAGTTTGTAGATATTTCCATACCGGGTTAGTTGGGGTATAATCTCAATTGATGAAAATACAAATTTCCGAGCTGAGAAAAACAGTTCTAACAATCTGAATGTGAATATTTATTTAATTGCAGACAAAAAAAGAACAGACAAAGTAATAGACAAACTCTCGAAGGAAGGAAAAGTTACAGTAGTCCAACAGCTAGAGGACATAGTCTCCTTTAATGATCCTGATGAAAAGGTAATTGGTGTTGCTCCAGGTTTGGTTGATTGGAAACTACCCAGAGAGGAATTGGAGAAGATCAAAAATATTAAGGGGATTTGCACACTTTCGGCATGGGCACAGTGGATTGATTTGGAATATTGTAAGCAAAACAATATTTTGGTGGCTAATACTCCCGGGGCAAATTCACAATCAGTTGCCGAATACGCAATTTGGATGATGTTTTCACTTGCAAGAAAACTGTCTCTTCAAATTGCCGAAAACTTTGAGACTCACGATGACGAAATTCATTACCAATCTGAAATACTGGGAAAGACAATGGGTATAGTTGGGTTAGGAAATATTGGGGGTAGAATTGCCAAAATGGGCAAGGGGCTGGGGATGAATGTTATCTATTGGAGCCCTAAATCCAGAAATGATGACTATCGGTACACAGAGCTTACTGATCTTCTTAAGGAATCTGACTATGTTTTCAATTGTGTGGAAACTTACCAAAAAACCAAGAACCTTTTTGATAGAGACAAACTATTCTTAATGAAAAAAACGGCATGTTTTATTAGTGTCCTTGGCGGAATGGGATATGGTCAGGAAGATGACAATTACATAATTGAAGCTGTTAATAAAGGTAACTTGGGAGGTTTCGCTGTTGAAGGAGAGCACGAGAAGAGTTTTGTTATGACAGATATCAAAAGCGGGAGCAATATTTTCGTTTCTGGCAATTACGCATATTACACCTTAGAGGCCGAAACTCGATCTTTAGAAAAATGGGTAAAGGCAATAGCAGGAGTCATTACGCAAAATTATAAGTACTTAGTTCATTAGAATTTCGTTCTAATCGAAAATACGGCCAAAATTACGCCCCGTTGGTGGGAGGCATAATTGCTCTTTCCATTGCCATGGTTACTCGATCTAAATCTTCTCCATTATGTTCTGCTTTAACAACCTCTGATCCGAATGCAGATAACATGTCATCTCTATTATCAAACATAAAAGGTGTAAATCTTAAAAACGCCAAGCCTCCATCTTCGGCTAATGTAAAAAGACTACCTTTAGGTAGTTTCACCCCTCCGAAATCTATCGATTCCAGATTCATATAAGTATGTGCTCCATGAGTTTTTTCAAAAAATTTAGTTCCGTGAATTACAGTAGTTCTGAGTTTGCCCAAACCTAATGCCTGAGAATAGTAGGTGGCCACGTCGAAACATGCGCCAGCTGTAATCGAAACTCTTGCCTTTGTCATTCTGGGATCCAGATCTCTATTTTCAAGTGCGTTCAAGGTGTCGTTGATTACCGCTTGCAAAGCTTTAAAACCGATGTCATTTGTTTCTGACGCTCCAAGTCTCTTTAGTTTTTCTAATGTGGGCGGATCGCCTTCTGCGCTAATAATTAACGATGATAGTTTGTCTATTTCGCGAGATCTGATAACTTTTGCCAAAACTCTACTTATTTGGGAGTATGCACCACCATATCTATCTTCAAACTCATCTGCGTGACCAGTTAAAATAAATTTTTCAAAGTCTGAAGTAAATCTCAAACCGCAATCTTCTATAGCATTAACCAATGCTTCTCCTGTTGGCCGATTTATGAACGATTCACACCTTGAACTAGGACTTTGGTTTGCTGTTTCTAGCATATATGGGGCAATATCCGGAATAACTGCTAATTTCCAATTTGTTTTTAACAAGTCTCCGTATATGCTCACAGGTTTGGTTGGAATTAACTTAATTATTACCCCTTCTTTGCTCCGGATAGAAACCTCACTAATATTATCATTTACATCCAGACTAGCATTTTTTTGAAGGACTGCCAAAATGTTATTCTTAGCAATTGCTTCAGCCTTTATTACTCTTGGGTCATATGATATAAGTGGAGTAAAGTAACCAAAAAAGTTTAATTTTTCTAGTATTGCTGCGGATGCTAGTGGATCTTCGTCAAAGTTAAATTCAGCACTGGTTTCCGGGGTTTTGTTTTCCAGAAAATTTGAAGTATTTTGTAAAAAAGCCCTGGCAATCGGCGTTTTATGTGTTCTTTCAACAATCCGTTGAATTATATCGTCGGTTTTCAAATCTTCTGAAAAAACCATTCCAAAGTGAGTATCTGACAACCTTTCAATTGTTAATTTACCAATTTCCGTTACTTTGGTTACCTTGTCCCTTGGCCGAACTGACGCTACATCAGCCAGTATTCCTGCTTCGCTTAATTCGTATAGAGATTCCAGAGAGAAAAAGTCATCTCTCATTATTCCTTCTGGTTTTTGTGGAATTGATGAAGGTTTATAAGGGGAAATCTCTGAAGCTGCAATACTTAAATCGTATCTAACATTCTCCTCGGCCAGAACTTTCGCCTTTTGCCTTAAGTGATTAAGATATGATGGCTTCAAGGTCTCGCTTTCCTGTGGAGCCGGTTTTCCTCCAACAGAATCTTCGGACATAATTTAGTATAACAAAAATGATGAAGCAGAATAAGCAAATTGGAATCGAACTAACACTGTCTGATAGGAATTATTTTTATTAACTACGGTAGGTGATTTCACCATTCTCATCGATCAATGCAAGTCGCAAATTGTGTTCACTAGCTATTTTTGCAGCTTTTGCTTCCAGGTCGTTGTAATCTGTGCTGTCCCCAAGATATTTAAGTGCATCAGTACAAACATAAATTGCACTAAATCTGGGGTTTTCGACCCCAATTTCATAAACAGAGTACGGTCCTTTGTTAAAATCAGGAAGACTGATGTCAGGAGGATACGGAAAATTGTTTTCACCTTCTAGTTGTTTCAGTTTTCCGTCTGGGCCGGTTATATGTCCACCTGTGCCCACAATTTCTCCATCTGAAAGAATTAATCCCACAGGAGACCACAGCTCTTTCGACGTTCTTTGGTTTCCAGAAATGACTCTTCCGACTGAGAGAGGAGGGTGATTATCTAAACAAAATTTTATTTTATCCTCCCAGTTAATTGGGGGTGGCTGACGATGACGATATTCATCGGGAGAGGGTTCTCCTTCCCAAGTTACCATTCCGCTAGTCGTTCCATGAATGAAGTTATACCCTGTCCGATTTATAATTTCTTTCAGACTAACAACTTTTTGGGGCACATCATATCCAATTTCATTTACCATGATACACATTAACATGGAAATTTTTCTAGTTCAAACTATGTATTGTAAATTATCTCGGTAAAAATACTTTAACAAACCTGCAATTATTGCGTATTTGATCAGACTGGTGTTAAGCGTTATATAGGAGACTTTCAAAATCATCGTAAAACTTTAAAACAATTTGTTCTGCCTTGAAAGTTTGAGCGTTTTGAATGATCTGATTCATTTCTTCGGCCCTTTCTTTTGGAAAACCTATTTCTGTAGTAAGTATAATATTGTCCTCATCCTGAGATTTGTGAGAAAAGTAGCGCTTTAGTATTTTGTGCCACTTATTAATTGCAGCTTCAGAAATGCCCAAATTAAGTTCGTCTTTATAAACTACATCGAAATAGCTGTTTATTTCGTCCCAATTGCTAAGTTTGTCATACAACAATCTGTCCTCAAATACTTTTGCGGCTTGAGTTAAGACATCGGAAGCTGGGAAAAGCGAGTAGTATTTATTGTTAATCAAATATTCTTCTCTAATACTGTCCACTAACGAATGTAGTTTGAGTCCTGCTTCAAAGGAGGAAAGGTTGGTCAAATCGTCGAAGACAATATTTTCAAAATGAGACTTGTCACGGTCAATAACTCCCAGATATCTAATATCGGGTAAGCTCGTTCCGATAACAAACTCTCCAATATTTCTACCTCGGAAATATTTGTTAAATACTTTGACTGCCAACGTAACATGAGTAACCGGTCCGGCCATCATTACATTTTACACTCAGACAGCGTAAATCTAAAGAAGTGGCCCAATCACATCTTCTACCTCTTTGACATGATATGGCCCGTAAGGACGTCACTTTCCTATAGAATTGAATTTTGATATAATTCCAAGTCTGTTAGCTGAACCTTAACCCTTTACATAAGAAAGTAGGTAGACGTGATCAAAAAGATACTTTTAGCTCTGGTGGTTTTGCTGGTTGCCGTTTCGTGTGTGCCTGTACAACCACCCTCAACGTACGCACCGCCACCCACGATAGAACTGTCAAACGGAGGTGTGGACCAGGCTAGGCACGATTTGGCGTTAGCCTTAATTAAAAGCAATCTCAGTATTGCCAATGACCCAGGTTGTAGCGAGACCGGTTCGGTCCCTGCCGCCGGAATTGAAGCAGATTTAATTTGCGTTTTTACAACAGGTCTCCCGATGGTGGTCACAATCACCAAGTTTGCCACATTGGCAGACTTGAACGCGTGGCTGTCTATGGACCTCGCGAATATAAAGATCGAAATACAAGATACTTGGCACTACAGCGGAAATACTGCTGATTCGGGACGCTTATATGGTTTCTACCAAAGCGAATATCAACCAAACATTGCCTGGACATACGACGATCTGTTTATATACGTCGTTGCTGAAAGGGCTGGAAGTCGGGACCTGAACTCTGTATTAGAATGGTGGAAAACCACAGGTTCTAGCAAGCCCGGTAGTGTCCAGAATCGCGAACAACCTGATTACGAGAAAGCCATAGAAACAACCAAGAAAAACTTGAAGATCGCCAATGACGAAGGATGTTTCTACCAAAGCCCGGATGCCGGATTGGGTTATGACGCACATTTTCTGTGCTCAATTTACAATCCGATAAGCGGCCCAAACGTGATAGTTGATGTTGAAATATTTAAGTTCTCAACATCCGAAAAGATGAAATTGTATCTTGACGCAGATCTGAAAGATATTACGTTCAGTCTTTCGGATTATTGGAATTACGAAGGTGAGAATTTTAACTCGGGTCGTATTTTCGGCTTTACCAAGTATGATGGAAGCGCGGTGTTGTGTTGGACGATTGACACCGTGTTAATCTACGCGTGTGCGGAAACACCGCGTTATGACAACATGACCGTCCTTTTGGACTGGTGGAAAAGAACAGGATCGATGAGATACTAGTTAGCATGACCGGTGTGCGGATTTTAGTCATCCGTGCGCCGGTTTTTTGTTGGAAAAAAAGCAATTGTTGAGTGTGCTACCATAGTGAGACATGTCTGAAACAAATCCTGAATTCATTGCCAATGAAAACGCTAATCAGGAATTGGCGTGGCCAATGGATACAGATAATCCGAACTACCACTTTTTTAGGAGATTGGAGCGAGTGATACTTGATTTTAAAACGGAGAAACCTGAGGAGGCACAAATCCTTCTAGACTCGCAAGATTTTAAAGTTTCAGTTGTTGGGGGGGTAGCGGATCCAGAAAGAGTCTCGTCCCCAAGAAAAGATTTGGACTTAAGGGCAAGTGGGATCGACCCTGACATATTGGATGAATCCGCATTTGCTCTATCCGACTTTTCTGACTTTATAAATTCATCAAATCAAGAATTGCCCGATAGAACGTCCGATGTTTTTCATATGATGCAAATTAAAGACGAACCAAGTTTTTTAAGTATAGATATTACGCCACAAGTTAAGTTATTATTGTCCGGGAAACGGCATCATACCGAGACTATGACAAAGAACCTCGATCAAGCAGAGTCCTCGAATGACACGCCCCCAGGCGCAGACATTTCTTTGCCAGAATCCCCACCGGAGAATGATCCCGAGGCACCATGGGACCTGCCAAAGGGTGCAGATGCCGGCCTTCCTAACGAACCAAGACCCAAAACTAATGGTAAAAAAGTTCCTGGCGATTTACCACCGGGTGCAGAAATATGAAGCTATATCTATCGTCATACAGATTAGGAGACAATCCACAGCAGTTGGTTAATTTAATCGGAAGTAATAAAAAAGTTGCCGTAATAGCCAACTCAATCGATTTTGGAAACGACCCTGAAAGAAGAATGGCCGGTGTTCAGAGGGAGGTAGACGATTTGAAACAACTGGGACTGGTGCCAGAAGAGGTTGATTTAAGAAGTTTCTTTAGCAGACCCGAAGAACTGGCTAAAACGTTGTCAGAATTTGGAACCATATGGGTAAGAGGTGGAAATACTTTTATTCTTCGCAGGGCGTTTAAGGAAAGCGGTATGGATGAGTGGTTGGTTAATCAAAAAGAAAATAAAGAATTGGTTTATGCAGGATATAGTGCAGGCGTTTGTGTATTATCGCCATCACTAAAGGGTTTAGAAACTGTAGATGACCCAAACATAATTTCTGATGGATATAAAAAAGAAGTTATTTGGGATGGGTTGGGGCTTATTAGTTTTGCTTTTGCACCACATTACAAATCAAACCATCCCGAAACTAAAATGGTGGATAGGGAAGTTGAGTATTACATCAAGAATGGAATTGAGTTTAAAGCACTTCATGATGGTGAGGTAATTATTCAGGAAGTTTGAAAATAATAACTTCCGGGCTTTTTTGTGTAAACGAAGCTCACGGATATTATTTGCTCTCTACAATTTTCAACACCGGCTGTAAATGAAACTTTATTTGAGTGTGGTCGGAAAGTCGCAACTTAACCATGGGGAAAGTGGGTTGATTAATTGCAGTTAAATCCCAATCAAGACCAGAATATTTATTAATAAAAGAATCAAAATCAGTATCAATTACAAATTCAGCGTGTTCTAAGGCGGATGGACATTCTTGATCTTCCTTAGGAGCAACCAACTCTACTGCCTCAATTTTCCGATCCTTATAGTCCAATGGATTATTTAACTTAAATATTCCGACCCGTCTACCACCAACGATATTTTCTGATATTAATTTAGCTATCTTTTCTACATCTGGTTTTAATTTATCGTAATCTTTATCTGAAGAACACTGATAACCAAAATGGTCAAGGTTGTATTTGGAGACATCAATGCCCTTAGCTTCAATATCCTGAAGTAGTTTATCTAAGAAGTCTTTGTAATTATCTAAAATCATCTTTTGTGAAGGATTTAAAGCTAGTCCGTTTTGTATTCAATGCCATCCAACTTCTCCAGTATTAATTTTTGTTCTTCTTTGTCTATAACTGCATATGCACAATCTGCAATGTCAATTTCTCTATCTTTTAGAATCTCCCTAAAGATGACTCTGATAGGTCCACCATGTGTAACAATTCCGATTGTAGAATAGTTTGCCGAACCTGCAATCTCTGTGAATATTTTTTTTATTCTTTCTACAAAATTTTCATAAGATTCAGCTCCCTCTATTGTATTTTTATAATCTTTAACTTGCTCAACCAATTCAGGATACTTTGTTTTTGCTTCGTCCCGAATCATCCCGGACAGAATCCCGTTTTGGTTTCTTTCCTTCAAGTCCTCAATTGTTTTTATATCGCAATTAAGCTTAGCGTTTATTATTCCTGCAGTCTGCTGCGCTCGTTTTAGAGGACTGCAAAAAATAGATTGAATCCCTGAATTTGAAAGTTTGTCTGCCAATTCTTGCGCCTGAACTTCACCCTCATTTGAAAGGTCGTCGTCGTAGCTTCCACCATATCTGTTCTCAACATCTCCGGTAGTTTGTCCGTGTCTAATTAGATAAATTTTCATATAATTTCTACTTAAAGAATAACAGGAACTGAATAATAAGTAACAAGCATTCCGCTTTCGTTATCGAACGTCTGATTTTCGTTAAGAGCTGTTTCAGTTTCAGGTTTTTTCCACTCAGGATTCTGTGGTGAGCTGTTTAATCCTACAGGCACCAAAACGCCTCCACCCCGATCATTATATGGATCTATTTCTCTAAACTCAAATCTTACGATTTCTGTTTCGGAAAATTTCGTATCGTCCTCGTACTCTCCTTTTCTCGCAAATTGATAAGTGACTTTATTTACTCCTTCTGGTGGATTGGTAGATTCAAACATTTCTGTAATAATCATCCTGGGCCCATTCTCTGTTTCTTCGTAAGATGCAATATAAGAAGATGTAAGTGTGTCGGGTGTTTCTCCCCATGTTTTACAAATTATATCTGTGATTTTTTCCTCAGGAATATCTCGGAAGTCTTCTATTCTGATTTCAGGGGATGGTTTTACAATTTCCGTTTTTGGTAAATGGGATTCTACTTCTAATCTATGAAATGTCCCCAAAAATTTATTGAACTTAGAATCGCCCAAGACAGCTCCTTCTCCATGGATTTTGCCAGCCTCAAAAGATTTTAGAAGGTCCTTATCACTTAATGAATCCGACATATATGATTATGATGATTATAGCAAACTCAAAACAAAATATAGGTTTGCAAATTTATGTTTTGAGTTCGGTATGTAGGAATTCCGTGTTTGCCAAACTTGAATAAACTGGTATATAAAACTAGAATGAGTTATGCCGGAAAATGGAGATATTAATTTCGATGGGACGCAAATAGATTTATCGGGGTTCAGATATAGAGAGCCAGTAATCGCTCCACCGTCTGACGCACCTATGGAAACCCGAGACAGGCTGACCCGCCTTGCCCGTGATTTTCGGGAGATTTACGATCCTTCTGGCAGCATGGGTAATCCCGATATTAACCGTTCTCCGAGGGAACAAAGAATCTCGGACAATGATTGGGGGGATTGGTCATATAATTTGTTTCCGGACAACGATCATCTCCAAAATAAAGTTTTAGACATTATCGGACAAGTTACCAAAAAGAGAAATCTTGAAAGCATAAGCCGCGAGACTGTAGCCAGGTTACTTTTATCTACAATCGAGCCCCCACCTGTAGTTACTGAAAAAGAATCCAGTTTGAATAGAATACTTTGGGAAACAACAACAGCAGAGGCGCAAAAAGTCGCCACTGATTTTTATGCAATTTTACGCGGTGAAGATATTCCAACCAGACCCGATGAAAACGAGCTTACTTTTATAGAGGCGGCTAAAACGGAAATAGAAGAACTTGGTGATGATGTTGACCCGAGAATTATTCGGTCACAAATATCCGCTCTTCATGGGTTGGTTTATGGGGGCGGTTTAGATGACTTATATAGAAAATACAAAGAGGGTTGTGCTAAGTTTGGTGTTGAGTTTCCCTCGGATGAAATGGATGTGTTGGCGGTTAAAACTGAACTGGCATATATGTTTTTAGATAAAATTAGACATAAAAACGAGGAAGAAAAATTTTCAAATATTCCCTCCGGTGTTATAACATTGGGAATGGAAGTTGAATATACTAATTTTATTGCAAATGAATTAAAAACCTGTGGTATATACGAAGCGTTGCTTGTGCAATTTAATGAGGATATAGAAAAAGCTGAGCATCCGGCAGAAAAAGAAGTTTACGAAGAGGCAAAGAAAAAAATACAAACTAGATTAAATATTTTAAAGTCAATTCTTCAAAATCGGAATCAAAAATCAGTGGAAGGTGCTTTTAAGGTGTGGGAACCAGGGAAAATGGCTGCTGTTAAAATGGGGGTAATCGAGGAAAAAGCAGAAATTAGTGCAACCGAGATTGCCACTAAACCTGCTGCTTCATATAAAACACAGCTACGCGAGTTGGTATCCATATCAACAGTTGGTGGTTTAAGGTCTAGTTGGGGTGTTCACGAAACTTTTGGAGGAGTTGAATTATCAACAAAACACACCGAATTTATGGACGGCTTGCCCATTGCTATTGCTGCCGGCTTTATTGATTTTGGCAAAATAAGTGACAAGGTTAAATCTAATATTTATGGAGGGTTTGGTATCGTTGGTGAAAAACATACAAAGCCCGGGTACGACCAAGCGACTGAGTCCTCGGTCTATTTTCCTTTTCATCGTTCAAGAACAAGTGCCTATATGGAGGTTGCCGCAAATGTAAAGCAGAAAAATGGCATCGAACTTAGATCTTTGCCGGAATATAATCAAAAGTCATTCCCTAAACTTGTCAGGCAGTTATCTTTCCATTACCTTTTTGCTCATGGAGTAAAATCAATTCAAAAAGAAGAGTCTGCCAGAACAGATCAGGATAAGAAATTGGTTGAAGCCTATTCCGAACTCTTAACAAATTGGAAGGAGTTGTTGGCGGCAAAAGATATAGAACCACCCACCAATGAAGAAAAATGGCTAACTGGTTATCATTTTAGTTATACCGAATCAGAAACCGATCGACATGATACGAACCCATATATTGTTTTTGTGAGTAAAATGGTGGTTATGGCCCAGGAAGATCCCGAGTTTTCTAAAGAGGTGAGAAGAATTATAAGAGTTTTTTCCGGTAAAACTAGAAAAATTTTAGGGGAAAATTGAAATTAATTTATAAAAGTAACATAATATAATAATGAAGATACTGAAAAAGTTATTGGTCGGGTTGGTCATCCTCTTAGTTATCATAGTCGCCATCTTAAGTTACATCGGTGTTATGCCTGTTTTCTCCAAATATTTGGCTAAGCCGATAGATTTGGGGGTTAAAGCTGACCCTGCACTTGTAACCGCTTTTGAATCAAAATTTGCCCCAACAGCAGTTGACGGAAAAGTTAACTTGGATGTTAATTTAAGTAGTGCCGAAGTTACCTCTATTTTTGCTGTATGGGAAACACGAGATAAAAATTTTCCCCTCCACAATGTTCAGGTTAGGTTTAATTCGGACGGAACAGGTGAGGCTTCGGGATTTCTGAAAGTCGCAACAGCAATTTCTTTGGCAAAAAATCTTGGATATTCCGATAGTGATATTGAAACAGGAAAGAAATATGTCCAATTTGTTTCCGGAGATTTACCATTTTATGTTAAAGGGACCGGGGGTATGACAAATAATGTGCTCTCAATTAACCCAACCACTTTCCAATTGGGAAGAGCGGGTGTACCGGAATCTATAACCAATCTTGCCGCAAACGCAGTTGGGGATATGATAGAACGAAGAATAAATCAAATTGGTGGTGCTGATATACAGGAAGCCAACTTCAAATCAGGTTCCTTCCGGCTTGTGGGTTCTGTACCGGAAACGATTAAGTATTAAAGAGGGGACAGTTTCACTTCTCTTACATTCTTAATTTTCTCGAAGAACTCCGGTAAATGGCTAACGAAAATTACAGGGCCTTCAAACCCATCAATAGCTTTAGTTATTACGGGAATATGGCGGAAATTTATGTGATTTGTAGGTTCGTCCAATATCAAAAGACCAGGTTTTTGCATTACAAGCCTTGCGTAGCAAAGGAGTCCTTTTTGGCCTTCGGATAACGACTCTATTTTGGTATTTAAAATATCACCATTAAGTAAAAACCTAGCTCCCGCTTCATATATTTCTTGCGGTAACGCAGTTGGGTTAACCGACAAAATTGAATCGTACGCCGTTTGATTAAAGTCCAGCTCGCTAAAATCTTGGCTATAGTAGCCGATTCTAATTTTGGGATTAATATCTGCTTTCTTGCCATCCAAATAGGAGCGAAGGAGAGTGCTTTTGCCGATTCCGTTTGGCCCTTTTATCAAAAGTCTTACGCCTTTGACAAGTTCTGTAACAATCGGTTCTTTAATTTTTGCAATATAACCAACATATTCCTGGCAGGGAATTGTAAAATTGGGAATAGTCTTGTCTTCACGCCTTATCTCAACTGCGGTTTCGCGGTCTTCCTCTATTTCTTTTCTTAATTTTCTGGCCAAGTGGCTCATGGCGATGCTTTTTCCTCCTAATTTGTTAATTTTAAGAAATCTGTCTTTGATACTTTTTTCCAAGAGCGCATTTTGTCTTCTGTCTCTTTCCAATTTGGCCTCGATTTCGTTGATCACGTCGTAATAATTGCCTACAAACTGTTCGACTTTGTGTGTATGAACATCTAAATTTAAGACACCGTCAGTGAAACAATTCAAAAAGTCCGAATCGTGGGAAATAACAATACAAGTTTTTTCGTAATTCATCAAAAAAATAGTCAATTCGTTTACACCTTCTTTATCAAGATTGTTAGTTGGCTCATCCAGTAGCAAAACGTCAGGGTTTGTGATTAAGGCGTAGGCAAGTAGGAGCCTGGCTTTTTGCCCACCGGAAAGCACTTTGACTTTTCTGTCCAATGGGACATCCAAGTTAACACTTTTAAATATTTTATATATATCACCTTCAATTCCATATTCTTTTTCGGGTAGAGCGGTTTTGAAGTAATCCAAAACTGTGAGGTCAATTTTGTCGGCAGGAACCATTTGTTCCGCAATTCCGATTGTGGCACCATTTTCTAAGTGAATTTTTCCTCCTGTTGGAATGAGTTTGCCTAGGAGTAGTTTAAAAATAGTGCTTTTCCCC
The DNA here is from genome assembly GCA_016432365.1 of Candidatus Woesebacteria bacterium. Taxonomy (GTDB): domain Bacteria; phylum Patescibacteriota; class Microgenomatia; order UBA8517; family UBA8517; genus GWB1-39-10. Next base: position 720,389 of record CP066686.1, read on the forward strand.
GCACCATTCTGGCCGATAATGGTTACTATGGAGTTTCTGCGCACGCTGAAATTAGCCTCGTCGAGGATTACTTTTTGGTCGTTATATTCAAACGATACGTTTTCAAAGCGGATTACTACATTGTCTTGAGCCATATGCGAAGTGTTTATTTTAACAGAAACGGACCTCTGAGTTCTATCGGAAGCATTTCAGCTATTTTTGCCATGATTTCAATAACTGCGGCCCCATCTTCAGTGGAACCAATAAAAAATGGGGCACCGATTTTAATATAAATTGTACTTTCTTCACTCCAAATTGAGGTGGGGACTACCGGTTTGTCAAACTTTTTTGCCAATATGGCAACTGCTCCTGCCCCTTTGTGGAAAGTCTCAATCGGTGAAATTTTATTGTCAATTTCTGTATGGCCCTCAGGTGAAATTGCCACAATTTCGCCTGACTTTAATCTTTTTATCATATTTCTGGCTGCAATAGCTCGACCCGAAATAAAATCTTTTCTCGACTCGACTGTGGGAGTTGAGATTATATTATCCGAATAAAGGGAATGGAATCTGGTAATAAATTGAATTGACCCCGGTAGTGCTATCTTGTCGTTAAACTTTCCTGACATTACTATTTCAGTTGCCATTAAAAATGAAATATTTTTATTTTTAATCTCGAAGACTTGTGATGCCATTTCAAGAAATGCGGGGATTAAAATTCCATTACTTGGGTGATTAAAGGCAAGAATACCTCCATTGGGAATATTATCCAGCCCTTCAAGATTGAAATTGTAGCTTTTCTTAAATTCGACCAAAAGTCTGTTTCCGTCAGAAATTAGATCACGATTTGCGTTTTCTTGAAACAGGTTCCGAATAATTTCTGAGGTGAGACCGGCACGGGTAAATTTGAGAGCAATACCGGGTATTTCTCTCAGTTCAGGTGAAAGCGGCATTTGTAGTTGATATATAATATTTGCTATACTTATTGTCAATGCCATCGGATAAATCCAAACAAACCAGAAGAATGGTAGTTGAAGAAGTTGGTGTAGAGAAATCTCCGGTTACACCAGAGGTAGCCGAGTCGTCCGAACATGTGGAAGAGATAAAGGAGAAAGTTGGAGAGCTTCAGGACCTGACCGAGCATATATCCGACGACATTGAAAAATCCACCGAAGTACAGGAAGAAATTGTGGAAGCTGCCGAAAAAGTTGAACCTAAAGTAGAAACAAAAATCGAAGATTTTGCCCCACCCGGAAGTCAAATTAAGAACAGTCCAAGTCCGCTTTTAATTTTGGTCCCAGGAGTATTACTTTTGGGTGCGCTTCTTGGAGGAATCTATTTTTATCAGAAGAATATAAATTCGGTTTCTGTGCCCACTCCCACTCCGATAGCGACCACAACTTCTACCATTATTCCTTCAGCCTCTCCAAGTGCAAAGCTTATTCTTACCAAATACCCAATTAATGTACAAAACGGGTCCGGTATACCGGGAGTTGCGGGAGATGCAAAAAGTTTACTTACAAAAGCTGGTTTTTCTGTCAGCGGAACAGGCAACGCAGACAATTATGATTACACGGACACAGTTATTAAGGTTAAATCCGATGTACCCGCCGAATTTATTTCTAAATTGGTTACAACCCTCTCCGGCATTTACAAAGTATCCACAAAAACTGAATCTCTTCCTGATACTTCTAAAGATGAAGTCGTTGTAATAGTAGGAAGCTCCAAGTCACAATAGTTAGAAAATCACTATTGCTTTTTGAAAAATAAAAAGTATATATTTAATATATAAATGAAAAATAAAGCGGCAATTGCGGTAGTAGTAATCCTTCTTCTTGGTATTGCTGGTTACTTTTATTTTAGTAAATCTAAAAATGTTGAAACTGCGAGTGGAATATCTTCGGGTGTAAAGTCTCTCAAGGAGCTTTTAGCGTCGGGTGTGCCTCAAAAATGTACCTTTGCAAGCGATGATGAATCGGGCAAAACCGAAGGTACTTCCTATATTGCAGGTGGTAAAGTGCGTGCTGATTTTACAAGCACTCTAAACGGTAAAACTACTGTTTCCCATATGATCTCGGACAATAAAACCAGCTACATTTGGACCGACGATGATAAGAATGGGTTTAAGATGACTGTTCCGGATTCTGACACAAAGGCTACTACAGCACCAGTTACAGGAGAAGCAGCCCAAGCAAGTGAAGTCGATTTGAATCAAAAATCGGATTATAAATGTTCTGCCTGGATTCCCGATAATTCGATGTTTACTCCACCTGCCGATGTTAAGTTTACCGACTTTTCCGAAATGTTTAAGCCAAGCCCGGCAGCTAACGGAAGTGGGAGCTCCCAACAGTGCTCGATTTGTGACTCCCTTACGGGTGACGATAAGACTTCTTGTCTCTCTGCCTTAAATTGTAATTGATACGTGGTAGAATATTGCAATGGAACCAAAAAATAATCCCCGTGAGGAAGCTGAGTATGAATCCTATATACACGACTTAGATTCAACTGACTGGGAAGCAAATAATGAGGCATGGCAAAATGCTGCCTATGTAGTTGGTAAAAAAGACAAAAAACCTTATCAACAAAAACTTTTAAACGCTGCGCTTGATAAAATTCAAGCAGGTCCGGCGACGGAGACTGAGGGTCCTGTTATTTATTTTGTTAGACAGCTTGAAAAAAGATATTCAAGTGACTCCAACTACACAGACGTTGAGGACGTTGATAATACCTTGAATCGGATTGTGGCGATGGAAGGGGCCAATATAGCGGCAAGAAAAATTGCTGCTGACATAATATTTGATATTCCGATGAGATTGACAGATGAAATTACTGGCGTCGTCAAAAAAGCGTATGAATCTCCAAAAAGATATAAATCAGATTCATTTGAACATAAAGTGGTTGAGTTGAGTATAAATGCAGTTCAAGATAATCCTCAAAAGAGAACAACAGAGGGAACACCGATTAATAGTTTGTATAAATTGTTTATTGAAAAAACTCTTAAAGGGGAAAATGATGAGGGAAGCGTAAGAAGATTCATGAGAAATTCAAAATATAATTGGGATTTAGAAAATAGCATGGAAATCGACTTCCTTAAGGATATTATGAATTCTAATATATTACCTGTTGATATAAAGAGTATGGCTTCTAAAGAGTTGCAATAGAACAACCTCAAATGATGGAAAGAAACCCATGTACAGCAATCGGATGCCCTGCGGCCTGTTGTAGAAATATTAGTGGCCAAGTTGCAGGTAGAAGCAGGTTTTTCCTCGAAGCATTTCCCAACGCTCAACCGGTTCGTTCAGAAGAAGAATTAACAGATAAACTCAAAAAACAGGAACACGGTGTTTACTATGTTGAAAGTAGAGGTTGGACTTATTTTGCAATAAGCGGAAATTGCCCCAACCTAATGCCAAATTTTTCCTGCGGAATTCATGAAGAAAAATATTACCCCAAGCCATGTATAAATATGGAATTTAACAGCGGGCCGTGCATTCGATCTAAAAATATTTACAACGGGCTGTTACATCCCCAAAAGAGTGAAGACCTTATGGATTAAGAATGCCGGCCAAACGATGGCTTTGAGCAAACCGATTACAAAGTCCAAAAAGGTTAGCGAATGTTGAAAGTAATAAATTAACGCTCCAACAAAACCCAAACCATAAAAAGTTCCGCCTGCCGGCCCTGCGTGCATGTTTTTCCAGTTTTTATGTTTCTCTGTATCCATCTATTTATTATATTATATATGGATGGTGGGTATTGCAATATTAATTTTAGCTTTAATCACACTTTACATTCTTTCCCGAATTTTTATTCGAAAGCTTTTTATAGTGCTATTCAGGTTTACTCGCAGTAAGGAGAAGGCGACAATGCTACTTGGTTGGATATTTTTGCCGGGAACTTTTATCCACGAAATTTCACATCTTTTGGCGGCGCTTGTCACAGTCGTTCCATTTGGTCAATTGAATCTGATGCCGGAAGTGGAAGAGGACGGTGTAAAGTTGGGGAGTGTGCAGATAGGTAAAACCGATTTTATTCGCGGCTCTATAATCGGGCTTGCGCCTATTTTGGCAGGTGGCGGAATAATATTTTGGGGAATTTCGTTTGCGTTAAGCGGGGGATACCTGCAAAATCCTTGGATTGTAGCTCTAATTATTTATTCCATATTCCAAATTACTCACACCATGTTTTCCAGCAAAAAGGACTTGGGGGCAGTTTTGGAACTCGTTGTTTTTTTTGCAATCGTTTCTATTGCCCTACTTATACTTAAAATATATTTCCCCTTTACATATATTTTTCAGAAGATGGTGGAGGCAGGGCCTGTCATTGAGAAATTCGGTTATTTGTTATTTATACCGATAGGCTTGGAGTTGGGTTTTTTGGCACTTTTCAGAAAAGTGAGGATTTAAAGTATTTTTTCCTCCAAAGACATCTATTCAGCACTTCTTTGCTCGCACAAAGAAATGCTGTGAAGAAAGTGCGCGCTCTTTGTTCGTCATCCACTCATGAGTTCGCACATGTTTTGCAAAAGATTGCTACTTTGACAAGCAAGTGCTGCTTTTGCTTTTGAATTGAATTCGCAGACTCTCTCGTGGTTTCCTCACAAATGCTTGTTTTGGAACAAGGCTCATCAAAATGGAATTTCACACTGTGGTTTTGAGGAAGCATGATTTCCGTGTTAAAATAGGAAATTACAGCGGGCTTGCCCGACGTAGCTGCTAGCGCAGGCGGGTATGGTTCAATGGTAGAATAAGCAAAGCTTGCAATTCGCAAGCTCATTAGTAGGAGCTTTCCAGAAACGAAGTTTGTTGCGGGATTAGTTGATCGGCTCAACATCAGCTTTCCAAGCTGAGAAGACGGGTTCGACTCCCGTATCCCGCTCAAGGGTGTCCGCAACACATTTTGATGCGGGTTCGATTCCCGCTACCCGCTCAAAAAGTTAAAACTTATCCGATTCTGCATAGGAAATTTGCATTTGGAAAAATTCAGCCTATAATGGGCAATCATGGTTGAGCAGGATAGTATCATAGCCGAAAAGATACAATATTTTCCCGGACATCTTGAATCCGCCTTTAGTTTAGCAAGTGGTGGTATGGGAATCCACCTTCACTCGGTTGCTGATTTTGTAGCAGGAAGAGATTTGGCTAAATGGGCACATACAAGCCTGGCTCAGTCCGGTTCAAATTACCTCACAAACCCTTATGTTTTCGGCTGGAGATGGAAAGAAGGCCAAGATACAATGTATCTAGATTACGGTCCACATGCAACCTCACCTGAAACACAGTCTAATCTAAGATTATTTGATGTCATGAACGACGAATATGACAAAATGAGAAGTGTACAATTACGTTTAGTATTCGGTGGAGAAGAAGCAATAGCCATATCAGATCCAGAAGCCCCCATAACTAGTGAGGAGGAATTTATATCTCTGCTTGTAGCAGCCAGTCGGCAAGGACTAATCAAATATGATCCAAAAACATCACCTAAAATAGAGGTTGCAGATGATGAATTCTCACTGGTAGGAAATCTTATTAAAAATGGAGTAGAAATATCTGAGGATTTATGGATACGATGGGAAGCTGTAAAATTTTCAGACAGGTTCAGAGAAGCAACTATCAGAGCCGCTGTCCATAAATTGGGAGTTATGCTTGCCCTGACTGAACAGTTAACGTTTGATGCAAAGGCGTTAGGGGTTCCCATTTCTTCTAAATACAAACCAACAATATCAATAGAAACCTGGGAAAAGAACTGGCAAGATTTGTTTAAAGAACCAATGCCTGATATTTCAGGTTTATATAGACAAGCCCACGCGGTGTTTGTTGAAAGTGCTTCTAAAGAAGACCCATTGGTAACACACTTATTCGCAATTAAAGAATTACCACACGTAAAATAACTGTCTAGATAATTTTAAATCTTTTTGTAATATAAACTCACTTTACAAATATGTTTCAAACTGGTAACTTTAATTAATGGATGTTCCAAATAAAAAAACCGTCTTGGTAATTGAGGATGAGATTGTTTTACGTGATTTAATTGTTAAGAAACTCGAAGAAATAGGTTTGGGCACATTGGTTGCCGACTCTGCACAAGAGGGGGAGAAGTTAATTAAGGAGAAACATCCAAATCTGGTACTTCTTGACATAATGCTTCCCGGAGGAATGAACGGTTTTGATCTTTTGGAGCGATTGAAGAGAGATCCTATACTAAAATCAACACCTGTCATTATTCTGACTAATCTGAGCACCGAAGATAAAACAGCTACAGAAATTGGTGCCATTGACTACATTATTAAATCCAATATTTCCTTGGACGAAGTCGCCCTCAAAGTAAAAAATCATCTTCAGTAGAGAGTCCTCCCCGTTTTTGTGTTAAAATCTGTGTTGCGATTGAAACAAAATTCTAACAGAATTTTGAAAGGAGGAATGATGGAGTGCTAAAGCTTAAGCGGTAGCGGATAGCTTGAAAGCGAAATCCATTCCGACGCGCCGAGGTGGCGAAATGGTATACGCAAGGGCCTTAAGAGCCCTCGAGTGCATAACTCATGCGGGTCCGAGTCCCGCCCTCGGCACACCACTACGCCGGAGGCTACGTGGTGCCACACAGCTTTAGCTAAGTGGGGCCACAAACATGGAGGTTGAAGTGAACCCGATTTTAGCGTCATTCACTTTGTCAACCGGAAATAACTTTCACTTTCTTCCCAACTTTTTCAAGAGTTTTGACAATTCTATTAAAATTTTGTTCTACAGGGCCCCAAAAATCATTATATGCAGGACTGTCCCATTCATCTCCAACAGGACCGGACCATGGGGTTTTAAGCTCAACATTTTGGGATGCGCTTGATTGAAGTATTTTGATTATTTTTTCCCCGCACACTTCAAAGTTAATCACCCCCGGATTATTTAAAACTTTGGAAGGAACTTCTGAATATGGAATGTAAATTGCCATAACGTTTCCATTCTTTGACAAAACACCGTCCAACACAGCATCATCCGATTCAGTTACAACAATAAGACCGACTTTTGTGACGGCAGGATCAAAATCTTTCGTTCTTCGATCCATGTCATATTGCATAGATAAAGGCAATGCAAACTGATCTCTATTTTCCTTTTCCGAATAGAAAGTTACCAGAATATCTTTTAGCGCTTCAAATTGTTCTCTGTCTATCATTCTTGGGATTATAACTCGTTCTGTTGGTTAGTCAAATTTAACTCTCAATTGCTTGTTTGAGTGACTTCCAGCGTTTTAATGAAGACTTTTGAAGCTTATCGAAATCCATGTTCTTTTCAATTTCGGATCTGGCACCACTCCCCATCCCCATGACAAAAGACGGTGAACGCATCATTGCAAATGCCAATTGTTCATACAGTTCGTCTGTAAACTTAAGCAACAAGCGGGTCGGTTCACGAAAAACAGATGCGGGTTTTTTATAAAGGATGGAAAAAACCCCAGCCAAACATCCGATTATTTTCTTTTTGTCTTCTGATTCTTTAGCAAGATCAAGTTTTTCATCCGCGAGTGCAGCCTCATATGGATCAAAACCTAAACCACTCGCAGTACTTATTGTTTGAAAAAATTCAATTCTGGCATTTCTTCTTTCATCATCTGATAGCTCTTTATTTTCTATTTTTCTCTTTGCAACCATTGTACGGTAGGCGCTAACTTCATTTATTCCGTACATAAGTTGAGTCGATTGCACTCCACAATCGAATTTAGCTTTTTGGTTATCCTGAAATTCATATTTGATGGATTGAATTTCCAAATCTGCAAGTCTAGCGGGGTCAAATGATTCGTGAGATTTTACTCTTTCCATACCTTACGAAAATAATCTCATTTCAATTAATTGTCAAGCAGATGAATTGGCGCAAATAGGGTATAATAAGCATATGCAAAAGGAGGAATTCGCTCGTGAAGAAGAAGTTCCCTTATCTAGTCTTGCGTGGGTCCCGCCGCGCTATTGGACAGGCTATTGGTGAAAACTTCCGAAGCAAGATTCAGGAAAGTGTCTTTTTGCGTCAACAAACAATTCCCCAATATAAAGAATTAAAAAGAGAGTCCCAGAATCATTTTTTGGAAACTTTACGATTTTTCCCCAAATTTATTGAAGAGCTCACAGCCACGGCGATCGCAGCAAATGTTAGTGTGATGGATTTGTTTTTTGCCAATACAAGATCGCTTTATGACGCGGGTGTAGCCTCGGAAAAAGGAGAGCTAGTGATTCACGACAGATGTACCACTGTAGTAAGTTTTGGCGCAGACGGTGCAATTGTCGGTCACAACGAGGACTGGGATGTTAAAAATACAGATGATTTATATATTTTAAAGGCCACCATAGGGGAAACCAAATTTATAGGGATAAACTATGTAAACGAGCTTCCAGGAACTGCAGCCTCCATGAACAGTTGGGGACTTGTACAGGGAATAAATGAGGTTCATCAAAAAGAAACTGTGGGAATCCCCAAAAATTTCCTTGCCAGAGCGGTTCTGGAATGCCCTACTTTGATTGAGGCTGAATCAATGATTAGAAGGGTAAAGCAGGACACAGGGTTCAATCATCTTTTGGTTCAAAAAGACAAAGTAAAAAACATTGAAATTGCTGAAAGAAAAGTTAAAACGACTAATTTAACGAACGAGCCTTATGTGCACACCAATCATTTTTTGACAGATTTGAAAAAATACGAAACTTACAGGACAAAAAGTTCGGAGCATAGGTATGACAAAGCTAAAAAGCTGCTCCAAAATAATATGAGTGAAAATGAAGTTGTAAATATTTTAAGCGACCATTCAGACGCAGAGTATCCAATTTGCAGGCACGATTCAACTATGGCTTCTTTAATATTTAAACCCAAAATTGGGGAGATGCTTGTTTGTTACGGCCCACCCTGCAAGGGAGAGTATGAAAAATACAAACTGTAAATATAGTCAGCTTCGAAAAGTCATCTAAGAAGGAGAAAACTTACGATGCTTTGTGGTTTTGTTGTGAGGTGAATAACCACTGGTATGCATCGACCCAACCTTGTACGTAATGTTATCGAGTGAGAATGTAGTTTAAAAACCGATTGAACGGATTCATGTCTAAGCGAATGGTGCCGGGAAACTGACCGTGTTTCTTAAGCCAGTCTTTCATGGAAATCATGTCGGGGTCCACTACATAAGGACGTTGCCAGTAAACGCGACCGCCCTTTTCGATATCTTTGGTGTTAGCAACTAGCTGCAAAATTGCATTGTGCTCACCATAGCTATCAGAACTGGCATACTTGCGGGCGATCCGCACCACTTGCATGATCTTGCTGGGATCAGCCTCGGTAACGAGCTGGCCCTGGTTTAGGTCCAGGAAGAACGTATTCTTCGGAAGACCTTCATCAGAGTGGGCTTCAAGGACAAGTCCTTTACTTTGAACTTCGTAACGAAAACGTTTTGTGTCCATACTATCTCCTTTCTGGTTATAAAGAGCAAATTGATTACGAACTGCACAATAGTAGCATAAAACCGCGTCATAGTCTAACTATGGGACTAGCCCCTTTTTTTGAAGTGATAATATTTCAGAATAGGACTAGCTAACTCTACATTTAGATACAAAAACTGGTCGGAGTGCCCGGATTTGTGCGCAAAACCATTTCCTTAATTTGCGCTATCAAACACGGGAACCCGACGAGTATTCGAGTCGGAGTGCCCGGATTTGAACCGGGGACCTCTTCGTCCCAAACGAAGCGCGCTACCAACTGCGCTACACTCCGTCGTCGGAATAAGCTTCACTAAACGGTTTACCGCTATTGCTCAAACCTAATCGTTCCGCTATTCCTCCTCTCAAAAATTGAAGATCAATTTTTGTGGGGAATAACTCCGACAACAGGAACATTTTAACACAAAATATGTGCGCCCGAGAGGAATCGAACCTCTATCACATGTTCCGAAGACACGTACTTTATCCGTTAAGCTACGGGCGCCCTTCGACTTCGCTCAGGGTAAACTGCTACAATTGTACCTCAGATGTTAACAATTGACCAACAAATAGAAGAAATTGAGGCGGTTTTACGCAAAACCCCCCATCACAAAGCCACAAACGGGTTTATTGGAGCAATGCGTGCGAAAATTGCCCGCCTCCGCGATCGCGAAATTGAATCAAGCACTAAAAGCGGTGGGGGCGGTGGTGGATTCACTGTAAAGAAACAGGGTGACGCTACAATTGTACTAATCGGTCCTCCTTCTGCCGGTAAATCAACATTAATAAATAAGCTTACAAATGCTGAGTCTAAGGTTGCTCCGTATGCTTTCACAACGGTCACAGTTGTTCCGGGAATGCTTAAATATAACGAGGCGTACATTCAAATATTGGACATACCCGGACTCATTGAAGGGGCTAAGGAGGGAAAGGGCAGAGGAAAAGAGGTTTTGTCTGTCGCCAAGGGGGCCGATCTTCTTGTTGTCATGACAGATGTAAAGAGAGTTGGAGCTTTTGCTCAAATGTATAAAGAACTGACCGGAAGCGGAATTAGAATAAATGTGAACCCGCCAAAGGTTCTGATAGATAAAAAAACAAGTGGAGGGTTGGAAGTGTTTTCCAATTTCAAGCAAACTATGGATAAAGAGACTATCAAAGAAATCGCCCGTGAATTCGGCATTAAAAATGGTAATATCACGCTGAACGAGAAAATAACTCAGGACAGGCTTTTTGATGCTTTTTCCGTAAACCGTGTTTATGTTCCGGCAATTTTTGTTGTAAACAAAGTGGACGAAGATCCTGATTATAAAGAAAAAATCGACGGACAGTTTGTGGCCATTAGCGCAGATAAAAATCTTGGAATAGATACACTAAAAAATGAAATTTGGAAAGCACTTAAATTTGTTACTGTCTATTTGGTAAAACCCTTTGTTGAACCTGACTTTAGCGACCCGATTGTTATGAATGAAGGCGACACATTAAAAGATGTTGCAGAAAAAATAGGTCCGGATTTTGCCGCTAGCAAAAAGATAGTCAAAATTTGGGGAAAGTCTGCAAAATTTCCGGAACAGGAAGTATCTTTTGACACACCTGTAGGTGAAGGAATGCAAATTAGGTTTTCTTAATCTCCTCTTAATCTTCTCTGTGTTATTGTTCTTGTATCTTAAGTTTAATTATATGAACAGCAAACTTTCTAAAATAATAATTACAGGAATAATGGGGTTTTTGTCACTTGGCACCAGCGCAGTCGCAGCGTACAAATTATATTCCAATGTTAAGGCTGAAGGCCCTAACGTGTCCCAAGAGGCAACGCCAAGCCCTGTGGTTATAACACAGGAAGTTATAGAAGAAGTTATCGACCCTGGACCATCTGTAATGCCTACAGGAACTCCCCGTACAATCATAAACAATTTTCATGATTCAGACGATGACCGTGTTAGTCTTGAGGATGACAGAGATTCCGGCGATGACGACAAAGAGGTAGAAACTCCGGAGCCATCCGAGACGCCAAAGCAAAAGCAAACCCCAGCCCCGGCCTTGTAAAATGAAAAAAATATCCCCAAAAATCATAGTAGCAATTTCTATCGTGGCAATTTTTCTTTTTATTTGGAAACTTCAAACCAATAGTTCTTTGCCTGTTTATGATAGCGTCTCGCTTTCCTATTTTGGCGGATCTGATGCAACAAAACCTGTTTTACTCGCTTATCAGGGATACGTTTACGATGTCTCACCCGGTAGATATAAATTTTATAACCCGGGGCAACCGTATCACGATTTGGCGGGAAAGGATTCAACATCTCAACTGGAACTCGTTGGCGGAAGTATTATCAAAAGCAAATATAAAATAGTGGGTATTTACAAAAAATAATGGGTATTTCCTTGATTATATTAAGTTCGGTGATAACGGGATTATTGTATTTATTTTCTAAAATAAACCAACCGACTTTCCCGGAATTCTGGATTATTTTGGCCCAAGTTTCGGGGCTTTTCGGCACACTTTTTTTATCATGGAATTATATAGTTTCAGTAAGACACATGATTTTGGAAAAGATCTTTGGTGGATTGGACAGGGTTTACAAAACGCATGAGTTCTTTGGAATATCTTCATTTATACTCCTCCTTAACCATCCGCTCTTTTTAATAATAAATTTTCTTCCTTTTAATTCGACCTCGTTATATTTACTGCCGGGAAGAAACCTGGCTTATACATTTGGGGTACTTTCGCTATATAGTTTATTTCTTTTGGTAAGTTTTACTATTTTTGTAAAATTACCCTACCGTTTTTGGAAATTAACACACGAATGGACCGGAATTGTGATTTTACTTGCTTTATTCCACGCTTATCTGATTCCTTCAGATATCAGTAGATATTTGCCATTAAGAATTTGGATTTTAAGCTGGAACAGTTTAGCTATCTTAGCGTTCATTTATAAAAGATTTTTATATTATTTTCTGGCTCCGAAAAAGACTTATGTTGTAGAAAATGTAGTTCAAGATTCAAATTATCTTGTTCTTACATTAATCGGAGATAGGCAAAACTTTTTGAGGTTTAACCCCGGACAATTTGCCTTTTTTACAATCAACGGAAAAGGGGCAGATAGAGAAGAACACCCATTTTCCATACTTGAGCAAAAAGATAATTATATAAAAATCGGAGTTAAAGTTATCGGAAACTTTACTTTAAAATTAACAGACCTCAAAGACGGAGACACAATTACAGTTCGTGGCCCATTTGGGAATTTCGGGGAGAAAGTTCAAGAAGCCAAAGAAATGGTTTGGATATCCGGTGGAATCGGAATCACACCTTTTCTGTCGATGGCGCCAAGTATTATGCCTGATCAAAAAGTTACAATGATTCACACTTCGGCAAATCCCGAGTCCAGACTCCTGACCGACAAATTGACAGAACATGCGGTGGTAAATCCATCATTCAGATTTATAAATCATCTGACAAGTTTGTACGGACGTTTAAATGCTGATAATGTTTGCAGAAGATTTAATCTTACAAGAAACTCATATGTATTTTTATGCGGCCCAAAAAAGATGATGGAAACTTTTGCTGAACAATTTAGTTCATATGGGATATCAAGAAAAAGAATTATTTACGAAGATTTTCAATTAAGATGAAAATAATGCATTTTGCCGCAGGCATTGCGGTACTAAACACCATCCTCCTTACCGGAATAATCAATGCGAATGATTTAAATCTTGCACGGCTTAAAACCATTAATATGCCGACTTCCTTGTCAATCGCCACTCCGGGTCCAACACCAACCCCGATTGTAATAATTAAAAAAATAATCGTTCATAAAATGGCCAGTAGTAACTCGGTGAAAAATAGCCCTATTCCGGGGCAATCTGCACCTCAACCATCAACCGCAACTCCGTCACAGCCGGCCCCCACAAATGCGCCGGTTGCATCTTCTCAATGTGTAATTACAATTGATGGTGGAAGATATGACGTAACACAATTCCGGAACATTCATTCCGGCGGAAATGTTTTTAACTGCGGAGCCGACATGAGTCAAGCTTTTTGGTCGCGTCACAATGCAGCTATACTTAGCCAAATGCAGCAATATCGAATATAATGCTCTTGGTAATTCAAAATTATGAGACTCCTATTGCTGGAAGATGATACGATAATTGCCGCAAATATTAAATCATTGTTAAAAGGACAGGGCTACGCGGTAGATTTGGCCGAAACTATAGAAGAGGCTGATCTGAAAATTAGCGATAATGAATATGACTGCCTGATTCTCGATAGAAAATTACCGGATGGGGAAGGCCTTGATTTAGTCAAAAAACTTCGGGTCCAGAATTATAAAACTCCAATTTTGATTTTGACTGCCAGAAATCAAAATTATGATCAAATTGAAGGCTTAAACGTTGGTGCCGATGATTATTTGGCTAAACCATTTGATATCGATGTTCTTTCTGCTCGTATTAGAACATTGATTAGAAGAGGAGAAAGGATTCCTTCAAAACCAATTATTAAAATTGACGATCTTGTCATTGATACGAATTCACAAAAAGTTTTAAGGCAAAATATTGAAATAAATTTATCACCCCGTGAATATTCTATATTAGAATATCTTGCGTTACATAAGGGTCAAGTAATAGATAGAATGACTCTTCTTACCCATGTTTGGGACGAGAATGTAGATTTATTTTCCAATACAGTCGATGTACACATTCGTTACCTTAGAAACAAAATTGACGTCAAACACAGGAAAAAGCTTATCAAGACGGTTAGAGGAGGGGGATACATACTATGCGATTAGGCAGCCTGTCGGCACGGCTTGCTATTTTAGTTGGAATTATTTCTACTTTGGTTGCAACCGTCGCAGTAATTTCTATATTATTACTTGTTTTTTTGTTAACCGAAAGAAGTGTTAAAAAAAGTCTTGAGGTTGATGCAACTCAGATTATCCAAAAATTTTTACTAGTAGAAGGACGCACAATTTCTCTTAAAAACTCGTCCTCCGGGGAGGAACTAGCCAATTTCATAAGAGGAAAGGATTTGAGTTTGGATATAACTTATGAAAATTCAGCTACCATCGCAAAATATGGAATTTACAGGAACTTAGGCAGGGATTCTCTCACAAACCTAGAATCTATAAAATCGAAAAATGGTATATATTTTGATAGGGTTCTTGAAGAATACGGTCAATATGATATTTATATTACTCCATTAAAAACCTCAGAAAATATCGTCGGATATTTACAACTTGCCCGTCAGAATTATGTATTGCCGGTTCTTAAAAATGCCTTTAATACTGTGGCGCTAACTCTTCTTCCTATCATTTGGATTGTATCGGGGATTGTTGCCCTTTTTGGTACAAGAAAAGCCTTGGCACCGTTTAATAAATTAGTCGAATTTATGGAAAATATGGATACAGAAAATTTATCCAAAAAAATTTCAACGACAGAATCAATGGACCGCGAAATTAAAGTTTTGACCGAGTCTTTTAACTCAATGACTGCTCGAATCGCCTTGTCATTCAATCGCCAGAAACGCCTGGCCGCCAATATTTCCCATGAATTCAAAACTCCGCTAGCCCGTGCCGTCAGCAGTCTCGAGGTGGTAATGACGACGTTGACATCCAAAAACAAAATATCTATTGGGAAAATTAAAAATGATTTATTACAACTTGGAGCTAAGGTGGACGATTTGCTGGAAACTTCCCTTCTTATGCGAACAAGCAAAGAAAAACCAAAAATTACAAACGTTGCCAGATTGGTTGGGAGTTTGGTTGACGATATCCCTAAAAATATCAAATTAACTCTGAATATCCCAGCAAATTTCAAAATTCCACTTTCCGATTCCTATACTCAAATTTTATTAAGAAACCTGATAGATAATGCCGTTAAATATAATATTCAACACGGTTATGTTTTAATTTCTGCTAAGTACGAATTAAATAATTGGTTTATAAATATTGAGAATTCAACTTCAGGGGAAAAACACAATAGAGGATATGGTCTAGGGATAGCCATTGTAAGTGATATCTGTTTGCACAAAAAATTGACGATTAAATACAAAACTGTAAAATCGGGGATCGTTGTCGCTACTCTATCAGGAAAACGTAGAGTATAGGTCAAATATAAAGGATCGCTTACCTCTTGCATAAGCAAGCGATCCTTTTGTGCTATTCCATTAGGAAAGCGGTAGTTTCATCCATAAAATTGATGAGTTCGGTTCTCCTAATTTTGCACTCGAAAGTGCGGACAGCGGTATTGCTGTTTCTGATAGTAAGTACAAACCAGCCAAACTGCGCCTCGGTTACAAAGAGTGAAAAGTCCACCTCTCCTTGGCCCTTAACGCCGTCTAACTTAGCTTCGGTGACAGAATAAATGTCTCCCTTGCCGTAAACCAGACGGTTCAGCTGATCTCTGAATGCAGCAAAATTCGATCTGTTAAGGGTGATCCAAAACTCTGCCTTCCATGTTTTAGGAGCAATGTTCTTCATGAAATACAGACGCATCCCGTCCAACTTTGCATCAATATCCAGTCTTACTCGATTTCCGTGATCGATAGTCGTTCCAACTTTTAACATATTATTCCTTTCTGTCCGAGGCGTTTTTGCCTGGGACCAAAGCGGATCCGGTTGATTTTCCTTTTACAAGGTGCAAGAAAGGGGATTGTATAAGATAAAGGGAAGATCGTCAAGTTATAGGGTGTCTATTTGGGTTCGAAGTATTGTATAATTAAGCGATGAATTATGAATTAATAGATAGCGGAGACGGCAGGCGCCTCGAACGATTTGGTGATTATATGCTGGACAGACCCGACCCGGAAGTATTATGGAAAAAAATGCTGGATGAAAAAGAGTGGGATGCGGCGAATGCTAAATTTGATAACGGCTGGGTAAACCGTGACGTTCCCGAAAAATGGCAAATGGAAGATAGTGGAGTTAAATTTTGGGCAAAACTGGCCCCCTTTAAACATACCGGAGTTTTTCCAGAACAGAGGGAACAATGGGATTGGATTAGCGAAGAGCTAAGATCTAAGAAGGAAGAAGTGGAAAACCTGAACGTCCTAAATCTCTTCGCTTACACGGGGATTGCTTCGCTTTTTGCTGCGAAGGCAGGGGCGAAAGTAACACATGTAGATGCCAGCCGCCCCGCGATAACTTGGGCTAACGAAAACCGAGATTTGAACGGAATGCAAGACGCTCCAATCCGTTGGATTATCGATGATTGTCTAAAATTTGTTGAAAGAGAGGCTAAAAGGGGAGTTAAATACGATGCAATTCTTATGGACCCCCCGGTTTATGGACATGCGCCAAACGGCGATGTTTGGGATTTTAATAAAGATTTTTCTAAACTACTTGAAGCATGTAAAAAAGTCTTAAGTGAAAAACCGCTTTTTGTTTTAGTAAACGCTTATGCAATTTCTACTTCTTCAACTACTTTGGCAAATACGTTGCAGGGGTATTTTGGTGATCTTGGTGGCAAAATTGAAAATGGGGAATTAACACTTAAAGAAACTTCAGGAGGCCGTCTTCTTTCCACCGGCATTTGGGCCAAATGGAGTAAATAAGGATTCGATAAAATTCAGGAATTTTCTCCAAACAGAAATTGGTACTTGTGTGTCCAGTACTGTCTTTACAGGTTGAGTAACGTTTGTTTCAGCCGGGGTGGTAGGTGTAATGAGATTATTACGATTATTATTATTGTTGTTGTTAATTTCTACGCTTTTGGTAGAACCGGAACTGTCGATTATTGCATAATAACCCCCGATTTTAGCAATTACAGAAACGGTTTTATTGACTGTGTCTACAACAGAATTCTCTACAACCTTCCACAAAACTCCATCCTCAGAATAAGTTAACACAAAATTTCTAGGGTTTGAATTTTTTATATTTATATTGTTGTACGACAAGGAAAGTACTGACGGTAGCCGCTGCATGTCCTTGGTAATTTTGATTGCTTGGAAGCTTGAATTTGGGGGATAGGCTTTGAACCAAATATCCTGAATATATCCGATCGGACTGTATTCCCGTCCACTGATTTTTATTTGTAACTTTTTACCAACAACGGCAATTGCCGATAGGTAGGCGTTAAAATCGAAGATGTATGGCCTAACTACTGCTGTGACGACCTGCCCATAGGTAGATGAATCTTCAGTCGCAGATATTGCCACCATACCAAGCCCTCTGGCGGAAGAAAAGAGAAGATTGGAGGTGTTGTGTGAGCTATCGGAACAAGATCCGATTGAGTAACTTTGTTTTAAATAACTAGCTCTTGGTGTAAAAGAATGATTACTATCGTACGCCCTAATGTAAATATCGTAACAACCATCGCCTGTCGGGATGTTTGCAATGGTGCAGGTAAACTGCTCGCTTCTTGTATTAAAGGAGTTATCATCGGCGGTACAACTACTCCATGAGGTTGACGGGTCCTGATTGCCAATTTGATACTCTACACCTGAAATGGTTGTAATACTATTCGTGGCCACAACACTTCCCTTAACCGTATATGTTGATCCGTTTCTGGATTGCGATGCAGAAGTAATTGTATGCGGGAAATTAAATACTAAATAAATTGAACCGGCGTTATCTCTTCCAGATGGATTGGCCCAAGTGTCTAATAATGCCATGTCGTATGAACCGTTCTCATCAAAATCAGCCTGATAGGCGCCATCTCCAAACCAAACACTTGCAAGAGGCCCGTCGTAGCGCAGGCTGAAAGGGCTTGTAAGCATATCGATTATGTTTCCCGTTCCGCTGTATGAAGCGAACAATTCATTATAAAGAACATAAACAGTACCCGAGTTTGCCCGGCCATTTTGAGTTTCAAAATATGCACCCATAACCATATCGACTTTTCCGTTATTGTCGAGGTCATGCAAATCGGTAATACGCTGGCCTAAAAATGATGAATCGTAGGCTCCGTCAAAACGCAGATTGAATTTAGAAGTGTCGGACAAATTGATTGTGTTACCCACGCCTGAATAGTCATCTATTATCGAGTCGTAGATGACGTAGACCGCTCCGTTTCCGGAACGCGAGTTGTGATTACCAACAAATTCACCTATTACCAAATCCGGCTTGCCGTTTGAATTCAAATCTGGTGAAACGATTGAAGTGTAACCCAACAAACATGAATCACAAGTTCCATCTATTCTGAGGTTAAAATTGTTTGAATCGGTTAGATCGATCAAATTCCCTGTTCCGTTATATGAGCTTATAATCGAATCGTAAATTACAAAAACCGAACCGGCATCTGTAATTGCATTAGGGTTCGCATATCCAGCATCAATAACAATATCTTTTCTTCCATTGCCGTTTATATCAGCTATTGATATGCCGGAGTAAAGTGAGAAATAGCTACTGGCTGCTTCATAAAAACGAAGATTGTAAGTAGAAGTATCTGTCATGTCCACCGTAGTTCCGGGAGTGGAATTGTGGTCTATAAGTGAATCGTAAATAATCGTTAACTGGCCGTTTCTTGTAGTTGCGCCTGTTCCGGAATGGCCCGAACCAACTAGAATATCCGGAACACCATTACCATTAATATCTTCAGCCATGATGAAGGACTCAGACATTTCGTGTCTGCCGGATGAACCAACATCGCCGTCATACCGGATACTAAATTTCGTAGTGTCGGCCAGGTCTACAACGTTTCCGGTACCGGAATAAATTGATATTAATTCGTTGTATATGACAAAGAAAGAACCGGAATTTGTCCTCAGATAATTTCCGTGAGGGAATGGCAACAAAAGGTCATTTTTTCCATTTGCGTCAAGATCTGCAATACTACCACCCGATGCATAGCCTAAAAATCCAAGTGTAGTAGGCCCATCAAACCTGATGTTAAAATTGCTTGTATTGTTTAAGTCGATTGTGTTTCCAGTACCCTGGAGATTTTGCAAAAGTGAATCGAATAAAACATAACAGGCTCCATTTGCATTTCTTGATTGAGTATCGGCAAGATGGTAACAGATAACCAAGTCCGCTTTGCCGTTATTGTCTAAATCGGCAAAGGCGTTTTTAAATATGTTGGATCCAACCGCTCCGGAGGCGTCACCATTGGGGCCATCAATTCTCAAATTCCAATTGGACGAATCTGACATGTCAAATGTGTTTGAAGCTAAAGCGGTGGCTGGGAACAGAAAAAAAAGGTAACTAATTATGAAAAATGAAAATATGGAGATTTTTTTTAAACACATTTGGAAAATTAAAAACAGACAAAGTTCCAAAGATAGCACTTCTTACTTTGTGCAGGCGTTGGAGTACCTGTTGCTACGGGAGGTGGGGTTTGAAGCTGCGGATCGGTAACAGAAGGGGCGGGAGTTGTTTTACTGTTATTGGTTGACACTGTTTTGAACAGCGACCCTCCGCTCTGCGAGATTGCATAATAACCGCCAATTTTGGTAACTGCTGAAACCGTTTTGTTGACAGTATCTACTACTGAGTTTGGAAGAACGCTCCAAGTTTTGCCGTCAAGTGAACGAACCAATTTAAACTTCTTGGGATTTAGACCTGATATGGGTAAATTTGCAAATGACAGTGATAGTATGGACGGTTTGTTTTGTAATTCGGGTATAATCTTTGCCGGACTGTAGTTGTCGTTAGGTGGGTAAGATTTGTACCAAATGTTTTGGATATATCCAACCAATCTGAATCTTGAAGCATAAAAGCTCTTCAATACCGGACCTGAAAGAACAGCCTGGGAGGATAGGAAGGCGTTGAATCTAAAGATCATCGGTTCGATTATTACCGTTACGTTTTGACCGTTTAATATACTGTCTCTGATCGGGTTAATTGCAAACCTGGACATTCTAACTTCACTCTCAAAAGGAATTTGATAAGACTCAACAGAGGACGAAGGGCTTGGGTCAGGAGCATTTAAAGTATAAGTTAATTCAGTGTTAGTTGAGGCACTGGCTGCATTTCCGTAATTATCTGTACAAGCTATATAGACAGTTCTTGACCCGTTCGAACCTAAGTTGGGAGAAAGACATGAATGGCTGGTAGATCCTGATCCTGTACAAACATTCGTACTACTCATATCTGCATATGCCTGATCTGTTACTGAAACTCTACAAGTAGCGATTTCGTCAGTAGTAAAAGTAATTGTAGGAGTCGGACCATTTATAGTAGTTCCGGCAGAAGGAGAGATGCTGCTCAAGGTTGGGGGTGTTGAGTCTGATACGTAATATACTTTTCTGAAATAGGTGCCGCCATTTTCGCCGGCAAAAACCCACATTTTGTTATCAAACACGGCTGAAGAATGATTGCTTGTTGCAACCGGCAATGCGTTTGTCCCTGCCTCAGTCCAGGTAATACCATCGGTTGATGAGTAAACTTTTCGAACTGCGCTGCCGGTGGTACCACCAATTACCCACATTTTATTGTCATAAACTACTGATGTATGCTGCGCAGTTGCCACAGGTAAAGAATTTGTTCCCGCTTCGGTCCAAGTAGTACCATCTGTTGAAGAATAAACTTTTGGAGTAAAAACTGATCCAAGATTATCTGTATAGCCACCAATTACCCACATTTTATTGTTGTATACAAGGGCTGTGTGGTTCATCGTTCCAACGGGTAAAACATTCGTCCCAGCCTCTGTCCAGGTAATACCATCGGTTGACCAATATACTTTTCGAATCATGTTGTTGGAACTATCTCTTCCTCCAATCACCCACATTTTATTGTCGAAAACTACCGCAGATAAATTACTAGTGGCAACGGGGAATGAGTTGGTACCAACCTCTGCCCAAGTGGTACCGTCGGATGACGAATAAACTCTTCGGACCGTTGCAAACGAACCATTGACTCCACCAATAATCCAAATTTTGCTATCATACACGACCGAAGCCCCGGAATATGAAGCAACAGGCAATGCGTTTGTCCCTGCCTCGGTCCAGGTAAAACCGTCCGAGGAGTAATATACTTTTCTGGATACCGCAAACGAAGTGTTAAAACCCCCGAATACCCACATCTTGTTATTGAATGTTGCCGCGTAAGGGGCATATAAACCGACGGGTAATGCGTTTGTTCCGGCCTCCGTCCAAGACGAACCGTCTGCTAATGCAAAGGCAGATTTTGGAAAGCATAATATCAAGAAGATAAACGAAGATAAAAAAATTAACGTTTTGAGTACAAATTTCATAGCACCATATTAAGCATATATTTAAAGTGCTTGAGTGTAAATGCCTATATGATCTGTCTAGTTCTTAACCGAGTCCCAAGGACCGAACTCGTGCCCTTTATGAAGGTCCTGTAATTTTTCCTGCATTGCTTCAGTTGCATTTGTATGTAAATCGGTATTCGGAGCGGCAACCGAACCATGACCTTCCTGTTGTGCACTTTGTGTCTCACCGTATATGTCCCACGTATTTTCGTCTTGTTTAATTTGCATTCCTTCCTCTTTAAATTTCGATTTAGAAACTCCGCCATCTTTTTTAGTAGTTTGTTCCTCCGCTGTATAGCTCCAATTCACCCGTTTTCCGTCGGGGTATGCCCATTCCTGAAATCTTGTAACGCTTCCTTTTCCCAAAATCTGAGTTTCGGATGTATACAAAGTTCCATCCGGCAAAAGTTTTATAAAAGAAATTCCCTTTTCGTCTGCTCCAAATACAATGGTTTTATTCGGTGCGTTTAGGCAGTCCAGACGATTACGGGCATCAATCAACCGTTCCCACTCAGTTTCGCCAAGTTCGTTATTTTTAGCCATTCTTATAAGCTCCTCGCGTGACGGCAATTGGCCCATTATGGCCCATGCTTCGGCTTGGCGTATAGCCAGTTCACCAGGCGTAAGATCTTCATATCTTTTATCCTCATTGGGTTTGGATTTATTTTTTTTGACAGGTTTTTTTGAAGATTCTTTAGGGTAAGCATCTTGTATTGATCTGGCCATCCACATTACATCGAACTCGTCCCCGGTTATTTCTCCACTTTGCCACATATCGTATATTTTACCCATATCGGGGAGTTCCGGACCTTTGGCAAGGGCTCTTGCTTTTTCAACTAACTCTTTATACCTCTTGGAGTAGTAATCAGCATATTCCTGATCAGTTTTTAGAGCCTCAAATGGTTTTCCGGACATAACGCTCCCCATTGCCATTATTTGAGCTTGAGCAGTTACAACTTGTGCTTGCTGACTCGTTGAGAGATCTTTCCATTCAATAGGACTTACGGACTTAATTTGGGACACATTTCGACTTTCGGAGGCCTGAGATTTTTGGGTGAGTTCTTTTGTTTGGTTTCTTTTGTTGTTCGCTGAAGAAGGTTCTGATTTAGATTTATCTTGAGACGGATTGGTTGTGGTTTTTGTAGGCTGGATTTTCTTTTCTCCAATACCTTTTTCATTAAATGGAATGCCTGCCGCCTTGCCCACTTTTATTACATCTGTACCGGTAGCTTTTTTTACTTTATTTTCGTAGAATGCTGAGCTTTTGGCATGTCCGGCAACGGCGTTTTTTAACCACTGATCCCAACCTATATCCGGCGGAATGGTTATAAAAATCATCGTTTCGGGATTTTGCTGGTGAAATTTATATATCTCGTCTTGGGTAACCAAAACCGTATGCACTGCATTTAGAGTCGGTTTGGCGTTTTCAGGTAACCAAGCCATCTTTGCTGCGATAAACTCTTCTCTTTGCTTATTCTGTTTGGTAGTGAGACTGAGCGGAAAAGGCTGACCATAGGGGTGTGTTT
Source organism: Candidatus Woesebacteria bacterium (assembly GCA_016432365.1). Classification (GTDB taxonomy): domain Bacteria; phylum Patescibacteriota; class Microgenomatia; order UBA8517; family UBA8517; genus GWB1-39-10. Next base: position 743,470 of record CP066686.1, read on the forward strand.
GATAAAATCTGGCAACTTCTACGCGAATCTGATCTCCTTGTTTGCCCAATTCAATAAATTGCTGTCCTTTTTCTTGAAACTTTTCATGCGAGAAAGTTTCTTCCTCCATGCGATCTAAAATTTCTTGGCGTAGGTCTTCGACAGTGTGTATTTCGCGTTCCTTGCGGGGAGTTTCGGGCGCAGGCGTACGTTGCTCGGGGGGGATGTACAGACGAGGTCTCTCGTGCTCTGGTCTCATGGACGGTTTCAAGAAGTATAAATCGTAATAAGTTAAGAGTCAATTTGCCAGGTCTGTCAACTAATTCGCATATTGATTAAGGCCCGTGTTGTACAATAGTATGTGTAGATGGTAAGGCACTATAAAATTATTATTTTTGTTTGGTTGGTTTTGCTATTTGTATCTGGTAATCGGTCTAAAGTCTTAGCCTCAACCAACTACCTAATGTCTTCGCCTTCCAATTGGAACATTAGAATAGATGGCAAGGAGAATGACTGTATTGGCTTTGACATAATTAAAGAGGTTGACGTAAACAGTGACGGTCTAAAAGACTTAATTGTTAGCGCAGATTGTGCAGATAATAATTCTCGTACAAATTCAGGTTCGCTCTATATAATCTACAATTCTCTCTTAAATAGTCTTAGCGGTACGGGCAACGTAATCGATTTAGCCAACTCATCTAATTGGAATATTAGAATTGACGGATCGGCTACAGACGAGGAGTTTTCGGGTTACTTCGCCGACGCTGTTGATTTAAACAATGATGGTAACAAAGATTTGGTTCTAAGTGCCTATAAAGCAGATAAAAATTCAAGACCTGGGTCCGGTTCAATTTATGTTTTATACAATTCATTGTTTGCCGGTTTAACAGGAACTGGAAACACAATCGACTTAAACACAAGCACTAATTACAACCTTAGATTCGACGGAGAAGCAACATCAGACTTGTTAGGTGATAGTCAATTCAGTGTTATTGACCTTGACCAAAACGGAAATGTTGAGCTAATTATCACTGCCCCTTGGCATAACTACGGTGCAAGAGCAGATTCAGGTGCAGTCTATGTTTTTAAAGATACCCTCCTTGCAACATTTACCGGAACAGGCAACAACGTAGATCTGGCAACGAGTACAAACTACAACATTAAATATGTTACCGGCGACAGCTATTTTTTAGGTCATGTTAATTTAAATGCTGCAGATCTAAACAATGATAATAAGCCCGAGTTAATATTGGGTGCTCCGCTTGCAATAAGTAATACCGGTTATCTATATATTGTTAATAATGACTTATACAATGGTTTGCTTAGCTCTACAGGGAATATCGTTGATCTTTTAACCTCAACCAATTACACAATAAGATATGACGGTGCAGCAACAGGGGCTGCTTTGGGTAACGGTAACATTGCGATTGGAGATTATAACAATGACAGTAAAAATGACATTATTGTTGGATCAAGCTATACGGGAAATGGCGCGATTTATGTTTTGCTTAATAGTTTAATCAACACCAATTTTTCAGGTACGGGAAATATCGTGAATATGGGAACAACAACCAACTTCAATCTACGCATTGATGGTCAGGTATCTGGTGTAACGTTTCCCACTTTTGTTTCTATAAATGGCGACTACAACGGTGACGGTAAAACCGACTTGATAACTTCAGCGGTTTCTTCTGCTTTTAACTCACTAAATTTTTCAGGTGCGGTTTACGTTGTTTACAATTCCATGACAGACACATCAACCGGAAATATTATTCCTCTATCAACCTCCAGTAATTATGCGATGAGGTACGACGGCGCTGCGGCAGTGGATGGTCTTGGATATTCGGGAATTGGACTGATTGATTACAACAATGATGGAAGGAGAGATGTTGTAATATCTACATATCTGGCAGATAACACAAGTGTAAGATCCGGATCGTTTTGGCTAATTTACAATTTTCCTCACACAATTACTATCAACAGCGTATCTTCGTCTTTTGACCCAGACAACCCCATAACCGGAAGCGTTAATGCTTCAAATTCTTCAACAGCCATTTCGGGAGTTGAGTATCAGGTTGACACCAATTCTATTACCGGTACCTGGACTGCCTGTAATGCAGATGATGGCAGTTTTAATTCTACTTCTGAATCATTTAGTTGTAATTTACCGGTTGGCCTGGCTGATGGAAGTCACACGGTCTATGTCAGGTCTTATGATGCAAATTCCTCCTACACAAATCAAAGCAGTTATGCTTCGGTATCGTTCACTTCTGAAAATATTAATCCGGCAGACTTTTCTTTAGTGTACCCTCTGGGATATCTGAACAGTGACACAAAGCCTACGTTAGTTTATAAGAAGTCATCTGACGCAAGCGGTATTGGTTCTTATACGGTAACGCTAGACACGGGTCGAATGAGAAGCTTTATTCAAACGGGAATTCCGGCTTCGGGCGACGGCTCCGCTTCTTATGTTTGGAGAGACAACAACGATGTCAATGTAAAATTTTTAAATGAAAACACCGCAGATTCAACTGACGATGAAATTAAGGTCTATTTTAAAGGTCTAAACATCCAGGATTTAACGGAAGGCAAGCATTCGTGGAACGTATTAGCATATGACACTGTCGGCAACAGTAGGTCGGAGACACAAGATTTTTATATTGACAAAACAGCACCCGGTTTTGCCAACTTAGCCATTGCCAATGTCGCTTATGTTAAAGCGGGTAAAACATATAGATTAACCGGGGCCAATAAACAATTTTCGATTATGGGCAAGGCGATAGACCCTTATGTTGGCAGTCAGGTTACATATTCGAACGGTTTAACAGACACTTTTGAGAAAACAAGTTCAGGTCCGTTTTCTTTAATCCTAGACATTAAAAAGCAATCTCTCAAATCCTATGTTCCAGTGTTAAATAAGGAATACATTATTCCTGGAGGCGATATAGTAGACAGTATTAATATAGACAAATCAGCAAGTTTTTATATTACCATTCCAAGCCAATTGTCGCCGGGTTTTTACCGTATTTCGCTCTCACTTAAAGACGGTGCCGGAAACATATATACATTCCCTTATTTTTACATACAACTTTCTTATACTTCACCAAGGCTGACAGTAAATAGCGTTTACTATGACACAATCAACAGGTTGCCATATCCAAGAGCACCAAGCGCGGAAGATAAAGGAACTTCGATTCCTGATAGCTTCCTAAACTATTCAGGGTCAACTGAAGTCAAAACTAGTTTCTGGAGTAATATATTTAATACTTTCAAAAAACTTTGCGGAAGGTTTAGTTTTTTTTAATTTATAGCGCCCAACCTTTTTTCTTCGTAAAGTTCCTTAAGAATTCTACAGGGTTCAACTAGGCCGGGATCAATTATGCTGTAGTAAATAAACTTGCCGACCCGCTTTCTTTTTACAAGACCAAATTTTCGAAGTGCCATAAGGTGCTGTGAGGTGTTAGCTTTTCTTGTACCTAAGATTTTTGTAATTTCTGTTACTGTAATCTTTTTATCTAAAATTGTATTAAGTATTTCAAGGCGTTTTGCGTTAGCCAGCATTTTGTAAATTCGCGCATTTCGGGAGTAAACTTTTTTGGAGAATCTTGACTTCAACATATCTCTATTGTTCATAATACTAAAAATGTCGATATTTGCAACTATAGAAATTGAGGAGAGGTGTTCTGGCTGTTTTGGAGGGAAAATGGTAAAATTGTCCTGTTTGGGGCCGTTAGCTCAGCGGTAGAGCAATTCCCTCTTAAGGAAAAGGTCGATGGTTCGAATCCATCACGGCTCACCAAGCTTAGCTTGGTGAACAGTCAGCTCAGCTGACTCACTGTACTAGCTGGGTAAATATAGGAGCTTAGCTCGATCACACCACTCCCCATTGGGGATAATATTCGCTATAGTGATACTATGTTCTATGTTTATATTCTTTTTTCTAAAAAAGATAGACAACTATACACAGGATTTACTCCAGATTTAAAATCAAGATTTAAAGCTCACACGAATGGGTATGTAAAGGCCACGAAATACCGAAGACCGTTAAAATTGATCTATTACGAAGCTTATGTCAAGGAGCTTGATGCTCGTAGACGGGAAAAATACCTTAAAGGTGGAAATGGTCGGGATACACTAAAGGTTCAAATGAAAGAAGAATTGGAAGATTTACACTATAAAAATTTGAAATGAGAAAATTTATCCTCAAAAAAATGTTGTTTTTGGCCTCATTCTCGGTAGACCCGAACTTTTGGATACCCTATAAAATGACCTGTATAATATAACAATGAATTTCATTAAAATAATTATCAAAATAATAATCGCCATTTTGGCCGTGTTGTTTTTAATTGCTCTGTTTATCTTTATATTGGTTACAGACTTAGGTGGCTTGCAGTCATCCAAACTTAAAAATAGAGATGCTAGAAGAGCTCAAGAAATTGAAACCATTCGTATAAACAAAAATAACTGGCAACTTTATTCTAATTCTGATCTAAAATTTTCGTTAATGATTCCAGCAGAAGCAACTGTACGCGAAGCATCCTTAGTAACTGCGGGTAGTTTTGGAGAAGATATAGATTTTGACGATAATCGAAAATTAATCATAGATACCGTGCATGGCCCTGAAAGTATTCAAATAGGTACAATAGATAACATAAAACGTGTACGGCGTGTTCCTGTCAGTAAAGATAGAACAAATCTATACACAATTGAAAATATCTTAAACCTTCAAAGTTACCTATCTAACAAAAAAATAACGCTAGATAGTTTTGAAAACACCAAACTACTTAAATTGAGTGATTATAGTTACTATTACCCAGGTAAAAAGCAATTATTGTTTAGAATTTCTGGAGGTAGTTCTGTCGAATGGTTTTTGAATGACAACATCTTCCCCTTTACCCATATTGATTCAGCTGAAGGTGAGCAAATCAAGCTACTTCAATTAGATATCTTAAAAACTGTGAAGTTTTTAAATAATTAAGAAGTCTTAACCGCCGATTTGCATTTTAAATAAAGTAGTGGTTTAATACACACTATGAGTCATGAAATGCGCGAAATAGGCAAGGCTAGGCACGAACTTGCGACCAAGACACCAAAATATATTCAACGGTGTGAGTTGTCGGAGGACGGAGAGAGTTTGATCTACGATTATATGGGTTCAACTGAGTTTGAAATTGGTGATCAGGCAAAATCCTTAAATCGTATCTTTGCAAGCGGGATAACCGAATACACAGTAAATGTACCATATGGCGAAGATAATATTATTTTTGGTTTGGTTGCAGGGAAAGGTTTTCCTGCTGAAAAATACGTTGAAGTTATAAAGGGGTTAATAGATAGGTCTTTTTACTTGAAAGAGCCTACCTATTTAGACCACGCAATTGACAAAAATTTTAATCCGTCTGCGTTTAAGATTCAGGACGAATTTCTTCCCCACACAAATGCTTGGTTTGATTTTACCAATGACGTTCTTTTTACAATGGATGCCGACGTTGCCGCAAATTTAAAACCAAGGCTTGAACAGATTAAAATTAAATGGGAAACACCGGAACCAAAACACATAAAAATGTTTAAAAAAGAAACTCAAAAAGTTGAACAGGCGTTAATTGACAGGGGAGTTTCGTTTATTTTCTTAGGAAATTATGCAGATATCGACGGAGTACCACATGCTTGGCTAAACAGTACAGAATCTTACGGTTGGTTTACTCTCGAGGAGTTAAGGGCGTGGAGCGGAAAGGGAGAAGTTAAGCGTATAGAAAAACGAAAGTCAGGTAGCTAATTTTTGTAAACGCTTCTATCCAGGCTCACAAAGCTTAAAGATTATTTTAAAGTCCCCAACTGAATATATCTGGATCTTCGGCCATGCCGGGATTCCAAACTTCCGGAAGCATCTCAATTTCCACTTCTTTTCCAAGTCCAACTTCTGCCTTAATTTTGGTCATGGCAACAATTTCCGGTCCGTATGGACAAAATGGGGTCGTCAATATCATTTTGAGTTTGCCTTTGCCGTTTTCATCCAAACTAAAATCCCTGACAAGTCCAAGTTGAACAATATCGTATCCAAGTTCGGGGTCAATTACTTCAGACAATTTTGTCCGCATTTTTTCAACAAGATCGGGATTGGAATCATGTATGGCCCATTTGATTTGGTTATCTTTTTTGTTGTTTGGATTTTCAAATTCTTGCGACATTTTTAAATTTTCAAAAGTCCTTTTATATACTTCTGAACACCGGCAAAATAGTTATTTATCTGATTCTGGTCAATTTTGACTACGTACGCTTCAATCGAAAAAGTATTGGTTATCTTCTCATTTTTAGCGTCTTTAAGGAATAGTGATTTTGTATAAATTCCGGTATTTTCGGGGGCAGCTGCTTTAAATACAATTAACCCCAGCCGGGTTGGCTCAATTTCTTGAAATGATAAAGGTTTAATCGAAAAATCAGAAGTTTCGCTTCCTATGGAAATATTATTTTGCGACCAAATAGATTGCCCCGTATTTTTGGCCAAAATAGCACCTACATATTCGGATCCGATAGGAATAATCGGTTGGGCGAATGCTGCCAAGATATCTCCTTTTGTTATTTGTTTTGGAGCACCCGCAATCTTAGAAAGATTCGAAATTGCGGTATAGAAAGAATAAAAAGATTCATCCGCTTTTTTCCATGAAAATTGGGCAAATGGGGGATTGGGATAGTTTAAAATAAAAGGAGTAACGGCTACAACCCGGTTATCACTCCAAACATTTTTGTATGCATATATCAAGCGTGAAGTGATTAGATCTTCGGATGCGTCAACATTAGACCATCCTGTCTCGGTAATAAATACAGGCAGGTTTTTAGTTACGCCAAGAGTTTTGAGATAAGCCAGTTCCCAATCAAAAGTATCAATAGTTCCACGGCCAATGTCTGTTTCTTTGCCTGAGAATGCCGGATTGGGGTATGAATGGGAGTTCCAGCCGTCAATAAAATTAAAAACGTCAGGTTCAGCTTTTAGCATACCTCGTATGAACTTTGTTTCCTCCATTGTTTTGGCTGAATTGTTGGCTGAAGCATCAAGACCGGCCGGCAAAACAAAAAAATCGGAAGAAGCAGAATGCAGGGCCTGCGAAAACTTCTTTAAATAAGTTGCGTATGAAGCCGGATCTATTTTACCGCCCCACTCGGCGGAATGGTTGGGCTCATTGGAAATGATTACATATCTGTTTTCTATTACCCAATTTAATGAGTTTAAAAATGCTATCCAGTTGTTTATTTCCGTATCGGTTGGTATTTCCCAGGTATTGCCGTTAGCTTTGGTGGCAAGTCTTACTATCGGGATAAGGTGACCGCGTCTCATTTCGTCAAAAACCTTTTGCCACCTATCTTGGTCTCTTTCTCCTTCGGTGATAACAACTGTTACATAACCCCAGTCACCGTTAGTGTTAACAAGCTTGGCAGCATCCGGGAGGTCTTTTTCACTAAAAATATGAATCCCGAATTTATTATTTGGAACGGAAAGGGGATCGGTAATAGCCAAGGCCTTTTTTGGAGTAATAAATAAGAGAGTTAAAATCAGAATCAGGAAAATTGAAAAGTGTTTAAGCATCAAGCATTCATTGTACCAAAGTATGGAAATGGTAAGCAAAGCTTGCCACTCGGCACCGGGTGGTTCCTCGTGGTAAAATAACAGTCAAGCCCCTACAGTTTTTCTGATGGGTGAGTTAGACGAGCCCCTATAGCTCAACGGATAGAGCGCGCCCCTTCTAAGGGTGAAATGAAAGTTCGATTCTTTCTGGGGGCACAAAGTGACCTAGCTCAACGGATAAGCTGCTACGCATCTTGCTTCTCGCAAGACTCGAAGTAGAGCATGTTCTTTCTAAGGAGGAGATGAAGGTTCGATTCCCTCCAAGGGCACTTTTAGGTCCTTTTATTTGGTATAATGCGGAAGTGGCGGAACTGGCAGACGCGCAGGCCTCAGAAGCTTGTGGACCTAATACGTCCTTGGAGGTTCGACTCCTCTCTTCCGCACCGCGCGCGGGTGGCGGAATGGTATACGCGCACGCCTAAGGAGCGTGTAGAGCAATCTGTGCAGGTTCAACTCCTGTCCCGCGCACTAGGAGTGACAGTGCTGTCTGCGTATTGTTGAATAGTGTCAGCTCCGGAGGAAACTATCCCCCTTTTTAATTATGATTTCGGGCATTCACACCTCTTGCTATAGTTTTGTGAGTCTGTTTTTGTGCTTCAAAATTAAATAGTGAGTTAGGTATGGGGCGTATTTTTAGATTTTTCTGAGAAAAGGGTGTAATATTTGGGTAGTTGGTTAATTGTGAATATGTAATATGAATATTAAATGGCTTTCAATAGCTGTTGGGATTCTTCTTCTTTTGGGGATACTAAATGTCTGGACTTACGATTATTACACGATCCTTAGGTGGGCAGTTTGTGGAGTTGCTATCTATAATGCCATAGGGTATTCAAAATCCAACTTAACTGGTTGGGTTTTTATTTTTGGTGGATTAGCTTTCTTATTTAATCCACTATTTCCCGTTTATCTAAACAAAAGTTCATGGGTGGGAATCGATCTAATATCTGCAGTACTGTTCTTTTTGTCTGCAAATTCTATCAAACCTAAAAAATGAGAAAATTTACAACTTCTCTATTGTTGATTATTTCCTTGCCTTTTAGGTTGCTTAAAAAGTCTAAAATTGACAACTTTGCTGGTGGTTTAATATTTGGTGCAATATTTTCTTTAGTAGTAAATATTGTTACTGTCCAAATTCAGGAGTTAATAACTAAACAACATATTCTCGAAGCATTAGAAAACGAAATTGTAAACAATACATTAATTGCGAACACTGTCATTGAGAAGAACACAAAATTAATTGCTGATAAATTATCCTACAATCCATTCACAAGTCTTCAATACTATTCCAACAATTTATGGACACAATCATCTGAGCCTTTGCAGTATATCTCCCAATTAGATCAAGATACACAAATAGCCATAACTAGCTATTACACTCTATCGATACCTGCACACAATCGAATGAATGATTCTGTTGAAAAATTTGTATACCCACATCTCCAATATTGCAACAGTATTGATATGGAAAAGGGGTTGGCAGAAAAGACAGAATGTGACCTGTGGAATAATATATTATTGGATACAGAAAAATCTACAGCAGTGGCGGTGTCCACAAAAGGTTTCAAATTATTAGAGACGTTTCATCCAACAAAAGATCGTTTAAACAATTGGTTTTTAAGATTATTAATGGGTGACAAATCAACGAGAATTTTATCTGGACAATAATATTATATAATTATATGCAAGATAAAAAAACAATATGAAAGGAATTTTCAAGGGAATAATAACAATAGCAATAGGAGGCACGATCTTCACAATAAGCCAAACAGACCTAGCAAAAAATTTTTCAAAAGAAACAGGTCTGACACAAGAGCAAGCCCAACAATATGTTGAGAATATAAAAGATGAGGACTTAGCCTCTTTTGACAAGATAGGATCAGATTTTGTTTCTGATGGTAAAGGCATATTAAGTACTAATTCAAGCATAGATTGTGTTAATTACACTTATGAATGGGAGTCGAGTGTGCTGACCTGTCAAAAAGGAAAATCGCAACTTGCCACGATTGGAAATGACGAAATAGCACTAGGGCAAGCATATATAAAGTTAGCTTCAGATTCTGCAACAAGAGATGACATATCTAAAGTCATTAGCCTTATTGATAGGCTTAACACAGATCTAAAGTTTGAAATTGTGACTTCTATGTTAAGTCCTCAAACGATAGATGAGATGAGAAAGTCAAATTCATACAATAAGGCACTTCTTCAAACAGCACTAGAAAGTAAACAATAAATGAAATCTTTGTAACCATACTTATAAGTTAGGTTTGAGATTTTTATGAGAAAAGGGTGTAAAATTCAGTAGGTGGAAATCAATATGAAAATGAAAACTCCTATCCGCCTACTCCTTTACCTTTTTGCTTTCATTGCAATCGGATTTCTGATAAAACTTGGTGTTTCGTATAAAGATAGTTTTTATTATTTGCTGGCAACTTTAGTCCTTTTTATATCATTGGGGTCTCTTGTTAAAAGGGAAAGATTACCACAATTTACAGCCCCAAAATTATCCTTTAGGCTCGATGCTCGTAAAACTCTGGAAAACATAGGCTCATTCAAACCTTCAAAGGTTAAGAAAACATTATCTAAACTAAAATTATTTAGAGGTAATAACCTTTGGTTGCTTGTTGAATTTATATTTCTATCAGTGTTGTTTGCTTACTTACTCGTATACAAGTTGCAAGATGTCCAGGATAACTCTTTTTTGGTGGCACTGGCAAAATCTACCCTTTTGTTTATAACCAAGTATAAAGTCCACACAATTGTTACTGCTATCATATTATTTGTCTTTAACTTTGTAGTAAATGTAAAATTTGTTAGAAGGAATCTCCTTATAAATCTGCTAAAATCTTTAGCTACTTCGTTCGCCGTTATTTTGGTTAGCGTCCCAACTTCGTTAATATTAGTTTTTCTATCAATATTGATTTTCTTTAATACAATTATCGCAACATCGATTATTACACCAAAATTTTTTAATATCCATACAGATAAAAACGATATTAAGCAAATCATTGACAAAAGTGATGCCAATTTTGAATTGGTTGGAATTACACAAACTCCATCAAAAACCTTTGTTATCAATTATCCTTATTTGGGCAAAATGGGCGGTTATTTTACCAAAAACTTTGTCATTGACTATCCAAACTTCCTACTAGTAAGTTCACCATCAATCAATCATTCTGTCTATCTGATAAAAAACACAATCGTCATCAAAGAACTCGACAAGGACATATTCCAAACGTTTGCCCCAACACTAATTAAAAAACTGGTCAAGAAAGATTTGTCGCCAAGATATATTAAAGACGAGCCAGAGGTTCAAATTATTTCCCGCCAAGATTACTTAAAATACCGAGAGGACCAGATCAACAAAGAGGTCGAAGAAATTGCTGGATATATAGCAGAGGCTAAAAAGGAATTGGGGTCTATCGCTTACAATATCCAAGTAGCAAAAAACAATATCGCAACCTTACAGGGACATATCGCTACAAATACACAATATCGAGACGAAGAATGGAACTATTGTATAAGCGCAACTTACACTTACTATGGATGGTATTCAAATTACACCTACCGCCGGTATACTGATGCATATTGCCAAAGTCAGCGAGCACAGAGGGATCAGAAAAATGCTGAGTATCAAAGTGAAATATCCACAAATCAGCAAAACTTAAGCTATTATCAGTCGCAATACAATGAATTAAAGGGATATTTAGATCAATTTCAAAATTACAAAGCATTTATTGAGGCTACTAAAGATATAACCCCCTATGAGCTTGGTTTGTTTGAACCGGAAAAATCAATTAAGGTCGTTTTAGATTCTGTTGGCGACAAGAATATCTCGAACTTTTTGGAGACACTGACGCACGAATATATCCATTACACATCCTATGTTTCCGAGGAAAGAACCCTTCCACAATTTTTCGAGGAAGGTATTACAGAATATTTAGCCAGAAAGGTGGTTACTGACCAATTACACAAAGAAACAAATCTTGGCTATCCTGTCATTGTAAAAATTATTAACGGTATGACTAAAAAGATATCAATTGGTCAATTTGAAGATATATATTTTAACAAAAGCACAGATCAACTAGAAAGTTTACTTGATGATACCTACGGCAAAAACTTTTATAAAGATACTCAATTATACTTCGCCTTGATTCCCTACTCCCCACCAGACGAAGCACTAAAATTTGCAAACAATATTATGTTTAAAATCGGAGAACCTGAACTAACTGAAAAAGACCTCGAAAGTACTTATTAGTTAGCTATTTAGTCGTCACAAACGTATATTCCTTACCTGTTTCCTTATCCAAACATTGGAAAGTTAATTTTTCATCAGTATTTGTAAATTTAATAACACTTTTATCAAACAAGTTGTCAATAGTGGAAGTAGAAGGATTCATTTTCGATAACCAGTCCATATAGGCTGTGGTATCCTTAGCGTCAATGGGCTTCTTGGACATATCAGAAGCTAAAGACCCTTTTACGTAGTAGATCTGGCACATTTCCAAATCTTCTTTCCAACCACCAATGAATGCTAGTAGGGGATACTTCCCAAAATTTTTATTTTTAAATTCTTTTATAGCAGTATCTTTATCAACAACTAATTCTATAATCTGTTTTGACTTGTCCTGTTTGGCGGACCGATTTTCACCAAACAATCTATCCATGTCGACATTTAACTTTATGTATTGATCTTGCAACTTAGAGAATTTGTATGACGCAGATTCGTAATCACCTGCTACGAAATCCTTTATAACAGCATAATATGCACTCAGATAATTTTTATTATTCTGAAGTGTTTCATAGCCATAAGAATACGATTCCCTAATTGCGTCCTCTTCTGGAAACTTAAAATCGCTTCTTGTGTATTTTTCCAATGAAGCTATCTCGCTAAAATACTTCGGATAAAGTTTTTCGGGTGAAATCGAGGCTTTCTCATCATAGATTTGCATTATGTCTTTATCTTTACTAACCGCAAAAATATTCTTCAATAAATAGTCGCTAACTACGTTGTCGTATGCCCCAACGCCTTCCTTTTCGTAGTATTCAACTTGGTCTAATACAATTCTCCTAGCCAATTTTCCCCTTTCTCCAACCAATAACTTTGAAAGGAAAACAAGTGGTTTATATTTACTAGCGTTAATTTCTACTGCTTCAACATATGATTTGTCGATGTCTAACGCCAAGTTAATTTTCCCATCCAATTCATCATATATCACCAACCTACTTGTCGGACTCGATTTGGGATCGGACAGTCTCACTATATCCGCTATGGCATCCTCGCTGAAACTACTGCTTTTTTCTAATATTGACAATTCATTTGGGATAGAATCGTGATGTAATTTTGCCAACTTATCAAATACACTCCATTCAAGATACTTATAACCCACACCTAATACAAAAATGAGTGCAAAAAGTAGAAGAAGTGCATCTCGTAAGTGGACTGACTTTTTTGGTCCCATAATTAGGCAACAAACCGATTATATTCCTTTTTTTAACTAATTTCACTTTTGGAAAGTATTTGTGAGTTGGAGTGTGGGTTATACTCCAACCGTACTAGTAGTTGAGTTTTCAAACGATTTTTTTATTTTTCGATGGTTTTAGTATTGATAATTTGATTTTTAGGCATAGTTAAATTGTGTTCGGTAGTTTGGGTATGCTAAAATCAGAGGCTGGAAAGCTGAGAGGATTGATTCAATTGTAGGCAACTTTCTCGCACCAGGTCGATTAGCTCAGTTGATTAGAGCGCTTCTCTTACACAGAAGAGGTCGCAGGTTTGAGCCCTGCATCGACCACATTCAGATCGATATTTCGGCACGAAGTTTATCCAGGCCTTCCAAAAATCTTTTTTTCCGGTTTTCAAACATCGCATGACTCCAATCGAAATAAAATCCCCTTTTTGATCTCAATTTTAAATAAGTTACAGCTGCCGCAAGTTTTCTATCTACGCCGAATTTAAAATTGTTGAAACCTTTTTTAAATCTCTCGATGTTAAAAAACTCTAATTCATCCAAATCAAAAAGCAGTTTGGCCTCGTTTGTCCTTCTCGGAAAAAGTGTGCCGGTTGAGTGTTTTGTAATTGCGTAGGAAACATTTTCGATAACATTCCTGTCAATATTAAAATTATAAGCATACCGTCTGTAGATATCAGCCGATCGGGAACCTTCAAAATATTCTTCAAAAAGTACTTTCAAAAAATATTCCGAACGCCTGGCCTGAGTCTTCCATACGTCATGAAAAACAATCGCCTGGGCCATGACCCTTTCGTCCAACTTTATCCTTGAAGAATGGGCTTTTTTAAAGGCCAAATAGGAATCACGCAGTGTCATAACATGTTCAATTCCGTGAACAATATCCTTGGAAGTTATGGCTAAATGCAAACCCTTATGTAAAATTCTTTTGTCCTTTACGGTCATCCAATTACTTTCCAATTTTGATAAAAATAAGTTTTTCATATATCTATACTCAAAACGCGGCAGTTTTAGTATAATACAATTGTTTTTGCTGAGGTAGCCAAGGTGGTCACGGCGGGCGCCTGAAGAGCGTCAAATATGTGTTCGACTCACATCCTCAGCACTACTTCGCCAAGGCTTCGTAGTGCGTAGCACCTAGAAGAAGTGGCAAAGTAGCCCCTCGTAGCTTTAGCGAAGTGGGGCGATCCAAATGTCATTTTTCTACGTTTATCTTCTTAAGTTGTCAGATGGTGACTTTTATCGCCGCTTAACACTTAGTGTCAGACCATAGTCCGCGTTTCGGTCCGTACTCACAATCTCTACCTTAACTTTATGCTCTTTTCTAGATTTGTCATCGTACAATGCGTAAACAATTTTGTCTCCATTTTGAATTTTTTTGTCTTGATAGTAGAAACCGTAAAAATCGTCTGCATGATGTAGTCGGGTATCGTTGAATTCGCTTTCATTGACCGATATCGTGCACATAACTTCCGGGACTCCTCGAGTTAAATGTTTGTTGGCGATTCCGATAGTTGTTTGGGGACGGTATCCTATATTGCTTATATAGAGCAGATCGGGTTTATAGGATTGTGTGAGTTGATCTAAAGTATTTACATCACTTATAACTTGTGTAAATTTAACCTTTTTTGCTTTGTTCTGTAATTCAATATAATTTGCTTCTGTCATTACAATATCTCCTACAAATCTGTTATTCCTTGTTTTTTTGTTATATCTCATTCTTGAAAATCCATTAAAACTGTACTCATCTGTCCCGATAAGTTTGGGTTCTCTAAATATCAACCTAAAAAACATCTTAGCTTCTTCCGAAAGGTAATTTTCGACTTTGTTATAGACTTTTTCGTCCCAAATAGGATTAAATTGATTCCTACTTTCTCGACGTTTTGTCCAACCGCCAAATAGTTTTGTATATTCTGACATGGTAAGGTGACACAAGGCCGCGTGCCTAAGTTCAGTATTAAATGCCGCGGCGGGGGAAACATCAAAGCAAATTATTTCTGTGGCTCCTGCGTTGATAAATGCATGAGCAAATTCACCACTACCGGAAACAGTCATAACTCGTTTTCCATCTAATTTCAGCGTCATGAGAGACTCCAATGAATCTGAAGAGTTCAAATATAGAGAGTTTTCATGCTGCGTCCCGTGCCCGGCCTCAACTTGGTTAAGTGTATCGCTTAAATATTGTGGAATCGTTTTTTGCATATCGCCTAAATTATCGTCATAGAAAGTGTGGATGCCAGACTCATGTCTTATTGGGTTTTTATCTATATCGATTTGACCAGGTTTCTCCATATATCCATTTTATACTATCAAAATTAAAATCAAGGATACTTTTTATTTCCAAGCTGTAAATTAGTTAATTTTTTGGTAAAATACCAGGGGAGAAAGAAAAAAATTTATTCGCGGCGGTAGTTCATCGGTAGAACGTCTCCTTGCCAAGGAGAAGGTAGCGAGTCCAATTCTCGTCCGCCGCTCAATTTTCAAAAAAACTTGACACCACATATCCGTTTATGGCATTCTGACTTGATATAAATGGAGACAAGTATATTTGATAAAGAGGAAAATATCGGTTTTTGGAAAAACCTGATTTTAGTTGCAGTTTTTTTTACAATTACTCCTATTACACTTGGAATTAGCGTTTATTCTCTATTTTCATTTAAGAGCGGGTTGCTCTCAAAAGACGCGTTTGGAATAAATCATGTTTCCTCCTCGCAATCAGGTGTACGTGTCTATGCATCCCTCCCTACAAAGTTGCCTATCGTTTCCGGTGAAGTCGGACTTGCAGATGCAAGACCGGAAATAATAAAACAATACCTTGAATACTACCATTCTCCTCTTGTTCCTTACGCAAATTTCATTGTCACTACAGCTGATAAATATTCGCTCGACTTCAGACTAATTACAGCAATCGCTCAACAGGAAAGCAATTTGTGCAAAATTATTCCCCCCGGCTCGTATAACTGCTGGGGTTGGGGAATCACCAGTGTAGGAACTCTGGGCTTTGACTCATTTGAAGAGGGAATCGAAACAGTTTCCAGAGGACTCAGGAAAAATTATTTAGACAAAGGTTATATAACTGTTAGGGATATCATGTCCAAATACACCCCTCAATCCAATGGCTCTTGGGCCGACGGAGTCTCCCAATTCATGTCCGAAATGGAATAGCCTTCTATATAGTTTGACATACCTATAATTTCATGCTATAGTACACATACATTCCGAGGCTTAGTCACGGAAACGTGAACTCGGCGTTGGAATTTATATTTGGGGCGTGCCTTACGGTACGCCCCTTTTTTGGCAAAAGCAATGAAAAAACTAATTACATTGTTAACCTTATTTATACTTATAGGTATATTTACAAACACGGCAAAGGCGGAGGAAACGGTTGTTTCAGGATCTGGGACAATCAGGCTTGGCGTGGCTAAACCCCAATTTGATTATCGTGTAGAGAATCTTAGGCACTATCTTGATAGGTTCAACTCTCCGCTTACTTCTTATTCCGAAGAATTTGTTATGTATGCAGACCTTTACGGCCTTGATTACCGTCTTGTGCCTGCAATAACAGGCGTTGAATCAACATTTGGTAAGCATATCCCGTATAAATCTTATAATGCCTACGGCTGGGCCAACGGAAATTACAAATTTTTATCTTGGGAGGATTCCATCAAACATGTAACTATGACCCTCAGAAATGAATACATCAACAAAGGTGCAGCCTCTATTGCTAAAATATCAAGGCGTTACGCCCCACCTTCCACCACTTGGGCAGGCAAAGTGTCCTATTTCATAGGCAAAATTGACTCGCTTCCTGTTTCCTACGACATCTAAAACTTCTTCGTCTGATATAATTAGTCACAAGCCTCCGTGGCGGAATTGGTATACGCGTACGGTTTAGGACCGTATTCCGTAAGGATTAGAGGTTCAAGTCCTCTCGGAGGCACTCGCCAAGCTCGTTTTCGTTCGGGCTTGATAGTGCATTTTAAGGACTAACTTGCACACAAGTCCTCTCGGAGGCACTCGCCAAGCTCGTTTTCGTTCGGGCTTGATAGTGCATTTTAAGGACTAACTTGCACACAAGTCCTCTCGGAGGCACTCGCCAAGCTCGTTTTCGTTCAGTTTTGGTAGTAGAACAGTTTACAAAAGTTGCAATTTAAAACGAACTGGAGTAAATTTCTATGTGATGACTGAAAACAGTAATGATCTGACACAATTTGCCCAAGAAAATTGGATGCTTAGCTCCCATGACAAAGCACAGAAAATTTTGTCACACCCAGATCCTTTGTCGGCAATGTTTGCAATTCAGTTAGATATCGGTACTACTGGGTTACCGAGGCCAGATAGGTTCAGAATTCTGGGGGGCCCTGAACTCGCAGCTGCAGTTTCGATGTCCTCAAGAGAAGACCAGTATGAAACTATTATGTTCGCCGCTAAACAAGCAGTTGATCAAATTAAGGCTTTAATGCCTACAGAAAGTGCCGAAAAGTTATTAGTTGATAAGGAACATTATTTAGATATTTATAGCGCGTTCGAATTCGCCGTCAAGGCAAGATACAAAGAAGAGGCGTGGACCAACATATTGGGTGATGGGGAATTACGAAGCGTATTTGAAAAGCACGCCAGGTGAATTGACACACTGTTACCTAAAGAATTTAATTTACTTCCAGAAAAAATCATAACAGCTATTCTATTTAGGTTTATTTTGGGGTATATTATAATAAGAAATAGGCAATAAAATGAAAAACGATTCCATCCACTTACACAAAAGGCATAACAACTCACTCGAAAGCTTATTGTACTTGGCCATACCAATCTTAGTTTTTGTTGCAGTAATCTTAATATGGTTAAACAAATAATATTGCCGCTTGTAGCAGTAATGGTTTTTATTGCCTTAGTTGGTTTTTACTATAAAAAATCATCTGATCCCGTTTCACCAGCTGCTTCTCCGCAAGCTTCGGCCGGAGTTACAAAAAAAACATTAATGATAGGGGATAGAATAATTCCGGTAGAGGTTGTTTCCACTCCCGAACTTCGCGCCAAGGGACTTTCGGGACGGACTTCTCTTGATCAAAATTCGGGAATGCTGTTTACATTTGAATCCCAAAATACCACACCAAATTTTTGGATGAAAGACATGAAAATCGCTATCGACATTATTTGGATCAATGACGGCAAAATTGTAAAAATTGATAAGAACGTAAAGCCCCAGGCTGAAGGAACTGGTGATTCAAAACTGCAAGTTTACAATCCCGGTCAACCAATAGATTTTGTATTAGAAGTAAACGCCAATTATTCGATTAATAACAGTATTCTGGTTGGAGACACGGTTGATCTCTCCAAAATTTAGGCCTCTTCCAAAGAACCCACCCCATAGTTGATTTCTTTATACATTAAAAGATATAATTCCGGGGTGAAAGAAAACGAAAAGATATTTGAACAGGCGGGAAGATGGTCTGTACTGGGTGAATATAGGCCGATTCTTAGGGATTTTGCAGGTCTCAGCACCGCAGATTTTTCGTTGGAAAAAAATCAACATGCTTTGGAAGTATTGTTTGCCGATTATCTTGCAAAACTAAGAAGCGAGGCCTCCCGTTCCGACAAGCAGAGTCTGTTATATTTACGACTTGCCCCGCTTTGCTCACCCGAGATTTTCCAGGACAAAAAGTACGGAATAAAAGAAAATTTGAATTTTTTGGATAGTCCTATACAAAAAATTGACGACCCTCTTTACGTGATTGCCCGTGAGGTCCAAAGAATGGCTCCCGGTTCACTAAAACTACTTAGCGTTCCTGAATATTTTTTTAAACCTGAGGAAAAATTCCCAAATCTTATACCTACAATTCTCGAGTACACTTTCCGTACACGCTCTTTGCCCAACCCCGTTGCAATGCGTATACCGGCACTTCTCAGATACGATCCCACTGCCCCACATTTTATACAATCTAATTTACCTTTGGTGCAAAGAATTGCAGAAGTGTTAAAAAGTGTGGAGGAAAATGTAAGTGTTGACATAAAACACTTACCCAGATATGCCGGTAAAGATAACGAATTGATTGTGATGCATGCTGAAGCACCTGTTCTGGATTGGCCGGCACTTTTCCCCGGAGCAAGAATTACAACCCCAATCGTTGCGGCTTTTTCAGAAACCCCCCAACTTCCCATGGATGATTCCCAATTTGAATCGATTACAATTTCGTCGGGTGAAGTTACCAAAAGTTGGCAGGGATCAACCCGGGGTACGCTTTTTAAAAGAATTATCCCCATACCGGAAGCAGTAGAATGGTGGTCATTTCAAAACACCGTTAATCAAATAACTAATGTGGTAACGGAAAGATCCGTAAGGAACTCTGCAGAACTTGCTACGGATATTCTTTCATTAGAGGGGATTAGAGTAGAAAGAGAAGAGCGAAGTGCCACATTTGCGGTTCATGCACCAATTTTGATTATGGCGGCCTATGCGCAAACCGTTGTGCAGGGTGTTAGACAAGGGTTAGCTCTGAGAGAATCTAATCAAATTGCAAACGATAAAGTGATAAGGGAACAGCGAGAAAGATCTTGGGCATAGTACTTATGAAAAAAGAATACCAAATACAAACAACCACACAGTTTCCATCGACATGGGAAGCGGCGGGAGCGTGGGTCATTGCAGACAGAACCCCCGAACTTATAACCAGAATGGACATTCCGGCTCTCGTTATTGCAGCAAGTACCGTCATGAAGACCATGAGCGAAACCGGAGTTAACGGAGAACTTCTCCCATCACTTGTCACCTGGATGCGAGAACATATGAATGCCAAAGAAAACATTTCCGAACGTTCTACTGCACATCCTGTTTTTTCAAAACTCTTTCCTATTCCAAACCTTCCCAGTACAGTTGCTCCGGAATGGCACCCCTGGGAAATTATAGAAACTGCGGAACCTAAACGGGTGGTTGTTGTCCAACCCCTGATCCTTGACCCGGTTGCAATTCCAAAAGTAATGGTTATGACACAGGTAAAAGCAGAGGCTTACAGCCCTCCTTACGTTGATCCGTTTGTAATGGCGCAAGTTGATATTGATGATCCAAGCCCAACTTTATCCCGGCAAGAAACCGGTCATTTAAGAATGCTTGTCGCATCTTTTTGGGATAATCTCGTAAATGCAAACAAATTGGGAGAGGTTTCACAAAAGCTGGCACTTTTGACTCCACACAAGGCCGCGGAAGCATTTCCGAAAGTTGAACAGGAGGCTTCCGATCATATCTCCCAATTAATAGAAAGGATCGGTCTTTATTTAAGAAGTCAAAACCATTCCGATATAAATTTTCCGCTTTCGATGGTCGCCAGAGGTGCAATACAACTTCCGTGGATAATTAAAGCGGCTGAAGCCTGGATGAACCCAATTCGCACCCTGGCCGAAGCCGGGCACATAGAGCTGCCGGTTGCCTAAGCAAGAGTAAATTCTTCAAGCTCTTTGATTCCGCCAAAGGCTATCCTGTCCTGAACTACTTTGGCGCCGCTAAAACCCCTAGCCGATCCTATTGTAAACTCTCCCCAGCGTTTATTTACAACGTCGATAGCAGCTATTAAATCGCGTTTTTCAGTTATGCCTTCAAAAAAATCCAATTGTATTGACGTGTTACTTTTGAGGCTAAAGAAAGAAACTGCGATATTCAAGACAGGTGAAACGGGACTGGCCTCAAGTAAAAGTCTAAAAACAGCCCTATAAAGATCTTTTGAATCAAACATCTGCCTGCCGATAGCCTTACCCCTGTGCCACCATTTACCGTTTTTGTAGGCTAAAAAGAGGTGAATGCCACCCGCAGTGTATCCGGCCCTCCTTAATCTACTACAGGCCTTCTCCGTGAGTCTGGCAAGGACGGGTGAAAGGTCGGGGATTGTACTCAAGTTTTTACCCAAAGCCACCGAGTTTCCATAGCTTCTACGGGCATATTCCACATCGTCGGCTTCATAACCTGTGAGTCTGGTATGCCAATAAAGACCGGTGATGGAATGAAAGGCGGCCCTGAGCCTCCAAATAGGGGCTTTGTAGAAATCTAAGACTGAGTAAATTCCCATCGAATTAAGTCGAGCGGCATTGGCGTTTTTTATTCCGGTTAAATCAGTAAGTTTAAGATTTGAGTAAATGTCTAGAAAATTTTTAGAATTTATTTCGTCCAATCCGTCTGGTTTATGAAGACCGGCTGCGATTTTGGCCAAATAGCGGTTTGGGGCGATACCAATCGAAACAGTAAGCCATTCGCCAATTTCTGCTCTTATTCTATTTTTAATTTCTTGTGCGACCACCTTTAAAGACCGTGTCTTTAAAGTGGAATAATTTTCAAGATTTAAAACAAATTCGTCAATACTTTTGGGGACAAAATCGTTGGTATAGTCCGAAATTAATTTCCTGAGTTTTATGTGAATATTCCTGTATTTCTGGGGATCGGGAGATAAAACTATTAAACTTCGATAGATTTCGCGCCCTTCACGGACTCTCATGCCTGTTTTTATTCCCAATTTTTTGGCTTCGATCGATGCGGCAAGAATACATCCATTGGGTGTTGTATATGCGGCGACTGCAACCGGCTTTCCCCGCAAAAGAGGATTGGCCTGTTGTTCGATTGTGGCAAAACAAGAGTTGAGGTCAATGTGCATTATGTAGGATGGATTATTGTTAAAATTCAGAGTATCCATAATGAAACAGGATGTGCGAAATTTGAAGCTTGAAAAGAATAAAGAATGATGACGTCAGAAATTCGAATCAAAATTCTATTTTCATTTTTCAGGTTTCTTTTCCGACTTCTATCTTCAGACGTCTGTTTTCGTCTTCTCTCGCTTATTTAATCCGCCATCCCATCTGATATTTCCTCCAACTTCCATCTCAAGGTGTCCGTATCCAGAATCAATTTAAAAAATAGCGTTTTGCTGGCTACAGAAAAAACATGATAAAGAGTACGCCCTGTGCGGTATGAGTGATGTAACCCAATATTAATTATTGCGTGAAGTTTTCCGTTCCAAACTACCCAGCGCGGCGAAATTCTGCTTTTAGTGTGATCAAAACTTACTCCAACCGAAATCGGCTCAGATATTTTTTGCAGCATTTGATACTTCAATTTACACCCGAATAAAATACGAAGTCAATAAGTGAAATGGTACAATAAATAAATGAGAAAATTTCTTTTTCCCATATACTACATACTGATCCCGGTCACATTCATTTTGATAGGTTGGTTTGCCAATACAGCTTGGAATTTGCCAAGAAATGAAAAAAATATTATAAGTGAAATCAGGCCACGCCCACTGGATAAATATGCTTTTGAAAATCTAAGTCACGCTAGGGTCGATCCCTCACAAATTGAAATTGGGAGGGTAATCAAGGATTATCCTACATTTACTTCTTATGAATTTTCTTTTAATTTTGACCCAACCCTTACAAACGGTCCAAAAAAGAAAGTTGCGGGCTTAATTAATGTTCCGAAAGACGGAGGTCCATATCCGGTAATTGTTATGTTCCGCGGGTATGTTGACCAAAAACAATATGTAATAGGAACTGGAACCCAACATGCGGGGGAGTTTTTTGCACAAAACGGATTTATTACAATTGCGCCCGATTTTCTTGGGTATGGCAATTCGGATTCCGAAGCAGGCGATATTTTTGAGTCACGATTCCAAACATACACCACCGCTCTAACTCTTCTAAAATCAATGGAGGCTTTAAAGACACGGTCTTTAAAGGTGGAATCGAACGATATTGATGTTGATACACATAATATTCATATTTGGGGGCATTCAAACGGGGGACAAATCGCCCTAGCCGTACTCGAAATTACAGGCAAAGCTTACCCAACAGTCCTTTGGGCTCCGAATTCAGCCAAATTTCCTTACTCAATACTTTACTATCTTGATGAGGCAAGTGACGAAGGCAAGCTGGTTATAACTAAGTTAGCCGATTTTATGAATGATTACGATACGACAAAATACTCTATTAGAAGTTATTTTGACAAAATAAATCCGGATACAAAGATGCAGATTCATCAGGGTCTTGCTGACGACGCTGTGCCTGTAGTTTGGACTGAGTCACTTGTAAAAAAGTTAAAAGCTTTAAAATTGAATATATCGTACCTCAAATACCCGGGAGCTGACCACAACTTAACGCCGTCATGGCAGAAAGCTGCTGAAAATAGTGTGACTTTCTTTAAGTCGCAAACAGTAGTAGAATAACCTCCCAAAGATGAAGGAGCGTAAACCCAGATTTATAAGTATAGCCAGAGTAAATGCCATGATTGGGGCACTTAGCGACGGCGCTAACGCAGACGATCTCCAGTCTGCTGCAAATATGGCTGAAAGAAGAATTACGGACAAAAAGGGCAGGCAGTCAGAAAGTAATTTTGTGCGTATTAGCAAAAAAATTCCTGAGATTAAACAAATTGACCCAGGCACGAGCCGTGAAAACCGTGAGTGGAACACAGACTTCTGGATCGTATTCCGCGAACCGATACATGGAAGAAAAATGTTACCCTTGGAAGTTAAAAGTTCGGATTTTGGTGTACGTGAGGTTAAAAATGGCAAAGATTTCAAAAGGAACGAATTAGTACTTGTTGTGAATTCGGGAAAAAGAAGACAGGATGCCGAAATCATCAAGGATTTCAGAGAAGAGCTTAATAGGGTTTCCGCGCTTCTTGCAAACCTAAAATCCTAAAGATCTTGACTTTTTACGTTATAAAATCGATACTTAGTTAATGAAGCTTATTGTTAGGCTTGCTCTAAACGTACTTGCACTCTTTATAGTTGAATATTTGGTGCCTGGATTCAGGCTTTCAGGCCTGTGGACCGCAGTTGTGGCGGCCGTGGTAATAGGTATCGCAAATACTTTTATTAAACCCATTCTTCAGCTAATAGCTCTTCCGATCTCTATCCTTACCTTCGGTATTGCAGCATTTCTAATCAATGTATTCCTTCTTTGGGGTGTTTCTATGATTGTTCCGGGTTTTGTAATTGCAGGTTTTTGGACGGCAGTAGTTGCCTCAATCGCCCTATCCTTCGTAAGCTGGTTTCTTCATTCCCTGGCTCAAGACTAACAAAAACGGAAAAAGGAAAAGCTATTAACTAATCTCTTAGTTCTTCACTTTTCCTTCTTCGCTTTTACTTAAGAAAGTAAATTACTGTCTTGGTTCCATAGGTCTGGCCAAGTTAACATTAATCTTTCTTCCTTTAAGGTCGAATTGATTGAATTTCTCAATTGCGGCCTTTGCTTCTTCCTCAGTGCTCATGGTAATAAAACCGAAACCACGGCTCCTGCCTGTCATTTTGTCCGTGATAACTGCTGCATCGGTAACTGTACCGGCATCAGCAAATAAAGCCTTAAGATCTTCAGCAACTACTGTAAAATCTAAATTTCCAATAAAAAGTTTTGAATTTTGCATTTGTAAGTTTAAACCACGCAAAAACTAGTCTGCGTATGTTTAATTTTTGTGGTCACCTCCTTTCATTAAGTCTTTCTCTGGGGGCTAGAGCTTACGAAGAATTAAGAGGAATACTCCTTTACTTCTAACACTCAAACTACCTTCCCTTTGAAAACTGCAAAAGTATTATATAATATTAATTGCGATATGGCAAACGACAAGTCAAAAATCGAAGAAAAGATCTTGAAAATTCCTATGCTTAACATTGGAAAGAAGCCTTCCATGTTTTCCGGAGGTAGGGGTTTTCAGGCCAAATCACCCGGTGCCAGGTTCATTCCTCCTGTTGTTCGTGTAACCCAGAGCAAGGGTTCAGGTGGAAAATAAACACCAGATAACCGGACAACTCGGAAAACTCAGAATGTCAGATTTTCCGATATTCAGACCTCCAAAGATTCTGAGTATTCCGAATATCTGAAAGTGAGGGTATAATACCAATCTATGTCAGATAAAATAACTTCGGTAATCGCCCGAGAAAATGGTGGCAATATTCAAATCACATTCACCATCCCTTTTGACCTTGTAAAAAGGGCCCAGGAAGAAACAATTGCCGAAATGGCCAAAGATATTGAGATCCCCGGATTTAGAAAGGGCATGGCCCCGCTTGCAAAAGTCGCGGAAAAAATTCCCCAAAACCGAATCATTGAACATGCTCTTGGGCACCTTCTTCCTCCTGCTTTGGCAGAATCAGTAGAGAAGAATAATCTGAAACTTGCAATTTATCCTAAATTTGAGCTCATTAGCGGTAAAGAAAATGAGCCCTGGCAAATAATGGGGCTTACTTGTGAACTGCCGGAAGTTACTTTGGGAGATTACAAGAAATTTGTGCAAGGCGCACTTCGGGCAAGCTCTATTATTACCGGCCCAGCCTCCGCTAAAGCTACGGCGGGCAGGGAAGAAAAAGAGGGAGTTGTCATTAAGGCTCTAATTGATAATGTTAAAATTGAAATCCCTCAAATCTTAATTGAAGAAGAAGCCGATAGCAGGCTCAGCAGTCTTCTTTCCAGACTTGAAAAATTAGGCTTAGCCCTGGAAGGCTACTTGGCCTCTATGAAGAAAAAGCCGGAGGACCTACGCGCGGAATATGCCGTACAGGCCAAACAAGCCATAGCAATAGATTTGATTTTAAGTAAAATCGCAGTCGATCAAAATATGAAAATCGAGCCTAAAGAAATTGACGAAGCAATTAAAATTTCTGGTTCGTCAGATACTTCCGACGAGCGTAAACGTCTGATAGAGTCAATCCTCAAGCGCCGCAAGGCTCTGGACTTCCTCATAAGTTTAGTTTAACTTGAATTATGGCCCGCATAGGGGTAAAATCGGCCAGATGACAGACAGCAAAAAGAAAGGCCAGAAATTAATTACCAAGCAAAACATTCTCGAATCCTTAAAAGATTTGGGCGGGGGAGCTATGAGTCAGTCTGGTGATCTTCTAAAATCCACTTCGGAAGACTTTTTCAGAGAGTTAATGGGCATTGGTAGCGCTCAGGTAAAAAGATCCGGCGAAATCGGTCCGGGGGAATCTCTGCAAATGAGCGAGGTGTTAAACGGCAAAGAGGAAGAGAACAAAAAACTCCGGGCTCAAATCAGTTTGGAGAGACAGATGTCAAATGAAGAAATGAGACTGTCTCAGGACAAATCAAATCAATTAAAAGTCCAGCTACAGGCTTTAACACAAGAAGTTGTAAAAGTGGCCCAGAGTACGGGAAATTTAGCTGAAGCAACTCAGGTCGCTATGATTCAAGCACCTGCTTCACCCGGAGTTTACCATTTAATATTTTTTGAGAAAGTTTTGGAATTTTTACAATCATTTAGAGCTAAAATTGATAACGCTGCAACATGGCTTCAAAGCTCCAACAAAAGAGCACAAAAGAAAAATTATTGGAGCATGTACAAAAAGAAAGGAAGCTCGTTCCTTCTTTCCCCAGATCACTATCTGCAAAGATCGGCGGGTTAGTGTGATATACCAAAAGCATGATCGAACCTCAATTTCCAAATAATATGTCGGGTAATTTTGATGAAAGACTAAGCAGAGTTAACCGCCTATTAGATGACCAGAAGTTCGTTGAACACCTGAACACGACTTTCATTATGGATTCTAAAGTTGACGGCCAAAGACCATATAAAAGCTATGAAATCGAAATGGGCAATGAATCGATTGTCGAAGCAGAAAAAGACGGTTTTAAATTTGAACCTGATAATATATGTTTTAAATTGGGGAACGGACTCGCAGCAAATACAGAAAACTTTACAAAGGCTGGGTCATTTGTACTAACAGGGGAAACTGTTTCTGAATTTGTAGATTCTTTTTTATTCCGAGCAATGAAAGATGGTTGGCGTCCGGATGAAATTGGCGTGGCTGCAGAAGCAATAGTTACGGGGGCAATTGGAATTGGCTTCGGAATTCCGTTTGAGAGTTACCAAACGGATATTACAATTAGCGGACAAGGCCTTTTGGAAGATACCTATTTTATGGACGTGCAGTTTCGTCCTATCCCCAAAAACATCGAGGTATAAATTTGCTATAATACACCTACGCGGATTCTTAGCTCAGTTGGCTAGAGCGTCTCATTGACGTTGAGAAGGTCACAGGTTCGAGTCCTGTAGAATCCACTAGTTAGTCTTCTTCAGGAATACTTGAAGGCTTGTAAATAATTTGAGTTGCGACTACATAACCTTGTTTGTCGCCTTTATAAATCGGGTAAAGTGCGACGCTCGGAACCTCCTGTGAGAGTTTTGGCAAAGTTTGCATCCAGTTTTGTTTTAGTTCCTCAAACTTTGAAATCGCCTCAGGCGGGGCGGGGCAAATATGCCCTTCCGCATCCCACACCGGAACGTCAAAAAAATATTCTTCAATAATTTCGGATCTTAATCTTTCCATTGTTGAGGATTGTAGCAGGAATGGGGTCATTCCAAAAGATCGATATAGTCCATTAAGCTATGATTGTCTTTATACTGAAAGACGTTCAAACCTGCATATTTAGCAGCTAAAATATTGTCTTCCAAATCGTCCACAAACAAAATTTCTTCAGGCTTTAATTTTAAGGTCCGGGATATCCTTTTATATGATTCCAAATCCTTTTTAGAAATAGCCATCTGTTCAGCAGAAAAAATTTTTTCGAATAACGAAGCAACCTTATATTTTATTTCCGGTGCATCCTGAATAGTTCCGGACGTAAACAAGTAAAGCTTATACCTATTTTTTAAATTTCTGAGAAATATCATTAATTCCTCATTAAATTCGAAATTTTGCAATATATCGTAACTTGGATTTACGGCAAGTTTCCTGTGAAGAGCGTTCAATTCTCCCGTATATTCTTTATCCTTGGGAAAAAATAGAGTTCTAGAAAAATCAAAAATTAAAGCTTTTATCATATGGTTGATTTTATCTAACAAAAAACCAAAAAAGTATTGCGATAGCTATTCTGTAAATTCCAAATGCGGTAAAATCGTGCTTCTTGACGTATCCGATTAAAAACTTAACTGCAAGAGTTGCAAAGAAAAATGCGAGAACGGATCCCATAAAAAGCGTCAGAAATCCACTCTGTGCAATCATTTGACGAGATCTGTAAATATCCAAGGTGGTTGCCGCAAACATTGTGGGAATTGCCAAAAGAAATGAAAATTCGACTGCGGTGGGCCGATCTAGTCCCGCTAGAAGCCCACCTACAACTGTCGCCGCGGCTCTGGAAACTCCGGGAATAACCGAGAGAGACTGGAAAGTCCCAATAATTAACGCCTGTCGGTAAGTTATAGTTTTCCCTTCTTCGCTTATAGCTTTTCGCTTTTTGATAAAATACTCGACTCCAATTAGAGCTAAACCGCCAAAGAATAAAGCATTTAAAGTTATTGAGCTGCTTCCCAGTAATACCCCTTTAATTAGTGGATAAAGAGTAAATCCAACAATAGCTGTTGGTATAAATGCAACCGCAAGTTTTTTGACAAGGTCGGACCTTGTCAACAATTTCTTTGAGAAGAGAACGACAACTGCCATGATCGCTCCAAGTTGGATTACAATTTCGAAAGTTTTTACAAAATCTGTTTCTGCAATGCCAAGAAGCTTACTAACCAAAATCAGGTGCCCGGTAGAAGAAATAGGCAAGAATTCGGTTATTCCCTCTACTGCAGAGAGAATTATGACGTCAAGAAAGTTCATTCTATGAGTATATACCCAAATATTCTTCGGGAAAACCGATTTGCATCGTTGTGAACGTAAACCATTCTTTTTTGAGTTTACAGATGTTATAATTCGTTGTTCCTGTCTATTTCGATGCGGGCTCGTGGTATACCGGTAACACGCTTCCATGGCATGGAAGAGTAGCGGGTCCAATTCCCGCCGAGTCCACTGGATAAATTAATTAATTAGGAGTATAATCAAAGCTATAGGCTTCAACTCCGCGCAGGCGGAGTTATCTTTGCCCTAAAACTATGGAAATCAGAAATGTTGCCATCATCGCTCACGTTGACCACGGTAAAACCACCTTGGTTGACGCTCTTTTGCGTCAATCTCATACCGAGATGAAGAAAGAAGACGAGGGCCAAGAGGCAATAATGGACAGTAACGAACTTGAAAGAGAACGAGGCATCACAATTTTTAGTAAAAACGCTTCAGTTGAGTATAAGGGCATAAAAATTAATATTATCGATACCCCGGGTCATGCAGACTTCGGAGGAGAAGTTGAACGTGTCCTTTCTATGGCTGACGGAGCTCTCTTGTTGGTTGATGCCAAGGAGGGCCCTATGCCTCAGACAAGATTTGTTCTCCGGGAGGCATTAAAACTTGGTATCAAAATAATTGTTGTTGTAAACAAAATTGATAAAAAAGGGGCAAGACCCGACTGGGTTCATGGAAAAACTTTTGATTTATTTGTGGAACTGGGAGCAAAAGAAGAAGAAGCTTTTTTCCCGGTAGTTTTCGCCAGCGGCCGTGACGGGAAAGCGGGTTTGGAACCGGATTTAGCCAAAATGACCGATATTACGCCTATTTTTGATATGATTCTCAAAGAAATTCCACCTCCCGTAATACACAACGATCTTCCGCTTCAAATGCTTGTAAGCAATATCGGACGCGATAGCTATAAAGGAAGGATCGCCATAGGTAAAATCCACTCCGGCACAATTAAAAACGGCCAAGACGTTGCCCATATCAACCGTGAAGGACAAATAAATAAATATAAAATTACTTCACTTACAACATTTAAAGGACTTGGTAAGAAAGATGAAACAGAAGCTTTTGCGGGAGATATTGTTTCAGTAACAGGAATTTTGGATGTTAATATCGGAGAAACTATCGCTGACCCGCTTTCACCGGTTGCTCTGCCGCTTTTAGATATTGAGGAACCGACAGTCAAAATGGTTTTTATGGTCAACAATTCTCCGTTTGGCGGACATGAGGGGGAATTTAAAACATCAAGCCAGATCAGGGCCAGATTGTACAAAGAACTGGAAACGGATGTGGCTCTTAGGGTATTTGATAATCCGGACGGAACATGGACTGTCATGGGACGCGGAGAACTGCACTTGGCAATATTTATTGAACGCATAAGACGAGAAGGATACGAGTTCCAAGTAAGTAGACCTCATGTGGTAAACAAAATTGTTGACGGTAAAAAACTCACCCCTTACGAAAAACTGTATGTCGAAGTTCCGGAGGCTTATTCCGGCGTTGTTATTCAAAAGATGGGCCAGAGGCATTCAAAAATGGACAATATGGAAACAACAGAAGGAATTACATATTTGGAATTTACAATTGCAACCAAAGAGTTAATCGGTTTCAGAAGTGAATTCATTACAGACACGAAGGGTTTGGGGATAATGAACGCCGCATTTTATGAATTTATGCCGGATGATGGCTTTACCAGAGAACGGGAACGCGGGAGTTTGGTAGCTTTTGAAACCGGAGAAACACGTCTTTATGGTATGACTCAAGTTCAGGATCAGGGAGAGTTTTTTGTAGGACCTGCAGAAAAGGTATACAAAGGCCAGGTAATCGGACAGTGCTCAAGGGCCGGAGACCTCCGCGTTAATGCTTGTAAAGAGAAGAAACTGTCCAATATGAGAAGTAAGGGTGACGGTTCAATGGAACACTTTAACGTCCCTCACAGGATGGGACTCGAAGAGGCTTTGGAATACATCGACGATTCAGAACTCGTGGAGATTACCCCTAAATCAATCCGTATAAGAAAAGCAATCCTGGACGAAACAGAGGCCAGAAAACAAGCAAAACTTCAAAAAAAGTAGTACAATTTCCCCACGATTTCTTGCACTTACTATCAAAAAGGAGACTCAAATGATTCTTGTATTTGAAGTTGCAACAAAAGACTGGAACGTACTCACCGATATCGCCGGGAAGATAAATACAATCATCACGAGGGATAGAGAAAATCTCTTTATCCATGAGTGTATCTTCAAGAGATACACGGAACCTTACTATCATGCAAATCTTGATAATGGAAAGATGCTGTCTATCGGCGAACCTGTCATTTTCGCATACGGTTTGCGGCATTGCTGGAACGGCGACCCAACCAAAATAAGCCTCTTCTGCTCCGAGGTAAAAGAGGCGACAGGAGTCGAAATAATTCCGCTGTAGCAAATCAAACATTCAAATCGGGACGTGAGACGTCAAACAAAAATTGATATCTCACGTCCCAAGTATTTTTAATTTGACTTTTCCTCACCAACATTATATATTTAAGATGAATTAAATTTCCCGCGTTTGTATGCGATTACCAACCGCAGAGTGGGGCGCCTCTTAAGCGAAATTAAGAATAATTAAGTCACTAAAAAGTCGGATGGAACCACCCCTAGCGTAGTCAAAGGGTTCCGACAAAGAGGTGGCTTTTTTTAGTTTAAGAGGTAATAATTAAGTATGTCAAAAATTTTAGATGAAAAGTTAGAAAAGATGTCAAAAGAGGAGCAGGCTTTGTGGTCGTTAAGACACACGGCTGAACATGTTTTGCATACCGCCATGCAAAATCTTTACCCCAAACTTAAAAAGGCAATGGGCCCGGCTACACCCGAAGGATTTTATTTCGATTTTGACTCGGATGACAAAATCTCGGAAGAGGATTTTTCCAAGATCGAAAAGGAAATGCAAAAGTTAATTGACCAAGATTTGCCCATGGCTCAAGAAGATATTTCTGTCGAAAAAGCCAGAGAAATATTTAAAAACAATCCTTACAAACTTGAGTGGATAGATGAAATTGAAAAACGGGGCGAAAAAGTTTCAATTTACAAAATGGGGGAGATTGACTTGGATCTTTGCAGTGGTCCGCATGTTGAGTCAACCGGAAAACTAAAGGCTTTTAAACTTCTCTCTGTAGCCGGAGCGTATTGGCATGGGGATGAAAAAAATAAAATGCTGCAGCGGATTTACGGAACAGTATTTCCATCACAAAAAGAGTTGGACGATTATCTAAAAAATTTGGAATTGGCTAAACTACACGACCATAGAAAACTGGGCAAAGAACTGGAGTTGTTTTCCATTAGCGATGACGTTGGACAAGGTCTGATTCTTTGGTTGCCAAAGGGGAACATTATTAAAGAAGAAGTTGAGAATTGGGCCAAACAAACTGAAAAAGAATGGGGATACCAAAGGGTTACTACACCTAATATTACAAAGTCAGGTCTTTACTATACCTCGGGACACCTCCCGTATTATAAAGCGGATATGTATCCGCCCATGACACTTGATGATGGTCAGGAATATTATTTGAAACCAATGAATTGTCCGCACCATCATATGATTTATAAAAGTAAACCTCGTAGCTATAAAGATTTACCTTTACGTTTGGCTGAATATGGAACATGTTATAGATACGAAGCTTCAGGTGAACTTTTTGGCTTAATGAGGGTTAGGGGCTTTGCACAAAACGACTCACATATTTATTGTACAGATGAACAGGCTGTCGAAGAATTTGTTCAGGTGATGAAACTTCATGAATTTTATTACAAAAGCCTTGGCATTAAAGATTATTATTTGGAGCTTGCTCTTCGCGACCCGGCTGACACTAAAAAATACCATGGTAATGAGGAAATGTGGATTCATGCAGAGAAATTGATGAGAGAAGCGGTGAAGAGAGTCGACATTCCGATGGTTGAGAAAGTCGGCAGCGCCGCTTTCTATGGACCTAAAATAGATTTTATTATCAAAACTTCAATTGGCCGTGAGTTCGCTATTTCTACGAACCAAATCGATTTATATATGGGTGAACGGTTCGGACTCAAGTATGTAGATAAAGACGGAACTGAAAAAACACCGGTTATCATTCACCGAGCGCCCCTTGGATCGCATGAAAGGTTTATCGGATTTTTGATTGAGCATTTCGGAGGCAATTTCCCAACATGGTTAACCCCGGTTCAAGTCAAAATTTTACCAATCACCGAAAAACATTTGGATTATGCGATGAAAGTCAAAAGTGCGCTAGAACAAGAGGGTATAAGAGTAGAAGTAGATACAAGAAACGAAAGATTGCAGGCTAAAATCCGCGATGCACAGATGGAAAAGGTTAGCTATATGTTTATTGTGGGGGATAGGGAAGCAGAAGCCAAAGCAGTTGCTGTGAGGAGAAGAGATGGTACGGATCTTGGATCTCAAAATTTAGAAGACTTCATAAAGACTTTGAAAAAAGAAATTGAGGAGAAGAAAATTAATTAGCTAGTCTTCGGAAGAAATCGCTTTAAACTCAGGTTTAAACTCTGTGTATCTCCACCACTTGGGTGTGAATTTCAAGACGATATGCTCATCATCTAATTTGGCCCCTTCAAATTTCGAAGCAAACACCTTTTCGCATAATTCCGATTCTGCCTCACTAACTTTTTGAACGATTCCTTCAGACTGGAACTCAATCATTTGCCTCTCATCAAAACCAACCACAAGGGAGGCCGGGTATTCAATACCAGTTTCAAAATGACCGCATTTTCGGCTCACATTTTTTGTAAAAAAAACAAAATGATTGCCGTCATCTTGCATGGCAAAGTGCATACTGGCCGAATGTGGACTACCATCCGGAAGAAGTGTTGTCAAAACGGAAACATGTTCCTTTTTCAAAAAATCTAAAACTTTAGCTTCCATGGCAGCATTATTATACACGATTGACAAAAAGACTTCAGGCACACTCGAACCAGGCATTTGGCCACAATTTAATACTATCTTGATATTACGCTCAATTTCAGGTAAAATTCCCATGTAACCAAGTTGGCAAAACAGAAACTTTTTTGGCGCACAGATTATCAAATAAGGGCTCCCTCCCTGAGGGTTATTGATTCTGAGGGGAAATTGGTGGGAGTTTTAGCCAAGGATGAGGCTATTAAAAAGGCCCATGAGGCGGGACTAGCTCTTATTGAGATCGCGCCAAATGCCGCGCCACCCGTAGCTAAGATTGCCGATTACGGCAAATTTAAGTACGCGGAGGAAAAAAAGCTAGCCAAACAGAGTAAGGGTGTTAAGGGCGGAGAGGTCAAGGAGATCAGATTCAGTCCGTTCATCGGTGAAAATGACTTCCAGACACGAATTAAGCGGATTAGAGAGTTTTTTGACGACAAGAACAAGGTCCGGGTGGTGGTAGTATTTACCGGTCCTCAGATGAGAGTCAAAAACACAGGGTACTTGGTAATTAAGAGGATCCTTACTGAATTTGGGGAAACGGTCATAACAGACATGCCGCCAAAATTCTTAGGAAAGCATCTGATAACCGTAATATCACAGACAAATAAGGTAAAGAAAGTGAAAGAACAAGACACTAAAGTGGTGAGTGAGTCAGACGAATCGAACCATGCCAAAAATTAAATCAAGAAAATCACTAACAAATAGAATAAAGATTACCAAAAATGGTAAACTTTTGAGGCGTCAAAGCTTTAGAAGGCATCTTAAAGCAAGCAAATCAAGTAAGAGGTTGGGCAATCTTGCCAAAGTTAAAGAAGTTGTTGGTTTTCATGCAAAGAAATTTAAAAAGGCATTGGGAGTAAAGAACTAAAATATGAGAGTAAAAAGCGTATCCGCAAGGAGACATCGAAAAATATTAGCCAGAGCAAAAGGTTTTAGACAAGCCAGGAATCAAAGGATCCAAGTGGCCAAAGAGGCCGTGGTCCATGCCGGCGCTTACGCCTATGCCGGTCGAAAGCTTAAGAAGAGAGATCTTAGAGGTCTTTGGATTATTAGAATCAGTGCAGCAGTTAAAAAGTTGGGCGTTTCCTACTCCAAGTTTATTGCCGGACTCAAAAAGGAAAAAATTGAAATCGACCGCAAAATCCTAAGCGATATCGCAATTCACGACATGGAAACATTCAAAAAAGTAGTTAAAGAAGCTGGATTTGAATTTACCCCCGAAAAGTAACGGAGGTATTGCTGATTTTAAAGAATAACCTCCGAAAGGAGGTTTTTTAGTGGTGAAGGTCCAAAACTAACAAACATGTCGATAGAAATACAACTAAACATAACACAACCAAACATTAGAAAAGCTCAAATACAAGATTCTGGGAATCTGGCATCTTTGGCAAAGAAAGCCTTTGAAGGATATCCATTCGAGTATGTATTCTCGGAAGATGGCACAAAAGAAGCAATCGCCAGAGGTGAGCAAAGGTGGGTAATCTTAAACGAAAACAATCAAATTACAGGTTGTGCCGTGCTTGGTTTAAGTGATTCCAGAATGGCCGAAGTAATGCGCGTCATGATTGACCCATCTTTACGAAAAAATGGAGCGGCAACATATTTAACAAAAAAGCTATCATTAGAAGCTATCAGTGAGGAGAAATATGCGTGGGCTGACGTTCGAGGGGATCAAATCGGAATGCAACGTGCAGGAATGGGAGCCAGCATGAAGGCAATTTCACTCGAGCAGGGAAAACATGTTGTTTATAATCACAAAGATTCAGAAGGAAGAGAACTAGGACCTGCAAGGGAAACCATGGTACACATGACCACACTTCCGGTCAACGAACTAGACCTCAAAAATGAGATTGCAAAACTTCCCAACACAATACGTGAACAACTTGCAAACAACCTAAAAAGCTCGTTAAACCCAACACCAAAGGATCAATCACTAAGCGCTGCTAAATTACCAAATGCCAAGACGACAAAGGAACGAGTTTTAAATAGCATTAATTACAATTCCGAAAAGATTGGTTCAATCGTCTCAGTTAACAATGATATCAAAAAAATCGAAACAGCCGGAATAAATACGGTTGTTGTTTTGCCGGACGCGTCCGCATTCATTTTGAACGGCGGTTATTTAGATGAAACAGTAAATTTGTTGACAGCTGTTGGTATACAGGTGGCAACTTACTATTGTGATTTAAATGATGAAAAAATGCAGCAAAAAGCAATAGACGCCGGAATGGAGGCTGCCTCAATTCGCCCATGGGTAAATGAAAAAACTGGACAAGTTGTTTGGCAAATAGCTTGGAGAAAAACCGCAAACGATTACAAAGATTGTTTGCATACAATATCGCTTGACCCACTTGTGGAAAGACAAATTATGAAAATAATTAATGTTATTGAAAAATAAACACTATACGACTGCTAAAATTGATTTAAAATAACATATATGGAAAATAAAATTTTAGAATTATCAAAAAAGCTGATATCAGTTCCTTCCGTAAAAGGTGAAACGAAGGAATTGAACCGTGTATTGGAAACTGCCAAAAAGGAACTTAAAGGGCATTTTTATAAAGAATATGAAAGCAACGAGGTTCCCAGTATTATTTTTTATAATACTAAAACTTTGCCCAAAAAATTTAAGTTGATTCTCGACGCGCATTTGGATGTTGTTCCGGGAAATTCCGAACAGTATAAGCCAAAAGTTGTTGGAGATAAGCTTTACGGACGTGGCGCTTACGACATGAAAGCTGCAGGGGCAGCCGAAATCTTGCTATATAAAGACCTTGCCAAAAAAGTTGATTACCCGTTGGGGCTTCAACTT
Organism: Candidatus Woesebacteria bacterium; assembly: GCA_016432365.1. Classification (GTDB taxonomy): domain Bacteria; phylum Patescibacteriota; class Microgenomatia; order UBA8517; family UBA8517; genus GWB1-39-10. The sequence goes on from CP066686.1 coordinate 779,890, forward strand.
GTAACCGACGAAGAAATAGGCGGTTTTAACGGGGCTAAATATCAATTCAAAAAAGGAATCGATGCGGACTGTATTGTTGTGGGTGAATGCTCAAGCGATTTTACCGTCAGTGTTGCCTCTAAGGGTGTTCTTTGGTTAAAGATAGATTTTACAGGTGTTGCTTCCCATGCGGCTTATTTATGGGAAGGTAAAAACCCGATTTACGAAATGAATCAATTTTTAAACAGACTTTGGAAAATTTATCCAATCCCAACTAAAAAGGTTTGGGAAACAACTGTTAATGTTTCTATAGTTGGCACTACAAATGAAACAGGCAACAAAGTTCCGGGCGACGCAAGTGTCCGGCTTGACGCCCGATATATCCCAGGCGAAGGAGAAAAGACTTTAAAGAAAATTAAATCTTTGCTTCCAAAAAATGCCAAGGTGGAAATATTGGAATTTGAACCGGCAATGAATACGCCGGAATCCGATCCGTACGTTCAGAGTTTTATTAAAACTTCGGAAATAGCGCTTGGAAAGAAAATTGAAGTTGTTGGAAAAAATGGAGCGTCGGACTTAAGACACTATCCGAAAACAGCGGGGATTGAATTTGGACCAATTGGAGCGGGTCCACACACCGATAATGAATGGGTTAGTATCAAAAGCCTCAATGTTTATTATAAAATATTGGAATCCTACGTTTTATCACTAAACAGAAAATAATATATGCAAACCAAACAAATCTATTACGAAGATGAATACAAAAAGACTCTCGAGGCAAAAGTTATATCTATCGAAAAATACGACTCGATGGCCAACATTATTTTGGATCAAACTATATTTTATCCTGAAGGGGGAGGGCAACCTTCTGATCAAGGTGTAATTAGAGGAAAAAGTGGAAGCCTTGAAGTCCAACAAACCATAATTAAGAACGGAGAGGTTGTGCATATTGGAAGGTTAGTCGGTAACTTGGTAGAAAACGAGGTGGTTGAATGTAACATTGACTGGGATCGCAGATATAAAAACATGCGTACCCATTCTGCAGGACACATTGTAAATGATGCTGTACAAACATTATTCCCAGCGCTGATTCCAGTTGAAGCGGAACACGGTAAAAAATCTTTTATTAAATATCAAGGTAACCTTAGTCAAATTTCTTCAACAATCATCTTGGAAAAAGCCAATGAAATTATAAATGAAAATTTGCCGATAAAAACTGAGTTTGTATCCTTTGACGAACTCAAAAAAAGAGCTACATGGATTCCTGAAAATCTACCAAAAAGTAAACCATTAAGAATAATGCAAATTGGGAATTACTCAATAATTCCGGATGGTGGAACACAGGTTAAAAAAACTGGTGAAATTATTAGAATTTCTGAAATAAATGTTACAAACAAAGATATTTATGTTTATATTCATTACAAAATAGAGTCGATTCCAGAACATCCGGAGGTCGAAAATAAAAATCTTGATTCCAATATCAGTTATTCGTCTTACAACTCGAATGATATCATCAATACAAAAAATCAGGCCATAGCGCAAATTTCCGGTGCCAAAGATAACGAAGAGCTTGAACAAATAAGAATAGATTTATTTGGCAGAAACGGAAAAATAACAAATATTCTTAAGGGCATTAAAAATGTTCCGCAAGACCAAAGACAACAAATAGGTATTTTGATCAACGAAACAAAAAAAACCCTTGAGGGTATGCTCCTGGATCAGAAAAACAGTTTTAAAGAGAATGCCCGCGAATGGTTTGACCCTACAATCCCTGGAATTAAAAAGGAAGTAGGGCATGCACACCTCGTTACTCAAGCTATTAATCAAATCCAGTCGGTTTTTGAACGAATAGGTTTCAGACGCGCCCGCTACCCCGAGGTTGAATGGGACTGGTTTGCTTTTGAAGCACTAAATATGCCAAAGGGGCACCCCGCACGCGATGAATGGGAAACTTTTTTTGTCAACAATCCCGAAAATTCCAGATTTGGAAAAATGGTTTTAACACCACACACCTCAAGCGGTCAAGTTCGCGAAATGCAAAGGTTAAAAGTACCGCCAATCCGTATGATTAATATTGCCAAATGTTATCGGAGGCAATCAGATATATCTCACGTCCAAATGTTCCATCAATTTGAAGGCATGGTTATTGATGAAAATATTTCTATCGTTAATCTCAAAGGAACGTTAGATTATTTTGCACAAACATTCTTTGGCTCAACGCGAAAAACCAGGCTTCGTCCGTACCATTTTCAATTTACCGAACCATCTTTTGAGATTGATATCAGTTGCGGTATTTGCAACGGCGTCGGTTGTAAAGTCTGCAAGGCCGGTTGGTTGGAAATGGGAGGAGCCGGAATGGTGCACCCCAATGTATTAAAAGCCGGAGGAGTTAATCCAAAAAAATATTCTGGTTTTGCTTTTGGTTGGGGAGTGGAAAGGGTACTGATGATGCAAAGTGGGCTGGCGATTCCGGATGTAAGAATGATTTACAGTCCCGATCTGCGTTTTCTTACTCAGTTTTAGTTTCGGATTTAGATATTCGAATTTCGAATTTAATCAAATGGATATTAAAATATTAGACAGTTGGCTTAGAGAATATTTAGATACATTGGCGACCCCTAAACAAATCGCTGAGTATTTATCCTTGTGTGGTCCTTCCGTGGAAAGAATTAATAAGATTGGAAACGATTCATTGTATGAAATTGAAGTAACCACAAACAGAATTGATTCAGCCTCCGTTTATGGAATCGCTCGAGAAGCATTGGCAATCTTACCGAGATTTAAAGTGCCAGCCAAACTTGAAAGAATTAAAACTGAGTCCGCTTCCTATTCTTTTGTTAAAAAGGTTCCATATCTTACAGCTATCGTTGACCCAAATCTTTGCCCACGTTTCACTGCAGTATTAATTAAAAATGTGAACATAGATCACTCACCCGACTGGATGGTTAAAAGACTTGAAGCTTGCGGAGTTCGCGCAATCAACAACGTAGTAGACATCAGTAATTACATAATGCTTGGATTGGGTCAGCCTGTACATACTTTTGATTACGACAAGATCGAGGGTTCAAAAATGATTCTTAGGGAAAGCAAAAGGGGAGAAAAAATTACAACACTTGACGCCAAAGTGTTTGATTTGACCGGAGGAGATATTGTAATTGAAGATGGCGGAGGGCGACTAATCGATTTGGCCGGAGTTATGGGCGGAGCGCTTTCTATGGTAGACGACAACACCAAGAACGTTCTCCTGTTTGTCCAAACATATGATCCTACCAGAATCCGCAAAACCTCAATGGGACTGGCTCAAAGAACCCAGGCCGCTGCAATATTTGAAAAGGGAATAGATACCGAACTTGTTTCTCCGGCTATCTTAACTGCAATTGACTTATTTAAAACAATCTGCAAAGGAAATCCCGAAAAGGAAATCTTAAATGTCTACCCCAAAGCTTACAAACCCATAAAAATTTTAATTGACAATGAACTTATTATTAAAAAACTCGGTATCGAAGTTTCCAAGAAAGACATCTCCACATATCTCGGTTCATTGGAATTTGAATCCGTTTGGCACGGAAACAAATTGGAAGTAGTCGTACCCAGTTTCAGAACAAAAGATGTCTTAGGCGAGGAAGATGTTGTTGAAGAAATTGCCAGAATTTATGGCTACCACAATCTCCCAAGCCAGATAATGTCAGGGGTCATTCCAAATGAACCTCCCCAATCGGATTTTGCTTTTGAAACCAATATCAAAAATGTATTGGTCGGTCTTGGCGGAAACGAAATCTACACTCTTTCTCTTGTTCCGAAAGAATTTGTTGGCGAAAAAGCGTTAGGACTTAAAAACCCTCTGGGAGTAGACAGTGAATTTCTCAGAACTTCACTTATGCCCTCGCTTCTGAGCGCCGCCAAAACAAATATCGGTACTTTTGAAAATTTTCATTTGTTCGAAATGTCTAACGTCTACATTCCACGAAAGAATGATTTGCCGGAGGAGAGAATGACATTGGCGGGTATTTTGTACGGACATAGTTATAGAAATTCAAAAGGAGTTATCGAAGCTCTTTTATCTAAATTAAACATCAATGCTAAATTTACAGCTGAGGACATAAATGGATTTTCTGCCAGTCATTCTGTAACGATAAAAGTTGACGGAAATGATATCGGATTTATGGGTATTACAAACGACAAATTAATATATTACGAGTTTTCAGTTTCTAAATTGATGTCATCTATCAAACCACTAAAATTCCAAGAAATTCCCAAATACCCGGCACAAATCGAAGATATAACTTTTACACTGCCGGATAAAACTTTAATCGGCGACGTCATTAATGAAATTTACAAAGTACAATCTACAATTTACAAAGTCGAACTTAAGGATACTTATAATGATGCTTGTACTTTCAGAGTTGAATACTTGGACCCAAACAAAACTTTAACGAATGCGGATGTCGAAATTACCCGCAAAGAAATTATTGCTTCGGTCAAAAATAAATTCGGCGGAAACATTAAGGAGTAGGTGATGGAGTGGGAGAGGGTGAAGGTTGGGGGGTCGGCGTAGCAGACATTCCCACACCAATAGTTATTTGACTTTCAGATTTGTGGTTTTGTGCATCTGTCGCTTCCGCTTTAAGTGTGTATATATTATTGGCAAGTCCCGACAAATCACATTTATAATTATTGGCACCGTTATTAAAAGTGCACTTGATAGTACCGTTTACCTGTAAAGAGGCTTGGGTAATCTGACTATTTGAGTTGGCAGTAAAAGTAACGGTAAAAGTACCAGGCAAATTCGAATCCTGGTCATGGGGGTATGTAAAGTCGACACTCAGGGGATTACTCGTCCCGCAGTAATCCATAGGAGGGTGATACCGACTGTCCGGTTGTCCGTTTACCCAGTTAAGTATTCCTTCCTGCCATTTGTTGGGGCTCCCGTTAGAGGCTGTCGGGTCTTCTTCTTTAAATTGAAAATATTCTTTGGAATCATAATTATTTGATGCTATATCGCTCGGATTTGCAAGCTTGCCATCGTTTTTGCATACCTTTAACATTACGTGTGTCGGGTCAGGAGGAGAAGGCTCTGTCCCCTTTATAAAATATTCGCTTCGGGATGCAAATCCGTCGTGTGCCGGGTATCCCGAAATCGTGTCTACATCCATCTGAGAGACATTGTCCGGCTTGTCAAAAGTAACCGGCGGTTTTCCTTTTAAGGCTTGGTTAATAATTTGCCTCCAGATGGGGGAGGCGCCGCTTACCCCTGAGGCAACGTTAAGCATTTGTGAATTATCATTATTTCCCACCCACACACCCACCATGGCATTATCGTTTCCGCCTATTGTCCAGTTATCTCGTTTATCGTTTGTTGTTCCTGTTTTTACCATTACGTTGGCAATATTCAGAAGAGAATTAACACCAAAGGTGTCTTTTCTGGCGGAATTGTCTGAGAGAATCGAATTAATAAGATATGCCTGTTCCTCCGTAAGAACCTTTTTGCCTTTTTGAAAATGATTGTCCTCCAAAACTTTTCCGTTAACGTCTTCCACTCTTAGGATGGCAACCGGGTCAACCCTATACCCCTTGTTAACAAAAGCCGAATAAGCACCTGCCATATCTATCAGCCGGACTTCCCCTCCTCCAAGTGTTAAAGAAAGCCCAACACGTTTCAGCGTCTCGGCAGTTGGAGGAAGGGTGGTAAGTCCCATATCGGTTGCCGTGGCAAGAACATCTTTTATACCAATCATAGCCAATGTTTTAACAGCGGGAACGTTTCTGGAATTTCCCAGTGCATAACGTATTTGAATTGGCCCTACAAATTTTCCGTCATAATTTACGGGATTATAATCGGGCTGCCCCACCCCTCCGGGGAATGTTGTAGGTACGTCCATAATCATAGTCGAGGGTGTATATCCTTTTTTAAATGCAGTTACGTAAGTAAACGGTTTAAAAGAGCTCCCCGGTTGCCTGAGTGAAGTTGTAACATTAACCTGGCCGTCGTAATCAGTTGCACCAAAATTTTTGCTTCCTACCATACTCATTATCTCACCAGTCTCAGGGTTAATAACAATTGCGGCACCATTGGTTATATGTTGTTTTTCAACTTTTGCAATTTCATCTGTTACTATCTGTTGTACTTTTTCTTGTAGATCAAGGTCCAAGGTAGTTGTCACCTTTAAGCCTCCTTGCTCAACGGCTGCCTGACCGTATCGGCTTTCCAAAATTCTTTGTACATATTGAACAAAGTGGGGTGCTTTAAATCCGGCGCCCCTCGGCTGAAAAGAAACACCAGGAAGGGCTTCATCAACCGCCTTTTCCTGATCGGCGGTTATATACCCGTCTTCGCGCATTCTTCTAAGTACCTCTTTAGTTCGCGTTACATATGCCTTCGGGGTAGAAGAATATGGTGAGTATGCAGAAGGGGATTGTGGCATTCCGGCTAAAATCGCACATTCGGTAAGGTCCAAGTCCTTAACATCTTTACCAAAATAAGTTTGCGACGCGGCTCCAACTCCCCATGCTGTTCCGCCGTATGGCACCTCGTTTAAATACATCTGTAATATTTGGTCTTTTGTATATTTCTTTTCTATCTCAACCGCCAATACAAATTCCTTGATTTTTCTGATAATTGTGCGGTCGTTTGTCAAAAGAGAATTCTTTACAAGTTGTTGGGTCAGAGTTGAACCCCCTTGAGCCCTACCCGACGTAAATATTCGTAAAAAACCTCTGGTAATCCCTACCGGATCAAATCCGCTATGGGTATAAAAGTTTTTGTCCTCGATAGAGATAGTCGCCTGTCGCAGGTATAAGGGAATGTCCGCTAAAACTTCAGGTTGTCTATTTTGGTTGGCATACACGTCATAAAGAACTTGGCCGTTACGATCTAATATTTGTGTGGAAAATCCTGTCTGTCGAACAATCTTATCGGGCGAAGGAAGAGTCAAAGAAAATATCGGAAGGGCAACAAAAAGAAAAACAAAAAGAAGGACAACCCCCAAGAAGACATATTTGGCTATTCGAACCAAATTCCTACTCCTGGTTAGGTTCTGTCTGTATCTCATCCTGTCTCTCCACATTAATTTGATTGTATCTTGATTCAGTCACGTTTGCAAAAAGAAAAAATATTATTTTGTTGCTATAATAATGGTTATGTTAGACATTAATTTCATCCGCGACAACAAAGATAAAGTAATAAAAGCAACAAAAAGCAAAGGCTTCGATGAAACGGTTATTGAAAGACTTCTTACAGTGGACGTCGAAAGAAGAAAAGTTCTCCAGGAAGTAGAAGGCATCCGTTCCGAACGAAACAAATTGACAAAAGACGATATAGAAAAGGGCCGTGAACTTAAAACTAAACTTAAAGGCGTTGAGGAAAACCAAAAACAAATTGAGTTAGATTTTAACGAACTTATGTACAAGGTTCCGAACCTTGCAGCGGACGATGTTAAAGTTGGAACGCCGGAGGAGAATGAAATTGTAAAAACAGTGGGGGAGATCCCCAAGTTTGATTTTCCCGTTCGTGATCATTTGGATATAGGAAAACTTACAGACAGCATTGATTTTGAAAGGGGTGCAAAAGTTGCTCAATCGGGTTTTTATTATTTTAAAAATGATTTGGCACTTTTAGAGTTAGCACTTGCCCAATACGCTTTTGAGAAATTGTCTAAAAAAGGCTTTACTCCGGTAATTACCCCCAACGTTGCCAAAGAAAGAAATATTGTAGGTTGCGGATTCCAGGCAAGAAGTGATAAAGAACGTCAGATTTACTCGTTGGAAAACGAGGATTTGGATTTAATTGCAACTGCTGAAATTACACTTGTTGGAATGCATACAGATGAAACTTTTGAAGAAAAAGATTTGCCTAAAAAATATGTTGGTTATTCAAGTTGCTACAGAAAAGAGATTGGCAGTTATGGAAAAGATGTCCGTGGAATTTTAAGAGTTCACGAATTCAAAAAAGTAGAGATGGTGGTTTTTTGCAAACCGGAAGATTCGGATAAAATTCATGAGGAACTTTTGGCCATCGAAGAAGAAATTTATCAGGAACTTGGTATTCCCTATCAAGTGGTTAAAATGGTGACAGGGGACTTGGGCAATGCGGCAAGCCGTAAGTATGATCTGGAAGCATGGATGCCATCACAAAATAAATATAGAGAGATCACTTCCACAAGTAATACAACTGACTTCCAGGCAAGGAGATTAAATATCAAATTTAAAAGAGAGGGGAAAAATGAATTTGTTCATACCTTAAACGGAACAATAACCACAACCAGTAGGACAATTATTGCAATTCTGGAAAACTTCCAACAAAAAGACGGAAGTGTGGCTATCCCCAAAGTTCTTCAGAAATGGATGGGGAAGGAAAAAATCCAGATAAGATAACTCTATAGCAAACTCAAAACAAAATGACGGTTTTTGCGAATTTATGTTTTGAGTTCGATATATAGGAATTCTACGCTTGCCAAACAAAATGTCAAAACTGACATTTTATTTTTAATATGACTATATAATTTGACTCCTCAGACTTTCAGTTGTACACTCCTGGTCGAGAGAAACTCGCCTCTTCTCAATTGCGAGAAGAAAAAAAGTTTTTTCTCACGTTCGGCGCGTCCGCCTAAGTGGTAGGGCACCGGTCTGTAAAATCGGGATAACGGGTTCAACTCCCGTACGCGCCACGTTTAACTTAATTATGAGGGGCTAGGGTAACTAGAAAAAAAACAATTTTTTTCTACTTATTCCAATGCCCCTCGTACTTTTTTAAAAACCCTCTTGACAAAGATGCGGCCTGGTCGTATATTCTACAACAGTAGCAAAAGCTGTGAAGCAGCGAAGTAGTTAGTTTAGGCGGAAGAATAGAGACGAGGCGGTCGGTGCAAGACCTCGCAAGCTCAAATTAACGAATTACCCTGCAGAGCCGGTTAGACGAAATCTAACACGAGAGCGCCCGTAAAAGCGCAAAGAAAGTGTCATCCTGAGCACAGTTGAAGGAAGGAGCTTTCGAAAGAGTATAAAGCGAGGTGGTACCGCCTTTTAAAGGCCCTTGCCTAGTTCTGATTTTTATCGGAACTATGCAAGGGCTTTTTTGTATCTAAAAAAAATGAAAGAAACTATTAATCAAAAAGTAGAATCAATACACGAAGAGGTGAGACGACGTGATATAGAAAAATTTACTCGCACTATGGTCAGCCTCGTAGCAAAAGTGAATGTTTTCGGTAGCGATGAAAATGATGAATTTAAGGTGGTTAGGGAAAATGGTTTAACCCAAGGCATATTCAAGACTTGGGCAGTACCTGTTATCCCATTTTTAGAAAGCGGAAGTATTGAAGAATTAGCGTCAAGTCTAACAAAAGGTGGGCCGTTTTGGGAAAGGCTGGACAACCGACAGTTAAATATTATTACAGACTGGTCAAAAGAACTGTCCTCAAAACCATTAAAATTATGGCAAAGCCTTGAAAAATGGAGAGGTTTTGCTGAAACATACGACAGGAGACTGCAATTAATTTTTTCCGAAAGAGAATTACCCACTCAAAAAGATGAACGTGCTGCCGAACTTATCCTACGCTTGATAACAGCCTTTGGGTTCGCATCACCTTTTTACCACATTGAAGCAATGGTGGGTGACACACAAAATACAAGATTGAACCCCATCTCAGCTACTAAAAATAATACTGAAAGGAGTGGGGGTGGTTTGGATTTAGTAGCTATGTCGTTGCCTTCCGCTCTTAAAAACAAGGTCGTCGCAAAAAAACTTGACTGGTCCGGCTTAAATTGGGAAAAAATAGACAATCGATCAAAAATTGATTCCAAAGATAAGGAATCTATCTTAACCTTTAGAATAGCCAAAATTTTGGGTGTAGATATAGGCGATGTTATCTTCGCGGCTAACGCACTCCAATGGATACCTGTAAGTGTGGGGGGCAAGGCAGAAGACTTGCCACATGATGATGCTCGAATTCTAGTCGAAAATTCACTTAAACCTAATAAAAATACCAACACTGAAACTGTTGGCCGAAACATGAATGCACTTATTAGATTTTTGAATTGGTTCCCGTTGGTCAAAAATAGTAAAAATTTTTCTGGTAAAGAGTGGAGATACGCTGCAGCATGTGACACATCAGATACTCTGTTGGCAGAAGTCAACGCAGGAGGAGTCTTGTCCAAATCTTTTGAATTAACGTTTAAACAAGATCTAGCAACACAAGTTAAACAATTGGACGCAACTTCTGCTAAAGGAAGATTTCTGATCCAACTTTTAAACGATGGAAAACTAAACACAGAAATTTACCAGGAAGTTAAAGCGAGATCGCCAGAATTTTTTAAAGATGTTTCGTCTAAACTGGCTGCGCTCGAAAAAAGTGAGGCGGTCCTGGATGTTAACCAAGCAAAACCAAGGCATCTTGTGGGTGGAAAGTCCGCAGGTCTCCGCGAAGCAGGCTTAATTTTTGGAAAAGAGAATGTTATTCCCGGAATAGTTATTACATCCGAAACTGTAGAAAACTGGCTTAAAACATTACCCAATATATGGACAGAAATACAAAATATTAATTCAGCAAAAAATATTTCAGAAAAATTAACCATAGCACATAAAATTTCTGAACTTCTCAGAAAAACTGAGTTTCCTATAAATAATTTCCTAGATAGCTCTTCATTTTTTAGATCAAGGCTTGCAGTGAGATCTTCATCGTTTGATGAAGACACTGATTACAATGGTTCAGCTGCAGGAATTTACGAAAGTGAAGTTAACATAGACCCTGCAGAAGTTAAAAGCGCAATCTCACGTGTAATCTCATCATTTTTTTCCGACAAAGCGATAAGTTACAGACATATGCAAGGTTTGAGCGACATCCCAATGTTTGCAGTAGTTATAAGTCCTTTTGTCGAAGGTCGTGGGGGTGCAGCATTTTCTTCTGGAGATAATAATGGTTGGGAAATCGTTACAGCGGATAAACCTTCAGATGTGGTTGGGTCGTCATCAGAAAAATTTGATTCATACAAAAAAATTGGTCAGTCAGTTAACAAGGTTAACAACCATGGGTGGGTAAAAGATTCTCAAGTAAATAAAATTGGCGAGATGTTAATTAAAGCTGAAAAAATAATTGGTGGTCGAGTTGATATGGAGTTTGCGATCGACTCAAATGACAAAGTCTGGGTGCTTCAACTCCGAACCATAAAAGAAGAGATGGCGAAAATAGACCATCAAAAGCATAAGCCGCTTTTTGCTCTAAAACTAAACAAATTGGAAGATTTAGAAAAAACTGTAGTTGATGCAAACAAAAATATTAAATTAATTATCGGAGAAAATATTAATATTGATCAATTTCAGGGAACGTTATTTAGATGGTTGACCATAAACCACAACCACGTGGGTCAAATATCGTTGTCTCAAAGAATACCCAGAACCAGTCATTTTGCAAATCTTTGTATTAACCTGGGTATTGATTTATTATTTGAAGAACATGGATAACAGACGACAATCGCTCCTAAGTCAAATGAAAAAAGATGCTATCAAATTAGATTGGGACGTGGCCTTTCAAGGAAAAGCTAATGGCAACCGACATCTTTTTCGTGTAAATAAAATTATTAGATATCTAGTTACAAAAGAGGGGGGTGACCCATTTATAGCACAATCTGGGGGCTGGATTCACGATGTATCTTTGGCTTGGGGAAGTGATTACGACCAGAAACATGTAGAAAAATATACAAAAAAGTTTCTCAAATCCTACAAAAATCTGCAAACCAACGAATTCAAAAAGATACTTGAATGTGCAACGCTGCACGAAAATGGAGGTAAATCTTCAAATATTGAGGCGCGAATCGTACACGATGCGGACATTCTCGATAAAAGTGGTTTGCTAGGGGTCATCAGACACATCTGGAAAATGACAAATTTGCTAGAAAATAAGATTTTAGTTAATGAAAAAGATTTTCTAAAATTGAATAGGCATCTTTCAAAAAGAAGATCTCAGCTATATACAAAGACCGGAATTAAATTGGCCGGAATCTTGAACAAGCAGAGTGAAATGTTTTTTTCCAAAAATAAATATTCTTTAAAATTAATGAACGCAATTTCCACTAAGGCATCTCTTGGCTTGACATCCGATCGGATTGCCAAATCTTTACTAAAAGACAAAAAGTCTATACTTTTCAACAAACTTAAATCACAGCTGTCGTGTGAATATTTAAAAAAAACAACGAGTAACATCTAAATGCTTGACAAGTCGCATTTGTAGGATTAATATCCGAATCATTGGGATGTTAAATTCTGAATATTATTACCTGTCAAAGGATAACGCATAACGCGCTCTACGAGGCGCGTTTTTTTATGACCATAAAACAAATAATGAAATAGAAATATGTCACTAGAAAGAAGAAACGAAAAAGCAAAAACATTAGAAGAAGTAAAAAAGTACTTCGTAGACCCTAATAGTCCTCTTGGTTCGGAGGATTTGGCCGATTTAAGCAGTGATGCTATTCGTGTAATGGCTCAAATTTATGCATATGGAGGAGACATAGACAGAATGCCAACTAAATACAAAGATTGGCTTCAAAATTCAAACGAAGACTCGGACACTTTGAGGGGTGTATTGGGATTAGTTCTGGCAAAAGAAAGTAACACAAGAAGATTTGATAGCAGATTTTTAGGACAGATACATCCACACGGAAATAAAATCGGAATTTTGGGCAATTTAATTGGTGCCTATATGAATACAAACATGATTTTTCAGGGGGTATCCCAATCCGAAACTGTTATGGAACAGGAATCTATAGCTTGGCTAGCAAAAACTTTTGGTTTCGACCCCGAAAAGGCAACAGGAAATATAGTTTCCGGCGGAACGTTAGCAAACCAGGCTTGCCTAAAAATTGCACGAGATAGAGTTTTAAACAGCCTTGGACTCAAGTACGACCTTAATAAAAGAGTTGAAACAAAAATACCTCCAATGTATGTACTTACCTCTAAATGGCGTCATTATTCCGTTGAGAAACAGTGCGATACCCTAGGGATGGGTCTTATCGAAATCGAAGCGGATAATTTTAGAATGGTTCCTCAAAAACTTGAAAAGGCGATCATAGGACTAAAAGAAGTTGGAAAAATTCCGGTGGCAATTGTAGGGCTTGCAGGTGAAACCGAGACAGGGATGATTGATAATCTAAAGGCACTAGCTGCCATTGCTAAACGACAAAGTGTATTTTTCCACGTAGACGCCGCCTACGGTGGAAGTTTTATGCTTTCAAGAGCACAAACGGAAAAACATTATTTTGACGGCATTCAAGATGCCGACTCTGTTACGATCGATCCGCACAAGCTTTTGTATGTCCCGTACTCAGCTGGTGCTTTTGTTGTAAAAAACCCCAACGATCACGACCTTTTACACTCCGAATCAAGATATATAAGAGGGCTGTCTGCCACACAAGAAGGGTCGAGGGGAAGTGGTGGAGCGATTGCCACATATGCAACCATTAAATTGCTTGGCAGAGAAGGCTATAAAACATTATTAGACCACACCCTAGATCTTGCAGAATACGCATACAGAGAGATTAGTCGATCTAAAATGCTGAGACCTTTACACGAACCTCAACTTAATACCGTTTTAATGGCACTTTCCAACGACTTTAAAACAGAACTTAGAAAAGGCGGTTTGAAAAATGAACAAATAAATGATGTCATAAACAAAATGGAGGGTACTTATTACGACTTAATGGAACCAGGTAAGCATTATCTGTCGGTAAATAGTGGTGTTGATGAAGACAAAGATGCCAAATTTAACTTTTCCGGTTTTAGATATATAGGTAATTATCCATATACAACCGAACAGGATGTAAAAAATGCATTAGACGACCTTCAAAGAGTACTTTTGGAACGTTTTAGAGAAAAAATAAAAAGAATCAAATAATATGTCTACTGAACGAGAACAAATTGTTGATTTAACAACAAAGTTAGTTAAAATACCATCTATTTCAATTGAACCAAAAGACGCGCCTGAAGATCGTGTCAGGAAAAGAGATGCAGCAGTCCAGGTATTAAACCTTGTATCTGAATATCTGGCAAGAACCGATGGGATTACCAGCGAAACATTTGAAAACAACGGCGTTGTATCAAGACTGTGGGGAAGTAGAGAAACTTTTTTGAAACCCAAACTACTTCTTTCGGGACACATCGACGTAGTCAATGCTCCCACAAATTTTTTTACTCCAAAATTAGATAAAGAAAAATTAATTGGTCGCGGTACCGGAGATATGAAGGGGCATGTCGCCGCCTTAGTGATGGCATATAAAAAGTGGATTTTAGAGAATAAATCATCGAAAGGTGTTGGTTTACTTCTAACCTCGGATGAAGAGGTCGGCGGATTTAATGGCGCCAGGTATGTTATAGAAAAGGGTTTACTTAGACCTGGTGTAGTTTTCATTCCAGATGGAGAATTCTCTTTTAATATCGTGGATTCTCAAAAAGCACCTCATCACTTTCATGTTAAAGCAATGAGCAAAGATGGTGGTGGCCATGTTTCCAGAGCTTTCAAAATTGATAATCCTGTTAACCATATCGTAAGTCTTTATCAAGAAATGAGGAAAAAATACGCACTTGCGACACCAGATAACGATTGGCAATCGACTTTTGAAATGACAGCTTTTTCAACTGGGAACGGACAAGGTGAAAACAAATCTTCGAATTCAGCAAATCAAATAGCAGAATGGGCTGAAGCCTGGTTTGGGTGGCGTTGGCCGCTAGAAGTAAAGATTGATGGAAAACCAGCAACATACCAAACAGGTATGGCGGACCTCAAAGATCTAGCAGAAAAATACGGCGTCGAAATATTAAAAGACGAACATGGATTTGGCGAAGGATGTTATACAGACCCAAATCTTGATTCAGTCAAACGGTGGATAAGAGTTATTGAACCAATTGTTAAACAGCCAGTAAATTTCCAACATATGCACGGAGCTACCGATGGCAGACATTTTTACAAGTATGGGTCCGATGTTATTGTGACTTCTGGTATAACTGGAGGTGCACATTCAGATCACGAGTGGGTAGACATTGACAGCCTTGTTAAGTTATCTGAAGCAATCTATAGATATCAAAAAGAAATGACAAAGTAAGGTTTTCTTGAAAACTTGCCCCAAAGGTGTACAATGCCCATGAGTTAAAAATAATATATAGATATGAGTGAAAGATTATTAAACGAAATAAAAGAATCAGAAAAAGAAGCAGTCTCGGTAAGAGAAACTTTAACGAGATCGATTGCCGTTGATGACGAAGGGAAAAGGATGGTCATGCCAGACTCCCGTGGTTTAGAAGAGTTGATGGGCAAAAAAAGAGTTAGGCTTTATCTTGGGATTGACCCAACAAGTCCTGAGCTTCATATAGGTCATACGGTGCCTCTAAGAAAATTAAGGCAGTTCCAGGAATTGGGTCATGAAGTAAATTTGCTTTTCGGTGGGTTTACCGCAACCATCGGAGACCCCAGCGACAGAACCGCAACCAGAATCAAGCTCACACGAGCACAAGTAGAAAGCAATATGTCCGATTATGTTGAGCAGGCCGGAAAAATACTTGATTTATCACCAACTGCAAAAAACAAAATAACATTGAGGAATAATGCCGACTGGCTATCTAAACTCACATTTGAAGACGTAACGGAGTTGGCCGCAAACTTTTCCGTACAACAAATGATGAACCGATCCACATATAAAAATAGGTACGCCACCGGAACAACAATCGGACTTCATGAATTTTTATATCCGCTCATGCAGGGATGGGACTCGGTAGCAATGGATGTTGACTTGGAAGTAGGCGGAAAAGACCAAGTTCCAAACATGCTGGATGGAAGAACTTTGGTTAAAAATTATAAAAATCACGAGAAGTGGGTGCTTGGAACAAGACTCATTGAGGATCCAAATGGAAAAAAGATGGGCAAAACTGAAGGGAATATTGTTAACATCCGCGATCTCCCCGAGGTTAAATATGAAGGAATTATGACCTGGCCCGACAGCGCAATCGCAATGGGATTTGAACTCATAACATCGATCCCAATGGAACAAGTTGAAATTGTTAAAGAGTTACTTGCCAAAGGTGAACTTGATCCAATGAAAACTAAGGAGGCGCTTGCTTTTAGGGTTGTCCAAGAACTCGATGGCATAGAAGCTGCAAAATATGCACAAGAAGAATTTAATAGAGTTAAAAGGCAGGGCCTTCTACCAAGAAGAATGCGAGAGGTTAGTGTCGCCAAAGGAACCAACCTATCGTCCATCTTGCTATCGTCCGGCCTAGTAAAAAACAAAGAAGAGGCTTTATTTAAAATTGCTCAAAAGTCTGTATTTATTGACAACATACAATTTGGAAAAGACGTTGTTTGGCCAGCAAACGCCGAAACAATCGCAACCGGAAAGAAAACAATTAGAAATATCAGAAGAGTTGTAATTGGATGAACTATTTGTCTCCCGAAGCAAAGTTTTCTTATACAGACTTATTCCCGCAATACATTTCATTGGAAAAGGCTCTAGGGCCTCACAACTTAAAAGCTTTTTCTTTCACTAGTGGCGAACAGTTACTGCCATTTAAAGAAATGCTAAATCCTAAGTTCCAAAAACTTTGGGCGAGCGCATTGAGTCGTTCTTCAACCGACAATCTCGTTATCGAAGATTCTTCAGAATATCCATATTTGCCTACCGATAAAGTAATAATTATTAAAAACAGTCAGGGTGAAATTCCCGTCTTTTTTTCTTACAGAGATGTCGCGACAACCGATAGCAGGGGACTATACCTTCACATTTGCCTTGTAGACAAGAAATACCAGGGAATGGGGCTGATGAGAGCCTTAACAAAATACGTTATAGATGAAGCTCCCTCGACCTTACGGTCGGGGTATCTTCTCCCAAGCTTCGTCGGGAGCGGAATCCCTCCGAAGCGAAACTCTTCGCTTCCATCCGAGAGCTCGCGCTCGGGGTATTTCGCGAAGGGGGATAAAACAAAACCGGGATTTATCTCTCTCATGACACAAAATGAACACATGGTCCAAACTCTAAGGCCTTTTTGTCCGCCAGGATCTCTTTACCCAATTGATGGCAAACCACCGGAGGAAATATTGGCAATTGCCAATAACTTAATACCACACGAATCCAACTTTGATAAAAACACATTTGTCTGGAAACGAGTTTATTCAAACGGGTCACCGCTTTATGGAGATCGAATGGAAAGACATTCAAATCATCCTGAAATTAGAAATTATTTTGAAAAGAATATTAATTTTCAAGATGGTGACGCAGTACTTATTGTTGGAAAGTTGAAGTAAAGTTTATCGCTCATTCAAATACAAAATTTAGGTCAAATATCCACTTGGAGGTGGAACATGATTATTACAAATCTATACAAAAAGTATGAGTACATCTGGCTGTCGTTGATCGTTGTACTTACCTGGGGTTTCGTCCCGCTTTTTGCCAAAGTAGGAGATCT
Organism: Candidatus Woesebacteria bacterium; assembly: GCA_016432365.1. Classification (GTDB taxonomy): domain Bacteria; phylum Patescibacteriota; class Microgenomatia; order UBA8517; family UBA8517; genus GWB1-39-10. Next base: position 797,306 of record CP066686.1, read on the forward strand.
CGCTGGAGGTCAAACCACCATGTGGGTAAATTGGTTTGGAGTTGTGGGAGTAATCGCCATAATGGCAGTAATTGGAGAACTTGGTAACATTAAAAAAGGGTTACCATATTTTACCTTTGTAAAAATAGGGTTGGTTTGGCCATTGGCCTACTCACTGGCCTACTTCAACGCAATAAAATTTGGCGGACCTTCCCTGGCAACGATCGCCAATTACACCTGGCCTGCATTTGCAATGCTTTTCTCATACTCAATGTTGAAAAGCAAAAAAACCGGTAGGGATTGGGCCGTTGTTTTACTTGCAATTCTGGGAGTATCTATTCCAGTCTTACTTGAAGGCAACTTGAAAATATTGCTTTTACCACTGACCCTTGGGATCTTCGCGGCCATTGCCCAAGCATATTTCAACGTTCGCACAAGCTCATTCCCAAATAATTGGGCCTGGGTTCTCACGTTCGTCGTTCAACTTGTCACTGCTATCGGCGCAACAATTTATGCGATGCTTTTCGAAAGTATCACAATTCCATCCCTCACCACATTAGGGTATCTTGCATTCCTGGGGGTGGTTTCCGGCTCTGTCGGGTTCTGGGCATTTATTAAAGCCGGACAAGTCGCCCACAATCTTGGTGACAAAGAGGAAATTACATTCTACATCTTGATGTGCCTTACACCTCTTGCCCAGGTATTCGCCTTATTGATACCCTTCTGGCATGTAGAATCTGTAAGCCCGCTGCGCTGGATTGGCGTCATGCTTGTTAGCTCGTGTTTTTTGATTTATAAAATCTTAACACGAGAAAAAAATAAATAGGTCTAAGACCTCTTCTTTATCAAAAAAGGAGAGGTCTTTTTTTATTACGCAAATTATAGTAATATCAGCTTAGATATGAAGTTCTCAATCGATGACGTTTTAACCCGTGGAGTACAACAAGTTTTACCTGATAAAAAAGCGTTAGCGGAGCTCATGGCAAAAAGAAAAATCAAACTCTACCAAGGGTTTGACCCGTCGGCCCCGTCACTCCATCTTGGTAATTTTGTAGGCCTGATGAAACTTAGGCAGTTCCAGAAATTGGGACATGAAGTAATTTTCTTGGTAGGGGACTTTACCGGAATGATAGGGGACCCAACCGATAAACTTGCTACCAGAAAAAAGTTGACTCGTGAACAAGTTTTGGAAAACGCAAAAGCCTGGTATAAACAGGCGGGAAAAGTTTTAGATTTTGAAGGCAAAAATCCCGCCAAGATTCTATTTAATTCCGAATGGAGTGACAAGATTACTTTCAAAGATTTAATTGAAATTACTTCAAATGTAACCGTTCAGCAAATGATTGAACGCGATATGTTCCAGGAAAGATTAAAAACTAACACCCCTATATATCTCCATGAATTTTTATACCCAATAGCTCAAGGATACGATTGTGTGATGATGGACGTAGATCTGGAAATTGGCGGCAACGATCAACTTTTCAACATGATGATGGGAAGAACTCTAATGAAAGCAATTAAAAATAAAGAAAAATATGTGCTTACGACAAAACTTTTAGTGGATAAAGAAGGTAAAAAAGTTGGCAAGACCACAGGAAATGCATTGTTTTTGGATGGCCAGCCCGAGGATTTCTATGCCGGCATTATGTCCTTTCCGGACGAGGTAATTTATTTAAGCTTTGAACTCCTTACAGAAATAGATCTTAACGGTTTGGAAGAAAAAATTAAAAAATCCCCAATGGAAGAAAAGAAGCATTTGGCCTTTGAGATCGTTAAGTTTCTTTGGGGAACAAGCGCCGCCACTTTAGCCGAGCAAAAATTTGCAAAAACTTTTCAACAAAAAGCACCTGAATTCGACAAAAGTGTTAAGGCAGGTGAAAGTCTGGCTGTTACGATAACACCCTTTACGTCACTTGCCAGCGTAAGTGATGCAAAAAGGCTTCTTAAACAAAACGCGGTAGAAGTTAACGGTCAAAAAGTAACCGTTACTTCTTACACCGTAAAGCCTGGCGATGAAATAAAAGTTGGTGCAAGAACATTTTTGAAAGCAAAATGATATCCAAAAAAGGTAAAAAAATATTTGTAGTTATAACAATAATCTCCTCTTTGGCCCTTCTGGCCGGAGCGATATTGCCTTATATTCTATACACAAGGTAGTTATATAATTGGCAGTATGGACTTAAATTCTCCCATTTCCGATCTCCCCAAAGTTGGGCCAATATTTGAAAAGAAATTTGAACGATTAGGGATTAATACCATCGAGAACCTCTTTTACCATGTTCCTTCGCGCTATCTGGACTATTCATTAATAACAACTATTAACAAACTTCGAGCGGATGAAACAGTTACCATTCACGTCAAAATTGTCTCCATCACAAATATTTTTTCCAAAAGGGGAGTGCGAATGCAAATCGGGTCCGTGGAGGATGAAACGGGCAAACTAATGGTTGTTTGGTTTAACCAGCCGTTTCTTTTAAAAATGTTATACCCGGGAAGGCTTGTTTCGTTGTCCGGAAAAGTCGGATTTTTTAATAGAAAATTATGTTTGAGTTCACCCGATTACGAAATACTGGACGAGGAAGGAGACCAAACTTTCCACACAGGCCGTTTTGTACCCGTTTATCCCGAAACTTCGGGTCTTTCTTCCAAATGGCTTAGAACCAAAATCCGCGACGCATTTGCTGTAAGTGAAATCAAAGAATATTTACCAAAAGATGTATTGACAAGGTCGGACCTTGTCAGTCTGAAGGAGGCGATACGGGAAGTTCATTTCCCTGAAAATCTGGAGGAAGCGGAGGAGGGGAGAAAAAGATTGGCTTTTAATGAAGTCTTAAATCTTCAATTAAAAAGTTTAATCAGAAAATCAAACTGGAAAGAAAATCGCGTCACCAACAAATTAAAAATTGACAGCTCGGCTATCTACAAGTTTATTGAATCCCTGCCTTTCAAATTAACCGATTCGCAATCAAAAACGATCAATGAAATCTTAAAAGATTTGGGGGGTGAAATCCCGATGAACAGACTCTTGGAAGGGGACGTGGGCAGTGGAAAAACAGTTGTAGCGGCAGTTGGCGCGTTTGCGGCTTTCCTCAACGGTTATCAAACTTTGATAATGGCACCCACTCAAATTTTGGCAACTCAGCATTACGAAACTCTCAATCGTCTTTTTTCCAAATTCAAACTTCGTCTCTCGCTTCTAACATCCAGCGTCAAACTTCACGATCTTGGACGAACAGATATCTTTGTTGGCACTCATTCATTAATTCACAGTAAAGTTGACTTTAGTAAAGTAGCCTTTGTAGTTATCGACGAACAACATAGATTTGGCGTTGAGCAAAGAAGACACTTGGTTAAAAGAACAGGGACCCCACATGTATTAACAATGACCGCTACCCCAATTCCAAGAACTGTTGCCTTAACCACATACGGAGATCTGGATTTGTCGGTCTTGACCGAAATGCCGAAAGGCAGACAAAAAGTCACAACTTGGGTCGTGCCGGAGGAAAAAAGAGAAGGAGCATACGAGTGGATGAAGAAACAAATAGTGACCGAGAAATCGCAAATATTTATCGTTTGTCCATTAATAGAGGACTCAGAGACTGAAACAATGAAAGATATAAAGTCAGTCACTTCCGAATTCTTAAATCTTAAATCTGTATTCATAAATCAAAAACTCGGGCTGCTCCACGGAAGATTAAAATCAATAGAAAAAGAGAAAGTATTAAATGAATTTCGTGAGGGTAAAACAGATATTCTAGTGGCAACACCCGTGGTTGAAGTTGGGATAGATATTCCCAATGCCACCATTATGATGATTGAAGGTGCAGAACGTTTTGGCCTTGCAGGACTTCACCAACTCAGGGGCAGGGTGGGTAGGGGCAGTAAACAGTCATATTGTCTACTATTCTCCAACTTTCACTCAGGTATGGCCTACACGCGCCTAAAAGCGATGGAAAAGAGTCATTCCGGCTTTGAGTTGGCAGAACTGGACCTTAAGCTCAGAGGCCCGGGCGAGATCTTCGGAACAGCCCAATCAGGCTTCCCCGAGCTCAAAATTGCCTCTTGGAACAACTTTGAACTGATCAAAGCGACTAAAGAAGTTGCGGAGGATATAATTAAAAACCCCAAAAAATACCCCTTGGTAAAAACCAAATTCGAAGCCTCAACTGTATAATCTCCATTTCTGGTAAAATAGCCATATGACAAAGACGTATATCGGGCAACACTTTTTAACTAACGAGGTGATTCTTGAAAAAATCGCCGGTTTCGTGCCCAAAAATTCCACGATCTTAGAGATCGGGGCAGGGGAAGGGCAACTAACCCGGAAACTGGCAAGGCATGCCAGTCAGATTGAGACCGTGGAAATTGACAAAGATCTTTTACCCACCCTATATTTACTTCTACGAAGTAACAAAAACCTCAAAATTACAATCGAAAACGCTCTCACACTCGATTTCCAAAAATACCCAAATTACTGGCTGGTAGGGAACATTCCTTACCACATAACTGAGCCATTGGTAATGAAGCTTGCGGATACCAACTTCAAAAGTATTATCCTCATGGTAGGAGATTCTTTTGGTAGGGAAGCGACCGCAATTCCTGACAATATGGAAAATTTCGGTAAATTATCCTGGATTATTTACGCATATTTTCGAGCAAAAATAGAGTTGGAAGTCGGAAAAGAAAATTTTGATCCCGTTCCCCGTACAGATTCATCAGTTTTAGTACTTACCCCTCGAAATCCGGATGAATTCAAAGACGGTAAATTATTTTTAATGCGTTGGCTGGTTCGTAGTATAAAAGGCAACAAACTTATCAAAAATGCACTCATGGAGGGAATTATCAGACTTAAAAAGTCTACCAAAAATCAAGCCAAGGAGATTATTTCTAACACAGAGCTTTCCCCTTTACTCCTTTCAAAACCTTTTGAACAGCTAAACAATGAAGAATATCGCAAATTGTATCAATCCCTCGACATTGTGTTAAAATTATTGAAATGAAGCTATTTTTGGTAAGACATGGCGAAACTACGGGCAATATCGGCAATCTATATCAAACCTCAAGCACACCACTTTCTACGGAAGGAGAAAACCAAGCAAAAAAAGTTGCGGACCGTTTTAAAGAGGCTAATATTGATTTAATTTACTCAAGCGCTCACATGAGGGCCGAGGAAACTTCCAAACTAATTTCCAAGGAAACCGGAGCCAAAATAGAACTTTGGGAAAAACTGATGGAAATCAGGAGGCCTAGTGAAGTTAGGGGAAAACGTGTTGATGACCCCGATGTGGAAAAAATTATGAAAGAAGTAACCGCAAATTTTGCCAATCGGGATTGGAAATATTCGGATGAAGAAAATTTTTTCGATCTTGAGTCCCGGGCTGTCCTGGTTCTTGACCATCTGCTTACAAAACATAGGGATCAAACTATAATTTGTGTCTCTCATGGCACTTTCATTAAATTCCTGGCCTCAAAGGCGATATTTAGAGACAAACTTACACCTGAAATCTTCGATCTTTTTAGGCATCACGTTTGGTCAGCAAATACAGGCGTCACAAAGCTCGAATATACCGAAAGATACGGCTGGCGTCTTTCCTACTGGAACGACATTACCCACATCTGAGTGACTGCCAATTGTTAATTCTTAATTATTAATTTATAATTGAGCCTATGGTTCCATTACCAAAGAGAAAACATACAAGAAGTAGAACCGGAATCAGACGTGGAGGACAACCTAAAATGGTTCTTTCGAACCTAACAAAGTGCACCAGTTGTGGAAAATTGAAGGAAAATCACCGCGCATGCCCATATTGTGGCTTCTGGCGTTAATCCCTCTTGTCACTTGTCTCTTGTCGCTTGCCACTCTATACTAAATTCGATGAAAACATCAACCGACCCCAGGCATATCAGAAGAAGAGAGGCCGTTAAATCTCTTTTTGCCGAAACCTTTGCCAAGCAACCGGAAAATGGCGAAATGGTAATAAAAATCCTTGGCCAAAAAGAGAAAATTGACAAATTGATTAGCGACGCGGCCCCTCAGTGGCCAATAGACAAACTCAACAAAATTGATTTGGCAATTTTGAGGCTTGCCGTCTACGAACTTGAGAACGAGGATACACCTCCTAAAGTTGTAATAGACGAGGCTGTGGAACTCGCCAAAGAATACGGTGCGGAATCTTCATCTTCTTTTATCAACGGAGTATTGGGTACAATATATAAAGACGAAACTGACGCAAAATCAGCAAAAGAATAACATGGATACCGAACTAAACAACATGTCAGTAAAAATAAAAAGAGAATTGTCTGATTTTCTGGGAATCGATATGGAAGATATTGAGCAGGAAACATCTTTAAGAGAAGACCTGCATATGGATCCCACCAGCCTTACTGATTACTTGGAAATATTATCAAAGGCCGGTTTTGACACCGATAAGGTTGATATGGCCGAGGTCGAAACATTCGAGGACCTTCTTGAGTCGTTATCTTCCCACACCTAGAATATGGATAAAGGAAAATTATTAAAAGCAAAATTCGTAAATCCCGAACTTTTTGATTCGGCTCTAACACACCGTTCTTGGGTTAATGAACACAAGGGTGTACGCACAAATAATGAAAGGTTGGAATTTTTGGGAGACGCGATTTTGGAATTTGTAGTATCTAAAAGACTTTTTACAAAGTTTCCCGACAAAGAAGAGGGATATCTCACCGCACTCCGTGCCAATATTGTTAATACCATTTCGCTTTCGGAAGTAGCAAAAAAGCTTGATTTAGGCCCTCTGATTTTTTTAAGTAAAGGTGAGGAGGATGGCGGCGGTAGGCAAAACACCTCGCTTTTGGCAGATACGGTTGAAGCAATAATCGGGTCAATTTTTATTGACCGGGGTATCGAGGCAGCAGAAAAATTTATAGAAGCAAATTTGCTTAAAGACGTAGAAGACCGTGCAAAAGAACCCCTTAAAGACAGTAAATCGTTACTTCAGGAACACGTCCAGTCGCTTGGTTTTGCCGCACCTAAATATCAGGTAGTCGAGGAGTCAGGTCCGGATCACAATAAAAAATTTATTATTGAGGTGGTCGTAAACGGGGAATCTTGGGGCAGGGGAGAAGGGAAAAGCAAAAGTACTGCCGAACAGGATGCGGCTAGACAGGCTCTGGCAAAAAAGGTACAATAGACCCCATATGATCGCGATTCGTCTTTCCAGATTTGGCCGAATAAAAGCACCTTTTTACAGGGTTGTGGCTGTTGATTCAAGAAAAAAGGCCACAGGAATGGTTTTGAAAGTCCTGGGAACCTGGAATCCGGCAAAAAAGGAATTTAAAATAGATAAAGATGAATTGAAAGTCTGGGTAGAAAAAGGAGCTCAAATCAGTGCTACCGTCAAGAAATTGATTAGTGCTAAATAAATATGCGAGATTTACTAAATTTTATACTTAAAGGAGTGCTGGGAGAAGAAAAGTTTGATGTAGAAGAAAACGAAGTTGAAGGCAGAATTGCTTACTCCGTTAAAACTGATCCTAAAAATATCGGGTTGATCATCGGCAAAGGCGGGCACATGATTAAGTCCCTTAGAAATATCCTCAAAGTCCGCGCCACACTCGAAAAGAAAGCGGTCTCATTAGATATCTCCGAGTAATTCAGGGTGAAAACGGGTCGGTTTTACCTGCTCCGGTAGACGGGGGAACGACAACAAAAACAGGCTTTCGAAGGCTTCCCATATCCGTAATCAACTGTTTTTCAGCAGCAGACAAGTCAGCTACCTGCGTCGTAATCGACGGCAGTTTAGTGGGAAGCGGAGACCAAAAAGATTTTATAGAAATAGAAGAATCAACGACGCCGTTATTTTCGCTAATCTTTATTTTATCAACCACAATCAGCGGGGCAATATTCTGAATACCCTTAATAAACGCAAGCACACCCGTCCTCGACCCCGAAATATTAAAACTTATGTCGCTTCTGGAAAGACCGGTTTTATCAGCAACTTCGGAACCGCTTTTAACCCCTGAGATTAAAACCGAATTTTCTGAAGCCACGAGTTTAATTTGCGAAGCCACAGCCAAGGCGGGATTTGTTTGGGGGAGTGCCATAAGGGAGACATCGGCAGCGTCTCCAACAGACACCAAAACAGTTCTTAAAATATTAAATTTCTGAGTTAAAAGGACCTTATCTGCTTGCGCCTTAGTCAAGGCAGTCCTTACCTCAGATATCTTCGACAAACCAAACTTTCCGACAACAACGATAAGAATAGAAACAGCCAGAAGAGGCAGTACCGCTACTAATATTTGTTTTGTTCCCGTAGGTATATTTTTAAACATGATTACAAGATATGAAACGCAGCCAAATATCCGCTCGCCGGATTAAACCCAAAGGTGGTAAGTGTTACCGATTTAAAAACATCCGACCCTCTAAGAGTGCTCAAAAAAACACCCAGCTCGCTATTGCTTCTAAAGATTACGGTTAAATCAAGTTTTTGGGGGTCTATATCTAATTCGTTTAAACTGGAGTTTTGCCCGATGTTTGCCAAAAACGGCTCAATCTTATTTAAAATTTTATTGGAACTTGCAACTGCCTGAACAGCTTTAATTTTAGAAAGACGATCTTTAAGAAGAACTGCCTTCTGTTCGGTTTTTTCCTGCGAAACAATTTGAGATTTAAGTGCATCCACTTCCGAACTTATACCTTGAAGTTGGATAGAGCTAAAAACAAAGAAAGCAGCAAGTCCTAGCCCAAAAATTATGAATCCTGAAAGTAAAATCACGTTCAGCATTCGTACCACCTTTAGTATTTTTCCCAAAGGACCGCTAACTGTATATTCTGCAGGTAGTAAATTTAGTGTGACCGCCATATTAGTTGACTAACCCTCGCGCATGGCCAAGCCAACTGCCACTGAATACAAGGACGCGTAGGGGGCAAGTTTTTTTGCGGTCTCGGGATCTACCGCGGTTTTTGCAAATGGATTTCCGACCAGAACTTCCAATCCCAAAAGCGAACTTAAGGCAGTAACAATTTCCCGCATGCTGCTTGTTCCACCAGAGATAATTATTGCCTTTGGAGAATCACCCTTTTCTTCAGTTTGGTAATAATTAATAGCCTTTTTAATTTCGTCTACTACCATCCTGAGGACCGGGTCAAGCGCCCCTTTAATTTTACCTTCCAGCTCCTTCGAAGAAAGCCCATATGTCTTTTTGTATTCTTCGGCCTGCATTGGGGAAATACCAAGGCCTTGGGAAACAGCCCGAGTAAATGCTTCTCCCGCAATTGGAATCGATCTGGAAAAACTTAGAAGCCCGTTTTTGGCAATAGCGATATCTGTACTGGTTGCTCCAAAATCAACAATCAAAACAGTTTTATCTATCGGAGCAAGAGCACGGGTTAGGGCAATCAGTTCCGTTTCAACCGCCACGGGTGTAAGCCCGGCCGCCTCCACCACTTTGGTATATCTTTCAACTACAGCCCTCGGGGCGGCAACTAATAAAACCAAAACCTCGGGCGGAGTAGACTTTTCATTACGTTCAAGAATTGTGTGTTGAATAATTGCTTCGGCAATAGGAATAGGAATATATTGTTCAGATTCCCATTTAATAGCGGAGGCAATTTCGGCATCGGTCAGCATGGGAAATCTGATGGTTCTGGTAAATACTTGAGACTCGGGAATGGAGATAACCACATCCCTCGACGAAACACCGGCTTCATTGTGGAGATGTTTAACAACGGCTCCCAGGTCGGCATATTCTTTATCGTCAATCATTTTGTCCACACTGTTGCCGGAGTAACCGACAATTCCGGAAGCGGAAAGAGAAAATCCTTCTCCTTCCTTTTGAAGTTCTACGATTTTAATTGTTTTACTACCAATATCAAGTCCAGTCATTTGAGCAGTTAAACCAGTATACTAGATACCAGCTACCAGTTGCTAGATACTAATTATTTTGTAATCCCTGTTGAACTATAAATTGCAAAGTCAAAAACAGATGGCGGCTCCGGCCAACCCTGAAAAACACTTAAACGCCTATTAGATTGCCCCGCAGTACCTGTTGAATCAATTTGCGATCCTTGGGAGGGGAGTACCGTGTTTCCTGCAAAATTAACATCAAAGCCGATTTTGTGTGCAACATCGGTATTGTAAAAAATCCTAAGGCGCATAAACTGTAAACCATTTTGTGTATTATAAGAACCGGCAGGTATACCTAAGGTAGATAAATCAATTTCTTTTTGAAACTCATAGGTTTCGCTTCCGATTGTACAAGTTCCGGCATCGGGAGCAGAAAAACTATTTGGCTTAGCGGGAGTGTCGGAAGAAACCCTTGTTGTATATGGATCAAACGCGGCTCTTGCGATTTTTATCGTTGCTAAATCCCCTGGAGTTGTTTCGTAAAAAACAGACATTTCTACCGCCGGAGTTGTTGAAGCCGATGCAGACGTTCCGGGATTTCCCCAACAAACTTTTACAGTTCTACCTATAAAACAAGGGCTACCAGCACCGCAAGTTAGATCGTCATTATTTGCCGAATCGTGTGCGACAAACCAGACGGTTGCGGAATCCCCCGAAGTTAATGTTAAGGGATAAATATAATTGTTTGCCCCCTCTGCAACACTAGTAACACTGGACGAGTAAGTGGCATTGCCAATCGATATATTTGTTCCTCCCGCTCCGATTACCAAAGCTTTTTCTATTCCCGCCTCTGCCGCAGAAAAAGCACGGATCGCCTCTTCACTTCCCGAAGAAACCGCAATCCCGGTAATACTACGGGAAAGAATAAAAAGCACCAGAGTAAGTACTACCGCAAGGAAAAGAAGTATTAATACCAGTGCCTGACCGCTTTCTCTTTTGTACTTTACTTTCATTTAATTCAGTTTAACAGCGTTTGAATAGTAGGTCAACGAAAACATGATATAATTTTAACTACCTGTATATGAAGCTGTTCAAAATCATTACAATTGGGGCAATAATACTTCTAATAGCTATCTTGGCCGGGTTATCTTTTCAATATTACCGACAAATTAAGTTAGCCAATGCGCCAGTAGGAGCGCCGACCGTAATAAACCTCAAGGGAGTCATAAAGCTTGGTAAGGATACCGACCCGCCTAAATATTATTGCCCGAACGAACTGTATATTGTTGCAGGCGACAAAACTTACCAACTGCGAACCCCCGATGGTTCAACTGAGAAACCTACCGCAGCTTACGCGAAATACCGAAATTCCGAAGTAGAATTAAAGGCGTCCTTTCAAGACCTTATACCAAATTGCGATCCAACTCTGCCTGATTGCAGTTGCGACCAGTTCGTTTTGGTCGAAAGTATAAAGGAAACCAAAAAAGCTGAAGCGCCGTTTCCTACATTTTCCGGCACAATTTCCTGCCTTCCTCTAATTAGCGGCAAAGAGGTTACCCCGGATAATTGCGCTTTGGGGCTTGTTACCAATGACGGAAAGTACTACATTCTTAAAAACGTACCCGATAGCAAAATTGTAGAAGGTGCCACCCTTACCGTTACAGGGGAGATTGACCCGGGGAAAGTCAAAAGCATTTATAAAATAGATGCAATAATTAATGTAGTAGAAATTAAATAAACAACGCCTATGAAAAAGAATAAACCATGAATAAAATTTGTCGATTTAAACCCGCCACCGGCGGGTTTTTCTTTACCCGCAGCCTGATTTGACAAATTTTAAAATGAAGAGTATTATAGGACAATAGAACAGCTGGATTTGACCTAGACTGTTGACTATTTTTAACCTAAAATATGACAATAGAATCGCAAATTATGGGTAGTTCTGAGCAAAATGAAACTTATTTAGATGCGGGTGAGCCTTCGAGGAGCTTCAACGGCATGGATTGGAAATATCAGATACAGTTTGCTAAAGATCACCTAGGTTTTGAGTCTGAGAACAGCATCCGTGAGGCAGCCGATATTTCTTCAAGAACCGTTAATGTTGCCTTCCCGTCATTCTCAGTCAGGGCCGGGATAAAAGCGATGATCCATTCCGTTCGTGAAAATACAGTTTTTTATCCGAAATTATTAGATGAGGGTAATCACATTGGGCTAGGAGTTGCTCATGCTCACTTTGAGCTCCACCCACCTAAATCACTAACAAACAAAGAGGACCAGACGGCCTTCAAAACCCAGGCAAAAAGCACTATCACCAATCTGCTTAGGTGGCATGAATTAAAGGCTATTCAAACGGTAATGGAAAAATCCGGTCGAAATTCCATCGAAGGAATTGATCAACAGATGTCTAAAGCAGATCTCGCCACTCTACTTGATACCAACGAGAAAGCAATTAACCAAGGGGTCCATACACTTGAATTACTGGCAAAAGGGATAAGACCAACTCAAGTAGGAGAGTTGGATAGGGAAAGAATTGCAACAGCGCAAAAAAAGGGCAGAGAAATAAAATTTACTTTTAAGAGGGGGCTTGTAAATACGGTTCTAACAGCCTCTGTCGACAGCAGTGTCGAAGAAGCTGTGCAGAAAATCCGCCGTTTCAGAAGTATAAGAAGAAATGTATCTATTACTTCGGTTGGGTTGGCATTTACAATATCTTGTTGTGCTCCAACAACGTTTCCCGTTGTTTTTACCGAAACCCCGACAACTACACCTGCTACCTCGCCGACACCGGAAGCAACATCTACCCCCGAAATCCCTTTTGGATTACCCATTTCCCAGGCCGACATAAATAAGTTTTTAGACGGTAATACTGATCCAAATATCGACCCCCAAAAAATCCAGGGGTTTGATATGGGGGCCGAAAAATTACTTTTTGGCCAAGGCAAAGACGGCCTTAATTACGGAAGAATTTTTGTTAACGGTGTATGGAAAGCTATCTACGGAACAGTTGCTCCCGACAATTCGGTCATTTGGGCATTGCCGAAAGGTGGCGCGACCCCCGTTGCTCCCGGGACCGCAATTTCGGATTTTGATGTTGTTCTGACAATGGACTTGCGAACCGATGCCCAGGGAAACATTATTGCACAATACACCCCTCCCGAAGAATCTAAAGATCAAAACGGAGGTAAAGTTTTCAAAATATCAGTTGACAGTCCCATTGCTTCAGGGATAAAAATGGCCGCACCTATAGATTTTGAAATACAGAAAGCATTACTACCCGAAAATCTGGGGGGAGACACCAGATATTCAGATGAAATTCAAAAACACCAATGGGAATACGGAGTTGATGAGAAAACTGGAAACAAGGTAATCAAAGTAAACTGGACGGATACCGTTGACAAAAAGGGTAAACCTAATTATGAAGTAGCCTATGAAAAAGTTGGGGATAATTGGGAAATAAGGAAATTTGTACTAAAAAGATGGGAAGTAGATATCAGCAAGATGACCTGTGTGGATATACAGGATAGAAGTAAGGCAGGTAGTTGTGTTCAGGAAACTTTAGAAAACCCAGTACTTTTTTATGTTAAATTCAAGGCCGGTGACTTGGTAATGGAACAGAGAAAAGACCCGTTTACGGGTGAAGTTTTGCCCGGATCAGTAATTTACACATATGCACATACTAGAAGGGTTCCAGGTGGACCGGAAGAGGTTGTAAAAATTGCTGTACAAATTGATATTGGTGACGGTATAGATATTTTGCATAGCCCGACCAAAACTAAGCCGGTGGTTTCAATTTTTGATGTTTCCCGTAAACTATCAAGCGACGACGCAATTACTTATATTTTCACCAAAAGTAAATATAATGAATATGACCACGACTACTATAAATGGCTGAATGTATTAATATCTTTCCAAAAGCAACTATACGATGGTGTATTTGATCCTTCAACAATATTTTATCCAGTTGGTTTCACAATTGGACCTGTGTATTAAATATCTCCAATAATACTTTGTCTGTATTGAACGCAATCATTAGTTGTTGTAAAGTTAGATGTGGTTAAAAAGATCTTATTTCCAATACTTCTGATACCTATCATCGTGTATTTTTTCTTAAATAGCGCACCGCAAGTGGACGCGACCAATGGTTGCGGAGGGTCAAGTGTGTGTAACAGTACAGTAGTTCACAACAGTTATACTTGCAGTTTATCTGGCACAACGTGCAGTAGAGTTTTTTCAGGAACCTATACTTCTGACTGTCACGTATCGGAGAATGATTGCTGGACAAATAGTGCTGACGCCTCCTGCGCTTTAAATGGCGATGAGTGTGTGTTGTCTATTAAAAGCAGAAAATCCAGCTGTTGTGGTTCGCCGGGTGGTGGGGGGGCCGGTGGGGGAAACTGTAACGGAATCTATACCGTCGAGACCAGCTGCGTCGACCCGGACAGATGCAAGAATGAAAACGGCGGACGTTGTGATATTAATGGTAATGTGTGGTGTTCAAGAATCGTCTGTGGTGCTTGCCCCGCAACGACTCCCGTCATTGACCCAATAACAACAACAGCAACAACTGCAACAATTAGCTGGACTGCAACAGGCGGCACATCTACAAAACTTTATATCACCACCGATTCAAATGACTTTAACCATAATTGCGCCGGTACAAATTTCTGTGTTTTTAAGGGTAATGCGCCTGCTTCACCCTACACCGTAACGGGCCTAACTCCGGGGGTTAAATACTATGTAAAGGTTTTAAACAGCTATGTGCAAGGTCAACAGTCTTGTAATACAGAAGCAACTGCCGACTTCACCACATCTTGCACGTTAATCGCTCCTCCGTCGTTGTCCATGAAAGTTGGCGACCCGTCCCAAGCATTTGTTGTAAATCTTAACCCAAATAACACAGGTCTCACTGTCGGCTTCGTTGCAACACCTTCAGGAATCATTGATTTTTCCACGAACCAAGGAAATGCCGGCAATGGCTATCAAACAAATATTTCGGCGGTAGCAGCCGGACCAACAACAATTACTTCTTTTGTGACGAATCCGTCCTGCCAGGCACAAACGTCGGTAAACATTACAAACAATAATGCCGGGGCTTGGTGGCAAGTGAAGGATGCCGATCTTTCGGCCAATGGTGATATTAACAGTAGTGTTCCTGACGGACAGTATTTTGATCTTGATGGAAGCGGAGGCTACCCCGGAGTTCCAACTTATTCGTCGGCCTCGAATCTGACAAACACAAACGTGTCATTGAACTCAAAATGGCTGGCTCAAAGTACTACGGTTGGCAGCAAGAATTATGACTATCAATTTTTTGCAAATCAGGTTCCTACCGATACCGTGACTACAACTATTCCCAACGGCAATGTCGACGGTAGTTTTTTTGAAAGCGGGGGAACCTTGTCTTACGGATATTATTGGTACAAATATACCGGAAGTGGGACAAATCTTTCAATTGACACGCCCGTTAATTTAACAGGTACAGATAGAAAAGTTATACTTTTGGTTGAAGGAACGGGACTTACTATAAAAGGAAACATCAATTTAACCGACGGACGGGAATTTTTTGGAGCATTCGTAAATGGGGCAATTGACGTTGACCCACTTGTAACCTCACTCGAAGGAATTTATTTGGCAGATTCTACTTTTAGTACCGGGGCTGGTAATACAAAGCTTACAGTACGGGGTTCTGTCGCTACCTACGGAGGTACATTCCTGCAAAGAGACTTGGCAACAGGTGCAGGTAATACCGGCCCTGCTGAGTTATTTGAATACGCCCCAGACCAGATTCTTATGTTCCCCACAAGGCTCGGCGCCAGGAAAATAAGCTGGAAAGAGATAGCTCCATAGTAACATTTGACGTCAAAGCGTATAATCACTTCTTAATATGGAGATTCTGCATAATTCTTCATCGCCTGAGTTAGTACTACCCCCCAGGTTGGAAGATTTGATTGCAAAAGAGCCACTGCTTCAAAAAGCATGGGCTGTTGCAGAAGAAAATCATGCAGGACAATTCAGAAAAGACGGAGTTACTCCTTATTTTACCCACTGCGTGGGAGTAACAAGAATAATGTATGAAGAGTGGGGAATAACTGACCCGGAAAAACTTGCTGTAGGACTCCTTCATGACACGGTTGAGGATACCAATTTGACAATTGAAGATATCCATATCGCCTTCGGTGAAGAAGTGGCCTTTGGCGTTGAAAGTGTTACCCAATTTAGTCCGGAAAAAGAAGCAAAGCAGATTAAGACAGTGGCCGATCTTGAAAATGTCAGAAAGGTTTTTGCAAAAACTTTGGTCAAACCGATTGTGGCTATTTATAAACTCGCGGATAGGCTTTATAACATGAGAGATATGGCTACAATGCCTCAGGAAAAGCGCGTGGCAAAGGCTATTGAAACTCTAAATGATTACGCACCGCTTGCAGAGTCACTTGGTATGTGGGTAGTAAAAAGAGAGTTGGAAAATTTATCACTTCAATTTACCGATCCAAAAAATTTTGATATTTACTCAGATTTGATGGAAAAAGATCCCCGTACAAATGAGCATTTTATTGCTTATATGACATCATTTTTAACCGAAAAGTTAACAAACGAGGGGATTGGATGTGAAGTATCCTACCGCAAAAACAGTTTGGCAAGAATTATGGATAAGGCGAAAAATAATCTATTTAAAGATATTGACGATGTAATAAGTTTCCGTGTAATGGTTAATGCAAAAGATGAAAGAAGTGTCAGGGATGAATGCATGAAAGTGCTTGGTATTATTTGGGAAGAGTTTGGAGGCACCGAGGATCAAAAAAGATTTGATAATTTTTATTTTGTTCCCAGAGACAATGGCTATAGCGCTTTTCAGGTAACGCTAAATCTCCCCCAAGGCGCCGTTAAAATCGCTGTGGCTTCAAAAGAGAAAGAAGATTACAACAATTGGGGCGTCTTGAGTTTACTTAAAAAAGGGGAAACCGACCTCAAAAAATATGCTTTAAAACTTGTTTTTACTCCGGCTGGCGAAGTTAAATTTTTTCCATCAGCAGCAAACGGTTACGACTTCGCTTACCATATTGACGAAAAACTTGGGGCCCAGGCAGTAGAAATGTTAGTCAACGGCGAAAAACGCGATCTTGCAACAATAATTCCAAACGGATCTGTCGTCAAAATTCTGGGAGGCGAAGAAAGAATTGCTCCTGATGCTGATACTATTTACCATGTTTTACCCAAAACCAAACAAAAAATCAGTAAGCAATTTTTGGAATTGGAAATGGCCCAACAGCAAAAAAAAGGCCGTGAAATTGTCACAAAAATAATTTCTAAAAGAGGGCTATTAAACCTATATGATGTTTTGAGATTAAAAGAATATTCGAGAAAAATTATGGATATCCTGGACCAGCTTGGAAGCAAAAGTTCTTTAGCCAGGCTGTATCAATCAATCGGTTCCGGAGTTGTCAGTGAAGAAGATTTGGTTGCCGAACTGGACAGAAACGGAATAACAAAAGAGGAAATGGGTTTTACTTCAATATTTGTTGAAGGACCTGATGGGCCGGGACGACTTAATTTCTTTACCTCCGAAGTCGAGAAACTTGGAGGAAACATCCGTAGAAACTATGGGGAAAGCGCCAACCAAATTTTTACTCAACATTTAGTTATTGAGAATTTAAATGGGGAAGCAGAGAAAAGATTGGAGGAATTGCTTAAAAAAGATCCCAGGGTGTCTAAAGTCGTTGTTGTTTAATTTTAAAACTAATAACTTCTCAATTGAATTTGTGTACTTGAAGATATGGCTGTTGTTTGAGAACCTGTTCCGGCAGCGCTTTGCATTTCAAGAAAAACACTAACCGTAGGTGGGTTGGCTGCCGTGCCCGGAGCACATGTAAAATTACATGCTGTAACAAGCACATCATCGGGTGTTAGTCTTCCTGAGCCGGAGGCAACGTAAGGGTCTGCCCCACTCATATTTATGCACGAAAATGAGGTTGCATCTCCGTTTTGATCAGTATAATTTAAAATATGGTTATCGGTATTGGTGGCACAGTCGGGGACTGAGTTAGCATTTCTAATCTGGCGTTCTATAATACTCATGGTATAACCTAGGTTTTCACTAACTTTTGTCTGAGCCTCGCTTTTCTTGCTTCCCTGTAAAGACAAAATAATTGAACCTGTAACAATGAGTCCTAAAAAAGCGAACAGTGTGACAACAATCAAGATCTCAAGAAGCGACATCCCCTCCCAATTTTTGATTTTTGATTTTTGATTTTTGACTTTCATCATCTTTGTCTCCAATCCGAAAAATTAGTAGCGCTTTTAACTTCATGCTTTCCCTGCGAATCTTGCCAGTAAACAGTAACGTCCGTTTCAATTAAGGTCTTATTATTATCGGTAGTTATACTAAAGTTCAACTGTCTTTTGAATAAAGTGTCGGAAACTTCGTCCCCATCTATACAGGCCCTCTGTAGAGTCCATGATAGGTCCTTTAAACACCAGACGGGGGATTGGGCCCTAACGAGAAATCCGTCAATGTCACCATCCCTCTGACCCCTAAGCCATTCAGTTGCCTGTTGGGCATATACAGCCGCCCGACTGCTGTTTTTTGAATAGGTAGAATTTCTTACGGATCCGGCAACCAGCGAAACAATCCCGGTGATTATAAGGGCAGAGACTGCTAAAGCAACAACTATTTCGAACATCGATTGTCCCGAATTTATTTTTTTATTTGACATTTCATTTGATCTCGCCTGACGAAGTTATAGTTATTACGAATGTGTTACTTATTCCCACCTGACTTACCGTAATTGTTGACTCTGCTCCGCTTACAAGGTTGGTTCCATGTCCCAATACTTTGAACTCAATTGGGTTGGGGGCAGGTGTTGAAAGAGTCATTCCGCTAGGTAAGTCAACTGTTTTAACTACAACTGAACCACCGGTGCAGTTTGCGGCTACAGAATATTGAGATGAACTATTAACTGTAAATATATATCCACCCAGACTATTCGGCGGGTTACATTTTGCATCCAACGGTTTTTGCCCGGACAACGCCTGCTGTTGGGCGAGTCTCAGATCCCCCTGAATTACTTTCGCAATTCCGCTGACTGCCTGGCGTCTCGAAAAATCCCTGAAGCTTGCAAACCCAAAACCAAAAAGCATTCCTATGATTGTTAAACCCACAAGAACTTCAATCAGAGTGTAGCCAGAAACTTTTGACTTTTGCATTTTGCATTTTGACTTAAACATCAGGGATTTGTTACTTTGTAGTTGCATGTTGCTGCTCCACAAGAAGTGGCCGCAACAACCCCACAGGAAGTAGTAGCTCCACCTTGTTCAAGAGCTGCACACAGTTCGTATGTAGAACCGTCTAATGAATAATACTTGTAATCACTGTTGGGAGAAGTAGGGTCAAACGGAACCTCAGAAAGATAGATGTTGGTATCTAAACAAGAGGAAGTAGAAAGTCCGTCACCTTTAAGCTGCGCTCCAAGTGTCAATGGGTACTTATTACAATCAGCCTTATATATTTCGACAGCACTTCTTATTTGTTCCAGATCGGTCTTTCTTTTTGCGTCCCTGGCCGACTGTCTGGCACCCTGAAGTCCAAAAACGGAAAGGCCGATAAGAATTCCTATTATGGAAATCGTCACCAGAAGTTCGATCAAGGTAAATCCATCAGATTCGTTGTCTTCCCTTCTTTTCGACCTTTTTTGCACTCTCAATTCATAATTCATAATTCAATATTCAATTTTAGAGAGGGCATACCCCTCCTACCGGCAAATTCCAACTCGCCGTATCAATTGTTCCGACTTTTCCCCCTGAACAAATAACCCAATATTTATCGGAGCTCTCCAACTTATCCCACAAAACATATTGAGTTCCCAGTGCCGTTCCGTCCGAAGCAGTTCCATCTGATTGATATTTATAAACGAAAAGACCTGTGGTGTCATTTACGCTTGGATCGGCAGGACAACCTGTCATAGACAAATCTGTACAGAGTGTGGTAGCTGCTCCCACTCCTGAAGCATCCGGGCGTGATGGATAAAAAGTGTTATTTTTATTAGCGTAACTTTCCAGCGAACTTTGAAATTGTTTGATGTCTGATTTTCGTTGTGTGTCCCTCGCTTGGCGCTGAGCCGTGGTAAACGAAGCCAGTGATAGGGCAGCCAAAATTCCTATTATAGAAATCACGACCAAAAGTTCGATTAGTGTGAAGCCAAAACTTTTCGCTTTTCGCTCTTCGTTTTTCGTTATTGATATCATTGTTTAATTTGAAACATCCATTTTGTTGTTGGACACCAAACGTCATAGGGTGATGCGGCGGCTGAGACACCCTGAGCATCGCTGCTGTTTTCTAAACAAGCAGAAAGTGTATAGCTATTTCCGTCGGCACCAACCTCGTATTTATATGTCTGATCCGATAATGGATCCCCGGGAAGTTTGCTCATATATGTTACTCCCGTGTCTGTCCAGGGTAACCCCCAAAGACTGTCGAAATAGGTTCCCACAGGGTAAGAATTTTTGTCATTGTAATAAAGTCTTAAAGCCGTAGCAATATTTCTTATATCTGATTTCCGTGAGGCATCCCGCGCCCTTCCTCTGGCGGAGTTAAGATTCGCCGAGACAAGTGTCGCAAGTATACCGATAATAGAAATAACCACAAGAAGTTCAATTAAAGTAAAGCCCCGGGCAAGTTTGTACATAATTAAGTATATAATTTATTCGGACGGTTTAGTATTACTGCTGGTTATGGCAAAGTTACAATATTTAGTACTTCCTCCGCACAAATAACTGCTTGCAGGCAAAAGTAAATTCGCGTCCTGCGTATTTTCAAGGTAAGCAAAAAGTTGAAACTTTTGATTGGATGGGGGATCTACTATACGATAATAATAACTTTGATCGGATGCCGGGTCCTTGGGCAAAACTTTAAAATAAATTGTTTTTCCGTCGCTAAATTGTCCGGATCCCCAAACACACAAAGTTCCCGTCGGGCAAGCCATTATTGAACCTCCGGAATCATCGGGATATTTGCCGTAATCAGAGTAAAAAAGCTCAAGCGCGCTTGAAATTTGTTTTAAATCGCTTTTCCTTTCGGCGTCTCTTCCTCTTATTTGAGAGCTCCTGAAAGAAACCAATGCAATACTGGCCAAAACGCCTAAAATCGAAATAACCACGAGAAGTTCGACAAGTGTAAATCCCTTTGAAAATTTCCGCGAAGTGATCATACTAAATATAATATACAGCAAACTCAGTTTGTTTTCTTAAGAAAACGTTCCTCTTGACACTGTTCCAAACTTTTATCTGTTGTACAACCAAAAAAACGGCCCATATTGCAAATGCGAGCCCCACATTTTATATTTCTGGATACTATTTTTTGATCATATTCAGGTTGTCTCGTCTCCTCGAAAGAACCAAAAACTTGGAACGTGCTTCCATCAGAAAAGTAAGTATATGTAACCCCTTTATTTAAATCAGGGTCGCTCGGCATTTTCTTTAAATAAACTTTCGAACCCCCAGGAGTTAGATCGACGAGTGAGTCTTTACCCCACTGGCAGGGGACAAGATCGACAACTAACTTCCCTGTACTGTCCATCTGAGCTACTGCTCCATCTTTTTTACATCCAAGAATCATTCCGTCCCGGGAGGGTGGAAAAATGCCAAAATCATCCCGGTAGGAAATTAATGCATCTAAAATAGCTCCCATATCGTCCCTTCTAACCTGATCTCTGGATCTTTTTATACTTGAGGCAAAATTGGGAATAGATATCGCTATCAAGATAATAAAAATAATAATTAGCGACTTTGTTTCTTCTTTATTAAAAAATTTCATTATTTCCAAGGAGTGCAGTCATTACCGGGCAAACCACATTGTCCATAGCAACTCGAATTTTGATAATTAGGATCACACTCCGGCCCCGGACGAGCAGGGTCCCAAAGGATTGGCACACAGGCGCTATTTTGACATCCGTAAAAAGACGACGGAACGCCGGTTCCTGTTGGTTGGGGAGTGCCACCCGGTGGCGGAGTAGTAACCCCACTGGTACCCGCCGTATTAGCCGGAGCGTTTGGAGAAGTCGCAATATAATCAAAAGCTGAATTTGGTCCTATCCAGCCGACTGTCGCAGAATCTAAGTGATTTTCAAATTTTGCGTAAATTCTATACCAGGAAGGACAAACACTATCTTGATATTCATAATAATACGAAGCATTTGTCGAAGGATCGCAGGGAATCTTATTAAGATATGGGGTAAGTCCGGTTCCGGGATTGCAAGTAACCGTCTGGGAAAGCGGGTAACAATTGTGGTCTTTCTCATATTCCTCAACGGCCACCTGAATTCTTTGAATATCAGCTTTTCTTCTTGCATCCTTACCTTTGAATATCTGACCGCGGAAATAAGCAAGAGCGATAATGGCCAGTATGGCAATTATGGACATAACAACAATAAGCTCAATAAGTGTAAAGCCTTTCGTATTATTTTTCATTTTTATATAGTCATATTAAAACAAAATGTCAGTTTTGACATTTTGTTTGGCAAGCATAGAATTCCTATATACCGAACTCAAAACATAAAGTTGTAAAACCGTCATTTTGTTTTGAGTTTGCTATAAACCTAAAAATATTAATAACTCATGACCAAATAAAAGAGTAAATAAAAGTCCGATTACCAAAAACGGTCCGAATGCTATTTGATCCTTTAGTCTTGCTCGACCACCTAGAATTAGTATGATTCCGGCGATTCCTCCTGTCAAGAAAGATAAAAAAAGCCATATAAGACTCAGCTTTAGTCCGATTAGAAGTCCACCAAAAACAGCAAATTTTACATCACCTAGGCCCATGCCACGGCCACGGGTAAAAATGTGAATTAACAACAGTAAAAACGCTGAACCGAATCCGGCAAAAATATTTGGATACAAAATTCGGCTATCTGTTAAAAACAGAAAAAGAAAGATCAAAAGAACTCCTAAAAAAACAAAATAATCCGGAATGATTTTATGCTCAAAATCAATTATAAAAATCAAAATCAAAATTGAAAAAACAGAAAGTGAGTAGAGAAGTAAGAAAATGTTCATATTAAAAAGGTTAAACAAACACAAAAAGCCTAGGGCAGTAAATGCTTCAATTAAAGGATATCGGAATGAAATGTGTTTCTTACAATTTCTACATTTTCCACCTAAAAATAAATAAGAAAGTAGGGGAATATTGTCGTACCAAAAAATTTGTTTCTTACAACTGTCACAAAAGGAACGACCCTTAGCGTTGGAAATTCCACGGGGATAACGCCACGAAAATGCTGCATAGAAAGATCCAAATACTAAACCGAGTAAAATAAACAACAATTGTTGAAGCAATATCATTCAGGGACACATTCGGAGCAGGCTCCAGTTGTCCAGCCCGCATCATTAACTGCGGTGCAGGCTCCGGCGGCCGGAACTCCTGAAGCTGTAAGAGCTTGGGTTGTATCAAACATCTTGTTAGTGTTTGACGCTGCGCTTGCAATCAAGACTTGTCTGTTGGAATTTGATTTTGGTGACCAACATACATAGACAGCCGCAGATGCTCCCTGGGCTTTACCTACAAATAATTTAGCCTGGGTACTGGTTGGACCAACCCAGTTTTTGTTTAAAAATGTCTTTTGCAATTCCAACGAAGCTATAAGCTCACCCGAGTTTGCCGTTGTTCTACAAGACGTCCCGTTCGCTCCACAAACTCCAACTGAGGCGTCATCTGCACTCAAAAATGGAAATGCATCGTCCGGACCCTGACCAACCCCATCTAAACACTGCGTACCACCATTTGTTGTACAAGCAGACGAATTCCAAGGAAAAGCACTATGAGAAACATAATATCTCTGAATGGCCGAAACAATCTGACTGGCATCCGCTTTCATTCCGGCATCTGATGCCCGATTTGCTTGTTCAATGGGGTTAATAGCCGCAATAACAATTGTTGCAATAATACCAAGAAGGGCAATAACAATAAGAAGCTCAACTAATGTAAATCCTTTGGACAGATACTTTTTCATCTACAAACTAGTATTCAATGTTTGAATAGGCTTGTCAAGTACCATTATGTAACAATATTAAAATAACTTCAATTTCAGCCCGGCCAACATAAGCGCGGCCATTGAAGGACCATTAACAATTTCTTCGTTTTCAATCATCTGCAAAACTTCCTTGAACGAAACTTTCTTCATATCGTCAATGCCTTCCTCCGCTTTTTCGTTTTCTTTTGTTAATTTAACATCCTTCGCAACAAAAACGTGCGACATCTGTCCCGTCATGCCGGCCGCGACTTCCAATTCTCCTAATTTTGACCAGTCTTTTGACACAAGTCCTGTTTCTTCTTTGAGTTCGCGTTTGGCTGCTGAAAGTTCATCTTGATTGTCGGAAGACCCGGCAGGAATTTCCCAATTAGATTTTTTTGTAAAGTATCTGCTCAGATGTATCAAATAAACTTCGTTATCCCGTGTTAAGGGAATTATAAATACAACCGATGGACGGTCTATGACATAAAAAACTGCATCGCGTCCGTTGGGAGTAATGACTCCATCCTCTCTGACACTAAATCTTGGGTTTTTGTGAACTACTTTTGATGACTTTGTTTTCCAATCATTCATTTTTTCTGATTATCTCGTGTTTAAACCACTTTTCCTGAAACTCAATTTGTTTTTCTATTTCCTCGTCTGACAAGGAGGAACCCTGTCCAACGACAATCAACTTATCTTCATTATCGTTCGTACGGTGAATTACAGCAATGCAAATACCTTTAAATTTATCCAAGGGTTTGTCCTCACCCAGGATAAACGCATCCAACTCATCTCCGTCACCCGAAGTTGTGTTCGGAATGTATCCATAGTTAATTGGATAAATATAATTATATTCAGGGTGTCTGCTCCCGAGAGGGCGGTCAATTACAACTTCAACTTCTTTTCCCAAAAAATCTTTTGCGTTAAACATTTTTATACATTTGAATGTCATCCACCATTTTTCCTTTATATAAATTGCCGCCCGGAAGCATTCCGTATTGCACAAACCCAAAACTTTTATACATGTTTTGGGCTTTTTCGTTTTCTGCAAAAACCTCAAGCGTAACAATTTTTAATTTTGAAAGTTTTTTGGCTTCGTCTAAAACCAATTTCATCAATAGTTTCCCTAGTCCCTTACCACGGTATTCTTTAGCTAGTGAAATTCCAAAAACTCCGATATGGCTTTTTATTCTATTTTTAAGATCTATTGCAGTAACTCCTGCAATCTTACCGTCAACAAAAAGCAACAGTTGAACAGTTTCCTTTTTTCCAATTTTTTCAAGTTGCCCTTTAAGATATTTTTCTTCATCAGTAATTGTCATTTGCTCGCCTTGCATCATAATGTATGTTTTTTCTTTGGATAACGTATTTATATATTCGCACATCACCCCAGCATCCCCACTTTTGGGATATCTGACAACAATTTCTTCGCCATTTATAGTTTCATTAAATACTATATGTTCCATGGAACGATTTTATCATTTATCACACAGATGGCCAAGCTCTGCTTATCATGTCAGATGGTATAATTCTTATTATGTATACCGAATTTGAGGCGACATTTACAAACATTGATAAAGACGACACAAGAAATCGTCTTAAAAATGCGGGGGCAAAATTGATCCGTCCTGAGTTTATGCAAAAACGAGTAGTTTTTAATCTGCCAAAAGGTCACGAAATCCCAGGCGGCTGGCTTAGAGTCCGCGACGAAGGGGATAAAATCACAATGAGTTTAAAAATAGTTAACGGAGGCAAAATTGACGACCAAAAAGAAACACAATTAACGGTTAACAGTTTTGACGAAGCAGCAACAATTTTGGAAACAATAGGTTGCGACAAAAAAGCCTATCAAGAAAGTAAACGCGAACTTTGGGAGTTGGATGGGGTGGAAATTACAATTGATGAATGGCCATTTTTGGAGCCGATTGTAGAAGTTGAAGGAAAATCCGAAGAGGAAGTTAAAAATGTTTCGGAAAAGCTTAATTTTGATTATAAAAATGCAAGGTTTTGCGCGGTGGACGTTTTATATAGTGAAAAATATGGAATAAGCCAAGATAGAATAAACAATCACACCCCCGAAATTTTATTTGACGGGGAAAACCCTTTTACTTAAAATGAACGACTTCAAAACATACACAGATTACAAGACAGTCCTTTCCGTAAACGCCTTAATTTTTTCCGAAGGCAAAATTTTAATGCTTAAAAGAGCGGATGACAAAAAAATTGATCCCGGACTTTATTCCGGGATTGGCGGAAAAGTAGAACCTCACGAAAGTTTTTATAATGCAATTCTTCGTGAAATCAAGGAAGAAACAGGTTTGACAGAATTTAAATCAATAAAACCTTATTCGGTTACTCAAATCCCGTACCCACCCACGGACTCTGAATGGGTAAATGTCTATTTTATTGTCCATATTACGAAACAGGTTGAATTAGAACCAACTGAGGACGGTACATTTCATTGGGTAGGCATCGAAGAAGCCTTAAAACTACCAACACCGAACGATGTCCACGATTACCTGGAGATTCTTTCTAAAGACCCCAACGCCTTCATTTTTGGTTTTTATGACCACGACAAGGAAGGAAACCTAACAAACAAAAAAATTAAAGTTGTCTAAAAAGAACTTGTTAAATTGTAAATCGGAAGAATAACAGCAATAACTAAAAATCCAACCCCAAGCCCTAGCATTATCATAACCAATGGTTCTATTGCAGCTGTCAAGCCTTTTACCTTCTCGTCGCTTTCCATTTCAAAAATGTGGCTGATTTTGGTTAAAACATCGTCCATTTTTCCCGTTTCTTCACCCACCGCAATCATCTGAGAAAGTAAAAAGGGGAAAGCCTCGGGGTGCCTTGCAAAGGAAAAGGCGATAGGGAAACCCTTCTCCACCTGTCTGGAAACATCTTTTAATGCATCGGAGATGACACTATTTGATACAACTTCACTTGTAATGTTCAAGGCCTCAAGAATTGGAACACCGGCCCCCACCATTAAAGACAGGGTTCTTGTAAGTTCTGTCAAAATTACTTGTTTTTGCAGGTTCCCGAAAATAGGAATTTTAAAAACCATTTCATCGACTTTTTTCTTTCCCATTGCGGTGCTCCTGTAAAGTGTAAACAAATAGTAACCAACACCTCCGATTGCTAAAATGACAAACCAGTAATTAACAAAAAAACCGGAAATTCCCATTAAAATTCGCGTAGGTAAGGGGAGTGTGGCATTAAAATCACCATAAAGCGAAGTCAGTTTGGGAATAACAAAAATCATCATTATAAAAACAACTACAACCATACCTACCCCGATTATCGCAGGGTAAATTAAAGCCCCTTTAACTTTACCGTTAAATTCTTGCTGCTTTTCCAGGGTATCTGCCAATCTAAGAAGCACGGCATCCATAACACCCCCGACCTCACCCGATTTAACCAAGGATAAATAAGTTCTGGTAAAAATTTTGGGGTGTTTATTCATGGCACTCGAAAGAGATTCTCCGGCTTCAACATCCGCCAAAATCTGGGCAACAACTTTTTGCATAGCCCCATTGCTTTGAGATCTAAGTATTAGAAGTGCTTCCGTGATGGGTAGCCCGGCTCCGATCATTGTTGAAAGCTGACGGGTGAAAGTTGAAATGTCCCCTGTTGTTATCCGTTCTTTGAATTTCTTTACAATCGAAAATGGTGAATCCATTTTCTCGGAAATAGAAATAACATAAAAGCCCTTGCCCCGAACCAGTTTTGCCGCATGGCTCGTGTCACTCGCCTCGACTTCTCCTGACACCAATCTTCCTTGTCTGTCTTTGGCCTTGTAATTAAATCTTTTCATGCAGAAGTTTTTTTAAACACCTCGTACTAAACGCGCAAGCTCTTCGGGTCTTAACGACCAACTCTGGGCAACTTCCATAGTTACCAGACCACGTTTTACAAGATCTGCCAGGGAACGCTCAAGAGTGCTCATTCCGGCTTCCTGTGAAGTTTCCAAAATGCTTTCGATCTGGTGAGTTTTACCTTCACGGATAGAAGTTTTTATAGCTGTGGTCCCCAACATTATCTCGTAAGTAACAACCCTGCCTTTGGTTGTAGAAGGGATTAGTCTTTGGGAAAAAACCGCCTCAATTACATTTGATAGCTGAAGCTTTACCTGCCCCTGCTGTTCTTCAGGGAAAACATCGACGATTCTGTCGATTGTTTGGGCGGCACTATTTGTATGAAGAGTAGCAAAAACCAAATGGCCTGTTTCTGCAACTGTTAATGCAGCTGCAATTGTTTCGTAATCACGCATCTCTCCAACCAAAACCACATCCGGATCTTCTCTCAGTGCGGACCTTAAAGCTATTTCCCACGAATGTGTATCTGTTTGCATCTCGCGTTGAGAAATGACCGATTTAATCGGCTTAAAAATAAACTCAATCGGGTCTTCGATGGTTACGATGTGAGATGTGCGGGTTTCGTTAATTTCATCTATCATTGCCGCAAGGGTAGTTGATTTTCCATGCCCTGTTGGCCCGGTCACAAGAACCAACCCCTGCCTTAACGTCGTAAAAGAATGAAGAATTTTAGGTAGTCCCAAAGCATCTATTTTTGGAATTGTCAAAGGAATCTGTCTAAAAGCAACTGCTGTAGTGTTTTTCTGGGTATAGGCATTGGCTCTAAACCTGGCCTTATCGGAGAATGGTAAAGAAAAATCAAGTTCCTTGTTCACGGTTAACCTTTCGATTTGTTCGCTTGTAAGAACTTGTTTAAGAAGTTCGTTGATAGAATCCGGTGTAGAAATACCGGCTCCGGGCGCACTTAACAATTCCCCATCCACCCTTAGAGTAGGGGGGACTCCGGCAACCAAATGCAAATCACTGGCTTTCAAGTCAATTGTTTGTTGTAATAATTGTTTGATGTCCATAGTTAAACAGTCAAAAGGTAAAAGTTAAAAGGTAAAAGTTTCAGAAATTTTTGAATTTTGATTTGTAATTTTGAATTTTGCATTTTGAATTTTGAATTACTCTTGTGCAACTCTCAGTATCTCTTCCACTGTAGTGATTCCTTCAGCAACCTTCAAGTACCCATCCTGTTTAAGTGATACCATTCCTGCCTCTCTCGCTGCATTGTCTATATCTCCGGCCGAGGCCCGTTCCAAAATAAGTTTACCAATTTTTTCTGTTACCGTGATAGTCTCAAAAATACCCATTCTTCCCAAATAACCCGAGTTTCCGCAATCCGGGTCCCCCTTACCTCTATAAAGTTTGACCTCTCCCTGTGGCTGCCAAAGACTACCCAATTCTTTCTTCATCTCGCTTACAATTTTAGGGTCTGGAACATAACTTTCTTTACAATCGTCATGGATTTTTCTGACAACTCTTTGGGCAACAAGACAGGTAATAGAGGAGGCCAATAAGTACGGTTCCGCGCCCATGTCTAAAAGCCTGGGTAGTGCACCTGAAGCATCATTTGTATGAAGTGTAGAAAATACCAAATGTCCGGTTAACGAAGCCTGAATGGCAAGATCCGCAGTTTCGCTGTCGCGGATTTCTCCTACAAGAATAATGTTTGGGTCCTGTCTAAGAAATGATTTCAATCCGTCGGCAAATGTGAGCCCAACAGCAGTGTTGATTTGGACCTGATTGACGCCGGGGATTTTGTATTCGATCGGGTCTTCCAATGTAACTATGTTGACTTTTGGAGTATTTAGTCTGGATAAAACAGAATACAAAGTGGTCGTCTTTCCGGAACCCGTTGGTCCACAAATTAAAATAATTCCATGCGGACGCAAAATTGCATCCTGAAGATCTTTAAGACTTTTACCCCTAAGGCCCAATTCCTGAAGCGTAGGGACTCCCCCGGATTTTTTGAGTAAACGCATCACAATTTTTTCTCCCCAAGTTGTGGGCAGAGAAGAGATACGAAGGTCTACTTCTTCCTCACTACCTTTAAAGTTGAATCTACCGTCCTGGGGAACTCTTTTTTCGTCAATTTTCATCCCTCCCAAAATTTTGATTCTGCTTATTAATGAATCGTGCAGTTCCTGCGGAATTGTGAGCTTCTCCTGTAAAATTCCGTCAATTCGATAGCGAACTCGGGTTGACTTTTCTTCGGGCTCAATGTGAACATCGCTGGCCCTTGATTTAATAGCAAAGTCGAGTATTTGGGATACAATTTCTGCTATTTTTTCTTCTCTTATAAATCCGCCTCTGGAAACTTCGGCAGCTTTAATTCCTTCTCCTTTTCCTCCGGGTGTAACTTCTTTCATTGCAGCCGTAACCTGTTTGGTTAATGAGGTTGTATAGCGGGTTTGAATAAAATCGTCCACTTTCATGGGCTCCGCCGCGTAAGTTTTTACATGGAGACCTGTTTTTTGTTCGATAAATTCTATAGCCGCAAGATCCAGAGGATCAGCCATGGCAAGGCCCAAACTTTTTTCTTTTTTATCGTAATTAACAGGGAAAACTCTAAATCTTTCTGCGACCTCCGAGGGGAGTGCTGCTAAGGCATTGGGGTCAATCGGAGCAGTGTTTAAATCAACATATGGGATGTTATAGAGTTGGGCTTTAGCTTGAACAAGTTTATCTTCAGGAACCATCGAGGCCTCTTTAATAATGTCTTCCTGTGTTTTACCGCTTTGAATTTCGGTGAACTTTACCTGTTCGGCACGCCGTGCATCGAGTGCCCCCAAAGTCACTAAAATATCAGCAAGAGTTCCGGTGGAGTTTAAACTATTAGTACCGTTTACAGGTTGAGCAGTGGGCATATTTGTAACTGAAAACTTAGAGCTAAAATCTAAGAGCTCTTATACATTATTACCTAAAGCGCCATTAGTATCAAGATCCCACTTGATTAGTTACTGGTTATTCGATATTAGTTAGTAATATGCACTCCTTTTTGATTATTGGGGCAGATAGCGAAGAACTAAAAACGAAAAGTGAGGAACTTGCAAAAAAGCTCAGGGCAAAGATCCTAAATTTTCCGATTGTTAAGGTAGAAGACACCAGAAATTTAAATGACCTGGTTAGGTTGAGTTTTAATGAACCCACTTTGGTAGTTTGCGAACGGATCAACGAGGCAGGGGATGAGGCCTTGAATGCATTTTTAAAAAATTTAGAAGAACCGCAAACAAATATTTACTTCGTTTTAACTGCACCATCTATCCGTAAAGTTCTACCCACGATCCTCTCTCGGTGCCAAGTTATCAAAATAAAAAATCAAATATCAAATATCAAAAATGGGGACATCGGCGAATTTATGAAAATGGATATTGGGGAAAAACTTAATTACATTGATAAAATTAAGGATAGAAATAAAGCCATCGAATTGACCGAAAACGTGGTCATTTCTCTACATAGCCAACTTCATTCCGGAGTGTTAAAATACAATGTCATTGCAAATGATATTGGCCTCGCTTTAAAAACTCTTACTGGACTAAAAGCGAATGGCAATGTAAATTTACAACTGACTAATCTTGTAACACATTTAACAAATGGCAAATAACAACGACTACACAGCAGAGCAAATTCAAGTTCTTGAAGGGCTTGAGCCGGTACGAAAACGTCCCGGAATGTATATTGGTTCAACTGATTCCCGCGGACTTCACGAGTGTTTAAGAGAAATCGTAGACAACTCAGTTGACGAAAGCTTTGCCGGAGTTGCCAATACAGTTTGGGTAAGTTTGAATAAAGACGGAAGCGCAACTGTACGGGATAACGGACGCGGAATTCCTGTTGAAAAACAAAAAAAGACAGGAATATCGGCACTTGAGTTAACTATGACCAAACTCCACGCAGGTGGTAAATTCGGTGGCGGGGCTTACAAAGTTTCCGGAGGACTTCACGGAGTAGGGGCCTCAGTTGTTAACGCCCTCTCCAGTTACTTCAGAGTCGTAGTTTTGAGGGACAGTAAAGCTTATTACCAAGAATACAAAAGGGGTGTAGCTCTCAAACCTGTCGGAGAGGCTTCAGCGAAACAGTTGGAGGAGTGGGGGATTAAACTTGGTGGGACAGGAACAATTACAAACTTTATTCCGGATAAAGAAATTTTCGGAGATATAATTCTTGAAAATGCCAAGGTTAAAAACCTCCTTCGTGACCGCGCATATCTTATCGCAGGACTTACTTTTCATTTTGACGACTTTAACGACGGAGACGAGGCAACTTTTTATTTTGAAGGTGGAATTAAATCTTTGGTTGCCCACACCAATCGCGGAAAAAATGTTCTAAATGACGTAATTTATTTCAGCAAAAGCGACGGAAATATCTCTGCCGAGGTAGCAATCCAATATTCTGATTCTTTTAACGAAAACGTTAAAGGTTTTGTAAATGGAATTTATACAACGGATGGCGGAACCCATGTAACGGGATTTAGAATTGCCCTCACACGCGCAATTTCCGATTATTACAAGAAAATTCAAAGTGGCGGGAAAGATGAGGCAGCGCTAACGGGGGATGACATGAAGGAAGGTTTAACCGCCATAGTTTACATAAAAATGCCTTCAGAGTCGTTGCAATTTGAATCCCAAACAAAAGCAAAACTCAACAATCCCGAAGTTCAGGGGTTTGTTTCGACTGCAGTCAAAGAAGGATTGGATCAATATTTTGAAGAGCATCCAAGCGAGGCCAGAAAAGTTGTAGAAAAAATTACGCTTGCGGCACGCGCCCGACTTGCTGCGCGCGCGGCAAAAGATGCGGTATTGCGAAAAGGTGCATTGGAAGGGGCTACCCTTCCGGGAAAACTCGCCGATTGTCAATCATCTGACGCCTCCGTCTCCGAACTATATATAGTAGAGGGAGACTCCGCTGGTGGTTCTGCAAAACAAGGACGCGACAGACGCCATCAGGCAATCCTTCCTTTGGGCGGAAAAATCCTTAATACCGAGCGCGCCCACCTGGACAAAATCGTCAAATTTGAAGAAATAAAGGATTTGATAATAGCCCTTGGCGGTGGAATCGGGGAAACGTTAAATTACGACAAAATGCGTTATCACCGCATTATTATTATGACTGATGCCGACGTTGACGGCGCACACATTTCCACTTTGCTTTTGACTTTCTTTTACAGGCACATGCCCGAGATTATTACCAGAGGCTACCTATATATGGCTCTTCCGCCTTTGTTTAGGGTCCAAATCGGGAAAGATGTAAATTATGCATATACAGAAGAAGAACGAGATGCGATTACTTTAAAGAGTCCGGGGATAAAAGCCACAATACAGCGCTACAAAGGACTTGGAGAAATGAACCCGACACAGCTTTGGGAAACCACAATGAATCCTGAAACCAGGACGTTAAAACAAGTTACTGTAGAAGATACTGAGGCAGCAGGGAACATGTTTGAAATGTTGATGGGTGAAGAAGTTCCACCCAGAAAGAAATATATTCAAACTCACGCGAAGTTAGCGACTCTCGATGTATAGTCGCTAACAAAGTCCGTCAACCAATTTTGGCATGAGGCGCTAACGAATAGTTCTGAAAAGCCGAATGCGAAAATCAGACGGTCGAAGTTGGCTACTTTGGATGTTTAATCTTCAACAAATATAGATTTCTTTTTTCCGTATGGTCGCGGCGAAAAGAAGATAATTTTTTATTTTCAAAAGTACAAGTTGGATCGATTGCAATATTTTCATTTTTGACATCAAGTCTTACCAACTGTTGACGGGCAACTTCACCCAAATCCAGAAATATTTTCCTTTCTTTTTCGATAACGGCGTTATTGTATTTTGAGAACTTTATAGAAACATCATTTTTTATTTCATAATGTTTTGCGCAAATGTGCGGCCCAATTTTTATTTTTAACTCTTCGCTTTTCACTTTTAGCTTTTCCTTCATCCCGTTAATAGTTTTTTCAATAATTCCATTTTCCAACCCTCGCCAACCTGCATGAATAAGCCCTATTCCTAGGCCTTTTTCGTCACTAATCATAATTGGTAAACAATCGGCAACGCGAACACATAAAGTTACATCCGGGTCATTTGTTATCAATGCATCACAGTTGGGGACGGTGATTCCGATGTCCTTTTTATCAACAACTACAACATTATTTCCATGTATCTGTTGCATTAAAACTATTTTTTGCATTTACTGATTATATCTTGTTTGTAATTTGGTTCTTGAATTTTATAATTTCGCGACTAAAATTGTGATATATGGATTTTAAAGCGTTCATCGAAATTCCACTAAACTCAAACATTAAATATGAAGTGGATGAAGAAACAGGGGAGCTTACAGTGGATCGATTTCTCCATACAGCGATGAGTTATCCTTTTAATTATGGTTATGTTAAAGAAACAAAGGGGAAAGACGGCGACCCGCTTGATGTTTGCATTTTTTCCTCTCTTCCGGTCACCCCCGGGGTGGTTATGAAATGCCATGCTATCGGCCTTTTGGAAATGGAAGATGAAGGGGGAATAGATACAAAAATCTTTGCAGTTCCGGATAAAAAAATTGATCCGATATTCGGAGTTTGGACAAGTGTCAAAGATGTCCCGGAAGTAGTTCTAGCCAGAACCAGACACTTTTTCGAACATATGAAAGAGCTGGAACCGGGGAAATGGGTAAAGACGGGCGAATTTAAAGACGCCTCGGAAGCAGAAAAAGAAATTGAGGCTTCCAAAAATAAATAGCATTTCTATGCCGAAAATTTTATTGTCTTTGTCGTTGTTTGTTTTACTTCTTGTCGTTTTTTCCTCGCCCGTTTCCGCAAATCACACTTGGAATGGATATCATTGGGCCCGAACCTCAAATCCATTTGCTTTAAAACTTGGAGATAATGTTACTTCAGGTTGGGACACATATTTGGCCACAGCTTCTTCTGATTGGACCACATCCGACGTCCTCGATACAGCGATTGTTGCCGGACAAGGCGGCAGAACCTGTAAGGCAACCAACGGAAGAGTTGAGGTCTGCAACAAAAAATATGGAAACAACGGCTGGCTGGGAATTGCCCAAATATGGATTACCGGCGGGGTACATATAACTCAAGGAGTAACTAAAATGAATGATACCTATTTCGGTAAGCCTGCGTACAACACACCAGCCTGGAAACAAATGGTGATGTGTCAGGAAGTGGGGCATACTTTGGGCCTTGATCATCAAGATGAAATTTTTGACAATGCCAACCTTGGAACCTGTATGGATTATACGAGCGATCCAAGTACAAACCAGCATCCCAATCAGCATGACTACGATGAGCTGAATACTATATATAGTCACCTTGACAGTTTTACTACGATTGGTCAGACGACAGGACAGGTGGCCAGACAGCTTGGGCAACTCGCAGCAAACCAAGATCTTGATAATCCAGGAGAGTGGGGCAGGTCAATACGTGACAACGGCAAGATTGCCGTATTTGAACGCAACCTTGGCTTGGGAAACAAAGTCTTCACATTTGTAATTTGGGCCAAGTGACTTCCTTAATTCTTCGTTTTTGCAATGGTATACTAAATTGATGCTTAAAATTGTCTCCTGGTTATTAATAATTTTAGGACTCGCCTTGCTAATTTTTATTTTTGGACCCGTTATTAAAGAGGAAATTAAATACAGCTTTGATCAGATGTCTCGTGTTAAATACGTCATAGGCACTGAACAATTGGATACTTTTGAAAAACCGCTCACTCCACCAAACACAGATTTCTCTGTAATTATCCCCAAAATAGGTGCCGTGGCTGCAATTTCCGAAAACATAGATCCCAAAGACTCGAGTACTTACCTACCGGCTCTCAAAAACGGACTAGTACAGGCCACAGGGTCGGCCAACCCGGATAACGATGGAAATATCTACCTTTTCGCTCATTCGGCCGACACTTTTTGGCATGTTAATACTTACAACACTAAGTTCCTTTTGATAGATAAATTAGCCCTGGATGACGAAATTGATATTTTTTACAAAGGTAGACTAATAAAATATACCGTTTTCAGCAAAAAAATCATAGAAACGCAGGCTGCAGTATTTACGGGTAGCCTTGACCCGGACTTAAACCCCTCCGGCTTTATAAAAACACTCACCATTGAGACCGGCTACCCGGCCGGGACGACTTTCAAAAAACTCATAGTTACGGCATGGCAGGTGAATCCTTGACATCCCAATAACTGATAGTATAATCTCAAATTGTCCAACCTAAATTCGCGTGAAAAACAAACTTTTTAGAAAAATAATCTCGGTATTCGCAACTTTTGCGCTTCTTTTTAATTCTGTTGCACCTTATTCGCTTGCAGTCGCGCAAGAAATAACCCCAAGCCCAACACCCGATGCAACCACTCAACCGACAGAGCAGCCAACGATTGCACCCACAGACACCGTTTCACCAACAGCCACACCAGATGCAACACCAACAGAAATAGCCAGTCCAACACCAGAGGTAACAGCAACACCTACCGATTTAGCAACACCGACACCTTCCGAAACCCCAGCCGAAACCCAAGCACCGGAAAGCAGCCCCACAGTTCAAGGACCACCCTCAGATGAAAATAAACAAATAAACGAATCTGCAAATCTACAAATTTCCACACCAACTGCAACGCCTGTAGTGCCAGTTGAACATGGAAACATTACAACCACCACAATAGAAAATGTCGATCTTTCGGGCATAACATTACTTAACTCAAATTTAAACGGGGCATCTGTTACAACAGATAAACCAGATTATTCACCCACAAGCATTGTTCTTATTACCGGCACGGGTTTTACAGCAGATAAAACATATACTATAGTGATATCCTCAACCGACGAGCCTCCGGTAACCCATATAGATAGTGTAACCGCCGACACCCAAGGAACTTTTAGTTACGCCTACCAGCTCGATGGCAACTACCGACCGGATTATAAAATTGAAGTAAAGAGTGGGGAAGTGGTGGTAGCATCAACAAGTTTTACTGACAATGGGGCAAAAATTGACAAACTCTATAAAAACGCTGGTCTTTTAACCGAGGGTTATCAATTTGCTGTCAATGAAACTGTATATGCAAAAGCGACCAATTTAACCACAAGTCGTGGTTATAAATTTGAAGCAAAAAATTCTTCAGGGGTATCAATGTACCTGGGTGCATGTAAAACAGGTTCAACAACTGCTAGCGACTCTTTTACTCCTACAACCGTGTCAGGAAGTTCAAGTTGGACTTGGATTCTACATGAATGGTCGTCAAACACTTGTTCAAGCGGTCCACAAAGCGAAGATTCTGACAACACACTCGCATTCAACGTAGCACAAGCTACCGCCTATACAACATCGGGGTTGTCTACCACCACAACATCTTACCTAACCGGTGCAACGGCGTATGTCAAAATAAATGGTCTACATCAAAACGATAACGATTGGGATGTTACCTGGATTAAACCAGACGGTACTACTGCCTGTGCAAATACAAGTAGTGGTGATCGTCCAAACTCTTCCAGCAATGGGGTCCTCCCTGATTCGTCTCCTTCGTATTTAGAATACCAACCAAGTACAGGTAGTAATAACTGGAACGATCCAACAAAGTATGACGGTTCTTGTCCGGCTTTTACCAGTGGAAATACAGGTCTTTGGAAATTAATCGTATCCCAAGACTCAACACACACAGTTACTTTTTCCGTATTTTCTGTAGCAACACCTTTAGATACCACACCACCCAACACAACCATTGACTCCGGACCAAGTGAAAATGTACCAAGTACCTCAGCAACATTTGCATTTAGCGCTAACGAAACATCGACTTTTGAATGTAAATTGGATGGCGCATCATTTTCAACTTGTACATCAACAAAATCATATTCAAGTCTTTCTCAAGGGTCCCATACATTCCAAGTTAGAGCTACCGACACGGCAGGGAATGTCGACTCTACACCTGCAAGTCAAACTTGGACAGTTGATACGGTTGCTCCAACAATTTCAGCAGCAGTAAGTGCAGGGACACTTGGTTCAAATGGTTGGTACACAAGCGATGTTACGGTTCATTTCACCTGCGCTGATACAGGAGGGTCCGGAATTGCATCTTGTCCGACAGATCAAATTTTAAGTACAGAAGGAAGCTCTGTAAGCTCAACTGCTCAAACAGCCACAGATAATGCGGGTAACACCAGCGCATTAAGCAACGTTGTTACTGTAAAAATCGATAAAACAGGTCCTACTGCTACCCTTGTAGTTACAGCTGGGGACTTGGGCCTAAACGATTGGTACACAAGCGATGTTACGGTCGCTACAAGTTGTTTTGATGGAATTAGTGCCATTACCGCATACACATCTGATCAATCTCAAACAACCGACACGGCAGGACAAACTTTCAACGGATGGTGTGAAAACTGGGCAGGCTTAACTACAAACGCCTCACCATTAACTATCAAATTGGATAAAACATCCCCAACTGCAACATTCAGTTATTCAACAACATCACCTACAAACAGTGATGTTCTTGCCACCCTAGTTCCAAGTGAGACGGTCACGGTTACCAACAATGGAGGACTTTCGACATATAATTTTACATCGAACGATTCTTTTACTTTTGAATTTAGAGATGAGGCCGGTAACATCGGAACTGCAACCGCAACTGTAGACAATATAGATAAAACTGCCCCAACTGTTACATATACCGACCCAACACCGGCAAACGGAACTCTTACAAACATCAATAACCACACATTTAAAGTTTCTTTAAGTGAAGAAGTTTCCAGCTGTAAATTAATCGCCGAAAATGGAGATTTCGAAAATGGCCTAAACGGATGGACAACTGGGGGCAACACAGCCCTAACTACCAGTACTTACCACTCTTCAAACCATAGTTTACAACTCCAAACAACAAACGATAATGTGGGAGGTAGTTATAACTACGCATTTACTACAGCAAATCTTCCTGGAAGTGGTTTGATCAATTTAAATGCATGGCTAAGCCGTTCAACCACTGACGGACCTTATTGGGATCAACAGAGAATTTATTTAACCGATCTTTCAGGAAATATGTTGGTTGATTTGTTATATGGCCTTGAAAATTCAAGTTGGACGAATGTGAATTATGATATTTCTGCATACGCCGGACAATCCGTAAGGGCCTATTTTGCAGTACACGATGACGGGGCCGGCGACCCTTCCAGAATGTTTGTTGACGACGTTTCAATTACCGGTGGTTTCCAAGGCGGTGAGCACCCAATGGTTGTCGATGGATTAGAAGCTACTTTAGATTGGAACGATATGCCTGATGCAAATTACAATCATTATGTCCAATGTACAGATTTGGCAGGAAACAATGGAAATTCAGAAAATAGGACATTAACCATTGATACTCAAGCGCCAGTTCTTTCCGACAAAACAGCATTTGACGATTCCTGGTACACAAGCGACCAAACATCGAATTTTGATTATTCAGATGTAAACGGTATTGCCTCGGGCAACCCCGCCAGTTGTGTAATTTCCACAGAAGGCTCTGCTCAAACTTGTGAGGTTATTGACCCCAATGTTTGTGACAATGCCGGAAATTGTAACCACGACACGGTTACATCTAATGGCGTAAATATCGACAAATCCGGTCCAACTTTGTCAGCCGATCCGCCGGCTGGCAACTACAGCTCTACTCAATTCGTTACCTTAACCGGAAGTGATGCTGGAAGTGGAGTAAAAGACATTTATTACACAATTGACGGTTCAACACCCGATGAAACAAAAACTCTTTACACGAGCGGGTCAACAATAACAGTAGATGACGATATGACCATTAAGGCAATTGCGTATGACAATATTGGTAATGCGAGTGACGTATTGGTAGCTACCTATGGAATGGCGCCTGTTATATCAGCTGAGGATGGTATGGGTTCGGGTCATACATCCGCGAGAATTACGTGGACAACTGATAGGCCGGCAACTTCGAGAGTTGTTTACGACACAGTAAGTCATCCAGCTCTGGATAGCGAACCCAATTACGGATACGCCTTTTCAACAGGGACTTTTGATACAGATCCAAAAGTGCTGGCTCACTCAATCTCAATTGACGGACTTTCTGCAGGGACAACTTATTACTACAGAACAATCTCAACCGGTTCGCCGGCAGCTATTGGAGCTGAACACTCACTTTCTACACTTACATACTCAGGACCACCCAGCGCAGGTGGTAACAGTGGAACAGTTCTTGGAATCTCCACAACACAAGCTGACAGTTCATGGCCCAAGCTGGCCTTTGCAGGAACAACGGATTCTAACGGTTCAACCGAGAATGTTCTTGGAACCGAAACAACAGCCGGTACACCCTCCGCCGACTCAACCATACAGACGGAACAAGATGAAAAAGTAAACTTTATGAAGTGGATATTGAGTCACAAGAAGATTTCCCTGGGAGTTGTCCTAGTCCTAATCGCTGTTGGTTATTACATATCTAAAAGGAAAAATAAGTAACCTATAACTTTGCCTCTTGACAAGCAGGGAAAGTACTGTTATTATTCCACCATAGTTATATATTATGACTAAATTTAATTCAGGCAAAGCTTCGGTTTTAGCGCTTACGTCTGTTTTCGTCGTCGCGACTTTTCTCCTTGGTAAATCCCTGACTTCTGTTTTTGCCAGGGCTGGTGATGTTCCAAAAGCGTACTGCCATGCAGCTGGGCGTGAGGAAACTGATCACTTTAATTATCATTACAATCGGGCTTGGACATCTCACTTTTATAATAACGGAACACCGAAAGCAGGTCACGAAGACGATTTCTACACAGTAGTAGGGGACAGAAATTGTGACGGTCAAGCAGACTCAAGCCCTACGCCGACACCTACACCTACGCCGACAGCAACTCCTAGAGAATGCGAAGAAGATGAGGATGAGTGCAGTACACCTACACCAGAACCGACAGCAACCCCGGAAATAACTGACGCTTGTCCAAATATTGAAGGTATTCAAGACTCCATACCGGAAGGATATTTCCTAAACAGTGATGATAACTGTGTCGAGGGAGAAGAACCCACACCAACTCCAGACGCTGATGTCTGTGACAACCTTGATGGTGTTCAAACGGGATTACCAGAAGGAATGCATTTTGATGCCGCAGGTGTAAATTGTGTAAATTTTGGTCAAAGTGGGCCAGCACCCAGGAACGACGAAGGAACAGGTGGGCAGGTATTGGGAGCCTCCACTGTAAGAGGCCAAGTATTGGGCGCTTCCACAATGGCAAAAACAGGTAGTTTTGAAGAAAGCCTTTATATAGCTATAATGGGTGTAGGTGCAATCATTACTACGCTCGGTGCGAAAAATCTCAAGAAAGCTTTCAAAGCGGCTAACTAAACTTCAAGTTAAACTTCAGAGTGGTAAAAACCCAATCATTGTCGTAACCTTCGGCATGTTTCTTATTTTTGTAGGAGCCTCCCATTACTATCAACTGCGGATTTTATCGTTTAGGGGGCCTCTTGCCATGGCACAGAACGCACAAAGGGGCGAGTTGCCGGTTCAGATTACTATTCCCTCTATAAAAATTGACCAGCCGATCGATGTAGGTACAATCCAAAATGGCGTTTGGCTTATCTCATATGAGCACCCGACTTTTTTAGATACTTCGGCCAGGCCGGGAACAGGCGGAAATACAGTTATTTATGGTCACAATAAAAAAGTTATTTTTGGAAACCTGCCATATGTAAGTATCGGCCAAAATGTTTTTATCAAGGTTGCGAGTGGGAAAATATATAAATATGAAATTTATCAGAAAGATTTTGTTAGTCCCGATAGAATAGATTTGGTTTCACCGGAAAATAAAGAGGACTTAACAATCTACACTTGCTGGGGCTTATTTGATTCACAACGTGCCGTTATAAAGGCAAGGCCTATGTTTTGACCTATTATTTCTTCACCCTTGTTCGGATGCTCCTTGTAAGTTAAAATGACACCCGAGAAGCTGGCTAGCTCATTTAACACAAGGAGAAAACCGAATGAAAAAGATCGTTTTTGTCGTACTTACCGTGTTGGCTCTGGTTTTAATGCCAACCACCTCCGCCTTCGCAAGCGGCGGATTCAATGAATTCGGCTACAACTACAACGCCCACATCTTCGTTGGCTCGGCCGATGGAGTTGATCGTGTGTTGGACGGCGCTGTTTGGGGCGACCCGACTTATGCCAACGACCATCTGGTCATGAAGTGGAACGCTGCCTGGGACGCATGCAACGATAACGGATATGATGATCCGGCTTTCTGCGCAGGCGCCTGGACCACAAACGAATACAACGGCATGAATCCTGATGGAAGCCAAAGCAGTTGGCATTACAAGATCATCTGGGTCGGCTCGTTGGGGTCCGCGAGTCCTTACTGGCGCGACGGCGGTTATTCCGTTTGGGGAAATTACGAAGTCATTCAAGACTTCGGTTTTGACCCTACCGGCCATTACCGCTTTGCCCTGGCCCGCCCTGCAGGCCTCGGACACTAAATAACTATAAAAACAGAGATTTGACGGCCTAAAGCCATCGAATAATGCTAGCCAGCTCCTCTGTTTTTTTTGTTTTAGTATCTCCCCATTGCTTCATAAATATTGTTGAGGTAGAATCATTTAAGGCTAATTGAGCCTGTTTTTTATGTTCGTAATTATTAATTCTTAGTTATTAATTCTTAATTTAGCTTATGGATATCGGTAAAATTCAACAAACAGAGATAACCAGCGAACTTTCTAAATCATATTTGGATTATGCAATGAGCGTTATCGTCGCCCGGGCCTTGCCGGATGTACGGGACGGACTTAAGCCGGTTCACAGGAGAATTTTATATGCAATGCATTTGATGGGACTTCATTTCGTGGGTTCTTCCACAACAAAATCCGCCAAGGTCGTTGGAGAAGTTTTAGGAAAATATCATCCACATGGAGACATGGCAGTCTACGACGCGATGGTCCGACTTGCCCAAACTTTTTCCATGCGTTATCCCTTAGTCCACGGTCAGGGAAACTTTGGATCCGTTGACGGCGATCCTCCCGCAGCCATGCGTTACACCGAGGTTAAACTCGCAAAAATAGCAGACATGATGCTTGCGGACATGGAAAAAGAAACCGTCGATTTTACGGACAACTTTGATGCAACACTTAAAGAACCTGTTTTCCTTCCCGCAGTTTTACCCAATTTGCTTCTTATGGGAAGCGAGGGAATTGCGGTGGGAATGGCTACAAAAATTCCCCCTCATAATTTAACTGAATTGGTTGATGGCATAACCGCTATGATCAAAAAAGGTAAGGTTATAACTGAGCAAAAGGCGCAGGAAGAACAAACCGATTTTGTCATCAAAAAGATTAATTTGGTAGCTTCGGGTGAGGCCAAAGCATTAACCGAAGAAGAAGTTAACCCAACAGCAGTCTCTTTTGAAAGCGAAATAGATATCGACGAACTAACCAACATTATACCCGGACCTGATTTCCCAACAGGCGGTGCGATTTACGATGCCAACGGACTAAAAGAACTTTACGCTACAGGGCGCGGCAAAATAGTTGTCAGGGGAATTGCAGAAATTGTAGAGGGTGCTAAAGGCAAGCAGCAAATAATAATCAGCGAGCTTCCATATCAAGTAAATAAGAGTGAACTTGTAGCCAAAATCGCCGAACTCGTAAAAGATAAAAAGGTTGTAGGAATTGCAGATCTAAGAGATGAAAGCGACAAAGACGGTATGAGGGTAGCGATAGACCTCAAACGCGATGCAAAACCAAAATCCGTTTTGAATAATATTTTCAAACACACCAGACTTCAAAGCAGTTTCCCTGCAAATTTTGTGGCACTTGTTGACGGCACCCCCCACACATTAAATCTCAAAACAATTCTTGTTGAATACGTTAAACACAGACAAAGAGTTGTTATAAGGCGCACTATTTTTGAATTGACCGAAGCCAAAAAACGCGCTCATATTTTGGAGGGGCTTAAAATCGCACTAGACAATTTAGATGCAGTAATCAAAACCATCAGAGAAAGTAAGACTCAGGAGGATGCCAAGAAAAACTTAATTGAAAGGTTTAAGCTGTCCGAAATCCAGGCAACTGCAATCCTTGATATGCAGCTTAGAAGGTTGGCTGCACTTGAGAGAGAAAAGATTGAAAAAGAATATGCTGAAATCAAGAAACTGATAGATCAACTTGTTGCAATTTTGAAAGACCCCAAACAGGTTTTGAATATTATTGTTAAAGAGCTGGGAGAGCTAAAAGAAAAATACGGAGACGAAAGAAGAACCAAAATCTACAAAAACCCGCTAGGGGAAATCAGCGAAGAAGATTTAGTTGCTAAAGAGGAAACGTTAATCACCGTTACAAAAACCGGCTATGTTAAACGGCTTTCGGCAACAAGTTACCGCGCGCAGCGTCGGGGTGGTAAGGGTGTAATCGGAATGGCAACAAAGGAGGAGGATGAAATAGAACACATTTTATCCGCCACCACTCACGACACGATATTATTCTTTACCAACAAAGGCCGTGTTTTCGGGCTAAAAGCATGGGAAATTCCGGAAAGCAGTAGACAGGCAAAGGGACAAGCTCTTGTCAATTTGTTGAATCTTGAACAGGGCGAAGAAATAAAATCTATTCTTCCGCTTTCTAAAGAACTCGGAATCAAAAATTTGGTAATGGCCACCAAAAACGGACTTA
Organism: Candidatus Woesebacteria bacterium; assembly: GCA_016432365.1. Lineage (GTDB taxonomy): Bacteria > Patescibacteriota > Microgenomatia > UBA8517 > UBA8517 > GWB1-39-10. The sequence continues at coordinate 841,627 of CP066686.1, forward strand.
TTAAAAAGACCGGCATTGACGAATTTGAAAACTTAAGAGCGTCCGGGCTTATTGCAATTAAACTCAGAGACAACGACATGCTTATTTCGGTTCATCCGACAACGGGGGATGACCACATCATTCTTCTTACAAGTAATGCAAAATCAATAAGATTCCCGGAGTCAAATGCCAGACCCATGGGCCGTGCCACAACCGGGGTAACGGGAATAAAAATGGATGCAGGAGATGAGTTGATTGGAATGGAAGTGTTCCCGACAAAAGAAAATATCCCAACCGATAAAAGGAAAAAATTCTACCGCGACATTTTGACTATCGCCGAACACGGACTTGGGAAGCGTACCCCAATCAATCTTTTCCCTGTACAAAAAAGATCAGGTAAGGGTGTTAAGGCGGCGGTGGTTTCGGCAAAAACAGGGAATCTAAAAACTGCCGCGATGGTCACTGAAAAATTTGATCAGGTGATAATTACTTCAAAAATGGGGCAGGTGATTAAACTGCCATTGAAAAATATTCCCCAACTTGGAAGAGCTACACAAGGAGTAATACTTATGCGTTTTGCAGATAAAGCAGATTCGGTTGCGGCTGCTGCGGTTTTAGAAAAAGGAGTGGATGACGAAGAAGAAGAGGAGGGTTAACCCTTGCCGGAACGAAAATTATTTTCCTCAACTAATCCTTTTCTGATTAGTCTCGCCAGTTCCCGTTCTTTGTAAGCAACGACTACTCTTGTTTGATTATATCTTCTGGTATTTTCTTTAAAATATTCCTGAGAAAATAAAAGTGGAACAGGAGCCAGCTTAACTTCAGGATTAACAGACTCAATTTCCCGAGCCAATTCGTCTATTTTATCGGCAAAATCTGCAAGCGACATATATATTTTTTCCTGCATATTTACTTATTACCTACAATAATTTATGATCATTATATATATGAATCCCGAAAAATCAATTAACATTGCCGGTTCAGTTATCATATTTTTTATTCTTCTTTTTGTCTTTGCCAAATGGGGACCGGCAATTAACTTTTCGACAACGTCGCAATCAAAAGGTGAGCCGTTTGTTGTAAATGGAGAAGGAAAAGTTTCAGTTGTACCGGATGTAGCAAAAGTTACTTTTGGAATTCAAGAGAATGGAGGTTCACTCAAACAAGTTCAGGACAGTGTAAACACTAAATCTAAATCCTTAACTAATGCAATCAAAAAGTTGGGTATAGCAGAAAGCGATATTAAAACCACCTCATACAATGTTTATCCTCAATACGACTATATAAACCCAGGTCAGAGAATAACCGGATACCAAGTATCTACCAACTACCAAGTTACCGTAAAAGATTTTGACAAAGTCAATGACTTGATAGTTTTGGCAACCGATGCCGGCGCCAACATTGTCGGTGGGGTTAGCTTTGAATTAAGTGATTCAACTAAAGCAGAAAAAACTAACGAGGCCCGTGTAAAAGCGGTAGCAGATGCAAAAACAAAAGCCGAAGGGCTCGCCAATGCCGCAGGGATATCTTTGGTTAAAATCATAAACGTCTCCGAAAGCCAAAATGGTATTTCTCCACGTTTTTACGCCATGCCAGCCTCAGGTGACAGCTTAGAACAAAAGTCAATCGCCCAACCCGATATTCAACCGGGTCAAACCGAAATCCAAGTAATTATCTCCCTGTCCTACGAAATTAGGTAAACCTACCCCCTAAACCGCTCTTTAAATTGAAAGGAGAGCAAAGTGAAAAAGCTTGTTTTTGTGCTTTTGCTGTTTTTGACAACTTGCGCACAAGTTAATACCAAAGTTGCCCCAACCGTGGCACCAACCGCAGTCGTTCTGCCTACAAAAACTCCCGTACCAACACTAAAGCCAACGTCGACCCCGACACCCGTTCCATCGCCATCACCATCACCTTCGCCAACACCTGCGGTCGTCACATACGTGGTTCAACCGGGTGACACCCTGTGGGAAATCGCAAATCGTTTTGGGATAACCGTTGAATCGCTTGCGCTAATTAATGACATTGCCGACCCAAACTTGATATATCCGGGCCAAGTCTTGATTATAAAAGGCGATGAAGTTGGAGTAGAACCGATTGCCCCCATACCCGACATATTGAAAGGAAAGGAAATTGTCGTTGTAATTCACACTCAACGGACTTACGCCTTTGAAGATGGGGCCTTACTTAAAACGTTTATCGTTTCTACCGGAGTTGCCGCACACCCAACAAAAATCGGCAAGTTCAGAATCATGATAAAACTTGATTTTGACGACATGACGGATCGATCGACCTACTATTTACCAAAGGTCCCGTGGGTAATGTACTTCGGCAATGATGACGTTTCCTGGCATGAAGGATATTCACTTCATGGTACTTACTGGCATCACAATTTTGGTGTACCGATGAGTCACGGATGTGTTAATTTAAGCATCCCGGACGCAGAGTGGATATATAACTGGTCTGACCCAACACCAATGGGTAGCGAAACTGTTTCAACCGAGGCAAAACCAGGAACTGTTGTTTGGATAATTCCGTAAGAGGAACGAAAAGGGAATCTTAATGATTTAAAAAGAATCAGAAGGTTCCCTTGTTTTTTTAACTTTTTAAAAATTCTAAAAATTCCGAATAATAGGGATATTCGTGATCACTGCCAGATTTAACTATTAACCTAATGTCGGGGTTTATCTCTGCCAAAAATTCTTTGATTTGAGCTCCGCTTCCATGGGGGTCTTTATCATTTTGAAAACAAAGAATCTTACTTTCTGAAAGCTTCAAAAGCGCCTGCTTAATTTCTCTTTTTGCCTTATCGTTTATATCATTTAACGGGATTCCGCTAAAAATTATTTTTTGAATTTTGTCCGGAGTTTTTTGAATCAAATGTGAAGCAACCAAAGTGCCAATCGATTTGGCAACAATGTTAATCTGATTGTCACTCAATATACTTAAAATATCGTCCGCAACAACTTGCTCGTCAAATTTTGTACTCGGGTCTTTCCAGTGCTCCCAAAGCACAGGGCGCACGTCATGGTCAAGTTTAAGTTGTTTTGCGGTTTCCATTGCCCAGTCCTCATTGTGGGGAGAGTAACCGGGTAGAATCAATGTTAGCATTAATTAAGTATATCAAAAAAGGTATCTCTTAAAAATCAAGTTTTTTAATAAAATCGACAAACACCTTGGGAGTGTCAGTTGCCATTTTTTCTTTCCATCTGACCCCGCCCCTCATTACTTTACGAACAAACTCTTTTGTCTTTTGAGATTGATTCAAGACATTGTACATATAAACCTGTCCGACAATATCATCCACAAACAAATCTAAATCGTTTTCGGATCCTACTTCAAATCCCATTAATGCAAAGCTAAAAATCAAAGCGAGTTTGTTTTCGTCAGGGGTGGTAGTAGAAAAAACTTTCTCCTGTTCTGCCATATACAAAAATGACCTGCAATCTTTACTTATTAACCTTTCTCCCAAAAGTTCAATCATTTCGTCCCTCTTGGATACAAAAACCTTTCCGGCCATATTTTGCCACATTTCAGGATCGGCTTTACCGTAAGGGTCGATATACGCGCGAAGAAACGGGGAGTTCTCAATAATTAAATGTTTTCTAATATTTTTCTGATATGGGTTCTCAACCATACGATCATCTTAATACGCTATCAAAATATGTCAATTCACTATTGACTGCAAATAAAACTTGTGTAGAATAAATAATATATCAAGAGGCGGCCAGGGACTAGCCCGATGACCCGCCAACAACCTCCTGAATTTAGTTCGGGAAAGGTGCTAAAACTAGAACGATATGAAAAACATATTTTTAGATACTTTCAAAAACTACACTGTTGAATCCGTAACAAGCGGACACCCCGATAAAATTTGTGATCAAGTTTCCGATGCCATACTCGATGAATGCCTCCGCCAGGATCCCAAAAGTAGAGTAGCTATAGAAAGTTTTGGCGCGCACGGACTTTTTGTGATCGGTGGAGAAGTTACAACCAATGCTAAGTTTGACGCAAAAAAAATTGCGGCACGAGTTTACAAAGAAATTGGGCATTTGGATAAACTCAAATTTGTAACAAACATAATTAAGCAATCACCCGACATTGCCATGGGGGTAGATACCGGCGGGGCAGGGGATCAGGGCATCATGTACGGCTTTGCTACCGACGAAACTCCGGAATACCTCCCCAGAGCAGTTGCTCTTGTACACAAGCTTACAAAAGGATTGGAAGAGCTTAGACGTTCCAAAAAAATCAAATGGCTTCTTCCCGACGGCAAGGCCCAAGTAACAATAGAAAACGGAAAAATCAAAACAGTTTTGGTTTCGGCCCAGCATAAGAAAGGTGTAAAACTTGAACAAGTGCGCAAGGAAATTTCCGAAAAATTAATTAAAAAACTTGTGCCCGGTATTAAAGATGAAAATATCCTAGTTAATCCTACAGGTAAATTTGAGGTAGGAGGATTTATCGCTGACACAGGACTAACCGGCAGAAAAATCATGGTTGACTCTTACGGAGGACTTATTCCACACGGCGGTGGAGCGTTTTCCGGAAAAGATCCTACAAAAGTAGATAGGAGCGGCGCCTACATGTGCCGATTTGTCGCTAAAAACCTGGTTGCAAAAGGAAAGGGTAAAAGTGTTCTCGTTTCTGTTGCTTACGCTATCGGAAAGGCAGAGCCACTAATGATCGATGCTAAAAACGAAAAAGGTAAAGATCTTTCAGATTATGTTAGGAAACATTTCGACTTTAGGCCATTGGCTATCATCGAAAAACTAAAACTCAGAAACCCCATTTATTCCCAAACCGCCGCCTATGGCCACTTCGGCAAAAAAGGTCTTCCCTGGGAAGAGATTGAATGACGTTTTCTTCCTGTATAACTAGTAAAGAGATATAATTGTTGCATATATCCCATGTCAGATTTTGGTAAAGATTCTCCGCATTCACAAGAAGGGTCAGAACCATCAATAAGGTTTTTGCAAATAACACATTCGGCTGAAAATGCGGTCAGGGTTTGGGAGGAAGCCAAAAAACATGATGTTGTATTACTAGAAGTTTATGACCTGTCTGATGCTCAACGTGAAGATTTGGAAAATACCATTAATGGTATGTCCTCAATCGAAGACCCAGAGAGTAGAATGAAGACTCTTGGAAACCTCTACTCAGATTCGGGATTCGCGCAACAAATTATAAGGCAAGCGATCCTTGAAGGAAAAGAGTTTCATTTTATTGACATTTCCAGCAATCACGATGCTCATGTGTTTTATGAAAGAGCCGAAGCATATAGTAATGAAGTTTTCAAATATTTTTATGAGGGTGTATTCGATAAGTCTTTGTCAAGTCTCCGTGCGTATGTTGCCGCAAATTCCCAAGCAAACACCTCAAGAGAAAACCTGGTGTCAAGACAAGTTAAAAATTTGGTTAGTGAAAACCAAAAAAAAATGGAGGGGTAAGTCTGTATGTGTCGTCCAAGGGGAGGAACATACAAGAAGCTATCATATTTTCAAAAAAGATAACCCCACAATACAATCGTCGCGTACATTTTTAAACGAAGGGCGATTTTCCTTCGATTTAGAATTTGAAGTTGAGAAAAGGCTATCTGTTGGAAGTCATGAAGATCGCGAGCTGGCCCTCAAAAGGTTATTTATTACCCGTCTAGTTCTAGGCACCGTTATCAGGGGAGTCACGACAGAAACGATAGAAAAAAAAGACAAACTCGCAAGGTCGTTGGAAAGCGATGAAGTCGATAAAATTTTTGAAAGACTTGCAGAAATACAAAAGTACGTTCACGAGGAAGAGCATGACACACCAAACCTGGTCAAAGTCTATGTATTTAAACAAGTACAAATTCTAGGTCAACAAATTATAGAAAAACATCCCCTTTTTGCCGAAAGTTCGACACAAGTAGTATAATATATTTATGTCTGAAGAACTAGAAACTTTAGAGTCACAAGTCGAACTTGACCGCTTTGAAAAAGAATGGGGAGAGTACGGTGATCTTCCTGAGCGTGGCGGGGGAGGAGGCAAACGCCCCAAAAACGGCCCCACCAAAAGCCAGGAGGCTTCAAATGCCGAAGAAAACGCAAGACTTGCGCGAGAAAGACAGGTATTTGCCGAAAACCAGATTTTAGAATACATCGACGAAACTTGGGATCATTTTAAAAAAGAGGATTTGCCGAATAAAGTAGCTGAATATGCTACCTGGATGGAAAAGGCCTCAAAGCAAAAAGATTTTAAAGTTGACCCAGACGACATTAGGATTAAATCAAAATTATCCGGGGGAAGCGGAGGCCAAAATGTACAAAAAAATCAAACGGCTGTAGATATAACACATAAGCCAACCGGCCTTCGTGTGGGTTCACAAAGCGAACGTAGTCAACTTACCAACAAACAAGTTGCTCTCCAAATACTAACATTAAACATAAAATCCCAGCTAAAACTTTGGAAAGAAACATCAAAAGAATTTAGACAAAAACTAATGCACCCCAAAGAGTCTGAGAAATTTGAAACCGGTTTTGTACCACTCCCCGAAGGAGTAACAATTGATCGTCTAAGAGGGCAGGTGCCGCCCTCAGAAGAACTAACCGTTATGTTTAATTGGGAAGGTGATTCCGATCATAAACCAAAAAGCGTCACAGTTAACGGAGAAAATTTTTATTTGTATCCCTCAGTAGAATACCGGGTAAATTTTAATTCGTCCCAAAATGGCGATGTCTATATGAATCCGGTTGACCCCAAAAGTGGCGCCCCGGAAGTTTCCGATATTCCGGCCGCTCTTGATAGGCATTTGGCATCAGTAAAGGGCAGGCAGGTATCAGGCATTAATATTTCTGCTAAAAGTTCGGATGGGGAAATATCAAAAGCCATCGACAAAGTTCAAATGGGAATTGAAAGATCGCTGGATACCGACAGACTCAGAGCTTTTGCTCAAGAATACTTCGAATCCGATCTCACCAACGATCTTAAAACCATAAAAGAGGCTTTAGACCTGGCCCCGTTCCAAGAAGGGTCTCGAGCTGATCAAATAATATACCGCCAAGCCTGGCTAATATTCGAAAGTGAGTTTTACAAAAGATTAGATGAAAATGGAAATATAGATAACCTAAAAGAATTAATGCAGGATTCTCTCATTCAATATATGGAGCAAGTTAAAGATATTTTAGAAAACAGACCGACAGAATTAATTAACATAACCGATGATCCAAATAGCATAGTTATACATTTTGACACTATCCCAACCGACCCGAGATACCCCAATCACGGTCTTATCATCCTAACAACATATATTCCCAACCGAGGTTGGACGATAATGGCCCCAATTGGTGATTGCCCAAATTTTGCAGCCTACATGCTCAAGGACTTTGCCACCGGCACGAACAAAGAAAACCAAGCATCAATATTTGCGGATTCATTTCAGACTGCGAAAGAGAGCGGAGTATTGAATATTTTAAACGACGGTAAAACATTGTTGTTTAAAAACTTATCGGACCTAAATCCCTACATGGCCGTTTTTCATAGCGACGACCACACTCTAAAAATGGCGTTAGAAACTCTAAGAGTTGCAGGGGATCCGCACATGGGCGAAAATAATTTTAAATTTATTATTTACAAAAAGGACGAAGTCGTGCCGGAGATGACGACAATCGATTTGACATAACCATACATCTGGAGCTATATTGCATATATGGCCAAGGGATTTGTGCGAAATTTAGAAGAGTTAACGGCGCAAAATTCCAACTTCAGAAAAGTAATATATACCGCAAAACATTCCCAACTGGTATTGATGTGTCTTAAACCTTCCGAGGAAATCGGAATGGAAACTCACCCGGATAACGACCAATTTTTAAGAATCGAAAGTGGCGAAGGGAAGGCTATAATTGACGGAAATGAACAAGTTTTTTCCAGCGGATTTTGCGTAGTTGTTCCTGCCGGTTCCCGGCACAACATAATTAATACTTCAGCCAACGTCGAACTAAAACTTTACACCGTTTATTCTCCGCCTCATCACAAAGACGCTACCATCCACGAAACAAAGGAAATAGCCATGTCTTCAGAGGAGGATTTTGACGGAGTTACTTCAGAGTAGAAGGTAAAAGTTGCCACCAATTTCGTTTAAGCTCAGCCACGCTGGAACACATATCTGTCACAATAAGTAAACGATGTTCGGGAGATTTTAGGTTTACCGATTCCAAATTAATTCCCCTTACTTCAAATCTGTCTTCCAACTCATGACTTAAATTTTTCAAAACCACACGCAATTCCCGCTGATCAAACCGGCCGGAAATGACACTCAAGTTATGTCCCGGAATATAAGGGCTATCTGCCTCGATATAACCACAATCAAGACACCTGTACATCCTTATAAACGGATTAAATTTTAAATCATATTGCTCGTTTGAAAATGGAAAGTTGACAACAAGAGGTTTGTCTTTAAACATTTCGTGAGCTTTGTTTGTGATTTCCCAATAAAGACTTAGGGTGCGGGCGCCAGGCGGACTAAACTCCTTTGGCCCACTGCCAACATATACCCTTTTGACCATGTCGCCATTTTTATAGACCCGAGAGTCATAACCGTCGCCTACGAAATGGTCCAAAAGAGCTCTATGGCATTCTCCGCCAACAAATTCAAATTCCTTCGACATAACCAGCAATTTTACCTCGTTTTCAATTTGTTGCAACTTGAGTTAGAATAATCTAATTATGGAAGGGGGGATTGATCCGGAAGTTTTAGGCGAGATGATAGAAAAGTTCTACGAACCGCGCCACCACAATAAACGTCGCCCCAACGTTATCCTACCCAAAGGTAAAGGTGCAGAAATCCTCAGGCAAAACGAGACAGATAAAGCCGAACAGGCAATTCAAAAACATATATCTAAAAATTTTGATTCGATTCAGGACCCCCAGGAAAGAAAAGAAAAAATGGGGGAATACTTGGGGTGGGTTAGGGAATCATTGGTTACAATGAGCCGACGCCCTCCTTACATTACCAAGTTCGAAGAGGAAAATCTTGAAAAAACCGAAACGGAGAACACCGTTTCCGTACTTCATATACCTTCAAAACTTTCAGTTACACACACAGGCGAAGCAGACCAGCATCACAACGATATCGAAGCCCAGGAAGATCTCTATACTCGCTTAGAAAATCATATAAATGACTGGGGAAACAAAGTCTCCAAAAGGTTCAGGGAAAAATACGGAATTATCGCCGATTTAAAATAACTTCAATTTTTTTTAGCCAAATCGGCAATATCAAAACACAGGTCCGTTACAGTAAAGGCCGATAAACCACTGCTTCTGACATTTACAGGAGCTATGAAAATACCGTCAACGCCAAGCTCTTTTTCTATTTTATAATTTAAGCCGCTCAACTTATCAACTAATATATCGTGGACAGGAGTAAAAAAAACGGAATCGAGTCTTGCTCCGGTTATAAAAGGAGCCCATGCCTCAAGGTAGCCACACTTGTCACATTTACCAACCTGAAGAAAGGGGTTAATCAAAATCCTTTTATTTCCATATGGCAAGGGAAGTTTTATGGACCATTTTTCAGCCTTGGCCAAATCTGAAGCCCTGGAAGTTATGTCGTTATAAAAACGAAGTTTTTCAATATTTAAAAAGTCTATTGGGCTATTGTCTCTGTAAATTTTCAATGCATATTCGTTAACCCTAAAAACAACCGAATTAATTCCTTGGGCAATCAATTTTTTGTTAACATCCAGACGGCAGGGCCAAACTCCCTCCGCTCCAAATTCTTTTGACATGCAGGCATTCTACTACAAAGGCCATCTAAACTGAAATTAAACACCACTTTGCGCCCACCGTCTTCAATGAAACCTCTTTAGTCTGCCAATATCGGAGCAAATATCTGTGGCAATTAGGATGTCATGACCCCCATCTTTTACATTAATTGGATCTAACTTAACACCCTCAACATTAAGTCTTTTTTCAAGATCACGACTAAGTTGACTAAGTCCAGCCTCCATATCTGCCAAGTCGTATTTGTAACGAAGACTTTCAAGATCGTCACCGCCTACAAACTTAGAAACAGCTTCCATAGATCCACAATCACACATGCGCGCAGTTATTATTGGATTTACTTTAAAAATAAATGATTTTTTAGAGTTTGGCAGTCTAACAAAAAGATCTTCTGTTTCAGAAACAGAATAAGCTAAATTGGTTATTTGCCAATAAAAATTAAACTGTCTTTCCGATAATGGCGGAGGGTCTCCTCCCACACCACCCACATACACCTTTCTCACGTTTTCCCCGTCCCTAAAGACTAAAGAATCGTACCCTGTGGTTACAAGTTCCAAACCCAGCTTTTTGTGACAGATCTGTAAATTTGGTTCTGTATCTCTAAACATGATTTTGTGAAATTTTCGTATTATTTACCACCTTGTCCGTGATATTGTTCATGTATTTCTTTTAACTGGCGGTTTGTTACATGAGTGTAGATCTGAGTTGTAGAAATGTTCTTATGCCCTAGCATCTCTTGCACCGAACGGATATCAGCCCCGGCGTTTAGTAAATCGGTGGCGAAGGAATGGCGCATCACATGAGGTGTAACTTCCATCGGCATTTTCATTTTGTGAGAATACTTTTTTATCATTCTCTGGACCGAGCGGGGAGTGAGTCTCATTTTTTCATCCGGCGTGGCCGGATCAGACTTCCCTTTGTGATGAATGAAAAGGGGTTTGTAGTGATCGCGCCTTTCATTTAAATATTTAATTAACCAATCAGTTGCACGACTGGAAAGAAACACTACCCTGGCCTTTCCACCTTTTCCCACAATCCCGAATTCTTTTGTTTCGAGATTCACCTTATCACGATCAAGTTTGGTAAGTTCCGAAACACGAAGGCCTGTAGAAAACAAAACTTCCAAAATCGCTTTGTCCCGCTTGCCTTGAATCGAATCCTGAGAGGGGGCGTTTAGCATTCTGTCGACTTGCTCACCGCTTAAAAATTTTACCTGCCGTTCTTCCACTTTAGGCAAGTCAATTTTATCGGGTGCCATAGCCTGAAAGTCATTTCTAATAAGCCATTTAAGAAAACTTCTAAGAGCTATAACATGATAACTCTGAGTGCGGCGTCCCATTAGGTGACCATTTTCTCCGGGCAGGGTTGTTAAAAAAACTCTAAAACTCCTTACAATATCCTGATTGATATCAATTATATTTTCCCGGATTCCTTGAGACTCCATCCACAAAATAAGTCTCGATAAATAGTGTCTGTAATTCCGAAGGGTTAGGGGAGAGGCGCCACGTTCTACCTGAAGATACTCCAAAAAGTCTTCAACCTTTTTGGCTATCTCACTTTGATTGATCGGGCCAGGATCGGGCATCTATAAATGAGTTTACACTGAGCAAAGTTGAAGTGTCAATAACATTGTGCGACATCAACATTTAGGGAGAATAATAAAGTAAGTCTTCAAATACCGAGATGTTCGGAAAAAAGATGCGTCTTTCTCCCAATAATCCCTCAAAACTTTCACCTTCCGCAGGAAATCCCAAAAAACCAATATCCGGTGCTTTTTGAAGAAGAGTACGAGCAAGCCTCATTGAATCGTCCAGGTGAACCATGCCCGGGTTAAACTTAAATAGCTCGGCGACTCTTCGGGCTTTGAATTCGTTTCCGTCCAAATTTGAATTAGGATTGATACCAATATGATCAGTAGGAATCCAGGGAAAATTATGATTTAGCCACATAAAAGTTGAGTCTGCCAAAGACGGAATCCTCGAAGTCGTAACATATTGTTTTACACCTCTTACGTTTGCCACAATTGATAAATTCCTCAATTTTTGATTTGCCTCACCTGCTAATAAAATTTTTGGGTCTGACCATACACGCCATTCATATTCCAAAGCATCCTTCTTATTCATCAGGTCATCTTCAACAAGCCAATTGGCAATGCTATTCCAACCGATGATTTTTCGGCTCGAATAATTTGTTCCAAGATCTTTGTCACAATAATCCAAAACCGGAATTTCGGTCCGCGATAAAACCTGATCAATATCCCAACTAATTACCAAATCCCGTTGATTTAAATTTACTATACCGAATAAATAAATCCGTTGTGAATAACTTAACGTGTCTAGGTAATTCTGAACCGTCTCTTTTTGCATTTCGGTAAATATACAGCCTATTGTTATCAATATCAAATCGAGGCTAAATGTGACCTCACTAAATCGATTTTAAAGGCCCTCTAGGTCAAAAGACGACTATATGGTCGTCTTGTTAAGGTCGTATTTACGGTAAAAACAGTCAGTTAAATTATTTGAAAAACTTTTAAAAGAAAGATAGGGAGGTGCAGTGGTAGGAGGAGTCAAACCATTCGGTCTTTATTCGGAAGAAGTATTTTAAGGAAAAATCTAAAAATAGAGTATTTATACAATATCAAAACATAAAAGATGAAAATTAAAAGCTAAAAGTTTTTTAAAATAACGTAAGAAGTACTACACTACGTCATCAAAATTATTCTGCGTCGCAAAAGTATTATTGTGCGACCTTATATAATTTACTTCCTTCTGGAAGTTCGTCACAAATACGCCTCAGGTTCGCGGGATAGGGTTAAACACGCTTAAAATACCCAAACGTAATAGACATCTATTCCCTCATAAAGAAGTAGTCGATTTTACGTTTAACCATTTAGTTATCCACACTACGAGAGATGATGGTCAGTTAGTATAATCTCGAGCGTGACAAGTATATCAATCTATATCACCCATTGCTGAAGACCTATTGTGTTTTCTTCGGGTTGACAAATACGTCGCATTTCGTGAAAAGATCCTATAATTTTCGTGAAAACAACCTCTGTCTGAAGTGATAATACCCTATAATTATAGGATACTTTATTCCCCTCCTCCCCTCTCTCGTTCTCTGTTCTGCCTAAAATTTTAATTCTAATTTCTTAATTATTAATTAATTTGTTATCCGCCCCAGTGAGTGGCTATATACATTGCAATAAAAACTAACGTTCCTACTACAAGGTGTTCCCTAACGATTGTGGGAAAAAGACGATCTTCAAGTTTGGCTTGACCAAGTCCTAATAGCATATAAAAACTCACTGTTAAGAACAGTGATCCTACCATCACGGTTACCGGCCAAAAATATAAAGCGCCTCCAATTTCAGCAGTAACAAGTGAGCAAATCAAAGAAAGTTTTAGCATATCTTTTGAAAATTCTTTTTCCAATACCACCGACCAAAAACCCTGAAAGTAAAGAGGTAGTGAAATGACTAATATAAGAGGTATTAAATAATAAATTTCTGCCTTGAGAGAAAGTACGGCATCAAAGACAAAAAAGGAAGTAATTAAGGTGAGGACAAACCCCACTCCCCTTGCCGCCCGCAAAAGAGCAATTGTACGGATCGCCGCCACAGTGTAAATATTCATTGTAAGACTTAAAACGTACATCCCGACTGCGTAAAATATTACAATAGGTATTCTTGTAAAAACGCTTGCAGGAAGTAGAAACCAAAAAATTCCAACGCCCAATGTGAAGACGGTAGGAAGAACTAAAGTGAGGAGAGTCATATCACGTCCAAGGTTTCCCCATAACGACCATCCAAAAAGGATTGTTGTAAAGATTCCTAAAACGCCGATTGCCCAAAGCCTGTTTACATCCGTTAAAAATTGAATGCCCACAAAACCAAGTGACAGAAGGAGTGAGGCGATAACAAAACGGCGGCGTTTAGACATATTCTAGTATCTAGCTACTAGTTACTAGATACTAGTAGCTAGTTTATTCATTACTTCATCCGGAATTTCGACATTGGTAAAAACCTTTTGAACATCTTCAAGCTCGTCCAGTGCATCTAAAAACTTGACCACTTTTGATGCTTGATTGGGATCAGAGATTGCTTGTAAGTTCTTAGGTTTCATCTGAAGCTCAACTTGAGTGATTTCAAAACCTTTGGCCAATAGATCTTTGTGGATCTCACCAAGTTTTTCAGGGGCAGTATAAACCTCAATACCATCTTCAGTTTCATTAACATCTTCTACCCCACCTTCAATTAAAGATAACATTTCGCCCTCCGGGTCGTCGGTTTTTTTAACAAGCATAAAACCCTTGCTCTCAAAATTAAACGAAACCGCCCCAGGCCCGGCTAGGTTTCCCCCATTTTTATCAAAAACATTTTTCATCTCTTGAGCTGTTCTATTTTTATTATCACTTGCAACATTAACCATAACAGAAATTCCTGCAGGCCCATAACCTTCGTACATAATTTCTTCCAAACTGGCGGCGTCTGTGGTAGCTTTAGCTATTGCGCGGTCGATATTTTCCCTCGGCATACTCACGGCCCTGGCTTTATCAATTTCAAATCTTAACTTGAAGTTCATGTCGGGGTCTGCTCCACCTTTGGCCGCTATCATAATTGCACGAGCCATTTTGCTAAAAACATTTCCCTTAGCCGCATCGTTTATGGCCTTCTGTCTTTTAATGGTGGCGAAGTGACTATGACCGCTCATATCAATTGGTATTATAACAGAATTTTTAACCGCGAAGTACTTGACAGAAACTTCTCTCTCTTTATACTCAATTACAACGGTGGAAAATACTCTTGCCCAGAAAGCTATAGACTTCGCATTAAGCGGAAAGTGGAACGATGCAGTCAAAGTTAATCTTCAATTACTTGAAGATAACTCCCTAGATGTGGATGCCCTAAATAGACTTGCCAGGGCTTATTCAGAACTCGGTAAACTTCGGGAAGCCAGAAGTGCTGCATTAAAAGTAATCGATATCGATCCTCTAAATCCAATCGCTCTCAAATGTTTGGAGAAATGGAAATCCATAAAAAGCCTGGAAAAAAATCATTCTCAAGTTATCAGCGTTGATTCTTTCCTTGAGGAACCGGGTAAAACAAAACTTGTCACTTTGGTGAATACGGGCGATGAAAAGACTTTCGCAACTACCGACCCGGGTGAAGAAGTTAAGCTTTCTGCGAATGGTCACAGAGTTACAATCTTGACCCAAGAGGACAAATACTTGGGACGTCTTCCCGATGATATTTCCGCCAGACTAAAAAATCTGATTAAAAGCGGGTATAAATATCAAGTACTCATAAAGTCAATTGACCCCAGGGAAGTAACTGTGTTTATGAGAGAAACAGAAAAAGGAAATGGAGACAATAAAATGGTTTCGTTTCCGACCGAAAAAATTGAATATGTAAGCTTTACCCCTCCCGAACTTGTCCACAAAGACGAACCGCTTGAGATAGGTGAAGATTTAGAAGAAGCGGAGGGAGCTTAAAATTTAAATTAAAAAGTTTTAGGGAATTCCGAACCCAATTTCACTTCCAAATCGAAATCAGTTTCTTCGTTAACAGCTTTGCATCCGAGTAAGTTAATCACTTTTTTAACCAGCCCTTTATCGCGACCCGACGTCTCACAACCAAAGCCCCTCACCCCCTGGCTTTTATCAATTGAGACAACTTTACCTCCCATTACTTCAAATATCCTCCCCACTTCCTGGGAGATATCAGGCCGCCCCGTTGAGTCAATGATATAAATTTTAATATTTTTCCCAGTTAGGGCGGGTTTAATAAAATCGTTATCGGAAAAGTAGACTGTGAGTCTCCCTGAGGTCTCTCCGGGAATTATAAAACCGCTCTTCCCATCGGTTAAGGTCCGTTTGACAACAAATTGACTCTTGGCTAAATCTATTTCCGTTTTATCAAGATTTTTAACTTTGAGCGAATATAAAGCGATCGACACTCTGTCTCCAAGCGATATATTCGTCATTTTCGGGAAAAATACAAATTTAAAAAGATTGGACATATTACTTTTCCCAATGCTTCGTCCCAATTCGTCTGACCAAAGAAAAACGGGAAAAGAAAAATTTTTAGCTATAGTTTTAACTAAAATCTGCCCACCCAATTTTTCATTTAAACCAAGTTGCCAGACATTTTTAATTCTCATAGTTCCGTAATTCATAGCAAGTAACACTTCCGTATCTCCGGGGATTACCAAAGTAGTCATTTCATCTGTCTCCGGATCAAGCACTGTAACACCAACATTACCGTTACCGTCGGGAAACACAAAGGCAAACTTATTACGCCCATCCCAAAAATGTTTATTCAAAATAACCACCAAAAACGCGATCAAGATTAAAAACAATCCGAGGATAGGAAGAATAAACCTCTTACGCCACAACGAAGGTAGTGATTTTCTCTCCTTTCTCTTTAGATAGGCGCTCCTCCGGGCAGATTTCATTATAATTAAGTACTATTTTGAATGGGAAACTCTTAAACTTTTTACCGCTTCGGAAATTTCGTCTCTGTCTTTACCTTTACTTATAAGCACACTTCTGACTATTTCAATTGCTGCCTCAAACTCCGGTTGAACTATTTTGTCAACCCTGAGAGTTTTAAGTTTCTCCCAATCTTTATCTTCGTGGGCCCTGGAAATAATCTTTACATTCGGAGCGACAGTCTGCACATAGGTAATTAATGTTTCTTGGGCGACTCTATCGGGAATTGCCAATATAACCGCCTTAGCCTGTCTGATCCCGACCGCCTCCAAAACTTCGGGCTCGGTTGGATCCCCATATAAAACGGATATTCCTCCTTCTGTTAATTCATTTACAACATTCTGGTTATATTCAACTACCACAAAAGGTATGTCAAAAGTCGAAAGGGCGCGTCCTACCCACTTCCCCACCCGACCATAACCACAAATTATTATATGATCCGAAAATCCAATACCTGCGTTATCTCCACGCTTCTCACCCGAAGAAAAAAATTTTCCTAAGGCCGGCCATTTACTGGTAATATCTCTCACTTTTCTCCAGAAAGGTACTACCTTATCGAAAAGGAGCGGTGCAATTATAAGTGTTAGCAGGGTCACTGAGATTCCCAAAGAAGTATCACTTGCGCTTATTAATTTAAGTCCCAAGGCAGTCGAAAAAATTACAAAAGCAAATTCTCCGACCTGGGCAAGACCAAAAGCGTTCGCGACTCCAGTCTTACCTTTAAATCCAAAAAATGCACTGATGATAAACACAACCAA
Source organism: Candidatus Woesebacteria bacterium (assembly GCA_016432365.1). GTDB lineage: Bacteria > Patescibacteriota > Microgenomatia > UBA8517 > UBA8517 > GWB1-39-10. Next base: position 858,609 of record CP066686.1, read on the forward strand.
AGCTTTGAGTACTATAACTAACACCGCGAGCATTACTATCTCAAAAAAATGAGACAATAACACTTGTGGCGATACAAGAAAGCCAAGTGTTACAAAAAACAGAGCGACAAATAGATCCCGAAGTGGCCTAGTTTCAGCAAAAATAGCATGGTGTTCTTGTGATTCGGAGATAACAACTCCTGCCAAAAAAGCCCCCAAAGCAGGCGAAATTCCAAAAAATGAGGCTATTAAGGCCGTTCCAAGCGCTATTGCAACCGACACCAAAAGAAGAAGCTCGCGTGAATTGGCTGAAGCAACAAAGTGGATTACGTATGGAACAACCAGCTTTCCCAAAACAACAGCACCGAGAACTAACAGAAGAGCTTTAAACAAAGAAATGGCTACAAGCCCCACAATTCCACCTCCACCAAATGCTCCCAAAATTGGCAAGAAAATCATAATAGGTATGACTGCAAGATCCTGGACAAGGGCCCAACTGAACATTATTCCACCGTGAATAGTGTTCATTTCCCCCTTTTCGCCTAAAATAGTAACCAGAACGGCCGTTGAAGAAACCGAAAAACCCAGAGACAAGATAATCGATGTGGCGGAATTGAAACCGAATAAATTTAAAAGCAAATAACTTACAAAAGTAACCAGAAGGATTTGAATTAGTCCCCCAATGACTGCAACTTTCCAAAATTTATAAAGACGGTCAAGGGAGAGTTCAATTCCGATTGAAAAAAGTAAAAGAATCGTTCCAATCTCGGCAAAATAAGAAATATTTTTTACTGACGGAGGCAAAATGGCGCCAAAAATTATCCCCGATATTATATAACCGATCAGGACCGGAAACTTGAAGCTTCTGGCAGCTACACCGCCTATTGTTGCCGCTGCAGCAACGAGAAAAAGTCCCAAAACTATTTCCATATATATCAGTTTACCCCCACATCAATATGTATTTCTAGTATGAATTTTCACGAAAACGATTACACCAATTGGTGTGGGGGTGTATTAATGCTCCAATGTTTTTAAAATTTTCTGAAGATCCCCCGGAAGTTCGGATTTAAACTCCACCTCTTTACCCGTATCCGGATTAATAAATTTAATTCCGGATGCATGTAAAAATAATCTTGGGCACCATTTGCGGTCGTTCCGCGCAGTCTTTCTACCGGCGTAAAATTCGTCGGCAACAATTGCATGGCCAATATGTTTTGAGTGAATACGTATTTGATGAGTCCTCCCTGTTTTTGGGTGAAATTCGACAAGCGAATTTCCGCCGCGTTCGCCGGCGTAAAATTCTAGGACTTTGTATTGTGTTGTAGATTCCCGCCCTCCCGGGACAACCCCAAACCGGTCGCGTCTCCAAGGTAATCTGCCCACTTCTGCTTTTATTTCACCTTTTGCCGGCTCGACCTTGCCATGAAGCAAAGCTGTATAAGTTTTTTGTACCTCTCTATTCTTAAATTCAGATTGAAGTTTTTCAAATGCCTCTTTAGTCTTTGCAACAAGAAGAATTCCGCTGGTTTCTTTATCCAATCGATGTACAATCCCCGACCTGAGTAGTTGGTCATTGGAAATTGGATATTGGAAATTACTACGCATCCATGTTTGCACAACTGGTTGCGTAGTTGTGGTATCTGCATCGTTAGTAATCCAACCGGAAGGTTTTTCCACAACAAACAACGAATCATCCTGAAAAATAATTTTTGGTTCCTCCATACGTGTATTTTAACACTAAAAAACCGCCTTTCGGCGGATTCTAATACACCACACACATACTAAGTATTATTTCTCCCTTTTCCTTGCATCTTTTGCGCAAAGTGTGGCTTCGGGGAAGGCTATCAAGCGGTCTGTATCTATCATTTGACCGCACTCTTCACAAATTCCATATTTCCCTATTCTGACTCTGGTGAGAGCCTTACGTATTTGAACCATTCCGCGGTTCAACTCAGTTTTAATTGCGCTGGTCCTGGCGTGGCCAAATTGTTCGTCCGCTTCAATGTCCGGGGCTGCATTATCGTTAACCCTTGATAAATCTTTAAAAGGATCCTCTTTACTAATTTCCTTTTTTCTTTTCTCCATTGTTTTCAATCTTCCTTGTAAAAACTGGGCTACAGGAGTTAATACGCTGGCCGGAAATTTTGGTGCCGAATTATCTTTTTTCATTTTGATTGTCTACCTAAATTATATAACCCCAATAAACAGAGCAGTACGATACTACCCGAAATTATCGCTTCACTACGCTGATTTACAAAGGATATCATAGTGATTCCCATTATGGCAACAAGCGATCTTATAAAAAAAATAAGAGCTAAAGTGGTCAGGCCCGAAAACCCTATCTTGCCGGATTTATACCAGCCAAAATTTTTATAATGAACGTCTAAATAATAAAAAACAAACATCAGAATAAGTATTGCTAAAAATCCCAAGAAAGAGCTCAATGACTTACTGGTCACGGAGTCGGCCAGAAAAAACAACGATAACCAAGGCATAAGTCCGATGATGGCTGCTTCCAAAGTTTCAAAAAATCTGACTCTTAACCTTGAAACAGCAATCAAAACACCGACAGGAATTCCGGCTGCTTCGGTAAAAAATAGCCACTCCCTCAAAAATTGGTTACCCAATACGAAAAAGGCCGCAAGAACTGTGAGAAGTAAAAAAGCTGCTTTAAAAATTATCTCACTAGAATAGTCTTCCTTTAGTCTTTTCCAAAAAATGAATAGGAAAATCAAAACTCCGACGGACCCAACGATAATGTTGACTAGCATGGATCAATTATATAAACTCCACTCGCTCGCGTCTACCACACTCTCGCGAGTGATTTTGTACCCATAGAAGTATTGAATTGATACCTTTTTGGGTATAACATTACTCACACAATGCTTGAAACGCCACATGTGGCAGTAGGGGTTGCAATAGCAACCAAATTTCCAAACCCCTGGATTGCCATTCCCCTTGCATTTGCAAGTCACTTTGTATTAGATAAAGTTCCCCATTGGAATCCGCATCTTTATACCGAAACCCAAAAAACCGGCCATCCTTCAAAAAATAGCACCATTATGGCTGTTGTCGATATCGCTACCGCTCTGATTCTCGGTTCTACATTCGCCTTCAAAGCCTTGCCAAATGTCCAAATGACTGTTTTGATACTTGCATGCTCACTTGCTTCAGTTGCCTCAGATGTTATTAAATATCCTTATTACTATTTTCACTTAAGGCAGAAGTGGTTAGTTAAATGGGTAAACTTTGAAAGATCTATTCAGGTAGATACAAAAAGTATAATTTGGGGACTCGTAACCCAGGTATTGATTATTTCAGCTTCAATTTGGTGGATATTGTAAATAAACCTTCAGTCTAAGCCCATAGTTTGTAATTTTGCCGAATTTGCGGTAAAATACCGGCTTATGAACATCGAGGTGAACCACAGCATGATTTTTGCGAAAAATGAAATCGTTGTGGCCAAGCTTACTGGAAATGAAGATATTGTAGACGAAAATTTAGTCGGTTTTCGAAGTGGAAAAGATATCTACCTACCTCCCCAGGATTTTCTTAACACCATCTCAGTATTTTGTCACGAGGTCGGACATGTTTTGGGCAATGAGATGTCTTTTCAAACAGGACTGTACCCGGGTGAAAAAGCCATAGTCACAAATTTCGATGAAATTAAATCCGGTAACCTTAGAATTAAACTCGAACCTAATGAAATTGTACATATTATGAAATACCTGTCTAACAACGAACCGGTCCCTATTGAGGGTTTAACGTTGTCCATAGCATTAAAACTTTTAGACGTATTTTCAAAAGGTAACTTTACCTTAACCAGCATCATTTCTCACAATGTTACACAAGAGGAACTTCATAGGTTGGTAGCTGAAAAGGGTTCATCTACAACTACGACTAAACAAGCAGGTACCACAACGGAGATTTTAGTTGTAAATTCAAAATCCGGGAGAAATGAAGAGCTTTCGTCTTATACGACTGAGGTTTCGTGTTTATTGATATTAGAAAACACCTTAAAATGGTACGGCATTTACAGAAGTGACGGCGCAATAACAATAAGCGCTTCGATTTCACCTCCGCACCAAAGGGCAATAAATATTATTTCAAGGGCTTTTTCGGGAAAAGGCTGGAGAATTCCATCAATGTTGGATATTAACCTGAGAAGTGATACTCCCTCTTTTTGAGAATTGTTTGTGTTAAAATTGCAATGAGGCCGAGTGGCGGAATGGCAGACGCGCACGACTCAAAATCGTGTGGGGCTTTAAACCCCGTGAGAGTTCGACTCTCTCCTTGGCCACAGAAATTAGTTTTTGTGTTTTGCGTCGCGCCCGAAGAACTTGATTCTGTCTCCTCTGAAGTGGAGTGGTATATTTTTTAAAGGACCGTTTCTGTGTTTGGCAATATCCAACATCATGTTTTCCTGATTCTCAGCATCTTCCCTCCATAAAAACATTACCACGTCTGCATCTTGCTCAATACTCCCCGACTCTCGAAGATCGGAAAGCTGAGGTTTATTCCCCCCACGGGTTTCCACGGCACGGGATAACTGAGATAAAACCATAACCGGAATTTTAAGCTCGCGAGCCAAGTTCTTCATTCCTTGAGAAATTTCCGAAACCTCTTGAACTCTGTTTTCCAAGTTACGGGAACGTGCCAGCTGTAAATAATCTACAACCAAAAAATCAAGACCGTTTTCCACTTGAAGCCTTCTGGCTTTTGTTCTCATTTCCAAAACCGAGAGCGCCGGAGTGTCATCAATAAATAACGGTGCCTCTGCAAGCTCTCCCATGGCATTACTTAATTTTGTAAAATCATCTTCTGATAATTTCCCTGTTTTGAGTTTCCATGCATCAATGTCGGCCTGTGCCACAAGTAAACGGTCCACGAGCTCCTCCTTGCTCATCTCAAGCGAGAAAAAACCAACCGGTCGCTTTAGATTTACAGCGATGTGCTGAGCAATGTTCATTGCCAGTGATGTTTTTCCGACTCCGGGCCTGGCCGCTAAAATCAAAAGGTTGCTTTTTTGCATTCCGGCCAAGGCATCATCCAGATCCTTAAATCCTGTTGGAACTCCCCTCATCCCCTCCCCCTGTTTGTGGAGTTCATCAAGCCTGTCAAAGCTCTCCGCCAGTGTTTCTCGAACAGAAGTAAACGCTTTGCTTAATGATTTTTGACTTAATGAAAAAATTTCACTCTCGGCGGCATCAAGCACTTCACTCGCACCCCGGCTTTCATCCATCGAGATATCGACTAAACGGCTCGCGGCAGACATTAAAGCTCTTTTGGTGGCGGTATCTCTGACGATTCTACCGTAATGCTCTACATGGGCGGCGGTTGGAACTTTGTTCGCAAGATCGGCTAAAAATGATGAGCTCTCACTCGCTTTAAAAGTTTTCCTTTTTTTTAGTTTTTCTGTTACAGTCAAAACATCTATTGGAGTTCGTTCCTCATAAAGATCAAGGCATGCTTTATAAACTTCTTGCAAGCGTTCGTCATAAAAATCTTCGGGGTGAAGAAATTCGGCTACGGCGATAACTGCATCTTTATCCAGAAGCATCGCACCCAAAACACTTTCTTCTGCTTCTTGTGAATGCGGAGGAACTCTGAACTGTTGTTGGTTAGTTGGTGCCATGTTAATTGCTTTTACAATGTTAATGGCAGCTTGTAAATAAGGTGAAGCAACTAGCTACGAGTAACTAGTGCCTAGTTTCTATTTTCTCTCCAAAACAATGACTTTAGTATTCTGGTCTTCCAAGATGTCTTCCTTCTTAATTGAAAACTTTGGAGAATTCTCAGTGGGAAGACCGGACTCTTTCAAAAACTCTTCGACCGGCAAAAGTTTAGCAAAAGTAGTTGGGTTCAAACCGCCGGTCTGATAATGCATCGGCATTACAAAAAAGGGTTCTATTTTGTTTACGGTCTCACTCGCCTCCCTAGGCCCTATCGTGAATTCTCCTCCGACGGGAATCATAAGGACGTCAACGTCTCCAATTTCATTGATCAGATCCTCACTAAGTGTGTGTCCCAAATCCCCCAAATGAACCAAACGAAGCCCCTCCGCCTCATAGACATAAATTGTATTCTTGCCTCTTTCGTCGCCTGTCTTTGAGTCGTGGAAACTTGGATAGCCAACGATTGAAACACCTTGTATTTCATACTCCCCTGGTCCGGTAACAACTTTCTTCGCCCCGGAAACTAAATTTGCCGCATTGTGATCGTTGTGATCGTGTGAAACAGTAACAATATCACCATCTATTCCGGAATATTTAAGTCCAACCGTTTTTGGATCAAACGGATCAGTAATTACGGTAGCAGTTTTTGTTTTGATTCTGAATGATGAATGACCTAAATATGTTATATCCATTTCTAACGTCATCCTATCAAACCACTTGATTGTAATCAAGACCAAACTTCAATATTTCTTGACTTAAATAGAAGTATCTATTATATTGACGGCTGATGCGAAAAGAGTTGATTTGGGCGGCAGGAATAGGAATTACATTTGGGCTAATCATTGCCTTCGGTGTTTGGCGTATAAATTCATCGATTAAACCGAAAGAAAAAAGTGTTACACAAACTCCAAGGCCCCAAGTTAATTCTGAATTTAAAATAACCCTCGATAAACCTGAACAGAATGATGTTCTCACTCAAGACTCCGTTACCGTTTCGGGAATTACAAAACCTTTAACATGGGTCACGTTTTCGGGTGAAAGTAGTGATTATATAATTCAATCCGGTACAGACGGGGTCTTTGTTCAAGACGTCAAGCTGATTCCCGGAGTTAACCAAATAAAAATTACCGCTTTCGACCCCGAAGGAAACAGAAGCGTCGAAAAGGTCGTTGTTGTCTACTCCTCATCTTTCCAAGTTAGCTCATCATCCCCAACTACAGCAAAAGATTCTTCAGAATCGTCAGATATCAGACTCAAAGTACAAGAAAAAGTCCGTGAGGCCCTAAATAAACCAAAGGCCTATCTGGGAACAGTAACAGATATCGCAGATTCTACTATTCAAATAAAAACTTCGGAAAGTCAGATAAAACAAATATCGACAGACGCCGCTATTACAACGGTTGTTAAAACCGGCACAATCAACAAAGCTGTAAAACTGACAGATATTGCAATTGGAGATTTTATTGTAGCGATGGGATATGTAAACGGTAATTCGGTTCTTTCGGCCCAAAGAATTCTGATCTCCTCCCCCGTCACCGAGCCTAAAGTCGAGGCCGTACTGGCCAAAGTCACTACCGTGTCCAAAAAAGCAATAACGGCAGAAGACCCCAAAGATGGCCAGACCGCTACTATAACGCCAAGCACAAAAACAAGCATAGAAACGTACGACCTAGGCAAACTAAAAAGTATAAAAATTGCGGGTATTGTCCAGGGTGATTTAATAATCTATATAACCGATTCAGGCTCAGATACACCTATTACCCGCTCCATCTTCGTGGTCCAAAAGTCCCAAAACTAGATTGTCCCCTATAGTACTTGACAATGTGCATAAGATGTGATAATATTCCCAGGTTGGATTTAATCCGACATTTGCACGTTTAATTTCAGGTTCGTAAAACACTTGTGAGTCGCAACTTGCCAACCATTTATTGGTTGGCAGCTTGCGGTTCGCAAGTTGTCGAGCGGGAACTCGGTTGAAAAACCCAGTTCGGCGGGACAAGGTCTCGCTATAAAAAAATCCGGCTTTTGTGTGCCCAACCCCGCAGCTCTTTTCTGCAGGAATTGCCTTCAAACAGGCATGGCACCATAAACGAGTCCGGATATTGTTAATCACTTTTAGTGAGCCTGGTACCTCTTTTATGGAGGTCCGACTTCATCTATGTGTGATTGATAATTTTGACGCTTGCGAACCGCTTTTTAACTAATTTCTAGGGGAAAGTACTGGATTCGTTTTTCAGATGTGTAGTGATCATTGCGATCACAACCCTTTGAATAATGAATTCTATTTATACCCCTTTTTTAGAACCCGGTTCTGGATACAGGACAACAAATTTTTTTCATTTGTTGTTTTCCAGACCGGGTTCTTTCACTTTTAAAGCCTAAAATTTGACAACACAGTTTTAATTGATATAATTCGTTCTCAGTCAGTACATTTGAATAAATCCATTACGAGTGGAGTCACGATCCACCAGGAGGTCCGCAAAATCGGGCACGCAGGTCGAAGCGTAAAAAGAAGACAACCATTGTCACCGCAAAGTAGAGATGGATAAAGTGATCAGTTCGCGCAAGCGGATTGGTAACAAAGGATGGGACCGCGGAGGTCTCTTTTTTTTGGCAAAAGCCATAAACTAGACCCTCGTTCCTTGAGCGTAGCGAAATGCTGAATTTATTTCAGCATCTTCGTGGCGTTTGATGAACGAGGGTTTTTTGGTGGATGTAGTGTAGTTGGAAACACGCCAGTCTGTGGAGCTGGAATCAGGGGATCGTTTCCCCTCGCCCACCCTTAGAAAGAAGTGTTAAGAAATATGAATATAGAAAGACTAGATAAAAAAAATATACAAGGCTTAATAAAAGTAGCAGAAACGTACCGAGACGTTTTTGCTACTGAACCTTGGAATGAAGTAAGCCGTGGGCCAAATTGCGGAAAGTTTTACGAGAACCAACCGGGCACGGTTTGCCCTTGCGGATGTGGCAAACTACAAGAAGCCTATCCAACCATGACCACTGTTGGTTATATTCGCAAAGAAATTTCAAAACCCAACGCCATTGCCTTAACAACAGAAAAGGACGGAATTATTGTGGGATTTGCCTGGGGATACGAAGAAACCAGTGAAGAATTTGCTACTTCAAAATACAAACCGGAAAATCGAAATTTTATTTCACAGTTAATTGGTCCAAACAAAAGATTCTTTTACATGTCAGAATGTGGTCTTGTAAAACCCGAGAGAAGTATGGGGTTGGGCACAGAAATGTCTTTAAAGTTGGTCTCTGAAGCGTCTCAATTTAATCAGTCTGTTTTGTTAAGAACTAACAAAGGTTCATTGGCGAGATTCATTGCGAAAAAATTGAATCTAACACCAATAATAGGAACCGAAAACACACCAAGTGATCCTGAAAACCCAGATCGAATCCTATTTTATAGAGACTCAAAAACATGACAACAATAGAAATATTACAAAAATTAATATCCATCCCCTCTTGGGTCGACAAGACCACGAATGAGCAGGAAATTGGAGAGTGGATTTATAAATTTTTAAAATCAAAGTCAAAACTCAAAATTTTAAAACAACCCATCGGTCAGGGACGATTCAATATTCTGGCTCAAAAAGGTCGTAAGGTAGATACTTTGGTTACCGGACACATCGATACCGTTCAACCGAATTCTAATTGGAACCAAAGTCCAACCAACCCAAGAGTGGTTGGAGACAAATTGTATGGTAGAGGGTCAAGTGATATGAAAAATGGAATCGCGATAATACTTTATCTTTGCACGCTACCAAATTTGAAGGACGGTATCGCATTTCTATTTTACTGCGATGAAGAATATGACTTTCTAGGTATGAAAAAATTCATCCAAGAATATAAAACTAAGATTAATCCAAAACTGATAGTTTCACTTGATGGAGAAGGCTTGGCGGTCGGAAATTCGTGTAGAGGTCTAATTGAAATGAAAGTTCTTGTCCAGGGGAAAGCAGGTCATGCCGCAAAACCAAGGTCAGGAATCAATGCAATTACAGAGTCATTTAAGGTAATAAATAAACTGAAAGGTTGGGCATTTGGTTTTAAAAGTAAAGAGCTTGGAAACTCAACTTTAAACATCGCATACATGAACGGTGGAGGCAGCGAAGGCAACGTTATCGCAGAAAAATGTGAATACATTGTCGAGATTAGAGTTGCTAATGAAAAATTGAATGCAAACTTAGTTCAAAACTTTATTATTGAAAATTCAGAAAAACTGGGTCTAAAAGTTGCGAGTATAAAAATAAGACACGATATAGGTAGTTGGATAACAACAAAGAAAGAATTAGAAGATATCATTCCGCTTGCACCAATAAAAAAAGTTAAAAGCGCAAAAACGAGTGGATATATTGATATCCAAATGCTTTGGCAAGCATTCGGCAGGGTTCCGACTTTTAGTTTAAGTGCAGGAGAACCTGGGCAGTCACACAAAGCCAATGAGTATGTAAAAATTTCCAATGTTCTTAAAGCGCAAAAGTTTTATGAAAAGATACTAACAAAATAAAAGTTGTAATGATAAAATCTAACAAGTATGTCAAGTAAAGGACCACCAACACCAAAAGGATTCGGAGACATAATGCCGGCCGAAGCCGCAAAAAGGCGTTCTATGTTTAACGTCATTATTCCAATCTTGGAGAAAAATGGCTTTGTTCCATTGGAAACCCCTACGATAGAATTTGCCGATACTCTTCTTGGAAAATATGGCGAGGATGAAAAATTGGTTTACCAATTCGAAGACAAAGGTGGAAGAAAATTAGCTTTACGATATGATTTGACCGTTCCCCTCGCCCGCTTTGTGGCAAACAACTTAGGACTATTGAACCCTACATTTTCCAGATATCAAATAGGTCAAGTTTTTCGCGGAGAAAATCCACAAAAAGGTAGACGCCGCGAATTCACACAGTTTGATTTTGACACGGTCGGCTCGGATGATTTTAAAGAAGATATCCGAGTTATTGTGGCAGCCATAGATGGAGCCCGAGCGATTGGGCTAAACGAAGCAATTCTTGAGATCAACGATAGGCAAATATTCGACAACCTTGGTCTTTCGACTGAAGCAGTAACTATTATCGATAAGATTGACAAAATTGGAAAGGATGAAGTCACCAAACTTCTAAAGGAGGCTAAAGTAAAAGATGCTGAGACGGTTCTTGGAAAACTTGAAAAATCGGAAATGCCAGAAAGACTCGCTAAAATCTTTGACGAACTTCAGGTCATGGATATTGAAAGAGGAAACGCGTTTGATTTTAATCCATTTTTGGCCAGAGGACTTAATTACTACACCTCGACAGTGTTTGAACTTAAATTGGATAAAACTCCTGGTGGTCTTAGTGTAGGAGGTGGCGGAAGATATGATAATTTGATTGGTATGTTTGCAGGAAGAAAGATTCCCGCTGTTGGTTTTTCTTTCGGAATAGACAGAATTATTGATCTAATTTAGATGAACCCACACCGCCTAAAAGCTTACACCCTACTCTTAGCTACTGCTGTTATTTGGGGAATTGCAGGTTTGGTTATTAAAGTAACTTTGGATAAAATTCCTGCCGATCTTTTTATACTTTACCGTTTTGCAATTTCCACAGTCGTTTCTCTGCTTTTTTTCATCATTCAAGGAATTAACCTGCCCAAAGACAAAGTCTCATTATTTCAATTATTTCTGTATTGTTTGCTTAACTCCTCTATTTCCTTGGGCCTGCTTTTCTGGGGAACGGCAAAGACATCTCTCCTCGACATGAGCCTAATCTCATTATTTGGACCATTGCTTTTAACGGCCGCAGGATACATTTTTTTGAAAGATAAAATCACCAAACGGGAAAAAATTGGAACTACGATTGCTTTCGTCGGGGCTTTGTTAATTGGCATAAGTCCACTTATAGGTTCGTCCAGTACCGATGGTGAAATTTTTGGGAACATCCTTATTTTTCTTTCACTTGTCTCAGGAGCGATTTGCGGAATATTAGCCAAGAAACTAATGAGAAACGGCGTTTCTCCAAACCTTCTGGCCAATCTGTCTTTTGTTGTCGGATTTATTACAGTATTGCCCTTTGTAATAGTTAGGAGCGGTGTGGCTTACAGTTTATCGCTTATTGGCAACACAGATATGAATATTTGGTTTGGAATTTTATTTATGGCAATCGTTTCCGGAAATTTAGCTTACATTTTAAATAACATGGGGCAAAAAACAATTGAACTCTCAGAGGCCGCCCCTTTTGCCTATCTATACCCCATTTTTTCAGCAATTTTGGCAACAATCTTTCTTGGAGACAGATTCACCCTACCTGTGATCCTAGGGGCTGTTGTTACATTTGCGGGAGTCATTCTTGCCGAAACAAAGAAAAGACGATATGACAACTCCCACAAATAGCAATTTGCGGTCCCGCCAAAGCGGAGTTGACATTCCAGGTTCAATTCATCTGTGAATAAGTATTCACAGTTTTCTTGAAATCTGGTATAATTAGATCTCATGAAAGCAAAAATTCACCCAACTTGGTTTAATGACGCAAAAGTAACTTGTGCTTGCGGAAACGTGTTCACTACCGGGGCAACTTTTCCCGAGCTTCGTGTCGACGTTTGCTACAATTGTCACCCCTTCTACACAGGCACAATGAAACTCCTGGATACCGCAGGTCGCGTTGACGCTTTTAAAGCTAAAATGGCAGGTGCAGGCAAGAAAGTTATGAGCAAAACCGAGAAAAGAAGACTCAAACAAGAAAAGAGACTCCTTGAAGAAAGTGCAAGACCAACTACTCTTAGTGAGCTTCGCTCCGAAGAGTAACCTTCGAATTGCCAAATGGATAATCAAAACGCATATTTAGAAATTCGTGGTGCCACAGGTGGAGATGAAGCTAAACTTTGGGGAGCCGACCTTCTTCGCATGTATATCCGTTTTGCTCAAAAAAAGGGTTGGAAAGTTCAGCAGATTGCAGAATTGACCATTAGAATCAGCGGTCCCGGTGTCTTTGATAACCTCAAAAACGAGTCCGGTGTACATAGAGTTCAAAGAGTCCCCGTTACCGAAAAAAGAGGTAGAATTCATACTTCCACAGCCACCGTCGTGGTATTACCTGAAATTAAAGAAAATGACGTTCAAATTAACCCAAACGACCTTGAATGGTCCTTTACGACCGGAGGCGGCCACGGCGGACAGAACGTAAACAAGGTTGCAACAGCCGTCAGGCTTGTCCATAAACCAACCGGTACGGTCGTAGAAGCCCGCGAGGAGAGGTTCCAGGAGCAAAACCGCCAAATAGCGCTTTCGCTCTTAAGATCCCGCCTTTGGGAGAGGCAAGAAGCGGAAAAGATGCGCACAGTCGCAGGCTACAGGAGCGCGATAGGACGAGGCATGAGAAGCGAAAAAATCCGTACCTACAACTTCCCCCAAGACAGGGTTACAGACCACAGAATCGGCAAAAACTGGGGAAAGCTAGACACAATCATTGACGGCGACTTAGACAAGATAATTGAACTGACAAAAAATGTTCAGTAAGGATACCAACTTGACCCCACTTCGCCAAGGCTTCGTGCGGTCTGCGCATTCGCTTGACTTTTAACCCCCTTTTTGGTACACTATAGGCTCGGAATATATCAGAATTCATCATATCTACAAAAAAGGAGAATGATATGAAACGTTCATTTGCGTGGCTCTTTGCAATCTTGCTTTTGATCACGGCCTGCGCACCAAAGGTTGAGGCAACCGAAACGCCAGTGCACATTCAGGGAGTTACGGTTGACTATGATTCGTTTCTTGCACCCGAAGCCCCAGAAGTGTTGTCTCTGGTCAATCTCAACCATGTAACCATAACTGCCCCCGAGGGGACGAAATTGGATTACAAAGTGGACATGGGTACGGTTAACGTTACCGGTTTGGGGACAAATTTAATGACTGTCGACCTCGTAACCGGTCCTGCACAGGTGCAAATTCTGGTGACAAAGTGTGCGGACGTTTGTCCCACACTCGTGCATTTTTTGCACGAAGTCACTTACAGTCAGTAGAAAAATTGCGCTTGCGAAACGATTTAATACGCCGCAAGCGTTTTTTTTGTTAATTAAAGAGTTTGATGGCTCCTTGGAGAATCACGTCTTCTTTATCTGAATCTTTTGGAGTAATTACTACATCCGGTGTTAAACCAACTCCATGAACCCAAGTTCCATTTGGAGTCAACCACTTGGCGGTAGTGACATGCAACCCGCTTCCGTTTGCCGTATCAATAGGCTCCTGAACAGTTCCTTTCCCAAAACTCTTCTCTCCCACCAGTTTAAAGTGCCGAATGTCACGAAGCGCTCCGGAAAAAATTTCACTGGCAGAGGCGCTTCCGCCGTTAATTAAAACTACTACTTTATAATTTTGGAGTCTTCCCAACTTGTCTGATTTATATTCAATTTTTGTTCCCTCTCCCCTTTCTTCTATTACTATTGTTGTTCCTGTCGGGACAAACTCGCCAGCAATGTCCACAGCAGATTGCAAATAACCACCCGGGTCGTTTCTAAGGTCAACAATTATTCCCTTTATTTTACTGTTTTGTAAAATCTGACCCACGACCTTGTCCCATTCAGAAGTGGTTCGAGAGTCAAACTTACTAAGTTTGACGTGAGCGATATCTTTATTCTGCCCTACTAGATTTAAAGTGACCGATGGTACATCAAGTTTTGCGCGGGTCAGCTCGATTACAATCGGGTTTTGATTTCCTTCTCGGATTAGTGTCAAACTTACCTTTGTCCCTGCCGGACCTCGAATATTCTGAACCGCTTCTGGGAGTGTAATTGCATTTGTTGCGACATCTATTTTTTTAGTGGTATCGGTAATTCTTACTATAAAATCGCCGGCTTTGACTCCTGCTCTCTCCGCAGGTGAATCGGGCAAAGGACTTATCACTGCCAACTTGTTTTCTTTATAACCAATTTCTATCCCGACGCCTTCAAAAGAACCGCTTAGGTCCTCGTTTACAACTTTATTCTCCTTTGGAGGTAAGAACATTGTATAAGGATCCCCCACCGCCGCAACCATACCGGCAATCGCACCGTTGACCATTTCTGAAGGAACAAGTTTGCTTTTATCATAATACTTTGCACTCAACGTATCCCATACCTGCCAAAAAAGAGAAAAATCAACATTTTTATCCGGTGGGAGCTGTCTGTTTATTTTTACCTGGAACGACTTTGTTACTTCGGCGCGGAAACCCTGTACTCCAAGCTGATAACCGCCGACAAAAACAACCAGCAAAAGTAGAACACCAAGGACCGATTTTCTAACCTTTGAAAAGCTAAGTTTGAAAGCCATATGAAGATGATATCGGCTTTGGGTGGTTAACTCAAGAACTAAATTCGGGGAGTGAACGGAAGCAATGCCAAGTGTCTGGCACGCTTAATTGCAAGAGCCACACGCCTTTGGTGTTTTGCACAAAGGCCTGTCCTGTCTTTGCCCAATACTTTAGCCCTGTCGCTAACGTACTTGTTTAGCGAGGCGACGTCTTTATAATCCGGCTCTGTACCGTTTTTTTCAAAAGGACAATTACGCGCTACAGGCGCTTCTTTTAATATCCTTCTTTTTTTGTTGTCTTTTTTCTTTGCCATGTGTCTAGTTATTAGATATTGCTCTTAGCTATTAGTTAAAAAGGTATATCCTCCTCACCGACTTCTTCCTTGTCCGCCGTAGCCTCGACGGAGGCGGGTGTTTTTTTGTCTTTTTTAGCAGACTTTTCTGCTACTTCGGCAGACGCGTCCTGCAAATCCACCCCCTGCTCAGGAACATCAATTTCTCCTCCACTAACTTCATCGGACTTCCTATCCAAAATTAACATGTCATTTATTACAACTTCAGTCCTCTGTTTTTGAGTTCCGTCAGTCCCTTGCCAAGATCTGGTTGTGAGTCTACCCTCCACAAAAACTTTCCTTCCTTTTTTAAGTAGCTGTGCACAAATTTCAGCTAATTTATTCCAAGCAACTATATTATGAAACTCAACGTTTTCCTTTTTCTCTCCGGCGTCATTCGTCCAACTACTATTGGTGGCAATTCCAAAAGTACAAACCGCAGTTCCTTGCGGCGTATAACGCATTTCGGGATCCCTGGTCATATTTCCGATCAACATCACCCTATTTAATGATTTTGCCATATTATTTGTCCTTTTTAATTAATAAGTATCGAATAACGTCAACGTCAGTTCTTAGTTTATCATCAAGTGCCTTGGCGCCTGCGGGATCAAGTTCTATCTCGAAAAATAGGTATAAACCGGTTTCGCTTTTACCAATTTTGTAAGCAAGCTCTTTAACTCCCCACTCTTTAGACTCTTTGATTGCCCCTTTGAAAATTTGAAGGGTTTTTTCAAAAGCCTCAACGACCTTTTTTTTCTTGGCCGCCCCGGCCTTGCCGTCCAAAACTACAGTGAGTTCATATTTATTCATATGCCGTCAATTTTATCAAATGTTAACCCTTGCGTAAAGTGGCTATAAGTTGGAAGATTTAGACGACGCATAGACACCCTATAGCTTGATTTCTGGTCGTATTTGTGATAAGATGCGAAAATTGCACATTAAAACGATGCTTGGTAGACAAACATCCACTTAATTAAGTGGCTGGCTGGCTGCCAAGCAAAATACTCTCAGTATTCAGTATTAGGAGAAGCGATCTTCTCCACGCTCCGAGACCGGAGTGTCAAATCCAAAAAGGGAGAGAACTCCCAAATCAATCAAGGAGATTGAAATGAACATTCTAGGTTTTTTTCTGCCCATCTGGGCAATTGTCCTTGCAGGCGTTGTTATCGTCCTGCTTTCACTCGTGGGTAGGATTCTTTACGTAAGATTCCTACAAACTAGTGTAAATGCGTTTGTGTTCAGGGTGCGCGCACCGAAGCTTTTCGAAGAATACTTCGGTTCCACCCCCGATCATCGTGACGATCAACTTCGCCCGGTCCAACTGACGAGGGTTATTGAACCACGACTGTTCGAACTTGCCGCCCTACTCAAAAAGGCCTATGAACGGGAAAGTGAACTCCTGGGTAACGGGCATGATATGGGAACATCTTACGAAGTAAAGCGTAATTCGATCTTGAGCGCACGTTCGCTCAAAGAAGAGCGCGAAGTCGCGTTCTACAGTGCACACAAAACGGCCAAAGCCCTGGGCTTCCAGGTGAAAGAGACGGCCTACTATCGCCGCTAAATAAATCTGAGAGTTTGGGGTTGCAGAGGCAGCCATGGGATTTAGGGTGTGAGAGATCTCACATTTTCTAACTTCTGTGCTGCAACCCCGTACTACCCTTCCAAGTCCTATTCTAGGCTCCTATTTTGAATTCCACAACATCACCATCATGCATTACGTAGTCGCGGCCCTCACTCCTGACTTTACCTTCCTCACGACAAACCTTCCACCCGCCTATGCCCGGCTTCGGTGAGGCAAGTCCACCAATAAAGTCATTAAAATCACAAACATCAGCTTTAATAAACTTCTTGATAAAATCCGTATGAATTACACCGGCGGCTTCCTGAGCACTGATACCTACCGGAATTGTCCAAGCCCTAACTTCCTTCTCCCCCGCTGTTAGAAAGGTAATAAGACCTAGTGTTTTAAATGCTTTTTGAATTAAACGCTCGAGTCCGGACTTTTTAATTCCAAGATCTTCCATATATATTTTCTGGTCTTCAGCTGAAAGTTCTGCAAGTTCGCTTTCGGTCTTTGCACAAATTGCCACAACTTGATCGAGATTTAATTTAAGTTTTTCAGCGAAAGAAATTTCCAGGTCATGTGCGTTTACCAAATCTTTTTCATCCACATTTAGTACAACCATAATAGGTTTAGCGGTAAGAAGAGATAGTTGTTTTGCTATTTTTAGTTCCTCCTCTGTTAAATTTACCTCTCTGGCGGGGATACCTTTTTGAAGTTCATCTTTTATTTTTAAAACTACTTCCCATCTCTTTTTTAAATCTTTATCCGGAGTATTGCCTGGGTCTCTTTGATTTTCCAAAGTTTGAAAGTCCGCAAGTTTGAGTTCGGTTTCTACAACATCTAGATCGGTTGCAGGATCTGATACTCCCTGTTTAACAATGTCAGCATCGGTAAAAGCACGGACTACGTGGCAGATTGCAGAAGTCTCACGGATGTGGGAAAGAAATTTATTTCCCAACCCCTCACCTTTAGAAGCTCCCGCAATAAGCCCCGCAATATCGACAAATTCTACCGTAGCAGGAACTTCTGGAGGCAAATTGGCCATATTCTCGGCATTTTTTGTGACTTCAGATAATTTTTGAAGACGTTCATCCGGCACAGGTACAATCCCTATGTTTGGTTCAATCGTTGCGAACGGAAAGTTGGCAACATACGCCTGCTGCTTTTTAAGCAAGGCGTTAAATAACGTTGACTTACCTACATTTGGAAGACCCACTATCCCAACAGAAAGTGACATACGCGTATTTTAACATTTATTTATACTGCTTTGAGACGTAGTCGAATTCTTTTCGAGCTTGATCAACTTTACTCCCTTCTGCCTCTACCTGAACACGGGTTTCCGCAAGTATTCCTAATATTTTTTCTACATCAGCATTTGGGGAATTTAAAAGCCGTTTTAAATCATAAATATCCCTGTCATCTGTGTGTCTTTCTTTTGAAGTATCAACGCCATCTTTTAACAAATAAAGCTTGTGAATCTTTTGAGCAAGAAGATCGTTAATCTCAACCACTTGAACATTAATTCTTTCCCCTTGAGAATCGATCAAAAGGGCTGGTACATACCATGTTGTATTTTCCTTCGTATAAAGTACTATCTCCAACCTCCTTCTATCGAAAAAGGATTTAGATTCATCATCTTCACGATATTCACTTTTTGTGTCCGTCTGTTTATGGGTTTTCCACTTAGTTGTTTCACTAAAAACGATTTTCTCTTCAATCGAAGAAAATATTTGTCTGGAGTCATGGAGATCATCTATTAAAATATGTATATCCACGTCTCCGTGTGGCCTTGTAATATTTCCGCCACATAAAGCTTCGGTGGCGTAACCCCCAGTCAACACGACAACGAAACCATTTGCTTCAGCATACATATTCAAAGATTTTATAGTAGCTAAGTCCAAATCAGCTTTCCTAATCTGCTCCGGAGTTATCGGAACTGTTAACTTATTGATATTGTGATTTTCCATACTACGATTTTACCATTAAAAAATGGCATCCCGACAGAAAGCGAAGTGATTAGATTTTAGCATACCCTCTCCCCCATTTTTACTCGTCAGAAAAGAGGTGTATAATTCCCGCCATGAAACAGGAAATACTGTTTGCCGAAGCAAAAAACCTCAAGACCGAATTTACATTTTCAAAACTGGACCCGGAAGAAAAAGAAATTGTGGCCGCACTTGTCTCGTGGTCCAATCCTGCTAAGTACACAGGACAGATCGAACAACTTCACGGCAGAAGTGTGGTTATTAAAAGCCCAACAAGACATGTTTCGGATCCTACTGACTTTTTTATGGAAAAATATGACGGAATCCAAATTTTCGGATTTGGAGGCGCAAGGGCAATGATTCGTGAGGGTGTTGCAGAAGTACCAAGCAAAATTGAAATTACACAACTTAACGAGACCAATCACTCAAACGAGCTTGCAGCAATTATTCAACTTAGAGACTTCGACGACAAAGGCAGACTTAAAACATGGAATAGACCTTACGCCCCAATGCATGGAATGGACCAAACCGAGGCAAAGGCCAGAAAGGCAATAACAGTAAAAATTGCCGATTATCACAGCAAGGTCTTAAAAGAACAGGGAGTTCCCTTTTTTTCTGTTCCCGAATTTGTTGCAGAAGGTTTTTTTCCCGACAAAAAAGATCCTTCCGGCAACCCTTTAGTTTTCCAGGCATACAGAGTCCCGATAATTGACAGATTCCCCTCTCAGTTAATCCAAACCGCTCAATCGGAGAGTGTTGAAATCATGTTTCATCGCTTGCAAACATTTTCTTTCCTGGCAGGCAGATTTTTTAGAACACTTCACCAGACATTCGACTTAGCTTATATGGATGGACACCTGGGAAATATGAGTCTTCTTAGAACTGAGAAAAAAGCCGGAATTTATGCAACCGATTTGGGAAGCGCCAAAGATATAAAAAGCCACCCATTTGCTGAAAAATTCAGAGGAATTGATATTTATACTTATATAGCAACATCACGCAGTCTTATGGCAAGTTATGCTGGCTTTTTGGAGGCACGGCATGGGCAGGATAAAGCAATAAAAGATTTCCAAAACTTACTTACATTTATAAGTATTTCCGGCCTTGCTTCCGGATATTTTGAAACAGAAATAACAAAAGGTGAAAACATGTCTACAATAAAAGTTATAAAGAACGGGGAAAAGTTTGGAAATGATCTAATGAAGATATTCTCCCCAAATAGTAGTCCTCAGGTCTCACTGGATATGTTTGAGGTATACCTTAAAGAAATCACAGAAAATAACTAAGCTCACTCACTCAATTTTCTTTTAGGAAAAGGGAGACCTGCTTCAACCACTTTCTTGGCAAAATTCAAAAAAAGGGCATCGCTTTTATCTGCAGAGATTTCGATAGTTTTCCCCTCCACCACCACGATTTTTAGTATCGGTCTTGATTCCTTTTCAAGATGATTAAACCTAATAATTTCCGTTGACGGATGCCTCATTGCCCGTCTGGCATTATGATCACCAACCGGATGAACCGAAAACTCAACGCTTACAGGATCAGAAAAACCCGTTAGTGCCAAATTCATGTGTTCAGCAATTCTATTCGCCACACCCACAGCACCAGAGGCTGCATCTTGAATATCCTCAGTAGACAATACCTTAACTTTAAAATTATCCGGCTGTGAGTCTAAAATCTCCACTCTAAAGTCCGGCTTTGCATTCGCAAGAACATCAGCCTCGTAAATACTAAAATCTTGCTCGTCAAATTTACCCGTCTGCGCTTCCATGGACTTATTATATCAAACTAATAAACTATCTTTACCCTTCCCCCGTTAAACGTTGCCTCGGCGCCATTTAGCGATTTAATTTGTACTCGATAAACATTTTGGCCCCTCCAAAAATAAAGTCTCCCAGATGCAGTCCTAACACCGATTGTGTTATTGCTTTCGAGTTCACTTCCATTGACGGCAATTTTATTTGTCGTATCATAAAGTCGGACAAATACTTTGCTTCCGGAGCTTGATATCTTGATTGATGCATCCCAATCAACATAACTGTCTTTACCATATTCAGTCTCTAAATTGATTGGCGTATCAGTCCCGGCAATGTCAACCCAATCGGTATTTGTTGTAGTAAACGTCCCGTTTAAATTCAGATATGCAGTCTTTTTTACGGATGAAGTAGCTGTGACAACTTTGCCGGGTGTTGGTGTTTGTGTAGCTACAGGAGTCGGCGTCTGCGACTTTAAAACAGACACGACGACTTGAGTGACGTAATCTTTTATTTCATTTAAATCTACCTGCTGTGCAATTGTATTGGCCCCATCTTGTGTGGTAATTTTGTTGTCTTTAACTTTTTTAACTTCACCCAAAAGAAAAAGAAAACTGGCCGTCAACGCCACTATGCAAATTAGGAAAAATATATGTACCAACGTATCCGAAGTTACCTTTTTGCCATTCACTAAAGCCATATTAAAATCTTAACCCTTTTTATCCACAACTTCAATTTGTCGAGAGTCACAGAACTGTCATATGTTTTAACTAGATATTAGAACAGTCTGCTAATGACAAGGACTAAAAGTGAACCTGCAACAGCAACTATAAAGGATGTTAAGTTAAATCCGGTAACACCGACTCCAAAAAATCTTTGTCCCAGATAACCACCTACAACAGCTCCGATAATCCCCAGGATGATTGATCCAACAATTCCACCCATCGAACTGGGAGAAATAAAATTGGCAATCGCCCCTGCGATAAGTCCAAAAATAACCCAATAAATAATTTCAGTCATATCTATCACCCCCTTATTTTGTCTGATTAACGTTTACATCAATCTCACTGGGTATATTTACCTGCGGGGTTCCCATTTGTCTAAGCGCGGGAAGCCCATACACAAATCCCAGATAACCCAAAATAACCAAAACTACAATTACAACGATCATTCCCATGGGTCCACCTGAATTGTCGGAAGACGGCGGATTGTTTACAATAGTTGTCATATAATATTCACCTCTTTTCCAAAAAGGCTGGCATTTAAACCTTTAATTTTGATTCAAATGCCAAGTCTTTACCCTAGAACCTAAAGCTTGCTCTTAACAGCTTTTTTTGCCTCCTCAACTTTCTTCTCTCCTTGACTAACCACGTCCTTGGCCTGATCGGCAACACCCGCCGCAACCTCTTCTACTTTATCCTTAACTTCATTAAACTTTTTACCAATTGCTTTCCTATTTTTTTCCTCGGAAAGAACAACTGCTGTTGCCCCTACTGCTGCTCCTACTACGGCTCCTACCACCCCAGCGGCAATAGGACTCATCCCTTTGTCATTATTTGCCATCTTTAACACCCCCCTTCTTTACGAACATATCCTTCAAATAAATAATTCCTTTTTTAATAAAATCCTTAAGTACTTCTGCATCTTTTGCAATAGCGTCTACTTTTTCTAAAATTGAAGTTAGTTCTTTAAGAGTGTTGGAAAGGTTAAATGCCGAGTACGACACAAACCCTACCAGTACTAAAAATCCGATTGCCAAAGAGTAATTTAGAAGATCGTAAGAATTCATACTCTTAGTTATGTTGATTTTCCGGTAACTTCAAAAATACTTTTAATCTGGGGGTTTGTGACCTTGTAGAATATATTTTTACCTTGACGCCTAGATTTAACCAGCCCTGTAAGCCTTAATATTTTTAAATGTTGGGAGGTGTTAGATTTTCTGACCTTTAGAACTTTTGATAGTTCATTGACCGTAACTTCGAAATTCATAGTCATACTTAGAATTTCGAGTCTTTTGGAGTTGGCAATAGCTTTGAACAGTTCGGCCATTTGTTCGTAAACTTTTGGTGTGTATGAAAGTTTATTTGTTACCATATCTAATATGCTAATATGTTACATATTTGTAACATGTATACGACCCCCTGTCAATATGCAAACAGTACCACTTGACAAAGTTTGGTATCTGCGATGTAATGAAACTAAGTTACTGATTTGTAACTATACGTAAATGAAAAAAATTTTGATTGTCGAAGACGAACCATCTTTCCTTAACCTACTCCACAAAGAGTTAACTTCAAAAGGATATACAGTAGTTGACGCTAAGGACGGAAAGGAGGGCTACGATACCGCAGTGCTTGTTAAACCGGATCTTATTCTTCTCGACATACTTATGCCCGGAGTTGACGGCCTCACCATGCTCGAACTTCTGAGAAAAAGCAAGGAAGGAAAGGACATGAAGGTTATTATTCTCACCAATTTGGAATTAGACAATAACGTTATGAAACGGGCGCTGGATGCCAAACCTCTTTATTACTTCGTAAAAAGCGATATCGCCCTTTCCGCCTTAATTGAAAAAATAGATGAAGAGCTAATGGAGCAGGAGGTAAAAGAGCTGGTCGAAGAAGACAACGAACATAAAGGAATCATTTGATACCCGCAATGAATGCTATTATCTGGATCGCAATCGGAATAATCAGAGGTTGGCTAATTGCAACATTTGTAAAACACTCCACAAGCAATCTTATCGATCTGATCTTCGGGCTTGTGGGCAGTTTAGTTGGTGCCTTTATTGCCAGTTCACTAATAGGTATTCCGTCAACAAGTGCCTTTACTTTTATATCGGCCGCGGTCGGAGCCGTGGTTTTTATTTTTCTGGGAAGACTTCACGAAATATTCAAGTGAGTGTAAATTGCACTCGCTTTACTTGGCAATTGTTTTTAAAGCTTTTAGTAGGGCCGGCTCAACCTCAAGTGCCATATCATACCTCCCTCCAGAATATTCATGTTTGTCTAGAATAAACTTATATCTATTTGCACCACGGTTGCGATTTATCCTCTTGAATACGCGTCTAAGACCATATTCAAAAGCTTTCGGATCGCCAACATCTGAAAATTTAATTTTTACACTCCTCTTAAAAAAATCCCTACCCTCAACCAAACCTCGTTCTTTCCAGTGCTTTGACCAAAATACTGAAGTGTTTTTATAGACATAGTCCTTATCGTTAACTTTAAAAAATAGCTTATTTTGGACCGCCTCCGGCGAAAATGTTATAACCCTCTTACTTAATTCGGTTTTAGAAAAGTCTTTAGCAAGTTTTCCCAGTTTTTCTCTAAAACCACGAGTGAGTCCTTTACTCAGGGGTCGGCTGTAAAGCAACCTCCTGTAACGAGCCCAGGCCGCCTTAGTCCAATTCCTGGGCTTTTCCCTAATTCGAATCTTGTTAAAATCATATTCTTTGACAACAAATTTAGTTTTTATGGTTTTTAACTCCAATGTTTTTTCCAACCTACCAACATCAATTACCACCTTTCTTTCAGGCATGGGGATCCTCTCCCCAGGCCGAATATACGGGGTATACTCCTCCCTTTCAACTTTCATCCCATGTAATAAGCGGAGCCTCATGGCAAGTGGAATTTTATCCATATTTATTGCCGGAACCGTAAATTCATATTTTCCTTTTGAAGTTTCGGGGAATTTTAAAGACAACCCACCACCTTCAGAACGCACCACTCTTGTTGAGTTGAAAAAATTTTGTACAAATGGAAGATAATCCGACCTTGAAAACATTCTAAATACGGCATAGAACATACTTGCTTCCGGAGGTTTTTTGGTAATCCCCAATTCATAATTTAAAATGTCATCGTGTTCCCTTATGTATTCGCTCGATACATTTAACATCCCATTTCTGCTGATCGTAGCGTTATTCAAAACATGTGACGTCACTTTGCTCCTATCTTTTGTATGGTGTACCACCGGGCTTTTAACCTTAGTCGCCGGGACTACTCCTTTTGCATCAGGTTTTTCCAAACCATAAATTGCACCGGATAAAAGTATCGCCAAAATAACATCGGCATCTTGCATGGATTCATGGACAGACGGCCTTACCTCTATCCTATCAGTCGAGTATCTTAAAAGATTTTGTCTATTCACCTCCAAGGCAAATTTGATTAATTTCTCAGATTGAACATGATATTTATTTATTAACACAAACATAGCATCATAAAATGCTTTAGTTATGCCTTGTGTAATCAGTTTGGCTTTTGAGGAAAATGCAGGATTTTTATCATTTAAAATGTTCCCATTTTTATTCCAAAAGCTTACGTTGATATGAAAGCTCGGATGTGAGGTTAATTCCAAACCATACTTAACTGCTTTATCGTAAAGTGAATTAAGAACTACCTGGCGGCTTTTAAGAGACATCTCCGGTGATAATGGCTTGACCTTCAGCTCTAATATGCTCTGAGCATCGTAATACCCGTTTCCATCTCTGGTCTTACCGAAAAGGGGCTCCAGAATATTCTTTGTCTTCGGATCCAATTCTATAAGATCATACATAAGCATTTCTCTAGCATTGAACTTTTTAACTGCAAAATACTTTTCCTTTAACCTTTTGCGTTCCCCAGATTCAACCGCCGCATCTATTTCTGTTCTCAATTCCCTAAGGACTTTACGTTTTACAGATCTTGCATGATAAAAACCTTTAACGGGTTTTTCGTTTGTAGAAAATTCCATTTCTAACCCAACCTTGACTTCTGTGATTCCAAATTTTCGTAAAATACGCATTTGATTTTCAATTTCTTCGGGGATTTTTTCTCTGAGTGGCCAGGTAAACGGTTTTTCTTTTGTGGGGTATGGAAACCCATCTTCATGGATTGTCGTTGCTTGCCTGATAAGAAGCTGACTCCTGGCGGCCATATCCACGAGTGCCTCATATTTTGTCCCAGAAAGATGGGGGGAAATGTCGCTTAGTGCTTCAGGGGTTAACGAAGCAAAATCGGCAATGGAAAGCTCAAAAGGAGTCTCTATGCGTGTATAGCCGTTGTCACGTCGCCTCTTAAGCAAAATGCCATTACGTTCATACTCTGCCTTTTTTTCGTCTCCCACAGGCATGGGATAATCTAAAGTTACGCCTTCTTTTGACATGGCAGGTATTATACACCTTTTTGCAAGTTATAGGTTATAATTCTGAACCAACCAGTTGGGCAAGCTGTGCCTCCATTACATCGTCCATCCTGAACGCCCCCGGAGTAAAAGGATGTGGCAACCATTTTTCAACGTCTGTAGAACATGCGGACGAAACGAAAACTGTTCCATTTGTTATCCGTGACGCGTCTACTATTTCTACCGGAAGTGGAGTTTTACTCCCCGTGTATCGCCTTAAAATCTCGTCGAGTTCCAATATAGCTTGACGGTCACGATAAAATGGCTTTGGCATATTGCCATACGAAGCGAGAACTAATTTTGACAGTTTTAGGTGTTTTTCCGAAACAGTCCCAAGCGGATAACTATTCCTCCAATTTATAACTGCACTAAGTACGGGTGTAATGGAGTCATAACCAACGTTGGTGTAGTGGGAACCCATCCAGGTCGCCCCGTCCTCGGAAACTAAAGCCGCGCCATAAACACCACGCTTAAGGTCTTCAGGCAAATATATGTTTACAGCAGAATCTACCGCGCCGAGCGCAATCTCTACCGCTAGTTTATCGATATTAAGCGTATCAATCTTGTCAAAATCGTCGTGTAAGAAATCTGAAAGACGTGTAAAAACAATCCCTTCAGAATTTCCAGTTAAAAGAGCCATACTTGGATCACAATACCTAAGCATTACATCACGGCAATTGCCGCAAGGGCGAGCATAACTCTCAGAAATCGGACCGGGTTTGTCTTTTTTTAAGTACCAAGCAACTGCCTCGATGGGACTAGCGGTAATATCACGTAGTCCTGATATTGCAGCTGTCTCTCCGTGGATGAAAGCGTCACTTAACCCATATTCTTTATTTCCCCCTGCATGCATTTCACCATTAATTGATAGCGCAGCCGCACGTACATGATAACCCGATTGATATGGATAGGCCTTGCCCTCAAGTGCAAATGAGACAAGTCTTGTATATTTTTCAATCTGTTCAGAGGTCAGTTCGATTTCTATGCTTTGATTCGAAACATAATCGGGTTGATGAAGCTGACGTCGTTCCACAAATGACTTTTACAGCAGGTTGTATGTCTTGTCAATAATAAATACCTGATATAAAATAAGGAACATGAAGTTCGTCTTCGTGTCAGGTGGAGTTGTCTCGGGTTTAGGTAAAGGCATAACCTGCTCCTCAATCGGCGCCATTTTAGAATCCTTCGGAATCAAAGTCACCATCGTCAAAATTGATATGTACCTCAATGTTGATGCCGGTACAATAAGGCCCCAAGAGCATGGTGAAGTTTTTGTAACTGAAGATGGCCTGGAAACAGACCAGGATCTTGGGAATTACGAACGCTTTTTGAATCACTCACTTCATAGGGAAAATTACATGACCGCAGGACAAGTTTATAAATCAGTTATCGATCGTGAACGGGCATTTGGTTATGAGGGCGAAGATGTAGAAGCCATCCCCCATGTAACCGATGAGATAACTAGTCGAATAATGGCGGCAGGGAAAATAAATAAAGCCGACGTGGTTATAATTGAACTTGGCGGAACAGTTGGCGAATATCAAAATGCAATTTTTTTTGAAGCAAGCAGAATTTTAAAGCTCAAAAAGCCGAAGGATGTTCTTCAGATACATGTAACATATCTCCCCTTCCTTAAAAATATAGGAGAACTTAAAAGCAAACCGGCTCAACAATCCGTAAAAATTTTAAACGGCATGGGAATTCAGCCTGACTTTGTAATTACCAGAAGCGAACTTCCGATCGATCAAAAAAGAAAAGAGAAAATATCAGTATTTTGCAATGTCCGTGAAGATGAGATTATCGGTAACCCCGATTTAACAAGCATCTACGAAGTTCCGCTATATCTGGAGGAACAAAAGTTTGGTGAAAAGATAATTAAAAAACTTGGGCTGAAGAAGAAAGCACGCAACTCCGGACTATCCAGTTGGAAAAAACTTAAAAATCAAAGGCTTAGTGCTAAAAAAGTTTTAAAAATCGCAATGGTCGGCAAATATTTTATGACCGGAAATTACAAACTGATCGACTCTTATGTTTCAGTTGTTGAGGCAATAAAACAAGCGAGCTGGGCACAAGGAGTTGATCCCGAATTTACATGGATTGACAGTACTGAATTTGAAAAAGGAAAGATGAGTCTAAAGGGGTTCGACGGAATAGTTGTTCCACAGGGCTGGGGCAGCCGAGGTATTGAAGGAAAGCTTATGGCAGTTAGATACGCAAGAGAAAACAAGATCCCCTATCTCGGGCTTTGTTTTGGGATGCAAATGGCCACCATTGAATTCGCGAGAAATGTTTTAAAACTTAAGGGGGCAAATACAACTGAAGCAGACCCAAGAACGGGTTGTCCGATTATTCATGTAATGAATGATCAAAAAGAATATCTATTAAAAAAACAATATGGGGGAACCATTCGACTCGGCTCATGGCCTTGCAAAATAAAAGAAGGGTCATTGCTCGATAAAATCTATATGAAATACGGAACCGATCCGTCAGCTCCCTGGTATTCTGATCGCGGTTTTAATTCGGTTCCTTCGGATACCAAAGATATAATTTACGAACGCCACAGACATCGATATGAATTTAATAATGACTACCGTGAACAATTTGAAAAAGCAGGGTTCGTAATTTCCGGTACTTCCCCGGATGGTAAATTAGTTGAGGCGATGGAACTGGCTAATCACCCATTTTTTTTGGGAACGCAATTTCACCCTGAATATATTGCGCGTCCACACTCCCCTCACCCAATTTTCCTGGCGTTTGTAAATGCTTGTAAAAAATAGTTAATAGTTTATCGTATTTTGAAGCCTACTCTGTCTTTTTCTGGGGTTTCTTAAAAACCAACAAAATTCCCAAAGTGAAGACTGTAATCATATCCAGTTGGCACAATATGCAAACAGGACAGACTACACGAAGTTCAAAAAGCTCACGAAAGGCAATATATAGACAAAATGCCAAACCAAATGTCGCCATACCTAGAACCAACTTCGCATTTTTCTTGAATGCAGCAAAAAGTATGATGACATAACCAACTAGCCCAATTAAGGGCGTGGGGATTCCGAGAGTGTTTGAAACTTCTCCGGAAATCACTGCATCGCAATTAACAGTAGCATTTATATTGCATGGTTGGAAACTTGGTTGAAAATACCTCTCCCAAAGAAGAAAAAGGGCCAAAAAAATTCCAACAAAGGCTAATATCTTTATCCAGTCAAAATATTTATTATTCATCTAAAAATTATTTTACCACAAAAGTCCCTGTCATCCCTAAACTTTTATGACTTCCTACTGAACAATAGAATTCAAAACTCCCTGCTTTGTCGGCCACGAACTGAAGCTGAGCCTCGGATCCACTGCCTATTATCTTTGTTGATAGATTGTATCCATCTATACCCAGATTGTGCCTGCCGTCATTATCTTTAAAAGTAATTTTTACTATATCGCCTTTATTTACAACGATTGTTTCAGGATCAAACTTGTAGCTGCTTCCATTAACTGTAAATTCTTTAACAGGACCACCCGAAATACTTTTTACATTAGCCAAATCGTTTGAAGACTGTGTTTTTGTTTTACTGAAAAGAAAACCGGCCATACCCAAAACAACCAGTACAACTACAACAACTAACAATTTTGTTGATTTTTTATTTTCCGGTGATCCGTTCGATTCTTCCACTCTGGGTAAATTGTAGCACGAATCACCGGCAAGTGGTTTCAAAATTTGTTGTTTGCCCTCGCATAAATGCTTGGGGAAATCTTCATCCATCGCGCTGGCGCGCGAGGTTTTAAGATTTGTTGTTATAAAGATGCAATTGCACGGGTGTATAATGAAGGCGAGAATGTTAAGTCACGAACATTATTTGAGCGAAGGCCTCGTTTGCCACTATCTTATAGAAAATGCGGACAGAATCGCAAGAGTACGAGATCCAAAAAAAAGAAGTGTCCAGTGTGAAGAATACGCAAGAATAATTTTAGTACCCCTTGCGGCACACGGTATTCCCGTTTCTTTGTTGGAACGAATTAAAATAGATTTTGTAAGACCTCAAAGAAATTCAGAGCTTGATAACATTAACAGAGAGTCTGGAATTCTTAAAACAGTCAGGGAAACTATTGAGCAAGAATTTGGTCAGGAGTTATCAAGAAGGGTGTCTTTAGTGTTAAGTCCTGAAAAACATCAGTCATGAACGCAAAGAGAAAATAGCTTTTTTCAAAGCAGGAGCTACGTTCACGATTTCAAATTTTTTAGAAAGACCTTCGACAGGTTTAATAGAATCTGTAGTTATTATCTTTTTGATTAGATTGCTGCGATCCAGCTTTTTCCAACCACCTCCGCCATAGTCCATGTGAACCGAGGCTACATAGATGTCATTTGCACCGTTTTTCCTAAGAGATTTTGCTGCTGAAAGAATCGTTCCTCCGGATTGAACCATGTCGTCTACAACTACGACGTTTAAGTCTTTAACATTGCCCGTAATTTGTAACACCTCAACGTTTGTATGAGACAAGCGATTTTTTTTAATAGTCACAATATTTTTTTTACCCAAATAACCGGCAAATTCTTTTGCCCTGGCCACTCCCCCTTCGTCTGGGGAAACGATCTCAAAATTTTTTAAACTTTTAAAATTTTCGGCCAACCCGTTAATAAAACTGACATGCATGACGGGGGTCTTGAAAAACTTTTCGAGTCTGATGCTGTGAAGATTCATTACAAGAATATCTTTAAGTTTTTTCCCACCCAATGCCTCTATTGTATTTATCAACGCCCTGGAACTTATTGATTGCCCCGATATTTTCTCCACATCACTTTTGGCATAACCGAGATAAGGAACAGCTATTGAAACCTTTCTGGCCCCGTTATGCACAACGGTGTCCAAAGTGAGTAAAAGTTCAATTAAATTCTCTGCCGGCGGTTGGGTAGAACCAATAATGACCACCTCTTTATTTTTGACATCTTCGCCCAACGTAACAGACACTTCACCATCCGGAAATCTTCCGCATATAAGTTCTCCGTTATCCAAACCCA
Source organism: Candidatus Woesebacteria bacterium (assembly GCA_016432365.1). GTDB lineage: Bacteria > Patescibacteriota > Microgenomatia > UBA8517 > UBA8517 > GWB1-39-10. The sequence continues at coordinate 889,346 of CP066686.1, forward strand.
AGTGCTTGCTACTGCTTATGGCCAAAATTATTTTTTTCACAATAGCATTATATATTAATACTCTTTACGTCTACTATATTTGGATATGGTCTTATGCCTTAAAAATCAAGAGTTGATTTTGAGTTCGTCTTTAGCGAAAATTGGAGTATGACAAAATACAAAGAATACTTTAACCGAATGGTTGAAGAAAATAAGGAGGCTTTTGACAAATTTACTCAGAAGCATTTTGAATATTCCACAGACGAGGACAAATTTCAGGCGGAATTTAACCAGGCCGGAGAGGAAATCTTAAAAATAATTCACGAATGGGAAGACAGGCTGTGCAAAACTTCAGAAAAAGCCGGTTTTAGCAGTTATACGGGAAACCTCGCGGAAAAATTTCAAGAAGAAATTCGGGGCCATTTTCCCTTGATCGATCACGTAGGTATTATCGTAAAGCCTGCATTTTCCCTCAAGAAGATTAAGCTCTAAAGAGCTATTAATATTGAGGCAAGTATTACAAGCACCCCTACTCCGCCGGCAATAACTGTTGGCCAATCGGTACCCGTAACAGGAATCGGACGAGGGGTAGCACCGGTTCCCGATGAACCGGTTGGGGTAGCTGTAGCGGTTGCAGTAGCAGTTGCAGTAGCAGTAGCTGTGGCTGTAGCGGTTGCAGTAGCAGTTGCAGTAGCAGTAGCTGTGGCTGTAGCGGTTGCAGTAGCAGTTGCAGTAGCGCTTGCAGGACAACTAACAACCAAGTTGTCGTATGTCACGGTAGCGGTGTTTGAAGTTGCACCTAAAGCCAGACCCGAAAACGTAAAGTTCACATCGTCAGTGATTGTACCGGTGAAAGTTTTTACTAAAACATAATCTGCCGTAGTTTTATACCAAAGCGTAAAAACACCGGACTTTCGTTCGACCTTAAAACTAACCGGACCTGAGGTGATATCAACACTAGCACTATCGTTGCCGGTAGTCGCTATATTTCCCCCAACCTTACTTACACCTCTAAAAACACCAAAATTATATTGATTGGCCGCCATAAAAACAACCATGCCATTTCCTCCTTGGCCGGTTACTGCTATAGACGGAGAGTCAAAAGTTACTGAAAAGTCCCCACTAAGCTTATTAAGCATTGTTATACCGGAAGTTTCACCAGACTTAATAACCATAGACAACTGACCGGACACAATACTAGCATTATTTCCTACATGCCATTTAGTTGTGTCTATAGTGGATGAGGAAAAAGTTTCAGAAAATCCTGCCGAACAAACCAGCGTCCCACCGGTTCCGGGCGAAGCTGTCGCTGCAGCACACTTAGCCATGTCTGTTGTCCAAGCCCCACCCACAGATGGACAACAATATTCATCCCCTCCACACGACCCGATTTTACCAACTCTGTTACAAACCTGTTCATCAGGAGACCCGTCTGCCTGAGCAGGGGTACAATTTCTTAAATGTGACGGGTTGCCAGTAACGGGACATTGCTCGTCAGCGGGACATACAGGTACCGCAGCTTTCTCCTGAATGTTTTGCCTTTGTCGTACTAGAAGAACTCCGGCTACGACGCTAAGAATCAAAAATACAACAACCAAAACCGCTACAAGCACACCTTTTTTGCCAAAACTTTTACTTTTTTTAGAAGTTACGATTTCGAACGGAGAGGCAGCTTTCTGATTTGTATTTTGATCGGGCATATTAAATCATCATACAATGTTTTTTAATGAGTGGTCAACAAGATCCTGTAACATCATTTAACTGAGTCATCATTGGTCTCAAATCCCGCGTCTTCAATCTGCTTTCTGATTTTGTCTGCCTCTTCAAACTTTTTTTCTTTCCTCAACTGTTCTCTTTTAGAAATTAGGATTTGAATATTGTTTGGAATTTCGGATTTAGAATTTTGGATTAGGCCTAAATTTAGGCCTAATACTTCATCAAAACTCATGGCAAGATCATATTTATCCTCCGATGGAATATTGCTTTTCAGCATCTCCCAAACTATAGCCAACGACTGAGAAATGTTAATGTCATCCGCAAGAGCAGCCATGAACTTATTTCTAAATTCATCGATCTTATTTTCTTTTTCTTCAGATAACATAGTTCTATCGGACTGAGACCGGAGGCCAGCAACTTGGTCTCTCAAATTATTGAGTGCATTCTGGGCAGCATCCAAAGATTCAAAAGAAAAATTAATTCCCTTTTTATAATGAGAGGTTAAAATTAAATATCTCATTGCAAGTGGATCATACCCTTTCTCCAAAAGGTCCTGAGCAGTAACAAAATTTCCCAGAGATTTACTCATTTTTTCTCCCCCCTTACCCATAAGCCAACCGTTATGGAGCCAATAGTTGGCGGTTCTTTTGCCGAACGCCGCGAAACCCTGCGCTATTTCGTTCGTATGATGAACCGCAATATGTTCAACCCCCCCAGTATGAATATCAAAATTATTACCTAAATATTTTGTAGACATTGCGGTGCACTCAATATGCCAACCCGGGTAACCTTCACCCCAAGGGCTAGACCACTTCATAATATGATTTGGGTTTATCGCCCAAAGGAAAAAGTCCCAAGGAAGTTTTTTGTCGGGATCGATTTCTACATCACTTCTGGTTTTGGTTTCTTCTAAATTCAGATTGCCAAACTTGGCATAATCCGGAAATTTCGAAGTGTCATAGATTAAACCTTTTTTTGTAGTGTAAGTAAAACCGTTTTTTTCAATTAACTGATTTAATTTAATTTGTTCAGGAATGTTTTCAGTTGCCCGGCATAAAACATCGGGTGGATTTATTCCCAAAAGTTTCATACTGTCTTTAAATTGATTTATATATTTATCGGCAATTTCCCAAACCGTAAGACCTTCACGTTTGGCACCTTTTTCCATCTTGTCTTCGCCCAAATCTTCATCAGAAGTCATGTGTCCAACATCTGTTACATTCATCACCCATTTGACATCGTTACCAACAAAACGGAGGAATCGTACCAAAATATCCCACTGAACATAGGCATACATGTGTCCGATATGTTGATTCCAATACACTGTGGGGCCGCATGAATAAATTCCAACTTTACCTGAAGTATTTTGGACAAACTTTTCTTTTTTTCTTGTAAGTGAATTGGTTAAATAAATATCCATAACTGATTATATATCAGAAATGCGAAGCACGAAATCCGAAATCCTAAACAAACATCAAATACAAATGTTTCAAATTTTAAATTTATAATTTTGACATTGTTTCGAATTTCGATTTTCGATATTCGAATTTATCCTGAGGGTGGAACCGGTTTTTCTACTCTAGTCTGTTGTTTTTCTGCTTCCTGCTTTTGCCCCCCGCCCATTTTTCTTCCTTTTTTGGCAGTACCGAATAACGAGCCGCCACCCTGAGACTCAGCGTACTCTTGTTGTTTCTTTTGAAATGCTACAGCTTCCATTTGGGCTTTGAGTACTTGCTTTTGTTCCATTGAAAGCTCCGAATAATCCTCCAGTGGAATTATTTCTCCATCAGTAATTCTGGCTTGAAGATCTTTGAAAATATCCTGTTTATGAATGTCCCCCAACTCCCTCTCCAAAGCTTCAATTAACCTGCTGCTTTTCATCTTGTCCTGAATTTCCTGCTGGTGATGAATAAGTTTTGCTTGATCCTCTTGGGTTTGGGGTTGTGATTGTGGCTGAAATTCACCCGAACTCCGTTTTTCTTCCCCCGTCACCTGAGAGCCTGCGGTCTTAAGTACCTCCAATGGCTCCCGAGCCATTTGTTTGGCAATCTGTTGGGCCAGGCTTTTAGCCGATTGTCCTACTTGTTTGGCAGTACCATTCATAATTCTTAATTTATAACTCACGCCTGCCCTCGAGCGCTTGCGTAAGTGTTGTCTCATCAGCATATTCCAAATCTGCGCCCGTTGGAATACCCATCCCAAGTCTACTAATTTTGACTTTTGCATTTTGAATTTTGACTTTTTTATCTAGATACATGGCAGTAGCATTCCCTTCCATAGTTGGATTTGTCGCAATGATTATTTCTTCCACCAGGGCTTTGTCTGGCCAAGCTTTGCTTACTCTTCCACTCTCCTGCTCTTTTACTCTCTTCAATAGATCGTCAATATATAATTCATCCGGTCCAATGTTTTCCAATGGATTAATCGCGCCATGAAGAACATGGTAAACCCCTTTAAAATGAGTTCTTTCGAATGCAAGAATATCCAATGGTTGTTCAACCACCATCACTAACGATTTGTCCCGCATTGGATCTGTACAAATCGGGCAAGGGTCGTCTTCACTAATATTTTTACATATTGAACAAAGTTTTGTATTTTTCTTTAAGTTCATAACGGAGTCGGCAAACTCGTCGAGTTGGATTTGGGGAACATGCAAAAGATAGTAAGTAAGGCGCTGAGCACTCTTTGGCCCGATTCCGGGAAGTTTACTAAAAGATTCAATTAGAGCTGTAATGGGACGTGCAATCTTCATTAGGTCATTCTATCAAATAGAATTAATAAGCAAATAAACAAATTCATAATAAACAAATAAATTACAAATTATTAAATGTCATATGAATTAATTCATTTGAAGATTTATTTGTAGATTGGGTTATTGGCAGATTTGCTTATTTAAGCCCCCCAAGAAGCCCGCCCAAACCTCCGCCCATTTCCATCATTTTCTTAGCAGATTCTTTTTGCACTTTCTTCATTGCTTCGTTTATCAAATCAACTAACTCCTGCAAATCTTCACCATCTTTCTTAATGTATCGAATTTTCTGATCCCCCGTTACGGAAACTGTCCAGCCCTTTTTTTCCAGAGTTTCAATTATTTTTTCGAGTTCCTTCTGGAGCTCTGCGGCCTTTTTCCGCATTTCGTTTAACTGACCCAATTGTTTAAATTTATCAAACATAATAGAAAAATCAAAAGTTAGAAGTCAAAACTCAAAATTTTTACTTTTGAATTGTATTTTTGACTTTTGCTTTTTGAATCTTAATTTAATTTCCAAATATCTCTTCTGCAACCTTGATTATATCCTTATCTTTCCCTTCAGTCAAAATCGGTTCAATTTTATTTTCTTCCACAATCTTCTTTACGGGAGGGTCTACCAATGTACAAACAACCCTTGTAGGAGATTGAAGAACTTTTCCAACCACGTCCTCTACTATCCGCCGATGCTGATTATCTTCTAATCGTTCTTTATGAAATTTATAATATACCCCCAGGGTCAGGGTCTTTCCGTCGTAAGCTACCGGGCGGGCAGCCCGGAGCAACGCTTCGATCGAGGCATTAATGGGTTTTACAAGTGATAGGACATTCTTCCAGGTCTCGCCCTCAACCTCCATATTTTCGACGGGGGCTGAAATTCGCTCATTAGTGATGATTTCAACCGCTTGAATCATCCCTGTCTTAGGAGTAGGCTCATTTACATCTTCTTTTTTAATTTTTAATTCTTCATTATCAATTACCTCCCCGCACCACTTTATTACAGCAATCTCGAGTGGCAATTCTTCAATCGGCGAATCCGGAACTTGGCGGTTGGCTTCAATCAAGAGTTCTGCCAGAAGAATCAATTCGCCACTTCCGTCGACATCCGAAATGATATTTTTGTGTATCTCGGTAAGCGTTTGTTTAAGTAATGCCTCAACACCCGCACCAGCCTCAACTGCATTTTTGACAAAATTAAGAGCACTGTCCAAATCTTTCTTGTACAAAAAGTTTACAAACTCCTCCACACCCTGAGCTTTGCCCTTTTCCAGAAATTTATTACCTTCAACACTAACCTGCTCTAAAAGTTTCACAGCATCCCTGAACGACCCGTTGGCTGCACCGGCAATATCTTCCAAAGTTTTTGGATCAATATCAAGGTTTTCCCCTTTAATCACACGTGTTAAAGATTGCCGGATTTCTTCAGAGCTGGCTTTTCTGAATCTGATAAACGTCGTTCTTGATCGGATTGTGTCTATTAGTTTCTCGGGATTTGTTGTTGCCAAAATAAAAACAACATGCTCTGGGGGTTCCTCAAGGGTTTTAAGTAGCGCGTTGCTGGCTTCGGTTGTTAACATGTGAGCCTCGTCAATAATGTATATTTTTTTATTCGCTTTTACAGGTGAAAGTTTGACGGCGTCTTTTAAAGTACGAACATCGTCAATACCACGATGACTTGCGGCATCCATTTCAACAACGTCTAAATTATTACCTTTTGTAATAGATATGCACTGTTCACACTTATCACACGGTTCATAACTTTTCACTTTTAACTTTTCACTTTTCGCTACCTCCTCACAGTTTATTATTTTTGCTAATATTCTTGCTGCGGAAGTTTTACCCGTTCCTTTTGGTCCGGCAAATAAAAATGCATGAGGTATTTGGCCGGAAGTTACAATTTTTTTTAATGATTCACGGACCTCGGGCAAATCAAGTTCATCTAAATTATTTGAACGGTATTTTAAATAGAGTGTCATTATTTATTTACCTATTTGTTGATTTGATTATTTGCTTATTCCGCATGGTGTATTCCCAACAAGTGCAAAGTTCCGTGTTCAGTGAGTTCGTAAACTCTCTCGTCGATCAAAACATTTTCTTCTTTGGCCTCCCTAAGCGCTTCGGGATAACAAATAATTACCTCTCCAAGATGCATGGTTCCATCGGGGGGATATACGAACCCTTTTACTTCAGTTGGAGTAAAAGAAAGAACATTGTGAAGTTTCCTATCTTTAAGATATTTTTTACCAATCTCCAACATTTTAGTTTCTCCAACGATGGCGACTGAAATTTCAGCATCAGAAACTATACCATTTTTAGCCAAAAAATCGGCCAGTTTTTTCTTAATGACCGTTGCCTTAACGGGATAATTTGACTGTTTAGTTATTGAAACTTTAATCATAATAGTAACTAGCTACTAGTGACTAGTTACTAGTTTCTGGCGAACAAGTTCTGCAATTTTCCCTCCTTCAACACTTGGGGCCTTTGATTTAACGACCCCGATGACCCTACCTAAATCGGCAATTGTTTTAGCCCCTAACTGATTTATTGAATCACTGATTAATTGATTTAATTCCGCCTCATCCATTTCCGGAGGTAAAAATTCCTGAAGTATCTTAAGCTCCAATTTTTCCGATTCAGCCAAATCAGACCTCCCCGCCTTTTCGTATGCATCGATAGAATCTTTTCTTTGTTTGGCCTGCTTTCGAATTACGTTTAATTCCTCATCTCCCGTTAAATCGTGTTGTTTCTCGATTTTTTCGTAATTAAAAGCGCTAGAAAGAAGTTTGAGAGTCGAAAGACGCACCGTGTCATGCGCCTTCATGGCCTCTCCTATTAATTTTGCAATGTCTTTAGATATCATAGTTTTGAGCAACTTGCCCTTACGCCCGCATGCGATGCAGTCTGCCTTGGCGAAGGAGGGTCATTGTCTGTATATTTTGAGCTATCATATGTTTTCTTTAATCATTTTAGCAGTTTTTTCCATTTCGACAGCGTCAAATGTTTTTCTATTCGAAGTATCTATGAATGCTTCTTTCCCATAGATCGGAACTATCCAAATATGCGCATGGTGAACATCCATACCGTGCGTCAAAAACTCAACCATTGGAGCCCCCAAAGACTTCAACTGCGCCTTTGCAACTTTCCTGGCCACTTCCCAATATTCACCAAAATTGGGAACATCCCAAGTCCATCTGTAGTGTGTCTTTGGAATTAATTGGACGTGACCGATATTTAGTGGAGATATGTCTAAAAATGCCATGAAATCGGCATCTTCGTATACTTTATATGAAGGTATTTCTCCTTTAACGATTTTGCAAAAAATACAATCAGAAACCATAGCCCGACAAGTATATATATTTTCACGGAGAACGACAAGACATCAATCTATACAAAAATGAAGACATAAGTCGTTGACTATGGGTTTACATTAATGTAAACTTCATCCTCGCTGTTTGAAAGTAAAATAAGGAAAAAGGAGCCACAATGTTTCATTTGTGATGCTCGAAGACCGTACGCGCGGACCAGCGACAAAGATCGCAGCGGAAATTTTGTGCCGTTGGCTACTCTTGTTCTGGGGCTTTTTAAAATCCCTTACCAAGGAAGAATCTGAAAGGAGAGGAATGAACAAAAACGAAGAAAGGTTTCTCTGGGCATTGGCCAAGGTGATCTTCTACTTTAAGCAAATTTTCTGGTCAGATTTTGCCAAAGCCATATATGTAGCATTGCTACTGCTCGCTTTTGTCTACGGTGTTTCCCGCAACTTTATGCTGCCGTAGCCAAATCCTCACAGTGGTTGTTAACCAACAATAACCACTGTGAGAGTACTATTTTTTTAGTCTCTCAATAGCCTCGTCTAAACTCAGAAGTTCACTTTCGTCTTTTGATCTTTCCTTATATTCAACTTTATCCCCATTTCTTTCCGATAACACCAACCTGACCGGTATTCCGATTAAATCGCTGTCTCCAAATTTTTCCCCGGCACTAACTTCACGGTCATCCCAAAGAACGTCGAAACCTGTCTCAATCAATTTACCGTATATTTCTTTACCATTGCCGTTTAAGTCAACTAAATGGATATCAAAAGGAGAAATTTGCTTGCTCCAAATAATTCCTTTATCATCATGCGAAACTTCAACCCAAGTTCCCATGACACGTGTCGGACCTATTCCGTAGCTTCCAAACCAAATCGGTTTCTTGCCACCATCACGATCGGTAAAATAGGCTCTCATGCGTTCTGAATAAAAGGTTCCCAGAGGAAAAATATTTCCGACTTCAATAGACTTTGCACTTATATATTCCTCTTTATTCCCCTCCATCACTTCCTCATTTGTAGCTTCTGTATCTCCTTCTTTCCAATAAATTGTATCTTCACCAACATCGCTTAATACTTGAAATTCGTGAGTAAATTTGTCTGTAAATACCCCACCCGATGCTTTAGCAATTTTAAAATTGAAGCCTAAACGGGTAAAAATCTTTGAATATGCACTTTTGACTTTTTCATAATACTCCATTAGGTCTTCTTCAGAAGCGTGGGCAGAATACAAATCTTTCATCATGAATTCTCGACCTCTTAAAATTCCGCTTTTAGCACGAAGCTCGTTTCTGAATTTTGTGGAAAAATGATAAATGGAAACCGGCAAATCTTTGTAGCTGCTAATCGTTTTTCTCAGAAGATCCATAACTATTTCTTCGTGAGTAAAAGAGAGGGCGTATTCTTTTTCTCTTGAATCTTTAAGCTTATACATTATCTCATTGGCCTTGTCCCACCTCCCGGTTTCGTTCCATATTGTTTTCGGGTGAAGTAGTGGCATAAGCATTTCCTGCCCGCCAACAGCATTAATTTCTTCCCTGATTATCTGGTTAATTTTTTGCACAACCTTAAAACCCATTGGAAGAAGTGTCCAGCTGCCCGCCATAAGTTGATCCATAAATCCGGCACGGACCAGGAGTTTATGATTGATACTTTCTGCATCCTTCGGCGCTTCTTTTTTTGTCTTCGGAAAAAGTTGAGATTGCTTCACAGAAGTTATTCTACTATATATTACCTAACAATGCTCTTTAAAAATCCATCTATGCTTCCCGCTGTAATCAGCCGCCGGATATCCCCTATTGTTATTGCCAGGATCAGAGTCAAAAGAATTACCATTCCAATTGTATGAACTATTGCCTCAACTTTAGGAACAATTTTTTTACCGATTATGGATTCAATTCCAATAAAAAACAGGCGTCCACCGTCAAGGGCCGGGAATGGAAGAATGTTTAAGATAGCCAAATTTACAGATAAAACTCCTACAAAATTAATTAAAGTTATGATTCCATTTTTTGCGGCCTCAGTTGTCACAGCAAATATTCCCACTGGCCCGGAAACGTCCTGCGGGGCGTGTCCTTTGAATAGTCCAGCAATAATTCCCAAAAGCCCGACAAGGATTGTTTGTCCCCAGAAAATCGCGTCTTTAAATCCGTAATAAATTCCGTAAAATGGTCGCTGCCAAACAGGTGGAAAATATATTTCAGTTGAAGTAATGGTTACTCCCAACGGACCTTCCCCTGCAGGCGGATTAACCCTGGGGATTACAGTGATTTTACCTTTTTCAGTTTCTATATTAACTTTTTGCCCTTTTTTGGCATCAACATTTTTTATGAAGTTGTTTACATCGGCTACATCTTTTCCGTCAACTTTCCTGATGATGTCCCCCACAACTAATCCAGCTGAAATCGCCGGAGAATTTGCGGAAATATCAACTACTTTTATTTGATGAGTATCTTTTGGAATTCCAGTTACGGAATAGACTATTGCAAAAGCGACTACGGCAAGTAGAAAATTCATAACCACTCCGGCTACGACGACAGAAATTCTGGTTCTCTTATTTTTGTTGAGAAATGCGCGGTTGGGATCGGTAACTCCACCCTCTTCTTGTTCACCATGAAGCCTAACGAATCCACCGAAAGGGAGTGCGTTTACAGAATAAATTGTTTCCCCTATTTTTTTGCCGAAAAGCCGGGGTGGAAGTCCAAAACCAAATTCCTCAACCCAGATTCCGGCCCGCCTGGCCATAATAAAGTGGCCAAGTTCATGAACCAAAATCAGAACGGAAAGAACAACAAGAAAAACTAAAATTGAAATCAACATGTAAAAAGTAGTATGTAGAATACGAAGAGGAAAAGCAAGGAAGAAAATTGAAAAATGATTTATTTCGACTTAGGACCAATCAATAACTTGTAGTCGCCGGAAAGTTTGTGGCCATTGACCTGTAACCTGTCAAAAATTCCTTTCTTGGTTCTTTTAGGATCACTATTGGGAGCCAAATACAAGTACCTTCCCACCTCTGATTCCTGATCTTGAGTATAAAACCTGATCCCGGCAATTCTGGCTCCGGGGTTTCCAAGTACTGAAGACTTGCCGTTTTCATCCACCCAATGGGAGTCCACACCCTCAAAAATATTTTTAAATACCGCAGCAGAAATGAATGCGCTTTTTGTCTCGTCTTTCGATACAACCCTGATTCCCGACACTTCTGCGTTTTTTCCACTACCGGTTATATCCACCTCTATTTTGCTGACATCGTCATGTTCCCAAAGCGAAACAAAAAGACCCACCATCTCTTCTTCTTTGGGGGTCGTTCGCCTTTTAATTTCATCTTTTGACTTTAACTTTATGGAAAACATTTGTTCAGTTTCCGGCTTAGGTTTTTCCCGCTCCTCTTTAAAACTATCTGCCGCCCTTGCAGCGGGCTCGGTTTGGACCGGTTCAGCGGCTGGCGTTTCCGGTTCTTGGGGATTTGGATTTGATTTCAACACTTTCAATTGGTCTTCTTCTACTTTATATCTTTTTCTTTCCTCCGCAAAATCGTCAACAATAAACTTCATAAATGAATCTTCGTCTTGTCCATCAAAATCGGGGTTTGGGGTACCATAAACTTTTTCCAAGTCTTTGAGAGTGTTAATGGGTTCCGGACTGGTGTAACTATGAAGGTATCTTTCCCAATCCGCCTTCAAACCTTCGTCCTCAATCGGACGATCCGTTTTTATATGGTCCACAAGTTCGGCCTGCCAGTTTATCTCTTTTGGTTTTTCTTCAACCGCCGGCATTCTCTTATCTGCCTCAATATCCCTCAACGCCGCCGCTACAATATCTGAACCAAGTGCGACCCTAGTACCACCCCTTGACCATGGTTCAGAATCTTTTCTGTCACGGCCACCACGCCGTCTGGAATGCTCATCCTTGACCTGGGGTTTCCTCTCTACAGGCTCAATGCCGCCAACTCCATATCTATCATCTGCTTCTCCACCTCGTGCCATACATTCAGTTTATCACAATTTGAAAACTGTCAAGAAGTTAAATTTGAAGTAACTCTGCCTTTTTCTTTTCTCCCATCTCGTCGATCTTGGCGATGAAGGAATCTGTAATTTCTTGAAGTTTTTTTTCATTTGCAAATTTTTCGTCTTCCGTAATTTCCTTTTCTTCAAATTTCTTTTTAATTTCATGCATTTCGTCAGCACGGACTTGCCTAACCGCTACCTTGCCGTTTTCCAGTTTGACGGATAGGAGCTTTACATATTTTTCGCGATCTTCTGTTGTCAGGGGCTGCATAATTATTCTGAGAATCTCTCCATCAATGGAGGGATTCATACCAATATTGGCTTCTAAGATTCCTTTTCGGATATCCCCGATTATAGATTTATCCCAAGGGTTAATTACTATTGAGGTTGGGTCGGGCGAAGTAATACTAGCCACCTCCATTACTCTTAGGCGCTGTGTTCCGCCATACGCAGGAACAACAATGTTTTCTACAAGCGAAGGAGTTGCACGACCAGTGCGAACACCTGCGATGTCCGAGGCAATAGAATCTACCGAAGCCTGCATTTTGGAGCGGATTAAACCTTCATCCATTACTTTCCTAATTCTACACGAAAAACGCGACCGATGCGAATATTTTCTCCGGTCTTGGCGATAACTTCTTTAACAAGATCCAAAACTTTCTTTGATGGGTCTTTTATAAAATCCTGTTTTTCTAAATCAACTTCCCCCATTGACGCAGCTTGCATAGCAACTTCGCGGCCTAAATTTTCAAAAAGCTCGTTTTTGGCTACAAAGTCGGTTTCGCAAAGAAGCTCTACTACTCCGACAACTTTACCTGTGTGGTGAGTGTAAACAAAAATTTTTCCCTGTGAAGTTACCCTACCTTCTCTTTTTTCTGCTTTGGCCAATCCCTCTTTCTTAAGAATTACCAGAGCCTCCTTCTCACTTCCTTTTACATCCTCCAAAACTTCTCTAATACGGATAAATGCCACCCCAGTTTCTTCCCTAAGTTTTTTAATAAGACCGATATCTATCTTTCCCATGCTTTATTTTTCCGTTTTTACTTCTTCGCTCTTCGGTTTTCCTTCAAGAATAGCCTCTTTGACTAAATTAAGTACATACTCCAAAGCCTTGCTTGCATCGTCATTCATGGGAATTGGGTAATCAATATCATCCGGATCAGAATTGCTGTCAACTATACCGACAATGGCCACATGCCCCGCAGTTGCTTCTCTTATTGCCGATGTCTCTCTTTTTGTGTCGATGACAAAAAGAACGTCCGGGACTTTCGTCAAGGTTTGAACTCCACCAAAAAATCTTTCAAGTCTTGTTATCTCTCTGTCAATTAAAAGCCTCTCTTTTTTCGTAAATTTAGCGTAACCACCCGAGGCCATATTGGCTCTCATTTCCTCCATTTTGGTAAGTGATTTTTTAATTTGACCGAAGTTTGAGACTGTTCCACCCAACCATCTTTCGTTGACATAAGGAACACCAGCTTCCTCTGCAACCTCTTTAACCCTCTCTTTAATCTGTTTTTTTGTACCCAAAAGAAGTATTGTTTTTCCTTCTTTTGCTGATTTTGTTAAAAATTCCAAAGCCTCTTCGATAAGGGGCTTGGTTTTGGTTAAATCAAAAATATGAACTCCGTTTTCTGAGCCATAAAGATACTCCTCCATTTTGGGGTTCCAACGTTTGGTTTGATGCCCAAAATGAGCTCCAGAATCCAAGAGATCTTCGAGTGAAATTTTAACTTTTGACATGTTATCGTCGTGGCTTCCTTTGTCCGCCGCAGATCGGAAGTGATCCAGGAAACCGGATCTGCGTGTGAGATCGAATTATAACCTAAGCCTTACAGCTTGGCAAGGGCTGACTTATTTATCTTTATATTTTCCAAGGCGCTTTTGGCCGCGGCACGGGCGAGATGAATTGCGGTTCGTCCGTCGCTAACAGCGTTTTTGTTACCCACCCTGGAAACTCTATACCCCAACTCCTCCAGTTCGTGAGAAAGTTTTCTTACTTCCATTGGAACTTCGATTGCGTATTTTAAGGATTTTTTAATTATCTGGGCTCTATTCGGATTTTCTTTGTCCATTTTGTATGCTTCCATTACTTTTTGATAAGCTTTGGCGTCTTCCTCGGCAAGGACAGCCAATCGTTTTTTGATTTCTCCCGTGTCTTTGGCAATTTTAAGTAGAATTTTTTCTTTATCTTCATACCCCTTTTTACCTATTGTTAAATTAACAACCATTTCTATTAACGATGCCGCAAAGCTTGCCGCAAGTGCCGCCACAACCCCACCCCCAGGAGTCGGATTTTTACTACTCAATTCTCTCTGAAATTCCTCAATTGTTTGTTTGTTTACCATTTGCTCTACTGAATTACTATTTTTATCGAATTATTTGTTTTTATTATTCCCAGAGTTTCTTTTCTAAAATCTGGTCTGATTTAAAATTGTCAGCCTTAAATGTTGTCTTAACTGCCCGAACTAGTGATTCAAGCGGAATCATACCATAAATTTCCGAGCTTTTAATTTTAATTCCCAATTTATTTGCTTCTGTTTCAATAGCACGATATGCCTCATCAAAATTTGTGACTTCAAAATCCACCAAATTCATTGAGACTTGAGCAAATCCGTCTACTTCAAATCCCAGCGCTTTAACAGCTTTTAGACCACCGTCTTTTTCTCTAATTTTCTTGGCAATATCTTTTGCAATTTGAACGTCGGCTGTATCCAAATTCACATTGTATGCCACCAAATATTTCCTGGCACCAATTACGGTTGCCCCGGCCGAAAGATGGATTTTATCTGGTCCGTAATCCGGTGTTTTCATTTTTACTCTTAAACTCTCCAGCTCTCCTGCTCTTACATCAGCCAGATTTCTATTTTCCGGCTTTGTTGCCGCTTCTTCATACAAAAATACCGGGATCCCAAGTTCCTCACCAACCTTTTTGCCCAATTTATTGGCCAATTCCACACATTCTTCCATGGACACCCCGGAGACCGGAACAAAAGGAACGACATCCGTTGCCCCAATTCTGGGATGTTCACCGACATGTTTATTCATGTCAATTAGTTTTGTTGCAGTTTTAATTGATTCAAAAACAGAATTCATTACTGCCTCGGGCTCCCCGACGATTGTGAACAACATGCGATTATGTGAAGCGTTAAATTCTAGCTCGAACACCTTGGCTGATTTGACAGATTGGGCCGATTTGAAAATAGCATCTATGATTTTCTTATCGCGGCCCTCGCTGAAGTTTGGTACACACTCGACAATTTTTTGCATATTATTTAAACTTACCAACAACTCTCTCTGCAAAACCTCCCATGCTAGGAATTAGGTCTGTAACAAAAGCGCCACTTTTATTCAATTTTAGATTCAATGGGGCAACCTCGATATTTTGCTCCCCAGTACTTTCCCTAAGTTTCGATGACAACTCCGTTACCGTTCTGATATTTGCATTATATTCCCTAGACGATAAAGAACCAAGTGACGGATGATCATGAACAAAGTATTCGTTCCCATCACCAGTAAGTGAGTACCCTTCGATAAATGGTCTGACCAACTCTGGAAAACCCTCCTTTACACCAACCTTTAACACTCTTACAATATTTACTGCAAAGGATATCTCTTTTCCTCCACCTCTTAACTTTGCACTTTGACCGAACCATTTTAGAGCTAACCTGTCCACCCAATCTTTGTATAAATTAAAAACGCTAAGATTATATCTGGGATCAAACTCGTTCGGTGGAAAAATTTGATGAACTTCGTCTCCAATATGTACAACTTCCGATTCTCGCCCGGAAGAGACTAAAACACCTCCAGATTCGACTAACCTTTTTACCAGTCCGTCGCGCCGCTCCCACCACTCCAAATTTAGTTTTGATCTTTCCACAATAACGGGTATTTTACACCAACTACAGCCGTTCGCGCCCCCCGCGATTACCCTCTGGAGATCTAAATGCGCTTTCCATGACCTCATTCCATACAAGGCCATGAATTTCTTCGGGAGTCATTAGTTTGCCCTCTTTTGTACAATCTATTCCAACTACATTAGGAAAAAAATTTGGAATATCTTGATATATTCCTGCAACTTCTAACTGGTATGCAACATCGGCCTCATGAATATCTTTTTTACCACCCTCTAAGTATGCCCTAGCCTTTTTAAGTTCTATAAGTTGGGCACTTATTTCTGCGGGAATGTGCAAAACGATATTTAGGTCTTCTTTTGGAATTCCGTAAATTATATATTCCAACTCCTGTAGAAATTGTATAAATTTTGGACGCTCCTCAACCGGAAGTTTTGCTGACTGGTGTGCCACATTTGATAAAAAATATCTGTTTGATACCACATTCACCCCCCCTGATAACATTTCATTAATTTTTGAACTGGCCTGCCATCTGTCACCGGCATAAGTTAAAGAAGCAAGATATGGATTTACTTCTTTAAGACCTCCAAATTCACCTTTTAAAAACCGGCCAACCAGTTTTCCAAAAAAACTTGTTTCATATTGAGGAAAATCAAAAAATTCAACAGGCAGACCCCGCTCTTTAAAACGCGACATTAACAGCTTGGCCTGTGTCTCTTTTCCTGTTCCATCAGGGCCTTCAATGACAACAAAGCTTCCTTTTTTCATGATTTATTTTTACCCGGTCGCCCTGGGACTTCGTGATGCTGACGGCACCTGGCTTCATATAAATTGGTTCCTCCCACCACTTCTACCGGATCGTTATAACTTGCAGGTCTACGGATTTTTTTACCATTAGAGTCTTCTTCAATTATTCTTTGAGTAAAAATTGCAGCGTCACCGCATTTTGTACATACTGCGCTTAAAAAATCTGGATGTTCCGCTTCAAGTGCCAACACCCCAATCCCGCCCCATTTTTCGCCCTTAAAATTTAAAGAGAGGCCTACAACAATAACTTTTAGTCCTTTTTTCCTTGCCAACTCTCTGCAAGTTTCGACAAGGTCATCTTCGGACCAAAACTGTGCTTCATCAAACGCCACAATCAGGGTGTCTTTTGTGATTAGTTCTAAAGCTCTGTTTGCATTTTCAATCGGTATGGCTGGATAAGACTGTCCATTTTCCGAATTTACAGTCCTTTCACCTCTTCGTTTATCAATCGTGGGTTTGAAAACCATAATCCTTTGATCTAAATCGGCTTCCGTCAAAACACCCGCATTCTGCATCGTTTTTATTGCAATCCCCGCTATTGTTAACCGCCTTATTAACTCGTCCGATTTTCCACTAAACATCGGTCCGGTTATTATGTCGATAGAACCCTTTCCACTCAAAATCTCCGATGGATTAATTTTTTCTTTCATGTTTATTTTTTAACTATCCCCAGTTTTGTAAGTTTTTCCATTAACTCTTCTCTTTCTCTTTTGTTGGTGAGGCCAACTACCTTTGATGCTTGGTCTACTTGATCTGCGGTAAACGTCAATCCTGAATCCAACAATAATTTAGATAACGTGTTTTGCTCCGGGCGTGATAGAGCTGTTGCGAAAAGTTCGTAATCTTCGAATGCCTTATAAGACATGGGGAATGCGTCTTTAACTATTGTCGCCATTACATTTGCATATTGCCTAATTTCGAGTTGGGCATGAGGATCCATTCTGAGCGCAAGAAAATGAAACAAGTTATGAAGATCGACCTTCCAATACCATTGAGTATAAATATCCACTGGCAAAACATTTCTGGCAAGCTCTCTGGCGATTTGAGGTCTTCGGGGATCGACCGGGTTTCCCGTTCCGTCATCATTTAGCAATAGTTGATAGTCTGCATAGCTCCTTGCTCCGTTTTCCTCAAAAACCCGGCGGACAAATTCTGCCTCATCTTTTCCAACACCGTCACCCCGGCCCTGTTTATTATTTGCAGATTGGATATTTACAGAATCGGCTCCAGGGATATAAAACTCGTCTTTGAGAATAGAATACCTTGCGGAATATTCATTTAGACTTGCTGTTCTGTGGCGAACCCATTGCCTGGCAACCGAAATGGGAAGCTTAACATGAAACTTAAGTTCGGACATTTCGAAAGGGCTTGTATGTCTGTTTCGATCAAGATACCTGATTAACCCCTCTGTTTGGCTAACCGACTTTGTTCCATAACCATATGAGACTCTTGCCGCCTGGGCAATTGATTCATCATCCCCCATGTAGTCGACCAGATAAATAAATCCGTGATCTAGAACGGGTACAACTTCTCCAAGCCATTTTTCAGCACCGGGATTAACGGTTCGTTTTGTTAGTTCTGGTTCCCGATTTTGAAATTCAGCACTCATGTGATCTGAAAGCTTTTTACCAGTTGGCGAAGAGGAGTGTCAATACGCAATCAAATAGCAAAACGGCACTACAAATTGTGTCTCTTTATTTTTTATTCTTTTCTTGATATTAATATTTAATGAAAGAACTTCTTTGTGTAACCGGACTTACCGGTTCCGGCAAAAGTGTCGCCTCAGACTTCTTTGTAGATAAAGGTTATCAATATGTAAGATTTGGACAAATAGTTTTGGACGAAGTCAAAAAAAGAAACTTGGAGCCAATCGAAGCAAACGAAAGGCCTATCCGCGAAGAATTCAGAAAGAAATATGGAATGGCCGCGATGGCCATTTTAAATCTCCCAAAATTTAAAAAACTTTTAGAAGTTGGTGATGTTTTGGGCGACGGACTTTACAGTTTTGAAGAGTATAAAATACTGAAAGAAGAATTCGGAAAACAATTTATTACCGTCGCGGTTTACGCCCCACCTGAGTTGAGATACGAAAGACTTGCCAAACGGAAATTAACGAGCGAAGACACTGAGCTTAGAAACCGTCCCTCGACAAAAGAGGCCGCCGAGTCCCGTGATTACGCAGAACTTGAAAACTTAAACAAAGGTGCGACTATTGCGATGAGCGATTACACTGTTTTAAACACAAAAGATTTAGATTTTTTTAAAAAACAGTTAAATGAAATCTTCCAAGAAATCCAAAAAAATAAATAACAAATCTGAATATGTCCGCCCGTCTTGGGATGATTATTTCATGGAAATAATGCGGTCTGTTTCCAAAAGAGCGACATGCGATCGCGGACGCGCGTCAGCCGTTTTTGTAAAAGACAAGCAAATATTGGTTACGGGTTATGTGGGTTCCCCAAAAGGCATGCCCCATTGCGACGAAATCGGGCATCAGATGAAAAAAACAATTCACGAGGACGGAACAATAACCGACCATTGCGTCCGCACCGTCCATGCTGAACAAAATGCAATTTGCCAAGCTGCAAAACGCGGAGTAACAATTGACGGAGCCACGGTTTACGTAAACATGACGCCCTGCAGAACATGTGCGATGCTTTTAATTAATTGTGGGGTTAAAAGAGTCGTTGCAGATAAAAAATATCACGCCGGGGCCGAAAGTGAAATGATGTTTAAAAAGGCAAAAATCAAGTTGGAATTTATCTCTTCAAAAATTGAAAAGTATGAAAATCGAGTACAATTAAATCATGAGTGAAACTTCTTTAGAACCACCTACCACAATTTTGGAGCCTGAAAAACTAGATAATGAACCTCAATTTTTAAATAAATTAGGTATTGACCATCCAACAGTTGCAAATGAAATAAGAGGCCGCATTCCTGAATGGAAAAAGAAGGTCGATGAATTAAGCGGAATTGAGGATTTTGGCGCGAAGATGTTGAACGCAATTGAATATGTCGATAAGGAAGAAACTGATCGGTTGATAAGTTCTGTCGCAGATGAAATAAGAAAAATCAGAGAAAAAGATCCAACCAAGCCTATTAGATTCATTGCTTGGAGTACTACAGATGGAAGCGGTAAGTGGTTTTACGATCAGCTTGTGGCATCTTTACAAGATATTTCGACAGATAATATTTCATTAATTGCACCATATGATGTTGGCTACGAGGCAGACTTAAAAGCATACGAACCAACATATTTCTATCTGGATGACGCCGGGAATTCTGGGCAGCAAATTCAACAAGGTATTTTTGCTTTTAGAAGTGTTGTAGGAAATTTAGAACATTCAGTAGATCAGGGTGAGGACGAAAACGCAATGATTGAAAACCCAATAGATGTAAGAATCAGACTTCTTAGAGTGACAGATGAAGTAACAGACTTCATAAATCGACAAAAAAAATTTTTCATTAATGAGTCAGGTCATCCTTTGGTTGTAGTCGATACCGAAAATAATCCAAACGCTAATAAGCGCATGCCGACCGTGAGTGATTTGATAACCAACCTAGGATTAAAAGCGGACGACATACAAAATTACGGCGCTTTCCTTTATGGTCATCACGGTAGATTTCCCACAACCCTCGCAATATTTCGACATAAAATCCAAGACAACATGCCTATCGCTTTAGTTGAAGGCAGATTGAGTAGCGACAAGGTACCGTTTTTAATTTCGCAAGAAAACAGAAAGTCTATAAGAAAGTTTTATAAATAACTATTTTTCTTCTTCTTTTTTAGGAGAACGCCAACTGGCATATTTACAATCCGGGTAGCGGGAACAGCCAAAAAACCTTCTTCCCTTGCCCGTCTTTTTTACAATTACTTCTCCTTTTTTGCATTCGGGACAAATTACCCCAACTTTTTCCAAATATTTTTCCGTGTATTTACATGTCGGGAAAAGAGAACAGGATATAAACTTACCAAACCTTCCGGTTCTTACTACCAACTCTCCGGTTCTGCTCGCATCACCCGCCACCCTTGCTTCATCGCAATTGGGACAAGTCCTGCCCAACTTTTCTGTCTCAATTTTCACCCTTTCACTATTTTTCTCTACATCTTTTAATTTGTTGGCGAATGGACTCCAAAACTCTTTGATCGGCTCAACCCATTTTAATTTACCGTTAGCAATATCATCCAAATCGTTTTCCATGTGCGCTGTAAATTGATATTCAAAAGTATCCGGGAAATTTCCGATTAAAAAATCATTGACGGCAATGCCGATTGAAGTCGGCATAAACTGTTTGCTTTCATTTTTTTCAATATAGTTCCTGACTTGAACAGTGGAAATCGTTGGCGCGTAAGTGCTGGGCCTACCGATTCCCAACTTTTCCAAAGTCTTGATTAATGACGCTTCGTTATATCTTGCCGGGGGTTGGGTAAACTTTTGGTCTCCCCAAGTTTTGATCAAATCAAGTTCTTCATCTTTTTCAACATCCGGAAGAGTTACAACAACTTCTTCCGCATCTTTTTTAATAGGAAGAACACGTCTCCAACCGTCAAAAATCATTATTTGCCCTGAAGCCCTTAGTAGATACTTAGTACTCTGCACTTTGTACTCCGCACTAACCTCAATTGTTGTTTCGTCAAAAATCGAAGGGTTCATTTGACACGCGACAAACCTGGCCCAAATCAATTCGTAAAGCTTAGAGTTTTCCTCAGCAAATTTGTCACCGGTAATTCCAAGTTTGAAATTTACGTCTGTTGGACGTATAGCCTCATGCGCTTCCTGTGCCACTTTTGAGACTGTCTTAAAAAATCTTGGCGATGGCGGTAAGTACTTATCCCCATATTCTTTCTGAATAAATGACCGGACTGAGTCGACTGCGGTTTTAGCCAAATTTAACGAGTCGGTTCTGTGGTACGTAATAAAACCTTCTTCGTATAATTTCTGAGCAACCGACATTGTTTTTTTGGACGACCAGCCAAAAACTCTTGAACCCGCCTGAGATAAAGTGGAAGTCGTAAACGGCGGATAGGGACTTTTTGTAACCTTGCGCTTTTTTATGTCGGCAACTTTGTACTCCGCCTTTTCCAAATCAGCCAAAATTTTATCTGCTTCATCTTTATTTTTTACTTCCGCGGCTTTGTCCCCGATTTTTATTAGTTGAACTGTAAAATCATCTTTGACTTTTGAATTTCGACTTTTAACTTTGGAATATATTTCCCAATACTCTTCTGCTTTAAACTTCCCAATCTCCCTCTCTTTTTCTACAACCAGGCGAACAACAACCGACTGGACTCTGCCTGCGGAAAGCCCCACCCTAACTTTTTTCCAAAGAAGTGGAGAAAGTTTATAACCAACTAGGCGATCAAGTACCCTACGAGCTGTCTGTGCATCAACTAAATTCTTATCTATTTCATGAGGATTGTTTATAGCGTCCGTAACAGCCCCTTTTGTAATTTCGTGGAATGTAACCCGTTTCAACTTGCTGTCTGCGTGAAGTATGTCGGCTACATGTTGGGCAATTGCTTCTCCTTCACGATCAGGGTCGGAAGCCACATATATCGTTTTTGCCTTTTTGGATAATTTGATTAGTTTTGCGATTGTATCTGCTCTTTTCGGAACATCAACAAATTCAGGAGCGAAATCGTTTTCGATATCTACTCCTAGTGTACTTTTTGGAAGGTCTTTAATATGACCCATCGTTGCCTCCACGTCATACGCATTACCTAAAAATTTGGCTAATGTCCTAGCCTTTGTGGGTGATTCGACTATTATTAAATTCATATTGATATATAAAAAATTAAATATTAAACATCAAAATAGATTTTAAAATTCAAAAATTCTAAAACTATTTACATTTTTATCTGTCATTTTAATCTTTAATATTTTATATTTACACTTTCTTGTATACTCCTTTTCCCATATTTCTGACCATCCCTTTCATTTCCATAATGGTAAGTCTAGCAGACACTTCACTTGTTTTGCCACCCGATATTCTAACAAGCTCGTCAAGATGTATGGGTTCACGCTCCAAAATTTCCAGAAATTTAGCTTCGGTTGCGTCACTTGGCATCACTTTTTTGACCGCCTCTTTATCCACTTTAAACTGCAAATGAAGTTCATCCAAAATGTCTTTTGACGAGGTTACTAACTTACTTCCGTTTTGGATTAGATAGTTTGGAGCTTCTGAAGTTGGGGAAGTTATTGGTCCGGGCACAGCAAAAACAGTTCTTCCTTGCTCGGCCGCAGCATTGACTGTGTAAAAAGTTCCACTTTTCATTCTGCCTTCAACAACAATAACCGCCTTTGAAAGACCGGAGATCAGACGATTACGAACTGCAAAATCGGATGGAAAAGGTTGATGCCCCAAGGGTTGTTCCGAAATTAAAGCACCGTTATTCTTAATAAACTCTAACGCCAGATTTTTATTCGTTAGGGGCGAGATTATATCCAGCCCCGATGCAAGAACTGCAATTGTTCGTCCTCCAACTGAAAGCGCAGCGCGTTGTGCCTCAGCATCAATTCCAAGTGCAAGACCTGAAACTATTGTGACACCAAAACTTGCAAGTTCACCGGCAAATTTTTTGGCAACCTCACGTCCGTAACTTGTCATCATCCGACTTCCGACAATAGCAATCGCGTTTGTATCTGTATTCTTAAATTTCCCGAGGATATAAAGTACATGTGGAGCATCAGATAAATCTTTAAGATTTTCCGGATAATCTTCATCAAAAATTGTTACAACTTTAATCGAAAGCCTTTCCAGTCTTGAAAGATAGTCTTGGATATTGAATGAATCCCTGTGCTTGATGAACTTTTCGCCAGTTTCCTGTTTTATTCCAATCTCTCTAAGATCTGATAAACTCAAATTCCAAATTTTTTTTGCCGACTGAAAATACTTTAAAAGTAGTTTTGTCCGGGCTGGCCCAAACATAGTAAAGGTACTTAGAGCAGTTAAATATTCTTTTTCTGTCATTGGGTAGTAGAAAGTCCAGCAAAATAATAATCAAATATCTTTCGGGCAACCGGCCCCGCCACTTGCGACCCTTGTCCACCTTTTTCAAACAGTATTGTTGCAACAATCTGGGGTTTGTCTATCGGAGAAAAAACAGTAAACCAAGCATGAGGATTTCCATCTGCCGACACTTCAGCTGTTCCAGTCTTACAAGCAACCGTCTGTCCACCATGTTTGGACGGAAAATCAAAAAATGTATAGGCTGTACCACCTTCACTACAAGCCTCTTTCATACCGGCTTTTACCAAATCCAGGTTTTGCTTATCAATCCCAATGCCTCGACATTTATTATTTAGATCTGCTAAAAAATGGGGAGTACAAATCGTTCCCCCGTCGGCTATTGCAGAAATATAAGTGTTAATTTCAATTGGTGTAACAGCAACATCACCCTGCCCGATCGCCATATTGTAGGTGTTACCAAGAAACCAAGCTTCTTTTTTAACTTTTTGCTTCCACTCGGGGGTGGGAATTAAACCAACGGTTTCCCCGGGCAAATCGATTCCTGTGCGTTTGTTGAGTCCAAAAGTATCTGCCCATTTGGCTAAATTGTTAGCACCTATCATTTCCCCAATTTTGTAAAAAAAGGTATCTGTTGAACGAGCAATTGCGCGCGTTAAGTCAACCTCTCCTTCCGTGCGACCGTACTCAACAAAGTACCAATTTCTGTAAGTAAATCCACTAACAGTAACTGAACCTGTGTCGTTGTATCTGAAATTTTTATCAATAACATTTTCCTGTAAGGCGGCGATTGCCGTAGCTGGTTTAAAAACACTTCCTGGATGAAATGTTCCACTTATTACTCTATTAAAAAGCGGCAAATTCTGATCGGTTAATGACGGTGCAACATTGTCGGGATCAAAAGAAGGCGAAGAATAAAAAGCCAATATTTGCCCCCCCGGATCAGTAACAATTGCAGCCCCCTTTTTATTATCCATCTCACTTGCCACTTCAGCCTGTAAACCAAAATCGATTGTTGTGTTGATATCCTGACCGGGAATTGGAATACGTTTTCCGAGCGATCTGATTTTAGCCCCTTGAGTATTAACCTCAATGAGTTCTTCGCCCGGTATTCCCAATAATCTACACTGATATTCCTCTTCCAACCCCGTCCTGCCGACTAGAGTGCCGCTAACAACCGGCCCCTTTTCCGGACACTCAGGATTAATCTTGCCAACCTCAGTGTCTCCCGCCTTTGTCAGATATCCAATGGCGTGAGCCGCTTTAGTCCCCAAAGGATAATATCTTTTATAGTCGGAGACGACTTCCTCAGACGACGCCTCCGTTAAATCGTCCGTAATTTCAAACCCGCCATTTTTTATAAATTTAACTCTTTTCTTTGTCTCGAAATTTCCCGCCAAAACTTCACCGCTTCTGGCGATTATTTTTCCACGGGGAGCAGGAATCGGAATGTGACGGATTCTATTTTCTTCGGATAACTTACGGTAATAATCGCCTTTGATGATTTGAACTTCAATAAGTTTTGCAAAAAGAATGAGAAAAACGACAATCAAAAGCCCCCTCAAAAACCATGAAAGCCAGGACTGAGTATTCTGTGAAGCTAGTGAATTCATGTCTACAATATAGTGTTTCTGGTCGAGAGTTTCCAGTAACCAGTTTTTAGTAAATCAAAGGCCTTTGGTTATTCGTATCTTTTTCAAAAGTCCGTTGTCTTCTAAACACACACCGCATCCCCGGACTACACAAGTTAGTGGGTCTTCAGCTACCCAAACAGGCATCTTTGTTGCTTCGGAAATTACTTTGTCAATTCCGCCGATAAGTGACCCGCCACCTGCAAGCGTTATCCCTTTTTCCATAATATCGCTGGTCAGCTCCGGCGGAGTTTCTTCCAAAGTGTCAACAATATTTGCAACTATTTCCTGAATGATTGTAGAGAGAGCTTCCTGAATTTCGCTACTCGTGAGTTTAACCGATTTGGGTAGCCCTGTTTCCAAATCCCGCCCGCGGACAACCGTAAATTTGTCTTTTGCCGGGATGACAGACCCAATCCCGATTTTAACCGCCTCCGCAGTTGGTTGACCCAAAAGAAGAGAGTATTTAAGTCTGACATAATTTATTATCGCCTCATCCATTTCATCTCCGGCAACACGGACGCTCCTCCCGATAACTATTCCACCAAGTGAAATTACTGCTATTTCGCTAGTCCCGCCACCAATATCAACAATAAAATTTCCCTCAGGTCCTTCTATTGGCAATTTCGCTCCGATTGCAGCAGCTAAAGGCTCTTCTATTAGATGAGCTTCCCTGGCACCGGCATCAAGGGCGGCATCTGCCACAGCCCGTCTTTCCACATCGGTTACCCCGGACGGAATTCCGATGATAACTCTTGGACGCGGGATTTTTGGCATAATCGTTCCCGATTCATGAACTTTTTGAATATAATGCTTAAGCATTGCAGCTGTTGCATCAAAATCTGCAATGACCCCGTCCCTGAGAGGCCTAATTGTTTCGATTGTCGCAGGCGCTCTTCCGTACATTTTTTTGGCGCTTGTTCCGATTGCCAAAATTTCCTTAGTTTTTTTATGACGAGCCACAGCCGAGGGTTCGCGTATTACTATTCCTTTTCCGCGGACATAAACCAGAGTGTTGGCAGTTCCCAAATCAATACCGATATCGTGCGAGAAAAGCCCTAAGAAACGGTCTATCGGATTTACAAATTTAACAAAATTTCGCATAGCAACGCAGTATATCCAGTCAGGCAAAATATTCAAATAGTCAAATTACAAATTTGTAAATATCTGAAAAACCCAGCAATCTTTACTTATAAGTGGTAGTAGTGATACTATTCAACCTCGTTATCTCGCATCGAATTCAAATTTCAATCGTCACAAAAGGAGGACGAAATGACCTACCCACTTTATTTGCGCACACTCGCATGGATGATGGGAGACGATGATTTGGTAAAAATCATAGACGGTGAGCCCGCCGATTTACCCAATCTGACAGGCCAGGAACTCGCCCGCGCGCTTGGGTTAAAAGCAGACAAACCCGAAGATATCGACTGGACCGAGTTCGCAAATGCCTGCCTGAATGCGCAGTTCAACCCGTTGGTAATCGCCTTGCCGGAAAAGCAACGGTTGCAGGTGCTTCGTACCGCCGCCGACCTTCTGTCACACATCTGGTGAGCCAACCGGAAAAACCCTCCCAACCAATATTTATGCTTTTAAAAGCGTTGATATCTGGTTCGGAGGGTTTAATTTTGCCAAAAATCGGTTAGAATATCTAAATGGACAAGCTTCAAAAAACAATTTTCGTCTTTTTTGCAATTCTTTTTTTCTTCGTTCCTTTAGTTTTATGGCCGTATACATCTGAGGTTTTTGAATTCAACAAAATAGTTTTGGTATACGGATTAACCGTATTAATTACCGGCACCTGGGTAATCCGGATGATTCTGGAAAGAAAAATTATCTTTCGTCGCACAATATTAGATATTCCGCTTTTAGTTTTTTTTGCTTCGCAGTTAATTTCGACCCTCCTCTCGATAGATCCATCGACATCATGGTTCGGATATTATTCAAGATTTAACGGCGGACTATTGTCTACTATTTCCTATACCCTACTTTACTGGACATTTGTAAGTAATTTAGACCGAAAGCATACCCTACGTATTCTATATACCGTTCTGTGTTCTGCCGCTATCGTTTCAATATATGGTGTATTAGAACACTGGGGCATTGACAAAGCTCTCTGGGTACAAGATGTTAAGTCCCGTGTCTTTTCCACTCTTGGACAGCCAAATTGGCTGGCGGCATATGTCGTAGCGCTCCTGCCCATCACTTGGGCACTCGCGCTAGAAAAATCTCAAATCTCAAATCCGAAATCACAAACAAATTCTAAATTCTTAATATATTTCTCGCTTTCGGTTTTGTTTTTCTGGACATTAATTTTTACAAAGTCTCGTTCTGGTCTTTTAGGCCTTGGGGTTGCTTTCATAATATTTTGGGCTGGATACTTTTGGATTAACCGATTAAAAATTAAAAATATTATGTTTCCGTTTGCAATTATTACTTCTTCATTATTAATTATTTGTTTAATCTCCGGCACCCAGTTCACTCCAAGTATTTCCGACCTATTAAACAAATCAAGGATGGCTTTGCCCTCCAAAGCTTTAGCGTCGGAGGGTCCAGCTCTTGAGGTTGGTGGAACTGAATCCGGCACTATACGTAAAATCGTTTGGACAGGGGCTGTCGAGGTCTGGAAACACTATCCAATTTTTGGGACAGGGGTAGAAACATTTGCTTTTTCATACTATCAATATAGACCTGTTGAACACAACTTAGTTTCCGAATGGGATTTTATTTACAACAAAGCACACAACGAATATCTTAACATTGCAGCCAATAGCGGATCGTTTGGTTTATTAAGCTATCTTATTTTGATAGGATTTTCAATTTATCAAACATCGCAAGTCAAAAATCAAAATTTAGAAGTCAAAAATACAAGTAAAAATTCAAAAATAGAAAGCCAAAACTTTTCACTTTTGAATTGTAATTTTGACTTTTGCCTTTTGAATTTTGCATTATTGGCAGGTTATGCAAGTCTCCTAATAACTAATTTTTTTGGCTTTTCGGTCGTTCCAACTCAACTTCAATTATTTTTATTTCCGGCGATAGCTGTGATATTAAGTACTAATGAAGAATTAAGAATTAAGAATGAAAAATTTGGGACGCGAACAAATTTTCAAAAACTTGGCTACGTCTCAGTCATATTTCTTATTTCTTATTTCTTATTTCTTATTTCTCGCTATTGGTACGCCGACACTCAATATGCTTTGGGTAAGGCATATAACGGCATTCAGAGACAAGACGTTGCCGCGAATTATTTAATCCAAGCAGTTAACATTGAGCCCTGGCAACCGCTTTATCACAGCGAGTTGGCAAATTCATACGCGGCCATAGCTTTGGCCCTATACAACCAAAAAGACGCAGAAAATTCAAAGAAGTATACGGAGCTTGCAATTAGCGAATCCGACAGGTCTATCAACCTTTCTTCTTCTCTGAATTTAAAAAGGTCCCGTTTTGGCGTTTTTGTAGTACTTTCGACAACAAATCCAGATTACCTCCGTGCCGCCCAAGAAACATTGATTGGTGCCATAACACTTGCCCCAACCGATGCTAAACTTTATTACAATTTAGCCTTAACCTACGCAAGAACAAACCAACCCGACCGCGCGATGGAGGTTTTAATTAATACAATCGGTTTAAAAGCAAATTACAGGGATGCAAGGCTGGCATATGCGTACCTTTTAATGGAGAAGAAAGAATACTCCGAGGCCAAAACTCAGCTCACTTACATTCTTAAATATATCGATCCGAACGACCCACTCGCCAAACAGGCGCTTGAGGGTATAAAATAAATCAGCCACATCAGAAAAGTTCAGAGATGTCAGAGGGGCTTGCCGGCAGGAATTCATCCAAATTATTCTGATTTATCCGACCCTCTGGTATAATTCGTGTATGATCAGAAAAATAGTTCAGTCCGGCGACCCGATTTTAAGACGAAAATCCAAAAACATTGCCAAGGTGGACAAAAAGGTTTTGGATATAATTAAGGACCTTAAAGATACTCTAAAAATTCAAAAGGAGCCGGAGGGCGTAGGACTTGCGGCCCCACAAATTGGGAAAAATCTAAATATTTTTATTGCGGATTACAAAAATTTTCAAAGGGTGGTAATAAACCCTGAAATACTAAAAATGAGCGAAAAGCAACCCCGCTCCGCCAAGGCTACGCGGGGCAAGAAAACTAATAAGGAAATACTTGAAGGCTGTTTATCGCTTCCCTATTATTACGGACCACTAAAACGGGCAGATAAAATTACAGTTAAATATCTAAACGAAAAGGGAGTAGAAATTACAGAAGATTTCGAAGGTTTTGACGCTCAAATAATCCTTCATGAAATTGACCATCTTAACGGCACCCTGTTCATCGACAGGCTTTTTGAAGAAAAAAAACCCTTGTATAAAGTTGATGGAGATGAATGGGAGGAGATAGAACTCGTATGAAAATAGTTTTCTTTGGCACACCGGATTATGTTCTGCCTGTTCTCACCACCCTTCACAAAAAATTTGTGTCCGGCCCCGGAAAGTCTCCAATTGTTGCTGTAGTGACCCAAAGTCCCAAACCAACCGGCAGAAAACAATATCTAACATATTCTCCCGTAGACAAATGGGCCCACGAACGTAAAGTTTTTACACATTATTCGGCCGAAGAACTAATTGATGCCAATCTTGATATGGAAGTTGGAATTTTGGCTTCCTACGGAGAAATCATCAAAAAGGAAGTAATAGACCTGTTTCCTAAGGGAATACTAGTAATCCATCCGTCTCTTTTGCCAGCATATAGAGGCGCTTCCCCAATTCAAGCGGCAATCGCAAACGGAGACACTCAAACCGGCGTTACTATATTCAAGATGGATGAAAAAGTGGACCACGGCCCGATAATTACTCAGTTTAAAGAAGAAGTCCTTCCTGATGATACATTTGAAACTCTTCGAACAAGACTTTTTGAGAGGTCGGCAGAGGTTTTGACCGAAATGATCGAGCCCTATCTTAAAGGGAAAATTACTCCCAAAACTCAAGATGAAACTGATGCCACATATACCAAAATTGTAAAAAGAGAAGATGGATTTATAGATCTCAAAAAAGACAGTCCGGAAAAAATTGAGAGACTATCCAGGGCAATGTATCCCTGGCCCGGTATCTGGACTTATTTGCCTAACGAAAAACGTCTAAAAATTCTTAAATGCCACCTCGAAAATGGTAAGTTGATTCTTGATGAAGTCCAGTTGGAGGGCAAAAATCCTGTCAGTTGGAAACAATTCGAAGAAGCCTACAAGGCAGAACTCTAATTAATTTTGATTGACCAAACTCTGAAGTTGATCCAATACTTCCCCCAATATTGGACCATGAGTTGTTGCCAATTTATCACTCGAACTAAAATATCTCACTAAAAAAGCTTTCCATGAGGGACCAGATTTAGAAACCATATCCACACCCCATCCAAAAGCATTATAACGCTCCTCGAACCACTCTTTGGCCCCAGACTCGTCGGGTACCGACATGCCGACAGTTGGATCATTTATGTCAAACCTTTGCCCAACAATCTTCGCTCCCTTAATCCTCGCCGCATAGTTACTTTTCTCTTCGTCGTCAATCAAAGTTTGTACCTCCAAAATCAAAGATTCCCCGATAGACCCATTCGCCAGCAAAACTTCCAATTTTGACTTACCGGTTTGCGAGTGAAATAAAACCGATTTTAAATAACCCTCTGAACTAATCAGTGCAAAAATCGCTTCAGCTTGTGAAATTTGCTCTTCTGTTGGTGTGTTCTCCTGAGCTTCAGATTTCACCTTAGTTAGTATAGAGTCTACAAGTTGCTGATGTGTTTCTTTCATGCGGCAATTCTACTACTACCTATAGGCTATGTCAAACATAAGAAATTGTAGCAAATCAGTCTCAATCCGCCAAATTATCGTCAAATACTTGCAGAGATAGAAGTCGAACGCTTTGGAGCTAATTTACCGACATTCTTAAATTTACTAATACAGTCGGTACAAAGCTTCATTTGAGACTTTTTGCCATTGACCATAACAGCTATCTTTTGGAGATTGGGTTTAAATTTTCTAAGTGTTACCTCTGCCCTCTTTTTCCAACGTTTACCGGCAACCCCTCTGTGATGAGAGCTGGTTCTGCCTGAAACCGTTCCTTTTCCGCAATTGTCGCAAATATATGCCATAAATTTAGTAGCTAGCAACTAGTGACTAGTAGCTAGGGATGAATTATACTATCAAAGACATATAAATTCAATGGAAATATTATTAATCATACTTGGAATTGCCGGACTGGCATACACAATAATTATCCACGAGGTCGCTCACGGTTGGATGGCTAACTACCTAGGCGATCCAACAGCACGGATATCGGGTAGATTAACCCTTAACCCAATTCCACACATTGACCCATTGGGAACTATAATTGTTCCGCTTCTAATGTATTTTTCCCCAGCCCACTTCGTTTTTGGGTGGGCAAAACCGGTACCCATTGACCCTTACAACCTTAAAAATCCAAAAAAGGATACTTTGCTCATTTCGCTGGCAGGACCTCTTTCCAATATGGTCTTAGCTTTGGTGTTAGCCGTCATTTTTTGGTTAATACCAATGCCTCAAATAATGGCAGATCTGGTAAAAACTATGGTTGGACTTAACGTAAGCTTGGCGGTTTTTAATTTGATTCCGATTTCCCCACTCGACGGAGAAAAAATACTTGTCGGGCTTTTACCCCACAAGGAAGCCAGAGAATTTGAATATTTTATGAGTAAATTCGGAATGATTTTACTGGCATTCTTAATATTTCCGATTTTTGGAGGTGTCTCCCTAATATCTCCGATTTTGTTCCCAATAATCAATTTTATATTGAATCTTCTAATACCAGGTTTCCCACGGTATTAACTTTTTCATTTTTCACATTGACTTACGTGGTACAATTATATTGACCCTGTTAAAGAAGGATACGGTCGGAATTTCCTGATCAAGTATATTCTAAAATGGGAGGACGGAGTCCGTTAAGTAATGCGCAAGCTAGCTTAATGGCAGTTCACCCACCTGGTTTTTCCAGGAATATCGCCGTACTTTTGATAATGGGGTCATTTTTTGGCAAAAAACAGCTTCAATTTCTGATATAATTGGTTTTGATCCAAAATTGCTTGGCAATTTTGAGAGTGGAAGTTTCGACAGGCCGGGATAAGCGTAGCTTGTCCCCGCACTGCGTGCCGGGATAGCTCAACGGTGGAGCAACGCTTTTGTAAAGCGAAGGTTGAAGGTTCAAATCCTTTTCCCGGCTCATAACAGTTCGCCGGTCGGATTTGATAGTGCCAAGATTGGTAGAGGCTTTGCACACAAATCCTTTTCCCGGCTCCCTAAACACACCTTTTTGGTGTACGATTAGCGCGTTGTATTAAAACACGCTGAGGTGGCGGAGCGGTCAATCGCATCAGACTGTAAATCTGACGGCCGGAAGGCCTACATAGGTTCGAATCCTGTCCTCAGCACATTTGTCATTTCTCCCACTCAGGCTGGGCGAAGTTTTGCATATAAATCGGAAGTTTTTCCTCCCCTATTAATTTCCTGTCACGATAAGTCAATTTCATAACAAGACCTCTTCTTGTTTCCTCACTCCACATCTGATCAAAAATAAAATTGCCAAGTGAATAATACACAGGTTTCCCGTTGATGTGATCAATTGATTGCACCCAATGCGGATGTGTCCCATACACAACATCCGCCCCCGCCCCCACTAGGTTTTTAGCTATTAGCTTTTGGCTTTTCGTTGGGTCTGTCGTGTATTCCAATCCCCAGTGCACAGCAACAATCAAAACATCCACCTTTTGTTTTGAATCAGAAGTTAATTGAAAGTCTTTATCCTTGGGAGCAAAATCAACGTAATCAAACCCCAAAAAACCAAATTTTGTACCATTTACTTCCTTAACCACCAAATTCCCGTCTCCGGTGTAATCTATCCCCGCCTTACTAAGAAAATTTTCAGTTTGAGATACCCCTTCTTTACCGTAATTTCCGGAGTGGTTATTGGCGATATTAACTACATCGATGCCTGCAAAAGTTAGGCCGTCAATCATTTTTGGATCCGCGCAAAATTTAAATCCCGAGCTTATCGAGGGACATTTTTCGATTATCGGATTTTCGAGATTGGCAAAAACAAGATCCGCGCCGGCAAGTGTGTCGCCAACTTTTAGAAATGGATAGGTGGGATCCCCTTTCTTCAAACTAACACCCATCACACTCCTCCCTAGCATGATATCCCCGGTTAAAAGTATAGAAATATCCTGCTTTCCGGAAAAATTGTTTACGAAGTTCTGGACCGAGTTGAGCTCAGTCCTGTTTTTAAGGTCCGGAGCCAGTACCGGTTTTGCAGAGATAACGTAAAGCAAAATTCCCAAAAAGCTTGCCGCAATTACCAAAATCCCCACCTGCCACCGATTCATGGTTTTAGTATACAGTTTGTGTATTGTATAATCATTGCTTGCGTCCCCCACAAAATTGCACGCAATTTTGAGAGGAGGAATAGCGAAACGGATAGATTTTGGCCTTTTAAGGCCAAATATCGCGAAGTGAAGCTTATTCCGACAAGCCTGGGTAGCTCAGTGGTAGAGCGCGTTCTTGGTAAGAACGAGGTCGTGGGTCCAATCCCCACCTCAGGCTCAAAGATTGTGTCGTTCTCGGCTATGCCGTAAGAACGAGGTCATGGGGGTAGTCCCCACCTCAGGCTCAAAGATTGTGTATTACACTCGCCCTTGTCGTTTGGTGTCATGACTGGTAAAATACCCATGTATGGCAAAAAAGGGCGCCCGAGAACTTGTTAGCATGATTTGTTCCGTATGTAAAAATCAAAATTACATTTCTACCCGGAATAAAGTTAATATGGACGTAAAAGGTAAAGGTAAGCTCCAAATCAAAAAATATTGCAAATTTTGCCGAAAGTCTCAGCTTCACAAAGAGAGCTCCAAGCTCAAATAAACCTTACTTAGCTTTTGCCCACTCCCCTTGATATAATTAAACGTATCAATTTAGGGTCGTCGTTCAACGGCAGGACAGCGGTCTCCAAAACCGCTAATGATGGTTCGATTCCATCCGACCCTGCCACATTTAGTTCACTTAGTTACGAACGTGGCTGGCCATGTAAATGAAAGAAGATAAGGTGTGTTATAATTTATCAGATAGAAACATGGTAGATACACAAATCGAGCAAGCTGGTGGAAATGAAATAAAACAAGCCCCTCCTCATTACGTAATCACAGTAGAAGATTTTTATAGCGGTCACTATGCCGACAAAATAACACAAGGTGAGTGTGTGGTAGGCAAACTCTTCGGTGAGCCAAAAAGAGAAGATTATGATTCTGAGGCTGAGTATCAAAGTAATCAAGCCGCTTTTGACCTCGTTATAAAAATAAATCCTACAGGAAATTTACAAACTTTTAATACGGTTGAAAAACAAGGTGATTACTATTTAATGACATCTTTTGATAAAAGTGGTGGTGTTGGAACAATGCCAATGAGCGGAGACGAAAAACTTCTTGTATTTTCAAGGACTCCAAAATTATCTTCAGGTAGTTAGAAACTAAAAATTTGCCATTTGCAGAGTAGCAACCCCTACTTTACAACCCTCATTCTGCTTGTCGGTATATTCTCCGGGATCAGAATTTCTGGTAAATTAAAATCCCCATAATCGCCTTCACTCCCATCGTGCCCTTCCTTTAGATATTCGGATAAAGGTTTCGCTGTTTCCCAGTAACTTTTTGCGTATGATCTAGCCGCTTCTAATCCAAAACCCTCCAAATAAGAATCGGCCTCGGTATAATACTCGCCTTCTGCTACGACCGCATTTTGCATTTTCGGATCTATCATGGCTTCAACAATCACACTTTTTTTGGGGTCGTATGACAAACCCACATTAAACCTATCCGGTCGCCTTGGAAAAGCAAAAACACGTTTAGTTCTATCGACGCCTACACCCATATCCTGTGCCGTTTGATTAAATATTTCCTCAAGTTTTTGTTGTCGCCCGTTCATTCGATTATCTTCAACACGAAAACCATTATCAGCGACATGCTGCAAACTTTCTTTGCTTACTAGGATGTATACAGGGATAAACCCTTTTGGAATCTCACCGAAATCTCTCAAGGAAAATGGGATCTCATTTTTTGTGGATAGATTTTGATTATGCGTTTCTAACCCGTCGGCCTCAAGAGCATCAGCATTCATATTTTAACTATACATTATGAAGGCTGTAGCTCAAATTGTTTTAGATACCTTCAGGTAGTTGGAAACTAAAAATTTGCCACTTTTCCGAGGGATTTCCATCCAGACCCGCAAACTATTTAGGCAAGAAAAGGAAATCAACCAAGGTTTTTATTTGTTCTTCTATGTTTTGAGTTCGTATTGAATTGTCTATAACAATTCTCTCCTCAATATCCATTGGACTGTCGACCTCTCTCGATATGTATTGGCCGTCGATATTTCCTTTTCCGGCAACTTCTTCTTCACAAACAACCTCAATCCAAACAACTTTCTTGTTATTTCTCTGGGCCAATCCTACCGCTTTTTGCCGATATTCCAACTTCGAAAAAGTCGCATCTAAAACAACAGAATGTGCCCCCTCATCAAATAGTTTTTGTGCATTATCAAGCATATCTTCTAGGGCTACTTCCGAGTGCCAAGGCTCATATTGAATTTCAGAAATTCTTTTTCGCCTAAATACGTCGCTAGACAGTGTTGGGGTTTCCAATCGAAGACTGATTTCGTTAGCTATTGTGGTTTTTCCTACACCAATTTTTCCAAACACAACCACAACAATAGGCTCGGAAACACTTATTCGTAATTCTTTTGATTCAAACCCCGTTGCTTTAACCTTCTCAATACCCATATGCAACAATCATACCAAAATTGAGCAAGCTTTCGACTACACTTTACTCATTCCCAACTTTTTGGGCCAGGAGTCGCCCTTCGGAGTAATTATAAACATCATTTTTTATCAGTTGCGTCAAATCTTTGTACAACACTCCTAAAACCCCTGTCCACCTTTCTAACGGTTGGGGCACTCTATCTAATATCAACTAAGGAATTTAGTCACCTGCCATAAACCAATTGCACTCCAACAATTGTTTGTCAACGATTTCTAACAATTGGTATACTAGATTCTCCATGTCTGATCGTCCACAACAAGAAAAGGAATTTCGAATACGACCGTCTTTATTCGATTCTTTAGACCTACTTCCGCAGACTCCAGAACAAGCCTTAAAGTTCGGTGCTGAGTATTACAAAGAATTTCTTGAACCGGTTCTTCCGGGACTGGCCAGCGAAGTTGCAAAAATTCAGCAAGAAACAGGTGTACCAAATGACAAAACAGCATGTGTCTTCTTGGAAAGAGACGCTAGGCCTGCAATGCTTGCCTGGCACGAACTCACGACAGGATCCTCCCTCACTTCACTTTCAATACCAATTTCTGCAACGCAAATGGACGAAATATTTGAACTTTACCCGCCGTTCGAAAATGCAAACCTTGGACTCATTAAAAATCCCGACGAATGGTCCCGAACTTGGGCACATGAGATTGATCCACTTTTCCATTATTTTGGAAATTCCCAAAATTGGGTTGATGCTATACGCGAAAGTCACGGCAAAAAACTAGCTAATACTAAACTCATTAATGTTGTTGATATCGGATACCACGGCAGCGCCGTTGAAACTGGACGTTACTTACTAAAAAGGGCTTTTCCTGATAAAACAGTAAAATCAATTTTGCTTTATCGTTACTCAGACGAAATTCCTATACGGTGCGTCAAATCTGACGAAACTACATGGTACGCAGAAAAATCTATCCCCCATACAACATCCGGGTATGCTTTAAGTGCTGGTAAATACAGGTATCTAAGACCAGAGGCAACAAAAAATAGTATCGAAATTGAAAACCAGTTCTACCGCGGGGTTATTAAGGCAGCCAGAAAAGATAAAGAGAGATTTAGACTTTTGTCATCCCCAACTTTTTGGGCCAGGAGTCGCCCTTCGGAGTAATTATAAACATCATCCTTTTGTCGGTAATAGTACGGGGCTTGGAAGTTCCCCCAACTTTAATCTCGTTCGAATCCCACCAGCGCCTTTGAAAATCCTTAATTCTAAATCTTCTGTCCACCCCTGCGAACTTATGGAACGGGTCAGCAATTCTTAAATAACCTCTGTTTTTATCTACACGGGTAACAACGCCGTAATGCCCATCGTCTTCGTCTGCATCCTCGTAAAAAACTCCCTGCCACTCTACACCTACCGGAAATCCATATTTGTTTACAATTGTATCCAAGTCACTTATTTTAGAATTAGCTTTTTTCCAGAAAGAAAAACCACCTTTGCCGGCAATTTTAGATGCCCTTGCCAAGTCTCTTACACTCATACCCCATTTTCTGATTTTCTTCTGGGCGCGAAGAGAGGCCACAATTCGTTTTTGAAAAACCTTTACTCCCAGGAAGGAGAAAAGCATGGCAAGGACGGCAGGGCCACAGCTATAGATGTCTACCTGCTTGATCCTGGCCATTTTAGGGAGGGCAACCCCCTGAAGCCTGTCCTGTAAGGCCAAAAGACGCCTGACTACCGCCCGAACAGTCCTGTTGGTATTTATTTCCATTTGGCCCAATTGTACGGCCATTAGTCAAATTTGTCCACCTATATATTTCTGGCGTATTTGGAAAGAAGACTTCCAATTGTTTCCGAAAACTCGACTCCATTCATCGACATTACCTCTGTCATCGGAAGACCTATGTCGGGCCCAAACGCTGTATTGGGATTACTGTCTGTAAAATACGGAATATGAGTATTTTCATCAACCCTTATATCAAACTTTGCATAATCTTTATGTTGTAACCCTCCGAAAGCTCTCACCGCAAGTTTTTTGATTTCATACTTTAAACTTTCTTCAACGGGAACATATCTATATGCCCTTGCATCAGAATACGATTCAAAACTTGTAAAAAAATGCTTTCCGTCCGGTTTTTTTCTAAATACTTTTTGGGCCATAAAGACATGACGTTTAACGTTGTCTTCAAAAACCACAACCGTAATTTCCGGCCCATCAATAAACTTTTCTACAATTACAGGAACTTTATAGGTTGAAACCATATGATTGACTCTTAGTTTAGCTGCTCTGTCTGTTTCTTTGACTGATGTGTCATTTATACCAACGCTTCCCCCACCTTCATTTAATTTGACTATTAGAGGCAAGCCCAAATCTTCGTCGATGTTTGTTCCGGCGCGACGAATAAACTGAAAAGGAGGAGTCGGAACATCGTAAGCCATAAGAAGTCTCTTTGTTAAGTTACGGTTATTACCAATAATTAAGCCTTCCATTCCGGCACCGGTATAGGGAATGTTGGCAAGCTCAAGAGCCGCCGGAACCGATGGCTGAAGCTGATCTCGACCTTTTAATGTATCAACAAGGTTAATGACCAGATCGGGTCTGTCCACCAACAAGTTGGTATAAAAATATTGATCCCCGGGAAGGGTGCGAGTGGGAATTCCGAGTTTCCTAACTTCTTCTGATACCTCAATTGCCCTCGCTTCTACTTCGATTTCGGCTTCATATGCATCTTTAGTAGCAAAATTCTCCCGTTCAACAGATGAGTAAGCCACAACAACCAGCCGGAATTTTTTGAGAGCCTCTTTATCTACAGACAACTTAATGTTTTCCCTGGACGGAGATTTTTTTATTTCGACTTCTTCCTCGACTTTGGCAGTGGGCATATATATATAGTAAAAGGTAAAAAGTAAAAGGTAAAGATGTATAATTTTGATATGAAGAATAAGCAGAGCTTGCCATCAAATGGTAAAGTATTGGTTGGCGGGTGTTTTGATATTCTGCATTATGGACATATTCACTTCCTTAAACACGCTAAGGCTTTGGGAAACCATCTTGTGATTGCTCTCGAGTCAGACAAAAATATCAAAAAATTAAAAGGGGTCGGGCGCCCCATTCATGATCAGAATAAAAGACGTGAAGTTCTTGAATCTTTAAACTTTGTAGATGAAGTAATAATTTTGAAAGACGAAATGCGCGATAGCGATTATTTTGAACTGGTTGACAGGGTCCGACCCCTGGTAATCGCAGTCACCGCCGGAGACCCGATGATTGAAAAAAAGAAGTCTCATGCCTTCAAGGTCGGAGCCAAGGTTATTGAAATCCCCAAAATCGATTCGCCCTCAACGACACAAATTGCCAGGCTTTTAGAACTTGAGACAAATTGAAAAGTTGACAAATGCAGTAATAGACCTATAATTAGGCCGAATACACACAAATGTTGTGTAAATCTTGCACCTTAGGAGCAAAAAATGCCCGTAACATATTCGCTTGTAAAACCCGTTGCCAATCCCAGTACCAAACCAAGGAAAAAGCGAACAACAGTACATCCAACGGCAAGAGAGATCGTGTTGGAAGCCAAAGGGCTAGATCTGAATAGGGTTGCTTTACTGGCACACCAATCTGATGATCTATGTCTTACAAGACCTTTGCCGGCCGGTAAATCTGTAAATTTATGTCTCTACTGTGGCGCCGAAATGGAACTGGATCAGAACCAGTGCGCAGAATGTGACAACTTTGTTTCCAGTCTCTGAATGAATCCATTTTTCCTTGAGGGGAGCAGAAAAAACAACAAATTTCAAAATTTGATTGCATACTCTGCTCCCCGTACCACCCTCTAATCTTTCTCCAAAAAAAACGGGAGAAAAGATTTCCAAGATACAATAGTAAATTGTAAATTCTTGGTTCTCCCTTCTCCCTTAACTAATGTGTTGACCGTCTTGTGTGCTTTCCGTGTCGGGACGCGTCGTTAGGGCTTAATGAAGCAATGTATTTCGCCTTTTGGATATACAGCTCCATCTTGCCTGTACGAAGATTTGGCTGCCATCTTCCTACATCTCCATTAGGAAAATAGACCAACTGGCCAAATTCGGGCCTGCCCTCAGTCTTTTCGTCCGGCATGGGCTGGCTTTCAACAATCATCGGTCCTGCATCTATTCTCGAAAACCTTTTGGTGTCTTCATCCCGACGATACGTCTCTTTTTTGCCTTCTTCTCTTTCGACGGTCACAATCCCGGTGACCAGATCGAGCACTCCTTCCAAGAGTTCTCCCTTGCCCTTGACGCTAGCAAAGAAAGTAATTCTCTTTGTCTTGGCGTTCCCGTCAACATCCGACCGTTTCATTCTCACTTCAGCCTCCGATCAAATTTGTACTTAAATTACTGTCTCAAAATGTGCCAGACGAGATTTTACCACACACACCATATTATTCCCAAGTCTTGATTTCCCCCTGAGGTAAACGA
Source organism: Candidatus Woesebacteria bacterium (assembly GCA_016432365.1). Taxonomy (GTDB): domain Bacteria; phylum Patescibacteriota; class Microgenomatia; order UBA8517; family UBA8517; genus GWB1-39-10. The sequence continues at coordinate 929,670 of CP066686.1, forward strand.
AATTTTTTTGGAGTTACAAAAAGAAGTAAAACTGACACTACCACTACGATCACCCCCACAATACCGAACGTCATTTGTTCCCCTACTTTTGAAGAAATCAGTCCCGTAAACGGTGGGGCAAAAATATATGAGATATTTACCATCGAATTGGTTAAACCTATCATTTCTTTTTTCTCTCTACCCATTCTGGCAACAACATCAGAATAAACGCCTTCTATTAATGGATAGCTGATTGATACCGCGATGGAAGACAGGAGTACCATAGAAAGCTGCCAGAAAACGGTTCCGCTTAATGTTAATGCAATCAAAAATAATCCTGCCAAAATTAACATTTTTTCACTTAAGATTTTCTTGCCTTTATATATTCCCCACCTGGCAATAATTAAACCCGTGACAATGCCTGGAAATTGGTATATCGGCAAAAACAACCCTCCCCAGAAATTTTCTCCGGAAAGTTTTTCTGTATAAACCGCACCCGTTGTCCAAAAAGTTGAATCGATTAATCCCAAAAGCAAACTTATTACTATTGCCGGCCACACCACCTTACCAAGGGTGAGCCAATGCCTAATTTCTAACCCGGGGTTTACTTCGGTTAAATCAACTTTTACAGGAATATCGTGAACTTTTTCTGTAATCAGAAGTAAGATCAGTGCAGCCACCAAAAATAAAATAATCGAAGCTTCCGTAATGACGTAACCCCTATACAGAAGATAAGATGCAATAAGAGGTCCTAAAAAATAGGCCAAATTCAAAAATATTCCGGCTACTCCCCAAGCCGACGAGCGCATGTGTGGAGGCACAGATCCTTCCATAAATTGATAACTGGCGAATGAAATTAGTTCATAATAAATCCCCCAAAGTGCCATGGTGACAAGAAATATTGAAACAAAAGGCCAAAATATTGTGTTTACGAGAAAAAACGAAGTAAAGCCCGACATCATTATTCCCCAAAACACAAGTCCTCTTGCGCGGACACCTCGGAGTAACTTTGGAAAAACGATATCTGCCATTAGCCCAACAACAGACTGAAAACTTATAATTAATCCCATTACCACAGAGCTCCCCAAAACACTTTGGATCTGAACCGGAGCCCAAAAACTTATAATTCCGTCGCTCAACCTGGCCAAAAACAGAATGAAACAGAAAAGCAAAATCTTTGGCCAAAATTCATTTTGAGAAATTTGAAGATATCTTCTGGAGAATAACGCAAACATGATTAATCTTAAGTTCCCCGGAAATTTTATGCAAGATTTTGAAAATTGAAACATTGTGTATATAATAATGGCCTGTACTGGCACGTTTGTAACAAAAATCTTTTTTCTGGAGAGAAAAATGAGCCAAACTGCATGTATTTGCAATCCCTTACACTCCCATAAAAACAAGAGGTGCAAAAGATGTTTCCCTCCCAAGTGGAAACAAAAGAAAATTCAAACCGGAATGACCGGACATGACCCCAAGCGGTATGCTGAAATTAAACAGCATGTCGGTATCAAGTTGGGTGAGGCCCTACTTTTGCAAAGCGCACCAATTCCTGTGGAGACCGATGATGAAGAACCGACAGAATGGGAAGAAATTGATCGTGAATACGCCGACGCGTAACAAATCAGCGTCAAAACCGGCGGTTTCGATCAATAAACACAAAAGCCAAGGAGCAAGAAAGATAACCAGGGACGGAAAAAAGTAGTTACAATTGAACAAAAATACCGAAAGGTGGAATGAAAATTTCTCAGCCCACCTTTCGGTACGTCTTTTAAGTTCTTCCTTTTCGCTTTTCGCTTTTCGCTTTTCGCTTTTCGCTTTTCGCTATTTAAGTCTCGCTATATGCGCATCTACCATCATGGCAACTAACTTTTTAAAAGTAGTTGTTGGTGTCCAGCCCAAGATCTTCTTAGCTTTTGCCGGGTTTGCGACCAACGGACCTGTTTCGGTCGGTCTAACAAATCTTTGGTCAATCTCTACATAATCCTCCCAATTTAATCCGACGTACTCAAATGCTTCCTCACAAAGCTCCCGAATCGTGTGGGTTTCCCCAGTCCCGATTACAAAATCGTCCGGCTTAGGCTGTTGCATAATTAACCACATCGCCTCCACAAAGTCTCCCGTAAAACCCCAATCACGTTTAGCTTCTAAGTTCCCCAAAGCGACTTTTCCATTTTTGACAATCGGCTCCCCTTCTTCGTTCAAATGATCCGAGTTTTTGATCCCAAGCTTTGCTGCTGCTGCTGCGTAGGTAACCTTTTGCGTAACAAAATTCAAATGGCGTCTGGGAGATTCGTGATTAAAAAGTATTCCACAGGCTGCAAACATGTTGTAGCTTTCCCTATAAATTCTGGTCATAGAATGCGCGTAAAGTTTGGCTGCTGCATAAGGATTTGCCGGATTAAACGGTGTATCTTCACTCTGAGGAATTTCTCTAACCCAACCAAACATCTCGGAAGAGCTTGCCTGATAGAACTTAGCTCGCGGAACCACATCCCAAACCGCATCAAGCACCCTGTGGGCGCCAAGAGCTGTAATTTCGGCAGTATGGATAGGTTGTTTAAAACTCTCCGCCGGGTGGCTCTGAGCTGCCAAATTGTATACCTCATCTGGCTGAATCTTTTGAATCGCCTCACGGAGTGACACAGGATCAAGAAGGTCTGCCTGAATCAGATGAAGACGATCTTGAATATGGCCAATGTTGTCATAAGACATGTTGCTGCTTTTCCTGACAATCCCGCCTACAACGTCATATCCTTTTTTAAGAAGCAGTTCCGCCAAATACGAGCCGTCTTGACCGGTTATCCCTGTGATAAACGCCGTTTTGCTCTTGGGGCCCACCTTTTTCTTCGTCATGTGTCATATTTTAATGATAATTATCAGTAAAATCCAGTGGACAATACTCAAGGGTTGAACCATTGAGTATGTTAAAAATGACAAAAGTGCAATTTTTTTGTTTATTTCAAGCCCAACAAATGTCTGATACAGAAATCCGAAAAATAAAATCAAGCCGACAATTCCGGACCACATGGTCACATCCAAAAACAAGTTGTGTGCGCGGTCAACTATCAAATCCGATAAAGGAATGCCGCTCTTGACAAAAGCCTGATTAAAAACAAACTCACCGCTCTCCGCGCCGTAACCTAATATCGGTTTTTGTGAGATCTGATTAACCGCCAGTTTCCAGATAATAGGCCTGTTTTCAAAAGGAGAAACCCCCTTTCCGATTGTAAAAATGTACAAAAATAAAACCATAGCCGGAATTAAAACAATCAGAAAAGTTTTTTTTACGTTCCCCAAAAACGGAACTATTGCAAGAATTCCCGATCTTGATTGAGCCAAAAAAATTGTAAGAATAGGAACCAACAATAATAATTTAGGGAAGGACTCAAAAACAAAATATGAACCGATTGCCAAAAATCCCGCTACCGCATTTGCCTCGCCAATTGTCCCAAGGGGGTGACCAAAATATAATCTACCCCCAAAGAACTGAAAAATCACCACCACACATTCGATAAGAACCACTACTCCGACACTTTTAGTTAAAAGTTTTTTATGATCCTTATCGAGAAGTTCAACAGTTTTTCCGATCAACCATAAAGCAAGAAAAAAAATTACTCCCTCCTGTCTATAGCTTCCTCCCAAAAAAGATTCAAAAGGATGAATTCCGATAAAACTTGAGACTGAAAGGGTAAAAAGCCATGCAAGAAAAAAATAATCCGACTTGGAAAATGTAAAATATTTTTTGTATTTAAGCACCCTAAATATCCAAAAAATTATAAGCGGTACACTTCCTGTCAAAAAGTAGAAAACCTTTGGTCCTTCGTACAGACCTTTCCACACGACAAGGGGAAGCGCTGCTAAGTAATAAATAAGGATGTCGTAAAGCATTACAATTAATTATATCCGATGCTTTTTTCTATTGTTTTGAAATAGCTATTGATAATAAATAATTACATGACTAATATTAATTAATGGATTTTAAAACTAGGTTCAATTCTCTGCCTGTTTCAACCAAAAGACTTCTTGGAATAGGTGTTGTTTTGGCCCTTGCTGTTGCTCTCCCCCTCTTTATTTGGGCAATCATCACTCAAAGATTCCTTATTATTAAACGTGCTTCAAGTGGAGAACCAGGTGTTTGTCTGGCGCAAAATAAAGTTATTATTGTTACTCCGGAATCTGACACGAATGGAACCTGTCACAATATTCAAACCGCGGTGGACGCAGTTACAGGTGACGGCTATACGGTTCAGATAGAACCCGGGACTTACAACATAACATCAACAATTAACGTCAGCGGAAAAACAAACATAAATATTACCGGTAATTCACAAGCCGGCTCAGGTGCAGCCGTAATCAACTCAACTGCCGGTGGAGGGTGGGGATTCTTGGTAGACAGCTCATCCGGAACTATTCAATACCTTTCGATGCGGGGAGGAAGCTCAAACGGGATGTTAAGTGTAAAGAATAGTAATAATTTTTCTGTAGCCTATACTAGCTTAAACTCTCAGTCATCTCACACTTTAGATGTTCAAGGATCAAACCATATCAGTATAATTAATAATGAAATTGTAAGTTCCGCCGGAGCTGTTGAAGTTGGTACTTCGAACTATGTAAATGTAGCAAACAACAAGATCCACGACTCGGCAAACGCGATTTCGATCCATAATTCTACAAATGTAAACGTGTTGGGAAATCTGGTTTACAATAACCGTGAATCGGGACTGACAATTAATGCTACCAACGGCTCAATTAGGCTTTTGAAGGTTAGCCACAATACTTTTGTAAACAACACCACAGGTAGTCCGAATTCTGCAACCATATTTTTGATAGGAAATTTCGGACGAAACCTGGAATTCAGTAACAACATAGTTACTTCGAGTGTTGGGGCCGGAATTGACTCAAGAAGCAGACTCGCCTTTGATACATTTTCTTTCAACGATTTTTATAGAAATAACCCCAACTACAAACAGTATCAAGTTATGACCGGAAGGTCGGGAAATATATCCGCTGATCCCCTACTCAATTCCGCCAACTTTATTTATTGTCCAAGTTCCAACTCTCCTGTTATTTATGGAAACGTTGCAAACGGTAGATATATGGGTTACATGGGACCATGTGGGACAGCAACTCCAACCCCGACACCTACACCTACCGGAACACCCACCCCTACACCAACCGGATATCCCAGTCCAACACCCTCACCTTCGGCGACGCCAACGGCAACTCCGGGTGTGACTCCTCCCCCAACTGTAAGACCATTCGAAATATTGCTAAAGTTTGACGGTGTCACCGATGGTTCGGCTGACCTCGCAAAAGTAACCGTAAGGTTTATTAATTCAGCATTCGGCAACTCCCTTGGACTAACCACACCGGCGCTCCCGGTCAATTATGTTGATAGTGGGGTCTACAGATTACCGTTTGGTGTTTGGTCATCCGACCTTGTCTCCCTTTCAAATTATTCGATTGTACTAAAAGGAGAAAAGCACTTGGGTGTAAAATTCTGCGCTCCAAGCGGACAAACAACTCATTGTTCAGGAAGTGAAACAGGAAGCATCTCGCTTCCCAATGACCCGTTGCAAATGGTTTCCCTGGACTTTACAGGGATTTCTCTTCCCGCAGGAGACACTTATCCACAAGACGGAGTTGTCAATTCTGTCGACTACGACAGAGTAAGAAGTTTATTTAGCAAACCGGATTCCGAATTAACAACTACTGACAAACTCACAGGCGACCTTAATTACGATGGGTTCATCGATATTAGGGATTCATTCCTAATTAGAAAAACATTAGGAACCAGATACGATGAAAATTAAATTTTTTCTTAAAACTTTATTTGTTTCCTGCCTTTTTTTTGTGGCAAGCGGACTTACAGGTCAGGTTTACGCAGCCCCCAGAATTTATTTTGAGCCTGCAACATACTCCACTTCTAAAAACACGGATTTCCAAATAAATCTTAAAATTGACGTTGAAAGCAAATCTTCAACAGGCGCAAAAGTTACTCTGAACTTTCCGTCTGACACCATAACTTTTAAAGATCCTGCAAACGGAGGGTTTTTTAGTGATTTTTCATTTTCCCGAAGCGATGGGAAAATTGTAATCAATGCCCAACCGGCATTGGGAGATAGTAAATCAGGAAACGGAACTTTGGCTGTTTTGACTTTAAATTCAAATAAAGACACAGGAACCGGAGCAGTTAGCATCACCTGTTCAGGGAGTGGCAACGATAGTTTTATTCTTGATTCAACTGGCGCAAACATCTTGGATTGCGGATCTATCAATCAATTGAGCCTTACCTACTCTTCAAGCAGCTCTGGTGGAAATTCCGGAGACGGGCCAACAAACGCCTGTGGAGGAACTTGCGGAAGTGTATACAATTGCAATTCCGGACTATTCTGCTATCAGGGTTTTTGTAGAAACCCGGATTGCCGAACAGACTTGACCTGCGGTTGCAAAAGTCCTACACCTTCGCCTTCTGCAAAACCCAAGACTCCGACTCCAACAATAAAACCGTCGTCGACCCCCACAGTCGTGACTCTAACCCAATTTACTCCGTTACCTTCATCTACTCCTTCGGCCACACCGGTTTCTAGTGGTAGCGGATCAGGTCTAAACCTGCAAAGTGTGGCTCTTTGGGCTGGACTAGGGATCTTGGGCCTTGCTATATTGTTTGCCATTATCGGGATGATCAAAAGCAGAAATAAACCGCCCAAAATAACTCCTCCGGAAACAACAACGACGACGACAACCACAACCGAAGTGACCACACCTTCATCCCTCAATACTCCGCCTGAGCCGCCGGCTGTTCCACAACCACCACCCATGCCTCCAGTCGAACCCCCTCCTGCCACTTTTTAAATTTCCGATTTTTGTGTTAAAATGGAAACCAAGAAAGATAGGTGATTTTATCAGACTATAAAAATGTTCATACTCAAAAAGAATAAAGGCGAAAGCGATGACAAGCTAATTGCCCGCTTCCGCAAAAAAACCATTGTAGAAGGTGTAATGCAAGAATATCGCGACCGCGAACACTACAAAAAACCTTCTGAAAAAAGGAAAGAGGCCAAATACAGGATTGCCCACTCTATTGAATTGGAGAAAAAGAGGCACTTCTAATTTTGCATAGCAAAAATTAAATTCGAAAATCCAAATCCGAAATTCGAAACAGTCCTCAAGTTCCAAAGTTTTAAATTTGGAACATTTTTGATTTTGAATTTGTTTAGGATTTCGGATTTCGTGCTTCGAGTTTAGAACTCCAAGTGTTGACGAAGGCTTTTCTGTGTAATTTGGTCATTCCATGTTTTTTGATGGCTTTTTGATGTTCTTTTGTGCCGTAACCCTTGTTTTTACCCCATTTGTAAATCCTGAATTTTGAATTATTTGATAATTTTGTCATCAAACTATCTCGATAAACTTTAGCTATAATTGAGGCCGCCGCGATTGAAATTGATTTCGTGTCCCCTTTGACAATCGCCTTCTGATTTCTACGTCTTAAACCCTTTACATAAGGTATGTAAAAAGCATCTATTAGAAGATAGTCAATCGAAGTCTGATGTGAGAAATTTGAAGTTTGAATAGGAAATATGAATTTAGAATTATGAATTTTGAGTTTTCGGGCCTCAGACTTCATTTTTCGAACTTCGTTATCCCGCTTCGCTTCTCTGTCTTCCAAATTCTTACTGGCCACTTTGATCGCCAATCGGAAAGCTATCTCACTCGCCTTTTTGGTCCCAAATTTATTTATCTGAGCAACACTCGCCTGACCAATTCCAACTGCGAGTGCGTTTTCCCTTATCCACTTATCCGCGATCTCTCTTTGTTTCGGAGACAGTCGCTTTGAATCATTGATAATTATCTGATTATTTGCATATTTGCTTTTCAGCGCAGCTGACGACATTCGCTTATTGAAGACGGCGCATCCGGCTACAACCGGACCTGCAAAACAGCCCCGGCCCACCTCGTCTACTCCGGCAACGGTTTTAAAACCTCGTTTCCAAGCTTTTTTTTCGAAAGAGAAATCCGGTAATTCCATTTGTCGTTTTTTCATTGCCTTGATTATACTACCCGCAATCTGTTACAATTTAGCTTCGATGAAACAAATTTTCAACTTCTTTTCTGAGGTTAAAATCGAGCTTTCCAAGGTAACTTGGCCTAAAAGAGACGACGTTATAAAGCTCACCTTGATAGTATTCGCTGTCTCAGCTATAATTGGAGCCTACGTCGGAGGTTTAGACTTTTTATTCACAAAACTTCTAGCGTTAATTGTTACTAAATAATATATGGCAGACGATCAAAAACAGGAGGATATAACCCAAATTGCTGAGCGTGGAACCGGAAAAAAGAAGATCCCCGGTCACATGGTAATTGCTCAAACAGAAGATCCCAAGGCTAAATGGTATGTGGTCCATACCTCCTCAGGACACGAAGTTCGTGTTATGGAGACTCTTAGACAAAGGGTTGAAACGATGAACCTTGTTGGCCGAATATTCGAAATGCTTGTCCCCACTCAAGATAGAGTCATCATCCGCGGTGGTAAAAAGGCCACAATCAAAGAAAAGATTTTCCCGGGATACCTTCTGGTTAAAATGATTTTAGACGACCCAACCTGGTTGGCAGTTCGCACCACAGCAGGAATTACCGGATTTGTAGGCGCAGGCAACAACCCGACACCTTTGTCCGAAACCGAAGTTGCCAACATTCAAAAGTTTGTCAGCTCCCCGGCTCCCAGGTTCAAAACCAAATTTACAGTTGGAGAAGCTGTCAAAATCACCGACGGACCTTTCAGCGATTTTCTTGGAACGATTCACGAAATGGACGATGAAAAAGGTAAAGTTAAAGTTTTGGTAAGCATTTTCGGACGAGAAACCCCAGTCGAGCTTGACTTCTTGCAAATCCAAAAAGTATAAGTTTATTTGTAGAATATTTCCCCTGTTTGAGGATTGATCGAAGAGAGTCTTTGTGTCTCACCATCGCTACGCTTTAACAAAACTCCGAATTTTCCTGTTTTTGGTTCAAAAACACGAACTAATGTGCTCCCATATACTCCTTCAGTTTTGTCTTCTATGGCCACGACCTCAAGGACTTCTGTAGCTTTTCCAAATGGAGTATGCTCTAAAGTATCTCCAATGTTTATATCACCTGTCTTAATTCTTTCTGCCACAAGCGGATCATACATGTTCCTTATTGAAGAATCAACGTAGATTTGTTACAATGGCCATACCTCGGAACAATCTGAGGAAGACGCAGGTCGAAACTTCTTTTAGTTTCTCCTGTGAAATAAAATGGCCAGAAAAGTAAAAATAGTCGTCAAAATCAACTTGAAGGCAGCTGAGGCTACCCCCGCTCCTCCTGTGGGAACAGCTTTGGGACAGCACGGTGTAGCCATCATGGAGTTCGTTAAGCAATATAACGACAAAACTAAAGATCTCAAAGGGCAAGTTGCCCCCGCCGTCATTACGATTTACGATGACCGTAGCTTTACTTTTATAATCAAAAGGGCGCCTGTTGCCGACATGATCAAAAAGACTCTAGGTATAGAAAAAGGTGCAGGCAAAACCCCCAGGGAAACCGCAGGAACGTTAACCAAAGAACAAATTCGCAAAATTGCCGAGGAAAAATTGGAAGACCTTAATACAAAAGACGTTGAAGCGGCAATGAAAATTGTTGCCGGAACAGCGAGAAGTATGGGGGTTAAAACAGAAACTAGTAACTAGTAGCTAGAATCTAGTATCTAATTTGTATGGGGAAAACTAAAACATCATTCGTAGGAGAAGACAAAAACGAAAAGAAAAGCCACCTTGCTCACAAAAGTGAGGAGGGTAAAGTTCATGTCGCCGGACTCAAAGGCGGACAAAGAGTAAAAGTGGTTGATGCCGCCCCAACCGAAGAAGCTCCTATTTTTGAAGATGGCGCAAACCCAGAAGTGTCTGTGGTAAAAGCCAAAAAGAAAATTGTAGAAAAAATCAGGTCCGTAAAGTATAAAGACGCCAAAAAGAAAATTGAACCTGGTAAAACTTATGCAATCGAAGCGGCAATTAAATTGGTAAAGGAAACTTCATATTCCAAATTTGACGGAACAATGGAAGCCCACCTTGTACTTAAAAAGGCCGGGATTTCGGCCCAAGTTACCCTCCCCCATGCCGCAGGACGTGAGAAAAAGGTAGAAATTGCATCGGATGAAACAATAGAAAAATTAAAGTCCGGAAAAATAGATTTTGATATTTTGATTGCAACCCCTGTTATGATGCCAAAACTTGTTCCCTTCGCGAGACTCTTGGGACCCAAGGGGCTTATGCCAAACCCCAAAAACGGAACACTTGTAACAGATCCCAAAAAGGCCAATAGCTTCTCTGCTGGAACAGTTACTCTCAAAACCGAAAAAGAAGCACCTCTTGTTCACACAGTCGTCGGGAAAAATAGCCAAAAAGATGGGGAAATTGCAGACAATCTTAAAGCAATTTTCAAAGCTTTCGGAGGCGATAAACAAATCGTCCGCGCCTTCATTAAGTCGACTATGTCTCCAAGTGTCAAAGTGGAGGTCAAATAACTAAATCTACTTTTTTTGTTCCTTAATCCCGTTTATTTTCTCAAGTATCGTCTTTTTTCTATCTTCCGGGAAGCTTTTGGGGAGATTTGCATTCATCCAATCCATTATTTCTTCATCGGTTGCGGTTCTAAAATCAAAAACTTCCTCATCGTCATCTTCCAACAAAAATCTAAAATCCGCTGTAATTCCCTCGTTTTTAATTTTATTCATATTCCTCCTTTTGGTACGAGACCTGACGCTTCCGCTTGTGCGGTAAAGGATTTTACCACAGATTCGTCCAACACTCTTCCAAAAACATCCAATTTTACCCCTTTGTGGTCATAACTTGGAACCTCTACCATAAAACACCCTGCCACTACATGTTGCCCCGTGCCCGCAGCAGCTAGCAGTTCATCCCGTTTTTTGAACATCTTTGTGACAGTTTCGGTTTCCAACATTCTCGAACCAACCCATGCTCCCTGAGATGTAACGTTGCTTTCGTTAAAAAACTCAACCGACCCCTTTCCGTCACCTGTCGATTTTAACTGAATCAAATTTATGTGACGAACCCCATTTTCTTCATAGTCTAATATAAAATCTGTCCCACTTGTTGCGTCGTCGGACGGAGAAGCAAAAAAATCTCTAATCTTCATATCACTTTTTTTAATTGACTTTTTAAGCATGTCGGCAAAAGTTAAATTCGACATCCAACCTAAAAGTACTCTTTTACCAACCGTATCAGTCAGCAACTTTAATTTTGAAGACAGGCCTCTTTCTATTTCACTTTGTCTGTGCTCATCTGAAACTCGGCTATCTTCGCCCAGTAAATGCAGAGTTACAGCAAATTCCTGGCTAAGAAGCGATCTTCGCTTAAACCATTCAACCGAACTCGGATTTTTAACTCTTACTAAGTTTTTTGCATCCTCAGCAAACTCCCTGCCAAGCCAGTCCACCAAAGTGTCATCGATTATTTTCAGCTCTGTTCTCTCCACAGGAGTCTTAACCTCCCAGGCCCGAAGAACGTGTGTAAAATTTTCTACCGCATCAAATGTATCTACTGCCATCCTGTAAAGATTACAACAGCAACAACCTAATGGCAAGAAGACGACTATTTCAGCTGACCATGGCGCCATTGATCTTTGCAGCCTTCCCATAGTATAATTCCCCCTGTACGTTATCTTATTTTGTAGAGGTGATAAGTTGAATTACAAGAAACTGCTTAAAATAGCCACAGATCTTACACAACCCGTCATTGAAGCTCTGGCAGCCGGAAATCCTGTTGAAGGGCCAACAAAGAGTCTCTTTAACAAACTAAATGACGAGGACCAGCCGGATGAGAAAGCCGCCCGAAATATTGCCTTGTTTCTTGGGGGCGAAGTTGAAAAGTTGAAGGACAACGAGAAGTATCAACGTTTACTGTGGTACGACATTTCTTTTGAGGCTAAAGAGCTTGGTAAAAATAGATACACAGTAATAATGTCCTACAGCCGCCAGTTGTAACAAAACCAGATACCGTGAGGTTTAATCAACAATAAACCCACGGTATCTAAAAAACTCCTCCAATTTACCATAAAACAATTGCATTTTCGTAGATAAAAGTGTAAATTTTCTATATGGCAGAAGGCGGAGACAATGATAGTAAGTTTATGAATGCTGCTGACCTTCAAAATTTTTGGGCAGAGAAAGATGTCGAAACAGCCTCCACCGCTCCGATAAACATAGGTAAAGCTCAAGAACGAGTCGTCGCAGGGCAAAAAACAGCAGTTGCCAATCCCACGGGACTTGAGGAAGTTACTGCCAATGCGGCAAAAGTCGCAAAAGAACAGCGCAAAACCACCTAAGTAGTCCTTGATTCCATCTCCCCGCTTTGCTATACTAGCCCCTAGTCCGAAGAAAGTGTGTAGGGAAACCGTAATTCGCACTGGAGGAAGCTAATTTCTTCAGTGTTGGCGCCCCTTCACCATTTTCAGACAAAAACATGTTAAAAGCTCAAAAAGTTACATTTGTAGAAGATCTAACAGGAAAACTGAAAGACGCCAAATCCTTAGTCCTTGTTAACTATTCCGGACTTAACGTCAAAGCCCAACAAGACCTAAAAGAGAAGCTAAACACGGCAGGAGCCCGCATGGTCGTAATTAAGAATACCCTGCTTAAGAGAGCCGGCAAGGCGGCTAAAATAGACGAAGGAATGTTGGAAGATACAATCCTCCAAGGACAAACAGCTCTGGTAATTTCTAGTGAGGATGCTGTCGCCCCCATTCAAATATTGGGGAAGTTCGCAAAAGAAAACGAAGTGCCAAAGTTTAAAGTAGGCATTGTTGACGGGATGTTCCAAGATACAGCCTCTCTGACAAAACTTTCTACGCTTCCGGGACGAGATGTTCTACTAGGACAGCTCTTGGGAAGCCTTATGTCGCCGATGTATGGACTTGTGGGAACACTTAGTAGCCCAATGCAACAACTCGTTTACACTTTAAATGCAAAGGTTAAAAGTTAAAAGGCAAAATTTCAAGTAAAAATTAATAACCAGCTTCGCTGTCAAAAACTTTTTACTTTTGAATTGAATTTTTGAATTTTGATTTTTGAGTTTTAAATTAGAATTGAGGTGAATATATATGGCAGAAGAAACAACAAAAGAAAATAAAGCAGTAGAAAAATTAGTTGAAGAAATTGCAAAGCTTAGTGTTTTGGATCTTTCGGAATTAGTTAGCGCACTTCAAGAAAAACTTGGAGTTTCCGCTATGCCCGTAGCAGCCGCAGCGGCACCAGTCGCCAGTGGCGAAGCAGCTCCAGCAGCTGATGAAGGAGGTCTTAAAACAGTTGTCATGACAAACGCAGGAGGAAACAAGATTGGTGTAATCAAAGCGCTTCGTGAGATTAACCAGAACTTAACCTTGATGGATGCAAAAGGAATGACAGAAGCGGTTCCTGCAGAAATTCTTAAAGATGCAAAAGCAGAAGATGCAAAAAGCGCTGAGGAAAAATTGAAAGCAGCCGGTGCAACAGTAGAACTGAAGTAACAAATTATCCCGCAATGTTTACACTTTGTGATAAAATGCGGGATTTTTTGTGGGTGGAACTTCGTGAAATGTTTGGGTGTGAAATAAGGTCGTATTTTCACGAAATGGTGGATAATTAAGTTGATCAAAATTAATATTAAATACCCTATTTTCGGCTTTTATTGTAGAAGATAATTTATAACCTTTTGAGCTACATTGATTGTTGTTGCCTTTTCAAACCCCTCAAACTGACAGGATCTATTGACCTCCAAAACTATCCATTTGCCCTCGATATTCCGCATAAGATCTACCCCACAATAATCAAGTTTGAATAGTTTGACTGTGTTTGTGGCTATCGAACTTGCCTCGGAATCTTCCCCTATTCTATATTCTTCTACCAGTCCACCCTGAGAAAAATTACTTAGGAAATTTCCCGGCTTGGCCGTCCTCTTCATGGCACCAACGATTTTTCCGCCCAACATAACAACCCTCAAATCTACCGCGTTCGGCAAAAACCTTTGAAAAAGTAGGGCTTTTACTTTAAAGTTTGAATTAAATTTTTTAAGAAGTTCGTCAAGTTCGTTATCATTTGAGATTTTGAAAACACCCGTCCCGCAACTTCCTATAACATCTTTTGCGATAAATGGATAGTTACTTTTGCCCCATTTAACGAGCTCCTCAATTGATGCAAAACTAAAGCTTTCGGCAACAGGCAATCCTACCGACGACAAATTAATATATTGTGTTGTTTTGTCCAAAGACGGCCACTTATCGTATGACATTTCGTTCAGGATTTTTGTTCCCTTGGATTTATACCATAAAAGGATTGCGGTTCTTAAAGGGTTGTACATACTGTCCTCTCCCAGCCCCCTTAAAAAAATTCCTTTTGGAATTGGCATTTTTTCACCCTTTAAATTGAGCTCCATTCCGTCATTTGAATAAACAATATTTATATCTTTGTAATGGATCACCCGAAGATCAACATTAAGTTTATTAGCCTCTTCACTTAATCTTTTTGGGGCGTAGGCCATCGGCCCTGTTGTAAATAAAATTATATCGCAATCAAAATGCATAGTCGGTATTGTACTACATTTTAGAGGAAAAATTGGTAATAAGTGCCATAAGAAAAACATCTCTGTTTTTCATCTCCCATTTAGGGAAACCTATCTGGTCGTTAATTTCAAATATCAGAGGAGTCCCCTTCTCATCAATTCCAAAGTCCAAACTAAACATCGGGTTGTCGTATTCATCATAGAATTTTTTGGATATTACTCTGACTATTTTTTTGACAGATTCCGGGACTAGCCCGTAATCAATTTCCGTTAAATTTCCACCTTGGGCGGCGTTTGCCAAAAACGTTCCCGGGGCAGGAACTCTTACGTGGCACCAGGCAACCTTCCCGTTAACAACAACAATCCGCAAATCATGTTTGCCGGGTGTTATCCCGGGGATGCCGTTTGCTGTATCAACAAATTCCTGCAATATGAATTTGGTATCTTCTTTTTCGGGTTTAAATTCTTTGAGTTTTTCTTTTGAACCTATAAAAATTCCTTTACCGCGCAATCCGTTGTAAGGCTTTAGAACTATGGTTTCTGTAGAGATTTTACCCAATAGATCAAAGACGTTTTTGTATTCCCCAACCCATAAAGTTTTTGGCATATACTCTTCAAGTATTTGATATGCCTCCCACTTATCGCAGGTTAACTCCTTAAATTTTCTGCAGTTAACAACTCTTAAATTATCATTATTTCTTGGCGGAAAATCCAAGTCGCCTACCCAGTCGAAAACCAAATCAATTTTTATTTCATTTTCCAATCTCTCAAATGTCCCATTTTTAAATAACCAGACACCGTTAAATATTCCGTTCCCAATATAGGTTTTTTTTGTTAAAACATAGACTTCCCAACCTTGATTTTGACAAAGTTCCAGGAGCCGAATATACACGGGTCTTTTAACGGAAATGTGACTAAGAGGGTTATCTCCCACAAAATCTTTACCGAAACACATCCCAAATCGAGTCATTTTGAAAGTTTCTTGTCTAAAAATTTAATCAACTCCGATATTTCCGGACTTACCGATGTGTCGTAATTAAATCCCGGTCCGCGGTTTACTTCAAATATGTAAGGCTTTCCTGTATCCTTTTCGATAGCCAGGTCAACCCCAGCGATTTGAATATTCAGACACTTTGCAGCATTAACTGCGATTTCTTGCATCTCGGGACTAATAGAAACTACGTCAAGATATCTTTCGTATTCATTCATATTTGAATAATTTAATTTTAATTGAGAATAGTCTCTTGGAACTTTTGTATGTACGACTTTTACTTCATCTCCGAGTACTAACAATCTGTATTCGCTCTCTAACGGAATATATTTCTGGAAAAGATATTTTGCAATTCTGCCTTTTTCTCCAACTTTTTTCGGCAAATCTTCAAATTGTTTTTTATCGCTAATTGCATAAATTCCTGTCATGTGTTGCCCGACCAATTCTTTTGCAACAATCGGAAAACCCAACTCCGAAATAATATAGTCTTCATATCTTTTGATATTAATACCCATACAAAATATTGTAGGCGGAACAGGAATGCCACCAATCGAAAGTTTTAAATAAGAAGTAAGCTTATCTCCGGCCGCCCCGATTTCACTAAAACTTCTGTCAAAATAAGGAACCTTGAGTTTATCTAAACATCTTGCCAAACTTCCCGCCAATGCAAAATGCGAATGGTCTGCACGACGGATATACACTAGGCCAAAATCTGAGATATTGACACCCTTTACCAGGACTTGGAGGTTACTTCCGTTTATATCAAACAATAGGTCCGTAAATGTGGCTATTATGGCTCCCGATTTTTCCCCTAAAATTTCTGCCTTCGACCCAATTTTATCGAACAGGATTAACGTTCTTTTTTTTGTCATTTTGTATAGTCATCAACCTTAACCAAAAAATTTTGCAGGTCGCGGCGGCCAATTATCATGGCATGTTTGAGCCCGCGACGCCCAGCAATAGTTCCGACTGTGTTAACAAGACGCCCTGCTAAATAATACCTTAAATTGATTGTGGGGCGCATCTCCGAACCCATGGAGGTCGTGACTTTCTTCTGCCAAAGTATGTTCTCCTTAGTTAAAAGTCCCAAATTTTCGGCTAATTCCTTATCTATTGAACTATTCCAAGCCCCAGTATCGACTTTCGCCAAAACTTCTACTTTCTTTTTATCCCCGGTTATCACCTTCACCGTTTCCTTGGTTCCAATTGTCTTAATGCCCTCTTCCAACTGTTCTGCATCTTGATATCTCCCGGCGAACAAGAGTTTGGCGATTCTAACTCCATGATTAGCATCGGTAATTTCCAAATCATCTACTCTGTCAAGTCTGCGTCTTAACCCCTCACCATTTGCAATTTGAATCTGAAGTCCCGGCTGAGCGTTCATTTCGAGGACCATTGGGCCCTTTTCCGGATGAATAACGATATCAATTCCCGCATAACCAAGTCTAGAAGCTATTGAAGCATTTACTGCGGTCGTAAGAACCAAATCCCAATTGGGTATCTTTATTCCTCGCAACTTCTTCTCAGTTCCCGGTTTGAATACAATTTGATTCCCGTGCCAAATCGCTTTTGTCGTAATGCCCGTTGCAATATCAACACCAAGTCCCAAAGCCCCCTGATGCAAGTTAGCCCTACCTCCGGATTCCTTTGTCGGCAACCTAAGCATTGCCATAACAGGTATTTTATTAAAAACTATTACCCGGACGTCGGGAGTCCCTCTATATGCCCATTTTCTAAATGCTTCGGCCCTACCCACATATTCCTGCGCAAAAGCAACATCAGGTTCGTTTCCCATTGAATAGGCACCTTCGAGAATATCTAGAGTGTGAAGTTTCAGATCTGCTGTCGTTATTTTTTCTTTTTGAGTAGTCAACCACACGCCGTCCTTAAGCTTCTTTTTTACAACTACTATCCCCTCTCCACCTAAGCCACGACTGGGTTTGAGTGCAAACCTGTCGGGAAAACTATCCCAATCAAAACTTAAAATTTCTGTAGGATCTCTAAATATTTTTAGGATTTTTGGAGACGGAACCCCGACTCTTTTTAAGATCCTTTCTGTTTGAATCTTAGAATCGGCAATCTTTTTACCTCGTGCGGTGTTGTAGCGGTATGCATACAATTGAGTGCGGGCATTTAGACCGAGAATGGAAGAGATTTTCATAATTTATAAGTCAAAAGTTAAAAGTCGAAAGTCAAAAATACAATTCAAAATTATAAAATTTCTGAAGCTGATTTTGACTTTTTAATTTAAATTTTGACTTTTGCATTTTGATTTTTAACTTTTAATTAGTTTTCTGAATCTATAAAACTCCATTACCCGGAGGCCAGTATATCTACCAAGGATCAAATCAAGCACAGCTACTCCTACTAGAGAAATCTCGGGGTTGAGGAGAACAAAAGATTGCAGCGGTTTAAGTGTCAGGAAAAAGAACGATATAAAAGAGATTAAAAGAGTTTCAAAAGTCAGATTGGCCGCAGTTTCTACGCTTTTACCCAACTGTACCCGGGTAAAATCTTCGGCCAAAAGAATCATGATTAGAACCGCAAAAATTGAAACGTTGGCTAGATCGGGAAATCTGATCAGTGGGGCTGAAAACAAAATCCCCAAAACTCCAAACACAACTGCCCAAAGAATCAATGCCATACGGGGCAAATATTGCAATTTGATCTTAACTTTACGAAGAATCATACGCATAGCAGTTGAAACCGCAACAATTACAAGAAACAGTCCAATTCCTACAATTGGCCCTGTAGCCACAAAAACTACGGAAAGAGCGGCGGGAAGAAAGATTCCAAATCCCCTAACCCCAATCACGTTGCGCGTGAAGGCTATTACGAATGCAACCAAGGGTAAAAGAAGTAGAAGAACAATAGTATTTGCAGGAACCCCCGCAGCAATCGCTCCTCTTATGGCGTATTTTACGGGGTTTGTTGGCCAAACTGAGCCCAATTTTTGATCTTTAAGTATGGTTTCGAGTGGTCCCAAAGATTCCTGTGATTTTTGGGTAATATCCACACGTGGTGCCTCGGGCGTGGGTGCTGCTGAAGGGGTCGCTGTTTCAGTGACAATTGGGCTAGGCGTGGGAAGATCCCTGGCAAAAATCGGTGCAGGCACAAAAAGAAGCCCTGAGGCCACGAACAATGTAGCTACAAACTTTCGCATGGGTTAATTTCTCTAAAGAGTACGTATAGTATACCATTTTCCCCTGCCAGACTGCCAGTTTCAGACAAATCACCCTGTAGTCTTGACTATAAAGCATAACTAGCTATAATTTGACCTTCAGTAATAGCTCATTCACATTTGTGAAATTAAAAAAATATATCCTGAAAGGATGCCCAATGAGTGTCATTTTTCAATCAACGATATACGATCGAAGTGTCGAATCGAACTACGAAGTTTTGATGATCGCAGACCATCATGTTTTTTTCGTTGGGGGAAGCAAGGTCAATCTCAAAACAGGCTCAATTGTAAACAACGGTGATGGTTATATCATCGTAAGCAAAAAGAGTACCAATCAAGAGAAGAAAGTAAAAATGGAGATGAAATTCCCCAAACAACTGCTCATTATCGGAGGTGTTCGGGCTAAGTTGATCATCGTTCCTTCAATAAGCGGAAAAATCGAGGCCAAAGTTACAGGGTCGAAGTCGGCGGTCAATACCATCAAATTTGATCAGTCCGAAGGTCGACTTACAATCGGTTCGATTCCGGCTAAGAACCAAACAATATCAGTCTCGGTTAGGAAAAATGTAGTTTCTATGGCTCACGGCAGCTCGAAAATTACAATCTCCCAAACAGTCAAGGGAGACGAACCACCCACTTTAACACTGGGCGTACCGGTTAACACTCCCATTGGTATCGGCAATATAGATGGCCCGATTACAATCGATGATATTCAATGCCCAGTTGAGTTGTTGTTGAATTCATACCACTCGGCTGAAATCGGAAGAATTAATTCCTTGGCCCTTTGGGTAAACGGAACCGGCGGCGCAACAATTGATCTTGTTTCAGGATCTGTTGCCGCTCAACTGAATTCAACCGGAAGCGTGATCATAGATCACGGGGACGTATCCACCTTGAGTGTTATCTGCACCCAGGTTGGATCGTTCACTTTTAAAGGCCTGGCTGATTCTGCTGATCTTACAACAAATGGGGTTGGCGGAATTACAGTCAAAGCAGTTACCAAAAAACCAAAAATTGCTCAAAAGAGCAAATATGTTGGAAAAATCACAGTTGAAAACTGGCCCGATTAGTTTCACAAGTTAGTACCACCCCTCGGAGTTTTCCAAAGCTAATTTTAGCTTAAGGACTCTGAGGGGTGTTTTTTTTGGCAAAATACCATCCTGTAGTGTTGACTTTTGGCCTTAAATGTGCTATAATTGCGGGTTGTACTTTTACATTTTGCAGAAAGTATTGGAATCCCGCTTAAACGCGGCACGAGGCATGTACGTATAGTACTGAAAAGCCGAGTGCAAAGTTTTGTGGGACAGAAAGAATTTCTCCCCTCAAGTGGGTAGCCCCTTGGTACTAGCCAAAATTCGGTACCTGAAGGACTACCCATTTGGGTATACAGCAAATTTGCTGTCATTCAAACCAAAAGGAGAAATTTAAACATGAACGGATCTGTTTGGAAGCGTACTGGCTATGGAACCATGAGTAAGAATCTGTATGTTCTCAGCATTTCTGCGTTTACAGGATTTGGGATCTTCGTCTCGATGCTTGTCGCGCAGTTTACCTTGCAGATGGAATTGACCTGGCCTTTTGCCTTGATCGTCTTGGTTATTGGCATTGCCGGCATTTTCGTTGCCCACGGTTCGGACGTACCAGTGGTCTCTTTGCTTGGCTATATGATGGTTGCAGTCCCTTACGGCGCATTACTCGGCCCCCTGCTTAACCTTTATGTGCCTGTGAGCATCATTCTGCCGTTTTTCATCACCACTGTCTACGTTGCCGTCTTTGGGCTTGTTGGAGCTGTCATTCCTGACAGTCTCGAAAGCTGGTCAACGTATCTGCTCGGCGGGCTCTTTGTCGGTTTACTCGGATATTTCATTATCCCGATCGGCGGGCTCTTTGGTCTTTCGGTTGCGCATGCTCTGACTGTCTGGGACTGGGCCATTGTTGTACTCTTTGCCGCAGTCATCATGTATGATTTCAACCGGGCTCTTCGTATTCCCTATACCCTGGACAACAGCATCGACGTGGCGCTTGCCATCTACCTTGACTGGTTTAACGTGTTTATTCGCGTTCTTCAATTCTTCGGAATTCTGAAGAAAAACGACTAATCCTCGCCAGAACCCAAAGGTAGATATAAAAACAACAAGGAGTAATCCATGCTTAACAAACTACATCCTAGAGTCTACAACGCACTCGCGCTTTTTTTGACATGTGCTGTCGGTAGTATCCTGGGAGCTGTGGTGAATCACTTTTCAGGAAACCTGAATCTGTCGTTCATCGTCGCCTCATTTATCGGTTACGGTTTCGGCCGATTCTTTATGCCACTTAAGTAACTCTTTCTGCAAATTGCACCAACCCCCTCGGAGACTTCCGAAGCTGATTTTTTAGCTTAGGACCGAGGGGTGTTTTTTGGAAAAAAATTCTATATAATAAAGTCTCGCCACAAGATCTCCCCTCGGGAAGCGCTTTGAGCCTGGTTGGAAATTTTCTGTGGCGTTCAAAAAATGTTTAAAATCTTTAAACGATTCTACTGGTTCATTTGGAAGCACAAGTGGTGGTTCATCTTAGCAATGATGGCCACGACTATTGCTATCGTGCTTGAACTCATCACCCCCTACTTTTTCAAACTGTTTGTTGAAGCTCTACAAAATAACGATTTGGACTATCTGTATAAGTTAATTTTGATCTTTATTGCAGTCCAGTTTACGGCTCTTATTTTTGCAAATCTCAAGTACCTGTTTGGTGATGTGGTCGCGGTTGATACCGCCATCGACATAAGGACTACTATCTTTAAATTTGTGCAGGACTTGGACTTCTCTTTTCATGCAAATAAGAGTACCGGCTCCCTAATCAGCGCTTTTAAACGCGGAGACAACGCCTTTTGGGGACTCTTTGAACGAATGAATCAAAAAATGTGGGAAATAATTATCGGTTTTATCGTAATGGGTTACTTTTTTCTTAAGATTGATCCCAGATTCGTACTGATTTTTGCTGTTTCTTTTGTTCTTACACTGGTCGCCACTAAATATCTGGCCGGACTAAACATTAGAACCCGTGAAGAATTTAATGAATACGAGGACGACATTAGCGGCATAATCACCGACAATCTAATAAACTACGAAACGGTCAAGCTTTTTGCCAAAGAAAAGTGGGAAATTGAGCGCCTAAAAAATTCATTCAAAGACTGGAAAAAGTACTTGTGGAGACATTTTTGGACTTACAGGATGATTGATATGAGTGTCGGATCCCTTGTTAATATTTCAATTTTCTTGGTACTTATATTTTCTTTGAATTTGATTAAGGTAAAAGAGATTGGCATTGGAGACTTTATTTTAATTGTTGGCTACGTAAACTTGTTCTTTCCAAAGCTTTTTGACCTTATTTACGGACTTAGGGAGATATCAACAAACTATGCCGATATCAAAAAGTATTTTGATTTATTGGATTACGAAATAGATGTAAAAGACCCGGTAAGCTCCGTTAGCCTGGACCACGTTAAAGGAATTATTGAATTCAAAAACGTCTCCTTTACCTACGGCGGACGTTCTAAAAACGCCATTAACGGAGTTGATTTGAAGATAAATAAAGGACAATCTGTGGCTTTGGTCGGTAGAAGCGGCAGCGGTAAAACCACCTTGGCCAAACTTCTAATGAGATTTTATGATATCGACTCTGGAGAAATAACAATCGATGGGGTGAATATCAAAGACTTCACAAAAAGCACCCTCCGTGGATTTGTTGGCGTTGTTCCCCAGGAGCCTATTCTTTTCAATAACACAATTGCATACAACATAGGATATGGCAAGAACGATCCCACACTTTCCGAGATTAGAACAGCTTCGAAATTGGCCAATATTGACGATTTTATAGAAGGACTTAAGAAAAAATATGATACCGAGGTTGGTGAACGTGGGGTTAAGCTCTCCGGAGGACAAAAACAGCGTTTGGCAATAGCGCGTATGATACTAAGCGACCCCGATATTGTTGTATTTGATGAGGCAACAAGCCACCTTGACTCTGAAAGCGAAAAACTTATTCAGGACGCATTTTGGAAGGCAAGACGAGGCAAAACCACCATTATTATCGCCCATCGTTTGTCTACGATTATGAGGGCGGACAAGATTGTGGTCATGGAGCATGGACATATTAAAGAAACCGGGACCCACGAGGGACTGGTGAAGAAAAAAGACAGCTTATATTCCCACTTCTGGAATTTGCAGATTAAACTCGACTAACTCGCCTCGAGATCCGATATTAATCTATCCAAGTCTTTCCTAAACTCGACCAGTGGATTAACTGCCAACGGGTTTCGTACGACTTTGACGGTTAATAAAGACTCATATTTTCCAAAATCAACCACATTTTTGTATCGATCTGGCAAACTATCTGTCACCAGAAGCGCCAATTGCCCCACACAATATGCCCATGGCGTTTGACCCAAAATGTACTGGCGATCAACAAATTGTTCCAAGTAGTCCGATCTATGATCGCTATATAACGAATTTGTTTTTTTATCATAAAAATCTTCAAGATCTACCTGTCTTGTTGAAATACCATTAAGCCCCCAGGACAAAACTTTTACATTTCTACCGGCTCGATCGTGAATCCAAAACCCTGCGTCATCGATTGCTTTGAGTTGTAACACAACATGCCTGACCACTTCTAATTTATCCTTCAGACTAATTGCAGAATCCGATACATCCATTAAATCATCAAGGTCCATGCCTCCCAGTCTTTCAACATTAAAATGTCTATTGCCTACTTCGTCGGCTTCTGAAATTATGACTGGGACTACAGGCTCGCCATTGAAGCTGACATTTCTCAAAAAATGATATCCTAGAAAACGTATATTTTTTTTCTCAAAATACTCTGTTCGTAACTCGAGTTTTGCATCCATCTGTACAATAAATTATATAACATTTTGTTATTTGACTTTTAAAATACTACAGGTTAAAATCTTGCCTGAGAAAGTTCTTTGACGCCACAACTCTACCTGAAAGGAGGCCTAAATGTACTGCGAAATTTGCAAGTTCAAGATCGGAGTAAACTACCTGCTTGAGAATGATTCATCCTGTGAATATTGTCAAACCACCGTACACACAGCGGGCTTGGTGGGAACATACGAGGGACTTAAGAATGGTCTCCATATTTTTAGAGTTCATCCCACATTAACCTGCTCCGGATGTGGGGAAAAACTCACACATCTATTTGTTCCATGCTCCGACGACGGAGGTTTAATAGATGTGACAGAAGAGTTCAAAAAGCTACCAACAAAAATACGCAAATGATCGAACGCTGATACCCCTATGGAAGAAACAAAAATCTGTAGGGGTATTTTTTTTGAAGAATTACTCGTCCTTTGACTGCATTCCGAGTAACCACCCCGTACATTACTTACTTGCTCCCAAATACTACGTGTTTGCGTCGCAAGGGCGTTTTTACGGGGCAAGAAGTACTTAATCCTCTTTACTTTGCATACCCAATAACCATAAAACTGCTTCTTTTTTATAACGGCGATCTCCACGGGAGTTTATGCGAATTGCAGGAAGTTTACCTCGCTTACCCCATCTTTTTATAGTTAAAGGAGAAACACGAAGAACATCTGCAACTTCACGAACCGTGAGAAGGTCGGGTAGATTTTCTAATTTAACTTTTTTCTTTGGTTCATCCATTTTGTTTATGTTGTATATACTTTGTTCCTGTCCCCTGCCTATCAACGATCTATCTTAATCACAAGATATCAAAGGGGTTCAGTCGTGTCAAGAGGTATTAAATAAGACTTTTTTGTTGACATCCATCCTTACCTTTGGCATAATCCCCATAGTTTTGAAAATATGAGCGAAAGCCTATACAGAGTTGCGCTTGATGCACTTGTCGAATTGTCCCCGGAAATAGAGGCCGCCAGAAGTGGAATTAAGCCTAAACCAACAGTCCCCACTTTGGAAAGCATCGTCAGTGGCTTTGACCCCGAATCGGAGTATCGTAAAAATAAAATATATTTAGGTACGGCCGAAGACGGCCTACCGGTCTCGATTAATTTAAATAACCTTGGAAGCGGTCCCAGACTGGTGGTTTCCGATAAAGGAGCCGGAAATGTCGACATCCTAAAATCTATAGCCCAATCAATTATGATGACGCACTCCCCTAGCAGTGTTCAGTTTGTTGTTATTACACCCAATCCAAACGAATGGCATATTCCGGAATACTCGCCACACAATCCCAACGGGATTATTCCGGTGTACGAAAAATCTGCTGATGATATGATTCTCTCCTTGAATGCCTGGGCCCATTCGAACAGATCTAACCAAAGTGTCGTTTTACTTTATGAAGATTTGACCCGCATACTTTCATCCAATCCGGAAACTGCCGATCACCTCCGTTGGTTACTAATGAGAGGTACTTCCAAACATGTTTTTCCGATTGTCACATTAGATACTTCAAAAGCTCAAGAAGTTTCCTCCTGGCTTCCCTATTTTCGTTCAAAGATTTTTGGAAAGATAACGGATCCGGAAGAGGCAGGAAAATTTATAGAATCTGACAAGCTGACAAACGCCAATCTGGATACGCTTTACCAAGGTTCTCAATTTACAGTTCATACCGGTAACGAGTGGACGCGCTTCTTGCTTCCTAAAATTTAAAACTTGAACAACATTTCCCCATTGCAAATTAAATTTCGCATTGTTATATTGGCTGACAAATTAAATGGGCGTCGAATTCTTTTCTGATATTTCAAGGGCACTAGCCAAAACTGAGGCAGGAAGATCTCTTAAGGAAATTTTAAGATGGTCGGAATATAGAACAGGAGAATCTGAACAAGAATGGATATCTAAAATCGGAATAACAGGTCAGGATTTTCTTCATACCACCACTCTGATGCCGCAAATAGGTGAAGTTTTTCTTCGCCTCGAGGGTGACCGATTTTCGAGTTCTGAACAGGAAACTTTCCGTTACGGACTTATAAGTCATGATTTTGGTGAAGCAAAAATTAACGGAAAAGGAATCGGCGACATAAGTGCCAGTATTAAAAACGCTAAAGACGAGAAGATTGAATCGGGCATTGCCAGAAAAGTTATCGCTTCACTAGATCTGCCGAAAGAGACCAAAGATAAACTTTTAAACGGATATCATGAAGTTGTGGAAGGTGGAAATCCTAAACTTTACGACGCCTTTAAGGCCCTAGAGCGAACAGAATATGTAATAACCGCCATGAAGGCGTTTGTAAACTGTCGTAGACTGGAAATTCAAGGTAAGCCCGGTATTAAGGAAGAAAAAGCCATGATAGGAAGAGTACTTGTTATAAACCTGACCAAGGTGTTAAACGAACACGTTCCAAATTATCCGAACTCCATAGGCAGACTATTCTCAAATAACAGAGAGTTGATAGACCAAATGTTTGATTTCTCGACAGAATGGTTAGTTTCAAACAACTCTTGGCGTGGCAAGGATGTTGACCATGGGGCGCTGGCAATGATGTTTCAAAGCCAATGGATAAAATTTAAAATCCGTACAGACCGGAATATTTTTCCTCAAGATATTTAAGGTTCACGCTTGGATTGAAAGTCATTTCATTCTTCTTTAGCAAATCTTCTAAGGTGTACGTCGATCCGTAT
The DNA here is from genome assembly GCA_016432365.1 of Candidatus Woesebacteria bacterium. Lineage (GTDB taxonomy): Bacteria > Patescibacteriota > Microgenomatia > UBA8517 > UBA8517 > GWB1-39-10. The sequence continues at coordinate 955,998 of CP066686.1, forward strand.
TGGTGTATATGTTTCTCAAGCCATTGTTCAGTTTGTTCGTAATTTTTAATTTTTAATTTTAAATTTTTAATTTGACTCTCCCATTGCGCCCCTAAAAACGTTCCAAGACTGTAAGTTGGAAAATACCCCACCGCCCCACCACTCCAGTGAATATCCTGGAGTACCCCCTCTGAATCATTTTTTGGAACTATTCCAAGATATGCTTTCATCTTACTGTTCCAGACCTCTCTTAAATCAGATATCTTAAATCTTCCTTCTATCAGTCCCCTTTCTATTTCGAACCTAAGCATGATATGGAAGTGGTATGTAACTTCATCTGCCTCAACTCTTAGAAGGCTTGGGCGAACCTTATTAAAATAAGAGTGATAGCTGCCTACTGACAACTGTTTACGGCTTGCCGACGAAGTACTGATTACTGAATCAAAATCTTTTTTAAAATGGCTTATGAACTCCCCACTTCGTCCTACAAAGTTTTCCCAGAACCTGCTTTGAGATTCATGAATTACCAAGCTCGACCCCCCGCCAATTGGTGTCATCTCAAGCTCCGGCGCGGATTGAAGGTCGTAAAGAGCGTGGCCAAACTCATGAATTACAGCTAAAAGGCTTCTTCCGAAATCTTGTTCATGATACCAGGTGGTGATTCTTGTATCGTTGTTTGAAAAAGACGTGGTGAACGGATGCGCAGAAGTATCAAGCCGGAAATTTTGTCCGAAATCTTTCCATAAATATTTTAATACCTTGTCATTTAGTTCTGACATCTTATGTTTATCGTATTTTGCAGTTTCTAACGGATGAGTTTTAAAATATTTTGAGGATGTCGTGATTTTATTTAGTAGTTCTTGAAGTGGACTTTTGATCCCATCGAAAAAGTTTTGAACAGAACTGCTGGTCAGCCCCTCTTCGTATTGATCCAAAAGCGCATCATATGGTGAGTCTTCATACCCCAAGTATTCTGCGGCCTGTTTGTTCATGTCAAAAATCTTTGACAGAGATTTTTCAAATATTTTGAAGTTATTCTTCTCCTTTGCCTCCCTCCAAATAACCGTGGCCGTATTGGTTAACCTCTCAAAATCTTCAATAAAGTCGCTTGGTAACTTCTCGTAGTATTTCAGAGATCTCAAAAGAATCCGGACCACCCCCCTTTCCTGATCTGTCATTTGCTTAATGCCCTCTGCTTTATGCAGTAAACTTACGAAGTTTTGATCAAGAAACATCTTTTGCCTGATAACCGATAGCCTACCAAGAGCCTCTCCACGCGCAGAAGCTCCCATTTGCGGCATGTAAGTTTCCAAGTCCCAATGGGCAATTGCCGAGGTGTAGCTTAGTGCCCACAAATCTTTATAGTAATCAAGAATCTGAAGAATCACCTTATTTTTAAACATGGACGTATTCTAACACGTAAGAAAGTTAAATTCCCAGAAAAACCTCTATAAGGTCTTCTTTAACAAACAGAATTCCAGTGTCCAATCCAAATTCATTTTTCTTGCCGTTTTCCAAAGTAACAATAACTTTTTCCCTGATTGTGGTGACAAAGTTGGCATGCATCGGAAGTACATCGAAAGGCCCAACTTCATTGGTAGAAGAGACGGCGTATGCCTCCCCCTGATACAAAATTCCATCGCGTTTGTGGATAGTAACTGAAATTTGCGATTTGTTATTTAACATTTGATGTTTGGAGTTTATCTTTAATTGCCCCTATAAACAAAAACTCAGCAGGGTCGGTTTCATCATATTTTCCTTCCAGGATATCACCCACATCTTTAATAGTTGTCGCAAGCGGCACTCTTTGCCCAGGTACTCCGGATTGTGCAGAAACAACAAAAAATGGCTGGGTCATATAATTTTTTATAAGCTTGCTTCTCTTATAAATTTTTCGATCTTCCGGAGATAGTTCATTCTCTCCAACAAGCGCAACTATCCTCTCCAGATCGGATGCTTTCTTAACAATCTTTTGAGCTTCAATAACTGATTCATAATGTGTAAAACCAACTATATCCGGATCAAGAATTGATGAATTTGAACTCCCAATGTCAATTGCCGGGAATCGCCCCTCCTGGTAAACGTCCCGTGACAGAGTGACCACGGAATCGAGGTACGGAAATATCGAAACAACGGCCTGATCAAGTAAATCGTCGGAAGGTACATAAATGGCCTCTATTGATGAGATTTCCGCTCTCTTACCCGAACTAATCCTCTCCTGAAACATCGCCATCTCTGACAACAGAGTTGGCTGGTATCCCTCCTCCGAAGGAATGACCTTAGTTAGAGTAGAAAGCTCGCTCCCGGCCTGAACGAATCTGAAGACATTATCAACAAAGAAAAGCACATCCTTAGATTCAACATCTCGAAAATACTCAGCGACAGTTATTGATGCATACGCAGTTAAAAACCTGACTGCCGGGTTCTCGCTCATGGGACCATAAACCAAAGAAGTCTTGTCCAAAACCTGCTTATCTCTTAGTTCGTCCATAAGCTCGCGCCCTTCACGGGTACGCTCACCTATCCCGCTAAATACAGAGACATTTTTGTTTCCGCTTTTATCCGCAATAAAAATATTGTGCATGATCTCGGTAAGAAGTACTGTTTTCCCAACACCTGCGCCACCAAAAAGGCCGAGTCGCCCGCCGGATATAAGTGGAGCAAAAAAATCAATTATCTTAATCCCTGTTTCTCTAATTTCTATCTTTTTAACATCCCCGTCTTTTGCATGGCCGTCACCATCGCCGAATATACTTGCCTTGGATGCCAGCTTAAGAGGAGCCCCGCCGTCGAGTGGCTTCCCAAACAGGTTTACCACCCTTCCCAAAAGTTCACTGCCAACAGGAATTGACAAACGTTCGCCTTTTGATTTAACAACCATTCCCCTCGATACTTTATCGTTTCCTGTCAGAACCATCAGATAAAACAGGTCTTCTGCCTGGGACATATAAACAACCAGAGTAATACCGTCCGAGACACAAATCTCACCATAGACAGGTTTGGCTTTCCCGGAAAACCTGGCTAGAACAACCTGTCCGTATACGGCTTCAATTTTACCTTCCTTCATATCATTAGTCTTGAAACCCTTTCTATCTGTTTCTTGTCTTCCAATTTCTTGGACTCCCTCCTGAATTCAAAAGTTAATTTTTCCAAACTCTTTTCAATATTATCGAAGGCTTTATCCAAATGCATCAGGCGCGATCCAAACTTTGCCAATTGGTTTTCTCTGGTCATACCTTCAATTAAAACCGCCAATATTTCATTTCTAAATTTGACGGAAACCGACTCTATATTTGGTTCATAAAGGTATCTCGCCCTTTTTAGACGCATTTCTTTTTCATCTTTATTAGCATTCTCCGAAATAGTATTGCCTGAAACCTTCCCCAACGCAACTTCCTGATTTACCAGATTCTTAAAACGCCCGTAAAAGACAGAGATCGATGAATAACCGGCAAGAAAATTAGATATTTCACCTAACAAGGTCTCGGGTAGCTCATCGTCCGGCATATCGATTAATTTATATTGTATTCGGGGGGCTGCGTTTTTCATATAAATTGCTCCTTCCTTGCCAATTACAAAGATATCCGCATCCATGCCTTTTATCTCGGATATAAAAAGAGAGAAAACCCTTTCGGGCAAATCTCCGAAAAGTCCGGCATTAGACGCCAAATACACCGCGGCTTTTTTTGGAGTCCTTGACTCTGCCAGTGCCAAATCTGTCCCAACATCATCCGAAAGGGTCGAAAGCCTTTCCAAAAAGGCACGCTCGGCAAGTATCCCTTCCCTAATATCCATCATTTTACGAGCGCTTACCTCCTCAAAAACTTGAATAATACCGCGTGCATCATTGTTCATCACCAAATCGGATTTTATTTTTTTTATAGTCTTCATGATATCCTAATAAGCTTTGATCATTTCTTGATCTTCTCTACCAATTCCTGCAATGTCTTAGATTTATTTATTTTTTCACCAACACTTTTATCTAATGCAAGTTTTTTTGCCATCTCGATAGCACTTTTTCCATCAGATTTACCATTAACGATTACAGCCTTGCCATTCCATTTTCCTGCAACAATAAGAGCAACAAGATAGGCGGATATCTCAGAAGGATAAACATCGTACCCGGTTTGATTGAAAAAAGAGTAAATTTTATCACCATCATTAACGGTCTTTCTTAAATTTTCATTGATCTCGGCTCCAAAACGGAGATATCTCTGATAGTCTGCATGTTTCTTGAGAAAGGACAAGACCTCAAAACCGATATTGCGCAAAAGCGGTGTTTGGGTTTGCCTACCCACACGAGTCACAGAAAGAAAAAAATTTATGGCTGGCCGAATACCTTTAAGAAAAAGCTCGCTATCGAAAAATAAATGGCCATCCGTAATTGAAGCGAGGTTCGTTTGGATATAACCGGTAAAATCACCACCAAGTGTTTCAGCCACAGGAAGCGCTGTAATAGAAGCAGAACGACCATTAATATTGAAATTCCCCGCTCTTTCCAATAAACGGGCGTGGATATAAAAAATATCACCGGGATAACTCTCACGGCCCGGGAACTTTCCGCCAAGAAGTGAAATCTCACGATAATACTTAGCATGAGTGCTCAAATCGTCTAAAATTACAACCGAATCTATACCCTTATCCCTGTAATATTCCGCAATCGTCATGGCAGTAAAAGGTGCCAGATAAATTTCGCCGGCAGGAGAACTTGCCGGAGCGGATACGATGATGCATTTGTCACGCACACCGTGCTCTTTCAAGAATTGTTCAACCCTCTCTATCTCTACCCGCTTTTTGCCTATAAAAGCATATACGACAACCTGCTTTTTATTAACCGCAGATAGAATCACCTGAAGTAAAAAGTGAGTCTTACCACTTTTCCTGTCACCGATGATAAGCTCGCGTTGACCCTGACCCAACGGAGTAATCAGATCACAAACTGCAACTCCGGTCTCTAAAAAACGATCTATTTTTCTTCTAAAAGAGATCCCCAAGGCAGGGACTTCTACGGGCCGGGGTTCAGAATCAGAGCTTAATTCTTTAAAATCATCTGCATCATAACCAAGTGCAGTAACTGTATGTCCAAGCATTGCATCCCCTACGGAAATTTTAAGAGCGCTATCTGTCCTGGCAACCTTTGTACCAACCGCCACCGGCTCCCTGGAAAAGACAACTATTTGAGTTTCGACCGGCTCCAAAGTTTGGATCATCCCATGTCTACCGTCTTCAAATGCAACGGCTTCCCCCACCACACCCCCGGTCATCCCTTTGACAGAAACCAAAGCATCTTTGACTCTAACAACATAACCAATATCTTTTATTTTTTCCTGACAATATTTATAAGAATGAATCATATAACCAAAACAATATATGCAATCCCCAGTCCAACCACCATAATAACAATAGCCATCAAAATATTAACTAATATACCTAATTGTATCGCCCTTGCGGCTAATGGATTTCTACCCAACGCTTCTACCCCACTTTTGGCAATTCTTCCAAAATATAAAAGAGAGAATACTACACTTACTATAACCAATATTCCTGCGACAATATAGCGGAGAGCCGCCAACGGAGACTCGAAAGCACCCGATACGCCTTCCAAAATGAGCTGAAGTAGATTATTCCCGGCCCCTTTAGTCAGAACGGCAGGTTTGGCTCCAACAGACACCAGTATTTCACCTTTTACGTTGGGGTCTGTATTGGTATAGTCAGCAAGTGAAATTCCAATTACATATCCGCTTTTTTTGGCCAGCATACCTACACCTGGAGTTTTCGAACTGGTTACATAATCACCCTTTTTGATTACTCCATTCGCCGAGCTGACAACTACAAAAGCATCACCATTAGAAATTACAGGAAAACTCCCCGAAACTCCGTTTTCAAAAGATACACCGGGGCTATTTGTAACAACTCCAAAAAGATTTGGATCGTATTCTCGCGAGCAGGGAACATAAATATTTCCCGAGGAACTGCAAATTATCGCGCCGTCAAAAGAATTTCCCTGAATTGGAGTAGATATGGCTACAGCCTGGGTAGACTGGGCATATGTTTCTGGAACAAATTCAAAATTCGAATATTTAAATCCTAAACACAATACAAAAAAAACAGATAATATAATTGCGATTTTCTTCACATATTAAGTATTTAATATCGCTTTATGCTTGTCAAGCAATTTTTAATCAAAAACTTGGCCAAAATTGACTAAAATGGCCTTGACAGTTTATTAGTTTAGAATCAATATGGGTATTGGAACTTGGACAAATTCTAAAATCGTGTACAAGTTTCTAACTTTATGACTGCCAATCATTTACGAATTCAGGAAGCTGCTAATATTTTAGGTATTTCCTCTAAAACCTTACGCCGGTGGAATAAAAGTGGAAAACTGGTTCCCGAACAAATAAGCCACGGCGGGCAACGCTTCTATACAAAAGAACAACTAATCAACTTTCGATCTCTAAACACCAAAACCAATTTAATCCCCAATCCCCAACCAAAACAGACAGGAAATGATTTCAAAACCAGCCACCTATTGCCAACAATCGGTTTTGTTTTGTTGTGGTCAATCCTTTTTACAATTCTTGGTCTTGGTTCTCTGTTTACTGTATCAGCTGTTGGAGGCCAATCAGACATACTGTCCGCTTTGTTAAATCCACCCGCTACTCTACCCAAAAATATAACCAAGGCTGATATAAATAGTCCCTCAGTTTTAGCTGCCGAAAGTATAATCCCCGCCTACACTTTCAATGTTAACTTGCCTGCTAAGTTTTCCGACAGTGTCACTTTTTTGGAAGATATAACTGTTCCCAATGTAATCTACAGCCTTAAAGCCGGGGATGGCATTAGTATCACAACCGGTCAAACACCAACTATTAAAAGTACTGTAGCACTTACTGCCGGCGATGGTATTACAATTGACGGGTTTAAAGTTACAAACAGCAGTCTTGGTTCTTCACAAAACATTTTTAAGACTATTTCAGTATCAGGACAGTCTGATGTTGTAACTGATACGAACACAGATACGCTTACTTTTGCAGGAAGTGGTGTAACCATCACCACTGATGCTACAGCTGACAAGATTACCTTTACTGCGGTGGAACCTGATTATACGTTGTCCGGATGGACCGACTCCGGAACGAGCGTGGGGCTTACAACGACAACTGATTCGGTCGTGGTCGATGGATTAACGTTTGGCAACGCCACCATTACCAGTGGGAAAAAGATTCTTCCCAGTGTCGACCTGGGAGCAGATTTGGGATCTTCGTCGTATCGGTTTAACAATCTATATGTTGCAAATATTAATTCCAATTCCTCCCAAAGTTTCTCCGGACAAACAACGTTTTCCTACGAACCTACAGCTACGACGCTTACTCAAGCCTCTGTTCTTATCAACCCCACGACATCGGTCGCCAACGGCCAGCTCCTGGCGTTAGGTATTGCCGGATACCAGAAAGCGTTGATTGATGAAGATGGAGATATTATTCTGGGTTACTCCGACGCCACGAGCGCACCCGCGTCGGATTACCCGCTCAATATCTACGGCCACAGCGGTACTCAGGTAGCATATATTGATACTACCGGGTTGGCCAATGTCCAAACATTAAATCTCGCCAATAACGCAATAACTTCAGGTGGCGCACTTACGATTACTCCGGCAGCTGGATCAAATCTAAATGTAGCTCTCTCGACAACCGGAGATCTTGCCGTTAACACTGATGATTTGTATGTGGATACTTCAACAGGAAGGGTAGGAATAGGAACAACAACTCCAGAAACGCCTCTTCAAGTAAAATTAGAGGGATTAGCATTAAAGCTTGGCTTTAGTGGTTCTGGTGGTAATAGTTCTTATATGAGCTATAACGGCTATGGCTTTATGGGTTATGACTATAACGGAGGAAATCTCAACATGATTGTTCAGGGTGTTTCTGGTACAGGAATTGAATTTAACGTTAATAACTCCACCTTTGGTTCCGGCACAGTCATGCAGATACTCACGAATGGTAATGTTGGTATCGGCACCACTGCCCCCACCAGTAAACTCCACGTCTCCGGTGCGGTTACCGGCAAAGCACTGGCAATTTTTGACGAAACTGGTGACCAGAATATTTTGGTCGCTTCGGCATCAGGAAGTCCGAAATTTGTTATTGACCACTCTGGCAACGTTGGTATAGGCACAACTACTCCTGGCACTTGGGGTAAATTAGAAATAGTAACAGGTAGCATCTCTTACTTCTTCAGCACTGGAGGACTTGGTACAACTGGCAACGTTAATCCCTGGTATGTCAGTTATACCAACGGACCCAGTAATGGATCCACGATGTATTTGGCTAGTAATTACATGCGACTCTACGGCGGCTCAACCGGCACCAATGGAACTCTACAAATGTATACAGGCTCTACCGAAAAAATGCGCATTGATGGATCCGGCCTTGTCGGTATCGGCACCACCTCTCCCACCTCTCTACTTCATGTTTCTGGCAAAGTAACTGGAAAAGCATTGGCTATTTTTGATGAAACCGGGGATCAAGATATTTTTACAGCTTCCGGTTCAGGGACGACCAGACTTCAGTTGTCGCATGCCGGTACTTTGACTTCATGGGGGTCGATTGTCACAAATGGAACAGAAAACGGAGGAACAGGAACTGGATTAATTACCATTAATAACTCTGGCGGCCTTGATTTGTACGTGGCTGTTGGTAGTGGCGCCTATATTACCGCCAGACCATCATACCCGCTGTATATTACCAGCGGTATTTTGACGGTCAATTCAGGAACAAGCGATATGTACTTTAAGCAGAACTCAGTTACACCTATTACAAGTGAGGGCACCGGGGCTGTTGCAAACACTCTTTATCTCAAAACTGGCAATGTAGGTATTGGCACAACGAACCCGGCTTCTAAGCTATCAGTGATTGGCTCAGGTTCTGGAGAGACTGTTATTCAAGTTACCTCTGGTGTTTCGGGATCAACGTCCTCCGACGGTTTTTTCTTGGGGTATGCTGCTGATAACAACATATTAGTATGGGGAAAAGATGGAAACAGTATTAAATTTGGCACTACCGACATTGAAAGACTAAGACTGAGTAATGCAGGAGGATTGTCATTAGGAGATTCAACATGGAATGGGACTGATCCCGGTGTCGGAAGTATGGCTATACAATCAAAACTGGGAATTGGAACCTCAAGTCCTACCAGTAAACTTCACTTAACAGGTGCTGTCACAGGCAAGGCGCTTGCCATTTTTGATGAAACTGGGGACCAGAATATTTTAGTCGCATCAGCATCTGGGACAAATCGGTTGACGCTAACAAACGCTGGTAGATTGGGAGTTGGAACCTCAAGTCCCACTGCAATATTACATACAAATGGCACAAACCAATATTTGGGAGAGTTCGATTATTCAGGGTCTCCGGTATTTACAGTGTATTTAGTTACCGGGGGTCAAATGGGACTTTTTTCTGGTTCGAACAGTTTAGGACTTAGTGCCAGTTCTCCTACCGGAAACCCTCATATGACAATTGCCACGACGGGAAATGTTGGAATAGGGACTAGCATAACCAATCCTACTTCGAAACTCCATGTTGGGGGTAGTGTAACAGGCAAAGCCCTGGCGATTTTTGATGAAACCGGAGATCAGAATATAATCACAGCCAGCGCATCAGGAGTTGGTAAATTTGTTGTAACTCGAGCAGGAAGTGTTGGTATCGGTACCACTAATCCCACTTCCGCGAGTGGGTTTGCTCCCTTGTTACATATTGCAGGTGATAATCCTGGCATAGTACTACAAGGGCCTGGCACATACGAGGTCGGTGCAGGATCAACCGGTGGAGTTAAATGGTTATATATTGGAGACAGTTCTGCATCAATGAGATGGGGTGTAAATGGTGTTGGTGTTGGACCTGATAACTCACCAGACTACTTCTTTGATGTTCAGGGTAATTTACACGCTGATGGAACTGTATCTATCGATACTTTAGGGACAGGCACTGTATATAGTAATGCCGGAGTGTTAACTAACGTCGATCCATCTGATAAAAATCTTAAACAAAACATTGTGGATCTAAGTAGTGGTACTTTGGAAAAGGTGCTTGGATTAAAACCTGTATCATATAACTGGAAATCAACAGACGATGGAGCTTTAGGATTTATTGCACAAGATGTAGAGCAAGTATTCCCGGAGCTCGTCGGACACAACAACGACGGAACACTGGGATTATTTACCACCCAGTTCATACCGGTGCTTACTAAGGCCATACAAGAACAACAGCTACAGATTGACGAGATAAAGCTTTCAAGTGCAAGTGCGACAATAACCAACAGCGACTGGGGCGCACTAACAAGCTTGGTGAATTCGATTAAAACAACATTAAGCGAAGTCCAAGAAAAACTGACCGCCATGGCTGATGAAATATTTACTAAAAAGATTCATACGGAAGAGATTTGTGTAGGAACGGTGAATAATGAGACCTGTGTCAATAAAGAACAATTGGATAGTGTAATAAAGTTATTACCTACACCCACTCCTCTGCCAACAGCTGCACCAAACGCCACAGATTCTGCAGAGCTCGTTACCCCTAGCCCTACACCAACTTCTGATTGATATTTATTAAAATATGTACAATAATCAGAAGACAAAACTTAGACATATATGGAACAAGAAGAAAAAAAGTTACCCAGAAAAATATCTTTTAAAATAATTTTGACTGCAGTTGCAGTCCTTCTTATTTTATGCGGTGCCGCAGGAACATACTATTTCTATAACCAAAACCAAAAGGCGTTGCAACTTCTAAAAGACCCTACAGCAGCACAAAAAGAAGAAGTCAAAACGATACTGGCCAAGCTATCGATACTGATAGAACTACCCCAGGACGAAGAACCTCAAGTTGCAACCGTATTGGATTACAGCAAACTCAAGGACCAGACATTTTTTGCCAAGGCCCAAAATGGCGACAAAGTCTTGATTTATACAAAGGCCGGCAAAGCAATCTTATATAGGCCAAGCACGAACAAAATAATAGAAGTGGGCCCTATTAGTTTAGGGCAAAACCAGGAAGCGCCTATTAAAGTGGCCGTTTACAATGGAACAAACATCGCAGGACTTTCCAATACTTTTGCTACCAATATAGTAAAAACTGCATCAAATGTGAATGTTGTTACTAGGGCAAACGCCGCAAATAAATACGAAAGGACTATAGTTGTTGATTTAACAAATAAAGAAGGACTTGCAAAACAAATGGCTGATCTTATTGGAGGTACCGTATCAACACTCCCCGAAGGCGAGGTAAAGCCAGCAGATGCTACCATAGATCTCTTGATAATACTTGGAACAAACTATACCGGTTTATCCGCCCCAGCGCCGGCTTCCCCATCTATAGCTCCAACAGCAACCCCAACCCAATAGTCAATTTTTATTTATAAGTTTTCAGTTTAGATACTTATCTATGAACCCTTCTATTACTTTATTTACTTCCTCAACTATCTCCCGATGGCGGCGATAGCCGTGATCTGAATTTAACTCGTGGAGCATTTTTGGCATCGGAATAGATTCATATATTTCTTCAATTTCTTTCGGTGTGTAGTACCTGTCGTCAGTTCCTGAAAATAATAATTTTGGTTTTTGGCACTTTTTTAAAACAGCCAAAGTATCAAATTTTTCTCCATCCTTAAAATATTCAATAGGTAGAGCAAATTCTTTCTGTTCCTTGGTCCTTTCACTACCAGGTGGAATATCCCTATGCTCAATCTGAACTCCATCTTTGACAGACTTGGGAGGTGTAGGCGGTTCATACGAAGACATTACCAAAATGATACCGATTACATTTGGATTAACACTTGCCAATATGGCCACATTTCCACCTCGAGAGTGACCCAATAATAAGGTCGGTTTGTTACCGTAATATTCAATTAATTCATTAACAGCTTTAAGATAGTTGGTGGTTGTAAAAAGTTCAATCCCTCCAGGACTTTCCCAGGTGCCGGGCGGATCAACCGCCACAGTATAAAAACCCTTGCCGGCCAAATATTCCTGATGGCTAACAAAATTAGCATAATCCTTGGTATCAAGCTTACCGGGAAGCATGATGACGACTCTTTCTGAGTTTTTACCCCCTCTTGTATTAACGGCCAGTTCAAAAGATGTAGTTTTGATCAAGTTCATAAGGAAAGTATACCAAATTGATCCTTTTAAAATTCTGAATGCATCATGATCCTGAGCCTGTCGAAGGAGAAGTCTGGGACTGAGGTAGTCTGAGGCTTACGAAGGATCAAAGACTTGATTATTTTGACTTATAGTGTAGAATACCACATATGAAAGAACTAGAAAGACCTGCTGTCACAGGCAGAGGGCTGCCTATTGTCACAAGTGAAACATTTAATAAAATCCTAGATGCAGACAGGAAGGGTTCGGAGCCGTGGGGAGAAATGCTCAACAGAGTTAAAGACAGATTAGTTAAAGAACAGCCCGTGTTGGCAAGATTTCTTGAAAGTCAGGGGTCGAAATTTGAACCCGAAGAAATGCTCCACATTATCGAAGTTGCTATAGGGGTCTATGCCCTTTTGGAGCAACAGGCCAACATCAACAAAATGTCAGATACTTTCTCCGTAACCCCCGAGTCAAAATAACTTCGGGGGAAAACCCCAATCTCTTTTTGAGAAACCTTGAACAATAAATGAAGCAAATCCTATTTATGCAACTCTCTCTTTTAACGCCCTGTAGTACTTTTGAAGATAATCTTCGGCTTTGGCCCAATGGGCTTCGACAAACCTCGTAGACCCTGAGCCTGTCGAATGGGCCGCCATTGCCAAATTGCGCTCAACTGCAGCTAAGATCCGTAGGTGTGCCGCTTTCGCCGCTTGAAACAATGAAATGCGATAGACCTCGGCATAAAGTTCTTTGGCCGTTTGTTCTGCCTCAAAAGACGATTCCACAGAATCCTTGCCGGCAAGCTCCCTATTCATTTTTACCTCAAGTGAAGCAACAATTTCCGGTTCGAATGCTAATTTGAGTTCGTTTTTGACTAACTGATAAAATTTCTTCATTTTTCCTTTGGCTTCGGTAAATTTGCTCGCTTTCTCAAAAACAAAAGCCTCAACTAATAATTTTGCTGCTTGGATTGCCAAAGTCTTACTTAACCCGTACTGCTCTTTTATATGTTTCATCGCATAGTCACGAATGCGGACACCTTCCGGAATATTTTTAAGCCTCCACCAGGAGAGTTCAAGCTTGGCTGCAATTTCTGGATTAAATTTTAGGTGCTCTTCTGCGTCATTTCCGCCAAATCTACGTCTGCGGCGGCTAAAATCTAAGACCGCTTCTTTTAACTTCTCGGGAGAGAAGTCAGGAAAATGATCGTTTTCGAAATAGTACTCAGTATAAGGCGACTGCCACAAAAGCATTCCGCTGGTTCTCTGTTCCCCGCTGGTTCGTATCATCAAATCAACATATGGGTAAGGCTGACCTTTTGTATCAAGATAGGTTTCAAACAACTTTTTGTCAATTTTCCCAGCCGGAACTTTGTCTATTACCATCTTTTGGACTGCCCTAATGATTTCATCGTGCCCGCCGTAATCAATGGCGATGTTCATAATATATTTTTTATTATCTTTTGTTTCCTTTTCCGCTTTGGCGATTTTACTTAGAAGAAATTTTGGCAATCGGTCTTTTCGTCCCAGATGAATTATTTTTACCTTGTCCTTTTGGGCATCGGCAAGATATTGGTCGATCATCCTGGAATATAGCTTCATAAGATAGCCTATTTCCTCTGCCGTTCTATCCCAATTCTCGGTAGAAAAACCCCAAAGGGTGATTGTGTGGATTCCCCAACTTCTTGCAGACCTGCAAATTTCAACAGCCGTGTCAAATCCTTTTTTATGCCCTTGAAGAGTGTTAAGTCCCCTTGCCCTTGCCCACCTGCGGTTGCCGTCAGGGATAATGGCAATATGATTCGGAACAACCGTGTCTTTGGGGAGCAAAACTTTTGATTCAGCCATATGCAGATTATATCAGATCAAGGATTGCGTCAGCGATATCGTCCCTGTCTACTATAGACCAGCCTTTTTCGTCTGCAATTTCCACAAGTTTGTCATTTGGCTCCATTACAAACGGAAATTCCACTTTATCTAACATTTCAGCATCATTTTCTGAATCCCCGACTGCAAAAGATCCGCTTTTGCCGTATTTTGTAACCAAGTCGGCAACGACTCCTTTACTCCCAGCCAAACTTAATTCGACCTTACCTGTAAATTTACCGTCTTTAACTTCAGCGATTGAAGAGAGGTAATCCTTAAGACCGAACATCGTACATACCCCCTCGCAAGCAAACTGGAAATTGGTGGTTACAAAATAAATATCGTATTCTTCTTTAATTTGTGGGATTATTTCTGCGAAGTAGGAAAAGAACTTATCTTTGTTCTCGTCTAAATACTCAGAAGTACTTTCGACTATTTCTTTATAATCAATTCCCTTAAGAGCTTCTGCGTAAACTTCAAGCATCTTGTCGGCTGCCTGTTTATAATTTTTTTGACCCGACTTATATTCCTCAAGAAGTAAATGAACTTTATCCCATGTACCTTTAACAATTAGTCCGCTTTTTTCTTGACTTTGAATCTGCCCAAAAATTACGTGGCCCCCATAGATAACACCATCAATATCAAAAAGGGCTAGTTTTTTCATAATTTGTTATACATCATCATGATACCGTATTTGGATTCCAACTAGAGTCAACTCTAGTTATTGTTTTCAAACGTCGGGGCTTGATAGATATAGAGCTTGATATTCCCCTCAACTTCTTCCCCAACCAGACTGCCGCCCATAATTTCCGAAACCCAAATAGGTCTATTGTTGTCGGCAGATTTAACGGCCGGATCTGCACGGAATTCTATTCTAACCTGGTCATCCGGCTTAACTTCTCCCGCCTTTACCAAAACAGACACAACTTCTTTGATGGCTGCGTCGTCCAATATTTTTCCAAACCAGTCAGGTTCTGTCTCTCTGGCTGTCATTTCATCTGCAAAATCCGCCGGTACACCAACTCTAACAATTCTTTCTGCCATTTGGCGCTAGTATATCACTATTTTAAATGAACACTAAAGCGTTTCCAGAACATTGTCTTCTCTTTGAATAGACTCTCCCTCAGGTTCGTCGCCACGGCCTTCATGGCCGTCACCGATTGTACCCAAATCATTATCTAACTGTTCATCAACACCAGTATTTTCGACCGTCATTGTTTATACACCCCCTTAACAACACACATCTATTAGTCTCCTCTGATATAATTCTCCCCATGGCAAACAAAGAGTCACTACTTGGAGCGCTTTTAACCGAAGAGGTCCAAGGAATTTCCAAAAAATTAAATTTTTGGGGAAAACCGATCGAACTTCCGACGGGACTTAGCTGGACCAGTGAAAGCCATCTTACCTTGGAAAAATTTCTTGAGGCCAATCCCCTGCCGGCGAACGCGCGGGATATTCCGCTTTACGGTGCCGCTTGGGAATTCGTTTGGGGAAAAGAGACTCCCAAGGAAATAAAAGAGGCCAAAGAAGTACTTTTGATACGTGCCAGAACAGGAATGGAAGTGACCGAAGAGGAAAAAATTTGGCTTAAAATAATAGCCGTCGACACCGACATGTTTTGAGGCTGTTATTTTTTGACAAGCGTCGAGGACAAACGCCCTTTTCCTAAAATAGCATTCATAAGTCCGCCTGCTTTTGTCCCGTTTACAATTTGAGTTTTAATTCCAATTGTTTTTGCCAGTTTTAAACTTTCTTCTACTTTGTGTAACATTCCTCCTGTTACATCTACATTCCTTGCTCCCAAAATAGACGACTTTAGTTGATCAAAATTCTTGCTCGTTATGACCGGAATTGTCTTGCCATTTTCGTCGTATACTCCATCGACATCTGTAACATAAATCATGCGGATTTTGTAATTTTTGATTAATTTTTTAGCGATGATCGAAAGTATTTTTTCTGTAGAAAAAATAGTACATCCCTGTTTTTTATCCATTATTACATCCCCATATATGACAGGGTGCCCCCCTGTCAGCAAGAGATGCTCGAGTGGATCAATGTAGGATTTAATGGAAATTAGAGTATCAGAAATTATGAAACTTGCAGGGGAAAATGGAAAAACCGGGAGATTTTCTTTAATAAACTCTTTAATAACGATTGCGTTTAGTTGTCTTGCGGCGTCCTCCACAATACTCATTCCCATCAAACTTTTGGAATTAATGAGGCCTTTTTTTGTTTGATATTTTTTAGCGGGAGTATGCGCAAAAGACCCTGCGCCATGACCGATAACAATCGCGCCGGAAAACACTTTTAATGCAGCTTTTATCTCCCCGCCCAGTCTCTTTATATTCTCGGGCCGTACAGTAAACTCCATGGACTTATCAGTAATAACACTTCCCCCGAGTTTTATTAATATTAGTTCTTTCATCCCGCTATTCTAACAGATTGATATTAGGTGGTATACTTTTTGATAGTCTCAATTATGGCCAACACCAAACAAAACAGTTCTTTTACCAAAGAGTTTGAAAGACTTGCAGCACCATTAACCAAGTTTGTTATTAAAAGAGTCTCAGGAGACTCTGAAGCAGTTGAGGAAGTGTTAAGCTCCACAATGGTAGCCGCCTGGCGGGGATGGAACACATTTCGACACAAATCAAGCTATTTCACCTGGATTTGTAGAATTGCCTTAAATAAAATCGCTGATTATTACCACGATCAGGTAAACCGCAACTCTAAAATTGTTGTACCGCTTATAGACGCTTTTAACAACATTGACGACAAATCCCTTTCTCCGGAAGAAACCCTCGCTCTTAACGAACTAAGGAGGTCTGTGAATGATTGTTTGAACCTCCTCCCTCCAGAGAAACGACAACTACTGCAGTTCAGATATTGGTATGACCTTTCCTACTCCGAAATAGCCAAAATGCTCGGGCTAAGCGAACGGGCAGTTGAAGGAAAACTCTACCGGGCGCGTCACGAATTTGCTGAGGTTTGGGGAGGGAAAAATAAATGAGCGACAAAGGCGAAGTTTTCCGAGAGGCAGAACAAAAATTCGGACCCAGTCCAAAGATCACCTCCCCTGACGGTTGGATTGCACCCAATGGAGTTTTTTATGCCTGTACTCCGGCCGAGCATGACGAGCTTGCGAAGCACCTTTTAAAAAACCATGAAGCAATAATCAAAGAAAGACTAGAAAACAAGATGGTGTATGGAATGGCACACGATATTGAGAATTACAACGCCCGTGAGGTTCTAAAAGAAACAGGTTATGCACTTCTATCCGACAACACCCTGACCGAGACCAACACACCCGACAGACTTACCACTAAACAAATTGAGCTCGCAGAGAAAAGCAAGATAGTTTTTTCACCAAAAAGCGGCCAACTTTCACCCGAGGCGTATCGAAAATTTAAGACAGGGATCGACGGAATGGAAGGTGTCGGACAAGTGTTCGGCTTTGAAATGGAACATACCAGCCATGAAAACAGACGAAATGTCGATGCCTTTTTGGCAGATCCGGCCGGTGAACTGAATATTGAAGATGAGTATTCCTTCCCCGAAAAACTTTTCGACTTTCTGTCCAAAGATAATGTAGGGGAACTGAGTGCCAAATCCCGCAAACTGACGGTTAGGTGGAGACGTTTGGATCTTATACCCGGAGAAAGTACGTTTCTGGAACTCGCCAACCACGACCACACATTAGGCGGTACCTACGAGGACGTCTACCCAGGAGTCGAGGACTCCATAAAACTGGTCACAGGAGAAGCGATCGGAAAGTTTATCCAAGAACAAAGATTGCTTGTGCATGGAGATATCAAATTGCTCCATTAATCGGTATGGCCGTTTGAATATCCGTCCCTGGTTTGTTTATAAACCATAAGTTCCCCGTGTGTCATTATTTGAACTTCACCAATGTCTAAGAGACTTGAGCCACTCCTTTGAAAAACAAAGTTTATATGCAATGCTGAATAAATCGGGCTCATGTGAGGATTTGATTTCTCAATATGACTTGCTCGAACTTCCGGGTTTCTGTAATCTCTAATGCTGGGTTTTCCTCCCGGAAATTCTTTTGGCGTTAGTGGGTAAGCAGATTGGATAAGACGAGACAGCCATCCCCTATCTTCCACTTCGGTTATAAACCTAACTCCATATATGTCACGTTCGGGTTCTGTCGAATCTCTCCTCTTGATCTTGTCCTCAATCCTGGCAATTCTTTTTGTTCTATATCCACTCTCTTCCCAATCGACTTCCACTCCATTAAAAATCAGGAAAAATGATAAACCTGTGAATATTGATTTAGATATCTTTTCCCTTATTTCAATACCCGGAAGATTGTTTTTTTGCTCATAAACGTCCTCGGGTAGTCTAATAATCGTATTAAGACTTCTTTCTATGCTCATCGGAAGAAAATCTTAGCACGAACAAACGCACTTACAAGACCGGAATTTAGAGGTGTGTCAGTTTATACCAAAAAATTTTGATGGGGAAAATTGGAAAAGCATTAAAAATACGTTTGAACCGATTGGGTTCTTTGATGAGCCTCCACAACCACTCAAGGCCTGCTTTTTCCATCCATTTTGGAGGTAATTTAGAAAAACCGGCAACATAGCGAAAAGTTCCACCAACTGCCATCGCCCCGCCTATTTTAAGTTTGGATAAGTTTTTATGTATCCAAATCTCTTGTTTTGGATTTCCAAAGGCAACAAAAAGGAGAACAGGCCTAAACTTATTTATCTGGGCAATAACATCAAACTGTATCTTAATATCAACTTTGGTATCAGGTTCCCCATTTTGATTCAATTTTGGCCCCCCTACAGTTTCAATTTTTAATTTTGAATTTTTAATTTTGAATTTTGAAGCTGCCAAAGCAGCTTCATCCCCCAACCCGCCAAGGAGAAATACCTTCCAATGCTTTTTCGCAGCGAGTTGAACAAGCTCTTCGAAAAATTTTCTGCCCGGAATTATGTTCAGATTATCCCCCGAGAGGAATTTTGATGCATAGGCAAGCCCGACTCCGTCCGGAACCGGGTAATCTGCCGAATTGAGGGCTATTGCAAGCTCTTTATTCTTCTGTGCCATTAAAACAAGCTCGGGGTTAGGTGTGACAATATAAAATTTTTTATTACAGGATATATTTTCTTCCACTCCTGTTAGCAGTGAGTTAATGGAACTGCTAAGTACATTAATTCCGAGGATTTGTCCGTATTTTTGACTTTTTTTGTCTCTTTTTACTCTGATTTTATTCATAAGCTTTTAACTTTTAACTTATAACTTTTAACTTTTCGTACATTAGCCTCATATTTTCCGCAAACAATTATACCCTATACTATAATTGGAATCTTGTTTATAGTATGTTGTATGTAGGGATAAATGGAACTATACTAAAGGTCTTAAATACTAACTTTACTATCCTCTTAAACAAACAATATTGAACAAGTTTTTACATCTTTTTTTAAATACCCTTTTTAATAGTTATCCTCAAACAGTCCTCAACTCGATTGACATTTTTTGGCTCATACTATAAGTATTTATTTTAGAACGATATTGCTTATCTATCCCACCTTTCTGTTTAGATCAATAAGTGCAATCTGTATAAAAACAGCCAACCTATAACTTCGTAATGTTCGGATTATTCCCTGTACCCTATAGCGCAGCTGGGATTCATACTATTATGTGTTAACCTTTTGTGCTTACGCTTCTTTTCCAAAGTTCAATATTTTCAAGAACCAAACCCGTTCCCCTTACCACGCACAAGAGTGATTCATCAGCTACGTGAGCAGGAACTCCGGTTTCTTGTGTCATCAGCTTGTCAAAATTCCTAAGGAGCGACGTCCCACCGCTCATAACGATTCCCTTATCTATTATATCTGCGGCAAGTTCAGGAGGCGTATCTTCAAGAACAGCCTTAACCCCACCCACAATTTGCATTAAAACAGGGTTTATGGCCTCACTAACCTCGGAAGAAGTTATAATTACGCTTCTGGGAAGCCCAAAAACCAGATCTCGACCGGATATCTCAAGTTTTTCCTCCTTGGCCAGGGGTATGGCCGAACCAATTTTCAATTTAATATCCTCAGAAGTTTGATCCCCAATTATTAGATTGTGTTTCTTTTTTAAATAATTTTGTATAGCCTCATCGATCTTGTTCCCCGCTACCCTGACAGACTTATGCGTAACAACTCCCCCTAAAGAAATTACGGCCGCCTCGGTAGAGCCTCCGCCAATATCTACAATCATATGCCCGGAGGGAGCCGATACCGGTATTCCTGCACCGATTGCGGCTGCTAACGGCTCATCAATTAAATAGGCATGGGAGGCACCTGCAGACAGAGTCGCATCCAAGGCCGCACGCCGTTCCACCTGGGTACAGCCTGCAGGTACACAAACCATTACATTTGGCTTAAAAAATTGAAACTTTCCGACCACTTTGCCTATAAAGTACTTAAGCATAGCTTCTGTTATCTGATAATCCGCTATTACCCCATCCCTCATAGGACGGCTGGCGATTAGCGCTTCGGGGGTTCTACCCAACATCTTTTTTGCTTCTTCCCCAACAGCCACCACTTTATTGTCATCGGCGGAAATAGCTACAACTGTAGGCTCATTAACGATTAAGCCTTCCCCGGCCAACCAAACCAAAGTATTGGCTGTACCTAAGTCGATTGCAATGTTTTTACGAGGCATAATTCCAGAGAAAAACTAAAAAGGAAAAGCGAAAAAGTTTTTCACTCTTCACTTTTAGCTATTAGCTTCCTGACCTGCATTATATCAGAATTCAAAGATATCATTGGGAGTCTGATATAATATGAGCCATGACTAAAGTCCGAATTTTTGTATTTCTGTCTACCCTATTTATAGTCGGTTTTTTTGGCATTTTTGTTTCCTTTTACGCCAGAGGCTACCGTCTTAATTTTAAAACCCTCAAATTTGAACCTAACGGGATCCTTGTAATTAAATCCGAGCCTGACGGAGCCTCGGTTTACATTAACAAAGAGTTAAAGGGTGCAACAAACACATCCCTTTCACTTGCACCCGGCAATTACGATATTGAGGTCAAAAAAGACGGTTTCTTTCCCTGGTCCAAAAGACTTTCAATAGATAAGGAAATTGTTACAAATGTGACTATTTCACTATTTAAAAATGTCCCATCTCTCTCCCCAATCACTTTTTCAGGTGCGACTAACCCGGCAGTATCTCAAGACGGCACAAAAATAGCTTTCCTGGTCCCGGCCTCAAAAGACCCAGGGAACGACAAGGAAGGCCTCTGGAGCCTGGATACATTTAATTTTCCGCTTGGATTTTCCAGCGACCCCAAAAGGATCACCGACGGCGACCTGACAGGCTCAACATATGTATTTTCACCCGATTCCAGACAGATTCTATTAACTACATCTAACGGTATCTTTCTACTCGATTCCGGATCTTTTGTTTCTCAGTCCCAAAGAATCAACATCGCCTCAAGGGTTCCCTCAATACTGGCTCAGTGGGAAAACGAAAAGAAAATCAAAAATGAAAGTTTAATTAGGAACTTACCTCCTGACGTTGCTGACATTTTAACCAGAAAAAGTGAGACTTTTACCTTCTCTCCAGACGAAACGATGATACTTTATACTGCAAGTACTTCCGGAATATTGCCCAACAATCTAATTGCTCAGCTTCCCGGCTCCTCCACCCAGAAACAAGAAAGAAGTGTTAACGCGGGCTCAACTTACGTTTACGATATCAAAGAAGACAGGAATTTCTTAATTACTGATGAGGTGGTTGTCTTAGGCGAGATACCAAGTTATTCCTTACGTTGGATGCCTTCAAGCAAACATATACTTCTGGCCCAACCAAACCAAGTGGTAATTATGGATTACGATGGCACAAATAGACAGGTCATCTACTCCGGAAGCTATTTTGCACCTTTTGCCTTTCCATATAGGAATTCTACAAAGCTACTTATTCTCACCAATCTTGGAGCCGCTTCCCTTGTCCCCAACCTTTACACCCTAACGGTTAAGTAGCCTCCATGATATAATTTGCAAGTTCAAGCCCTCGTAGCTCAACGGATAGGGATAACCCTTCGGTTGGCTACTCAGGCACAATAGAAAAGCCCTCGTAGCTCAACGGATAGAGCAGACCCGTCCTAAGGGTAAGATGGAGGTTCAATTCCCTCCGAGGGCACCGGGGTGTAGTGAATCGGTATCACGTTACGTTCGGGACGTAAAGACACTGGGTTCAATTCCCAGCACCCCGACAAAAAGTTGTAATATTAGTTTATGCCCCAAACCAAAGCTGGTTACGAGTATCTTCTTGCTTACAAAATCACTGTTCCTATTTACGATTACACCGTTGAATTCTGTAAAAAATGGATCAACTACCATTCAAGAACTAAAGATCAAATGGAACAGGCCGCCAGAAGCGGCATGCAAAATATTTTAGAGGGTAGTAAAGAAGAAAGTTTAAAAAGCTATATAAAGCTTGCAGGGGTAGCTCGGGCATCACTTGAGGAACTTTTAAATGATTATTTATCCTACGCCAGACAAAACAAAATAGACATTTGGGACGGGTACAAATCTAAAAGGGAGATAAGGGAGATTGGATTGATATGGGAAATAATAAAAAAGACGCCTGTTTTACCTATTCACCCCGATTTCCCCAATCTCCCCAATCACCCTGAAATGGCTGTTAACCTAATGGTAACCATAATAAACCAAGCAAATTATTTAATTGATAAACTAATACTTTCTTTGAAGGAAAAACATATGAAAGAAGGCGGCCTTACAGAGGAACTATATAGAAAAAGAGTTGAATATCGCAAAAAGCACTCAATTTAGTGTAAAATCCATAAAATGCTAGCCAAGCTTAAACAAAAAATTATCGATAGGACTTCCGGTAAACGCAAAAACGAGACTTCTCCCGAGATCTTCGATGAGTTTAAGTTAAAAACCGGCAAAAAGAATCAGCTTTTTACTTTTTTTAAACCCGAAGTGTTTTTGAAAAAGACTCCGGATCAGATCGAAAAAATATTAGACTTGGTATTTAAAAAACTTGAGGAATATGAAGTAAGCGTTGACGGAGCCGCCCTTTTCCCGGGAGCGGCTATAGGCAAATACACAATAATGGATAAGCACTACGGCGTAATTAATACCCTATCTAAAAATGCCTCCAAAATTCTTAGTAAAGACGAACGTGACTTGGTCTTGAAAACTCTCGGTATAACAAACCCAAATACAAAGATATTGGGCGGGCACGAAGCATATGAAATTTCCGGCTTCGGCAAAACTTACGATTTCGACACTTATTGGTTGGAGGCCCCCTCAACAAAAATTAAAAGTGGGTTCTATGTTAGAAAAATGAAAATTGGAGACGACGAAACTGTTGTCGTAAATGGATTCCATCCCCATCAACTCGCCCACTATACAGAACCGGACAGATTTGTGGGAGCGATGTTAGTCTCTTCCGATCGTGATTGGTCGGTACTCAGAACCGAGATGTTGGGCGAAACCTTTCCGGATAAAGCTGTACCGGGTTCGATTCGCGGAATGCTATACAAAGATGCAAAAACATATGGATTTGAGACAGTAACGATTGCCAATAACGCTCTACACCTTTCAGCAGGCCCAACCGAAGCGCTATTCGAAATTGACAACTTTCTGAACAAGCCATTTGGGATTGATTTTATAAAAGAAGAGGCAAATTTAAGTGCCAAACTTCAAAAAGAAGGTGTTAGTGAAGAAAATATAAGAAAGATTATCAACGACAAGGAGATACATTCTCTCTTGGAACATAAAAATACCAGCGAAGCAATTGAACTCATTAAGTCAAAGTTGATATAAAAAGATATATAAATAGAGGTTCTGTTTGTAAGTAAAGAAGGTACTCAAACTATATCAACAACTTCTTATCCCCCTTCGCGAAATACCCCGAGCGTTAGCTCGCGGATGGAAGCGAAGAGTTTCGCTTCGGAGGGATTCCGCTCCCGACGAAGCTTGGGAGAAGATACCCCTACCGTAAGGTCAAGAGAGCTTCATACTTCTCCCCGTCTTTGTAAGGCCCGATTATCGCCAAATTCAAGTGGTCTTTAACAAATATCTTTTTAGCCTCCGCTAAAACGTCTTTAATAGTTACCCTATCGATCCTGTCGTATAATTCATCCGGAGTTAAAACCTCTTTCAAAAACATTACCTGTTCGGCAAAAAAGTCACCTGCCGCCTGAGTATCCTCCAGGGAAAGCGCAATGTGGCCTTTTAGATATTCTTTTGTCTTTTCCAGCTCTTTAGAGGAAATTGGAAATTTTTCGTCTGCCAGACCATAGAGCTGATCTAGAATAACTTTAATTGCTTCTTCGCTCTTACCAACATCTACCCCCGCATAAAACCCTGTATAACCCACCTCGCTGAATTTGTCCCCCGCCGATTTAACGGCGTATGCCAACCCGCGGCGTTCCCTAACTTCTATAAACAACCTTGAACTCATTGGCCCTGCCAATATTGTAGAAAGTACACTTTGGGCAAAACGTCCCGAATATCCCCTGCCCTCGCTCAAGAAACCAAGAATCACATGTGCCTGCTCCACTTTTTTGGTTTTAAGTTCAAACTGTGGCTCAGTCTGTTCTGGTTTGAAATTTTGACTTATATTTTTGACTTTTGACTTTTGACTTTTGACTTGATTAAAGTATTTCTCCACCAAATCCACTGCACTTTTCTCTGTTATTCCGCCCGAAACCGATATAAACATATTTTCCGGATAATAATGCTTGCCCCGATAAAGTTCAAAATCACTTTTAGTTATACTTTTTACACTTTTCGCATCTCCCCCTATATCCCATCCCAATGAATTTCCCTTAAAAATCAATCCTTCGAAAACGTCATGAATTTTTATCATCGGAGTATCCTCATACATCGCAAGTTCCTGAATAATCGTCCCCTTTTCGCGTTCAATTTCTTCAGATTTAAGAAGCGGGCTAAGAACCATGTCGCTTAAAACATCCATTGCGGTTTCGACACTCCCTGAACGGGATTTTATATAAAAATTCGTCCAATCTTTACTCGTTGCCGCGTTAAATTCACCACCGATCGAGTCAACTGCCTCGGAAATCGCTTTCGCGGAAGGCCGCTTGCTACTCCCCTTAAAAACCATGTGTTCAAGGAAGTGGCTTATTCCGTTTATTCTTTTATCTTCAAACCTGGATCCGGTTTTAACCCACACAGTGACCGTAACCGATTCCAACCCCGGCATAGGGACTGTTACCACTGTGAGCCCGCTTTTTAATTTATGAAGTTTGTATTCCATGGGGATAGTATATTGCATGTAGTATACTAAATATATGGCTTCAAATCACAGACATAAATCGAGCCAAATAATCAGGAGTTTTGAGGCGGAATCCCTACGCAAGCGGTCCACTATCTCCAAAATCGTGGATTTTCTTACTTCGTATTTCGGTACAATTGGGTTTCTTGTCGCAAACGCGGCTGTCTATGGAATTTGGATTTTGGGAAATTCAGGAAAAATTCCGGGCTTCCCCACCATCGACCCATACCCCTATTCTTTCATGAATTCTTTCGTTTCAATTGAGGCGATTATTTTATCTGTAATAGTTCTGATGAGCCAAAACCGGGAAAATCAGCGTGATATTTTACGAAATGAGCTGGGACTACAGGTTGAATTAATTTCAGAAAAAGAGATCACAAAAATACTCAAAATTCTAAAAGAAATTCGTGCGGAACAGAAGAATTCAAAACCTGATGCGGAGCTTGAGGAAATGACAAAAGAAATAGACGCAGGGTATATCGAAAGAAAACTGGAGAAGGAACTTACGGAATCGGAAAAACTCACTTGACTTAAAACTTCTATAGGCTTAAACTTCCCTCAAAGTTTACAAAAAAACTTTAACAGTAAAGAGCACCTTTACATCATCAATTTTGATTTTTAATCCACAACCTATGAAAGGAGGTTGAGATGGAAGAACTGTTACAGAAGTATCTAAAAGGTTTTAGCGGTGTCGATGAGGCTACAGTTGCCCGAATTAGGGATCTTTTGGTTCCTGTTTCTAATGCCGACAAAATTCTGGTAAGCGCCATCAAAACGAATATGCCACCGAAGGAGTTCGCAGAATGGCTTGACACTAACATCCAGAAGAAATTGGCGGAAGAAAAGGCAAAACCTGCTCCGGTGACTAAGTCAGCCTCAGGAAACGTTGATTCAACCTCCGAGGCATTGAACGCTTACCTGGCAAAATTCCCGGAGATTGTTGGAGCAAACAGGGCTCAAATCCGAAGTTTGGTCAGGATGGCAGATCCGGAAGAAGCAATATCAATTTTGGAAACGGCTGCCCTATACAGTGCCTCACCAAACGATGTGATGGAACTTTTGAGAAAGGCGCCTCAGCGTCAGCAAGAAAGCGCCCCTCAAGAAGCGGCCGATACCACAAAGGTTGAAGAAACCGAAGCCAAACCTCAACCAGAAGATGGTGGCAACAAGAGTGTTCAGGTAGCCGAGACTAATGGCAAACGAGGTTGGGGCGGATTCAAACGCGGCAAATCTGCTAAGAAGACAGACCCCGATCGAAATCAACCTGGACAGCAACAAAGCCCGAAAGCGAAAATCCCGACCTGGGCCACATGGATCGGAGTCGGAATCCTGGTTTTGGCTGTGTTGGGCGCGATATATTACTACGTCGCCTTTGTCCCCCATCCTCAACGGGCAGAAAACACTGAAACCCTAGGGCCAGCAGCGGTAGTGGAAGCACCACCGGTCGTCAATCTGCAGGCAGTAGATTACAAAAGCGTAGCTTTTGTCGGGGTTACTCTGTTTTTTATGTTCATCGCCGGAACGGCTTTGATACCCCTCGGAATCCTTGATGCCAAAGAACGCCTGCAAGTATCAGACATCAGTGTGGCACTTGGAGGTCTATTCGCAAACTATCTCGCCATCTGGAAACCTTTTGTCGCATTCTGGACTACGTTGGTTCCGATGTTCAATGAGCAATCCACAGCTGTCCTTTTTGGCATGCTTATTACAGGGATTGTCGTCACAAAAGCAGTGACCGGAGGACGTGATACAACAAACCTCGGCGTATACTTCGGAGGGTTGGCGATTATTGGAGCAAGCTTAGGAAATATGGGTGCATTCCAGGCAGCTTTCAACATTCCTTACCAACCGGTATACATGCTCCTGGGAATACCTGCGGCCATCATAGCTAAGCAAACAAGCGCGTTACAATACAGCTTGCTTGTGTATTCGGTACTTTTCCTGGCCATTGGTGCGTACCTGCTTGACATCGTCTATCCGAGAGAGAAAAAACCCAGATATGGGGCTTTCATTTCCTTTGCCTCGGTTGTTGGAATATACTACCTGGCATTACTCAAATTCGATGCACAATACGCCCTACTCTTCGGCATAACCGCCGGAATTCTCGCAGCAGTTCTTGCCCGAAAAGCAGGCACTACAGAGACTTCAGGTGAAAATAAGCTGACAAAAATTGTTCAGCGTATTTTTGAGTACACCCCTTGGGACGGCGCTTGTCTCGGAATTGTTGTTCTAGTCCTTCTGCGTTTGGCAGGCATTGCCTAGCACTAGCGACTCACCCCCGTGAGACAGATATTTCTTACAAAAAAATAAGAAACAATCATCTCACGGGGGCTTACGTATCGTTTTTTGTAAATTGGAAGGAGATACAAATGAACTTTATATCGACCCTGAACAGTATCCAGATCTTTTTTCTGGTCACAGGAATTGCATCAGCACTGTTCGTGGCATACGAAGCGGTACTGGCCATCAAACGACGCGGCGGTGATATGGGTTTGGCTTTGGTTGCCGGACTCCTAGCCCTGGTTTCGCTTTATATGGCCCTGTTCGTGAAACCGTAAGTTTTGCAAGGAGGTAGAAATGATTCCTAAATTCAAAATCAGTGAACGAGGAAATATCCAACAAGGATTCCTTGTCATTCTGCTTATTGCGATTGTGGTATTTGTCATCATATCCCTTTTCGGCGCATATGCTGTAAACACCACCGTCGTTCTGGAAGAAATTGAGAGGGAAAAAACAATGGGGATCCTAATTCAGATCCCGAGTTCAAGTTTGCCACCCGAACTGAAGATCGATAAACGCGGAGTTGATCAATATGTGATCTTCAAATATTTTTCGATCGTCGGAGACGGTGTCGAAATCCCCGGTGACCAAGAATACGCGGCCGCTTACGCCACCAATACAGAACTGACAACTCTGGATTGCGGTGACCAAATCACCTCAGTTGGTATCATTTCCAAGGCTTTTGAGCCGGAAATCGGTGCAGCCGAAGCCGGTGCCAAGGTAAGCATTATGATTCTGGGAGCCAGAGCCATAACAAACGGCGGATGCGAAGTTGGGCCACTGGTAAGAAATCCATTGTACGATGAGAATTTCGAACCCTATGCCGCTTACCCTTCCATCTGGAACATTCCGGGGTGCCTCCTACGTGTATGGACTGCTCCCGGTATTTACAGGGAAAGTTCTTGCCTTGAGGGCGGATATCGTCCAACATTAAATTGGCAGCGCATAGGTGCAATCGATATCCCGAACGGTCAGGGCTTATTCCGTCTCGTTGCGGCAGATAACGGCCTTTGGATGCATGCGATTAGCACCATTGACCTAAATCAGATCTACAATACCTACAACGTTGATGGAACGATTAAGGAAAAGATCGAAAACATTCTACAAAAGGTATTTGGAGGAAGTTCACAATGACTCAGAATAACCAAAACCAACAACCGGCCAAGAAAGAGCCAAAGGTCATCATTTTCGTGACCCTGATGGCCATCGTGGCGGTTGCTATTTTCGGCAGTGCTGCTGGCAGGATCGTCGCATACGCACTCTGTGCAGTATTTCTTGGCGCCTTGGGATACGGTACTTACCGGTTTTTCAGCCAGGACGTCAAGTACTACGTCGGAATTCCGCTTGTTGCGGCCCTTTTGGGTTTCGCATTCGGAGCCTTTGAAGATGCAGGCAAGTACGGTGCCAGGATCGGCGGATCTTTCCAGTCGATCGCGTGGCTTCTGCTTTGTCCTGTTATCTTTGTGGTCTTTGGCATCGCATTCCGCTGGTTTCAAAAGAACCAGAGTAAGATCGACGAAAAGATCAACAATGGCCTGGAAGAGCTTGACCGCGGTCTTGACAAAATTGTCGATCAGATCAAGCTTAAGTGATTTGTAAATTTGTGAGTACTTACCGCTCGTTGCACACCTTAATAGTGAAAAAGCAACGGGCGGTTTTTCTTTGCCCATCGAAGCTCGAAGAGCAAAGTTGGGTTTGGAAAAACCCCCTCGCTTGACAAAAAACGCCTATAGGGTTATTATTCGCACGTCATGACAGCCGAACGCACAAACGACTCCGAAACTAGTGATCTACCTCTTCCTGAGGTGTATAAAAACGTCCCCAGAATTCCAAAAACTGAATCTGCGATTACCACCGTCCAGCAAATCGAGGGCGAAGTTGTCGAAGACGAAAATCAAAAACCGGACCGCGCCAGAGCAGCCCATGACGCAATTCTTAAAACAAGACATATCCTTTCTACTGCCATAAGAGGCGCAGATGAAGAAACAACGCAAATGGTTAGGTCCATTCTCCAAGAAAGATTAGAACAGGAACAGATTGAGGCGATGGATGCCACAGACAGAACAATATTTGTGTCACTTAAAGAACAGGTCGTTAACGTAAATGAAGCTCTAACCGATTTTTACGGAACTCCAACTTCAATTTTGATGCTTTACAGCTACGAATCAGAAAAAGACCCCCAGACATACCCCCCATTAGATACGGCAAATGGGATTAAAGGGATGTTAAGGCTTCACAGAGATTTGTATCAAGAAATTGCATCGGCCCCCGTAATTGCTAGTGAGTTGGCTGAAGCCAAAACACAGACGGCCATTATTCCTGCTCAAAAAGACGTAAAAATATTAAGAATTGACGCGGAAAGAGAAGTGGCCGAAAAGTTTTCTCTGGCAGCTGACTCCCTCAAAAAAGCGGCCAGCGATCGCGCTGCTGTTCGAAGCGCACATATTAGAGGAGCAGCGGAAACAATATCAACAGCCGTCGGTGAAGCTCCCGTTCAAATAGCAAGATCCTTTGCCGACAAGCTCGGCGAATGGATAAAAACAAGCGATGACGCAATGGGAACCGTATCTTTTATGGGCGGTGCCGTTGCCGGACCTTTGGCGTTAATTATTGAAGGCCCCGCTCTTTCACCGATTCTCGCTACTTGGATTTCTACTTGGCCTTGGGGAACGGCCACGGCAGTTGGATTTGGAGCATTAGGCGGAGCGATAGGAGGGTTTGTTACTTGGAAAGCAATCAGATTTGCCGCCGAATATAGTTGGAGTGTTGTACAAAATGTTTGGGAATCCATAGAACAAAAACTGGGTGAATGGGGCGAAAAGATTGGTAATTCCAAGTTGTTTAGCGGGAAAAAGGACCAAACAAATCACAACCAAAACCAGAATAACAGAGGTAAAGGCAATAACAGGACGGACCACGAAGCATAATCTTCTTTTTGACACTTCTTCATTCTTGCAATCCCTCAAAAATAATCCTATAGCAAACTCAAAACAAAATGAAGGTTTGCAATTTTATGTTTTGAGTTTGGTATATAGAAATTCTATGCTTGCCAAACAAATGTCAGTTTTGACATTTGTTTTAACATGGCTATATAATCCCCCTGCAACTTAACATTACCCTGAAAAGGAAATCAAAAAGGAGAGTTCCATGCCTACAATCAATATTGTCCAGTTAATAATTGGGGTTCTGATTATGGTAATTTCCGCGGCCGCACTTGTATGGTTCTTTATGTGGAATTGGTGCCAACAGAAGCAAGCAAAACTGATAGCGGAACAGAAACGCGCGTTACTGAAAAAAAATCCAATTTCCTTCGGCCTCAATTATTTCTTTGCCGGAAACGACAGGATCGAAGCCGTTGTCACCGACGTTGACTATGAAGCCGGAGAGTTATCTATCGACGTCACCTTGCATGTAGCAGATGACGACACCATCCTAAGTGCCCCGGATGACAGTGATTTGAGCAATGTCAGACTGCCTGTAAAGCACTTCGACGGAACAATCGAAACATTGTCGTTTGACCTTGTAAATGACAGGCCTGCCGCCTTTAACGGATGGGAAATTGTAATAGATGATGTTCTCGCCAAAGCCGGTTAGGCCGCCCGTCCACATATAACAGAAAAGGAGAAACAATATGTGTTTCAATGACTCGTTCTGCATCAACGGTTTTCAAATAACCGTGGCCGTTTTGATCATCCTCGGAATCTGCTACTGGCTGTACCGCAAGGTGTCGAAACCAGAGCCGGGGTTTATTACGTTCGATGAGCTTGCCCCTCAAATAACTGAAGCTCCCCCACCTCAACCTGAGGAGGAAGAACTTGAAGAGGAAGCGCCTGTTGAAGAGGAACCCGAAGAGGAGGAAGAACTTGAAGAGAAAGAAGAACCGACTTTTAAAGAAGGTGACGAAATCTTATTCAATGAAAAGTCTGGGTTCCAAGTGGTCTTTGTCGTCGAGTTGTTCAACAGCGATGAGGATGAGATTCAAGGTCCGCTTGTGGTAAGGTATCCGCAAGGCATCGAAATCGTGGATGTCGACTACGTTGAAAGTTACGATGAATCTGATGTGATTCACGTCAAATTCAAAAAGAACGGACACCTGTCAGATATCGACTTCGAAGTCGACAATCCTGTAGACGAAGATGACCTGAACGGTTGCTCGTTTGTTGTTAACTATGCAACATCCGAACCGCTACCGTTAGCCGACAGTTAATTTAAACCAAAGACCAGCGCAATTCACCCACAAGGTGATTCCTATTCATAGGACGCTGGTCTGTTTTTTTGGTTATTGCCAACCACAAAAGCCTGGGTTTACAATCCAAGAATGCCCACGGACCACGTAAAATCCAGTCACCATTTAATTCAAAGTTTTGAAGCAGATCAGCTTAAGAACCGTCCAAAATTCATACAAATTGCAGACCGGTTAACTCTTTTGTTTGGAAGTATCAGTTTTTTTATACTTAATGCCCTGCTTTTTATTGTCTGGATCGCAATCAACACAGGATTTGTCCCATTTGTACCGGTCTTTGACCCCTACCCTTTTATTCTTTTGACTATGTTTGTCTCGCTCGAAGCAATTTTTCTTTCCATAATCGTCCTTATGAGTCAAAACAGACAAGGGCACATTTTTACTTTAAGAGAAGAGCTGGATATGCAAGTTAACCTCCTGGCAGAACGCGAAATAACCATGTCACTAAAAATCCTAAAACTAATGGCCAGCAAAATGGGAATAAAGATCAGGAACGAGGAATTGGGAGAAATGGTTAAAGAAACCGATATTTCTTATATTCAAAGGGAAATCCAGGAACAAATTCAGGAAAGAACCAGGCTTTCCAGAAAGTTAGGTAAGAAATAGTTTCACTTTGAAAAAGTGTGTGATATATTACCGATATGGCCATAGAAATATTTAATGAAGGAGAAGGAAAAGATGAAGAAAGTAACTTTTTCCCGGAAGTAGTCAGAGAAACAACCGAACAGGGACGAATTGTTTGGTTAAAAAGTGCTCCTGAAGACTCTAAACCTCCCGTTAACGAATCCTCCTTACAATCAAATCCTTTAAAGTAAGCTATCCCACACAATTTTCGCACTCAACTTTTCAATACTGTTCGTATACGTTTCGTGCCAAAATTGAGAGGGATTCCGCTTCGCTTCACATCTTCTCAGGAGCGTCAATCCCTAATAGCTGAAGCCCATTCTTAAGCACTTGACCCGTTCCTGCAGTTAGTGCGAGTCTGAAATTCCCCACTTCTTCGTTCTTCGTTTTTCCTTCTTCGCTTATTATTCTATTATGCGCGGGGCCTAAGGCTTCGTCTTTCGTGCGCTCGTCATTTGTATTCAAAATCCTATTGTGAGCGTAAAAAGTGTTGAATTTTGAAGCTAAATCATATAAATAGTTGCACAAAAGATTGGGTGAGTAACTTTTGGCTGCATTGGCAATTACCTCGGAAAATCGGGACAAAGCTCTTAAAACGGTCAGCTCTTCTATTTCTAATTTTATATTATTCGC
The DNA here is from genome assembly GCA_016432365.1 of Candidatus Woesebacteria bacterium. Taxonomy (GTDB): domain Bacteria; phylum Patescibacteriota; class Microgenomatia; order UBA8517; family UBA8517; genus GWB1-39-10. The sequence goes on from CP066686.1 coordinate 989,059, forward strand.
ATATTCGCTCATTCGCTTATTTGAAGCCTTTGCGAGCACGGAATTAGTTCGAGCAACTGTATATTGCAGATAGGGCCCGGAATTGCCTTCCAGGGAAATGCTTTCCTTAAGATCAAATGAGATGTCTTGCGCAAGACCTGTCTTTAAAAATGAATATTTAACTGCGCCTACTGCTATCATTTCTGCCACGCCATCTTCGGTTTTATACGCTTTTTTGATTGACTCCTTGGCGTCATCAAGTATTTTTTCTCCAAGAACCACATTGCCGGTCCTTGAACTCATTTTCCCCTCTTTCAGACGAACCCAACCATATGGAACATGGAACTCCCTGCCTTTTGTTTCCGGCTCTATAAACTCCAAAGCTTTGAAGATCACTTGAAAATACGCGCTTTGTTCTGGACCAACAGTGTGAATCAGTTTGTCGGGATTGTATTCAGAAAACTGAAGCTTTGCCAAACCCAAATCTTTGGCCTCATAGGTTGGAACACCTTTACCTGAAATAAAAACCCTGTCATGCAAGCCATATTCACTGCCGGGGAAAATAATTGCGCCCTCGCTTTCTTTTAAAATCCCTTTTTTAAGAGCTTCCAAGGCAATTTCTTTACCCTTTTGGTAGACTTCGCTCTCAAAATAAAATCTATCAAACTTCGTATAGACTCTTTTATATATTTCGGCAAAATAATCCAAACTCCATTGTCTTGTCTCGGAATACAATTTATTTATTTCATCATCGCTCTTATCATAAATAATGCCATTTATGACATGAATTTCTTCTTTGGCTTTTTCATCAATTTCATAGGCACTTGAGCCTGTCGAATACGCCTTGCCTAAATACTCAGCCCGTTTTTTAACATCTTTTGGGTCATCAAAACCAATTCTTTTAATTCCCCATAACGCCTTTGCTATATGGAGACCAACGTCGCCCTGATAATTTGCCCGTACAACTTCTGCCCCGTTTGCCTCGTAAAGCCTAGCCAATGTTTCACCTGTTGTTATGTTTCTAAGGTGGCCTATATGAAAAGCTTTATGAGTATTGGGGTGAGCATACTCAAACATTATTTTTTGACCTTTAAGAGAATCACTTGTGCCATATTTTTCTTTTTCCTCTTCAATCTGCATCAAATTACTAACTAGGACATCAGTTTTTAGCCAAAAATTAATAAAACCCGGGCCGGCAACTTCAATTTTGTCTACAAATTTTGATAGTTCGGGAGATTGGGATAATTTGGATTTTATTTCTTCCGCAAGCGCCCTTGGATTCTTGCCTTCGCTTTTTGCCATGATTAGCGCAATATTGCACGAGTAGTCGCCGAAATTTGGATTCTCGGTGAATTCCAAACTAACCACCTTTTCCCCCGACACTTCCGTTAACACATTTATTATTCGGTCTTTAATCGACATAGGTATTATTATATCCCTTTACAACCTGTTTAAAAATCTCCAAGCACTTTCCAATCTTGTCAGAATAGCAAAACTCATTGGCTTTATGCATTTGATCTGTCTCCCCCGGGCCAAATATAACAGTCGGAATTCCCCTCTCAGTAAAAAACGGCATGTCGGTTGACCCCGGGAATGCTACAATTTTTGCTTTCGAAACGTTTTTGACGATTTTGACGATGTCTTCGCCGCTTTCCGTGAATCCGAAGCTAACCGGTGGATAAAGGTACTCAATTCCTCCCAGTCTGCCTACGGATCTTTTTACAACCTCAAAAGCCAATGAGTGCATTTCCGGAATGGTTCTAATATCAAAAGTTGCGCTACACATATCCGGAAATTTATTTGGCGTTACAGCATTCCCGGCAATAATCGAAGTTGCAAGGCCAATCGTCGAAGACCCCAGAACTTCATTGCTATATCTTTTCTTCCAAATCTTTCCCAATTTCTCAATATTTGAAATTACTTTATACATTTTGAGAACGGAGTGATCATTGGTTTTTATTGGTTTGCTCCCGTGTCCGGATTTGCCATTTGTGGTAATTTTTAAAAACAAATTTCCTTTATGTGCAACGCCGATTAATTCCAAACCAGTCGGTTCACAGACGATTGCTGATATCTTTTTATATGTTTTTAAATGGTTTGTTGCCAACCATTCAACTGTATCATTTGTTCCGTGGCCATCCACCTCCTCCCCGACTGTAAATGTAAGAATTACATCACACTCCGGTTTTTTAACTGAAAATTCTTTTGCCAAAAGCATAAGTACGGCGATAGATGCCTTATTATCGCTTGCCCCAAGACCAAATATTTTTCCATCTTTTTCGATTCCACCAAAAGGATCGTATTGCCACAGTTTGACGTCACCCGGAGATACAGTATCCACATGTGCATTAAATATCAAACATTTTTTACTGTTTGACCCTTTAATGACAAGAACCACATTACCTTTAACATTAACGGGATTTACGCCATAGGAGGTCAGGAGATCTGCAATATACTTGCAAATCCCCTGTTCCATCCCTGTAACAGAATTAATCTGTATTAACTTTTTTAGCATTATTTGATTTTAACCGGTATGTCACAACACAACTTGTTCTGCCATTTGGCCTGATCGAATTTTGGACAATTGATACACTCACCAAAGACTTCATCCGGCAAAATTCCAGGCTTAGTAATCACTTCACCTCCGTGATCCAAAAAAATCTTAAGACTTTTTTCGTTGCAAAGCGCAAACAAATTCGCTTTGGGGTGTTTAGACTTGGCCGCTTCAATGAGTTTTCCAACTATTGCATGCCCTAATCCCATTTCTCTGTGACTAGTACCCACAACAATCGCGCCAAGCTCGATCCAGTTATCAGACCACTCAAAAGTGACCGCACCAAATCCAATCGGCTTTGGTGTTCTTCCGTATTCCCAAGCCACAACACTTACGCTGTTTTCTAACAAGAACAGAATCTCCTCCGGCTCTTTGGGTAACATCGTACCAGCCTCTTTTGTCCATCTGGACACTACAGCCGCAACCATTTTGTTCTCGTCATATTCAACGAATTCTATTTCTTTTACAATTTGTTGATTTTCTTTCATATTTATCACCCACTTTCCAGAGCTTTTGGCTCTAAAACACAAAAAAGCCCCTCTGAACACCGACAAACGTCAGTATTCAAAGGGGCCTTACTAATTCCTAGTTTCTAACGACTAGTTACTAGTCCGACGGTACCACCCTTTTTCGACTTTCCAAAAAAAATCCGTCTTGCGACGGAAAACTGAAAAATTGGAAAAATCCTCTTTTCAGAGCTCCGCTAATTGCGACACTCTTTGTCGTATTTTTACTGTTGACTTCAGTCGTAGTAATTTCCCTAAGGAATTTCTCCTACGCAGCTCGTCTACTGCGGTAGACTCAAACGCATTTATTAAACTGAAAGTGATATTACAACAACCTTTTTCCCTTGTCAAATCGTCTCCAGCCTTGACTTTTGACCAAAAATAGCCTATAATTAACACTTTGAAAGGCCAATTGCGGCTTTTGTGAAATTCTTAGCACTTTTATAAAAAGAAAGAAAAACAGTTTTGTGGCTGGATTAGAGTGCGCTTACGGTGCTTTCTAACCCAGTCACTTGGCTGCAAAAAATTGTAGTGAAAAGGAGTCATAAATGGACAAAAACAAAAATACTGTAGATTTCCTCCTCGTAATTATTGCCACGATTGTGGTAGGAGGAATCGTCCTCGCAATTGTTTACTATGCCGGGCCGGCAATCCTGGTGGGAATCCAAAGTTGGTTCAAACAAGCGACCTTCCCCGAAATCGGAATGTTGTTCATCGCTCTCTTCCTGATCGTTTTGGTCTCCGGTTTTTTCCGGAACCTCCGTCGGTAGGGGAAATTTGCTCGTTGGGCTGAAGTTTGCTCTTCGAGCACGCAATTTTTCTTTTTTTTCTTTCTTTCTTTATCTCGGACAGGAGCATTTGTCTATTATTTTTATCCAATAGATATTTGTCTCCTGTCCGTGCACGCCTCAATTGCTTTTTACTGCCCCTTTCGAATACAATGCTGGCATGTCCAAGGAAAGACCGGCAAAACCTACATTTAACCTCCCCAACCCCACTGACGACGACCTTGCTCAAATTGAAGAAAAATATATAAAAAATTACAAATTTGATCATTCCCTAATCACAAACGTAGAAATTGACGACATGTTGGGTTTGCACCTCGCAAGCCTGCCTCAAATCAAATTAAATTCCCTGGAAGAAGATATTGCCCTGGCCAAACGTATCGAAAAAGGCGGCGAGGATGCCTACGAGGCCCGCGAGGCTCTTCTTTACTCCGTCGCCCATATGGTAATCTCCGAAGCCGCAAAACGCGCCAAAGACAAGCAAACAATGATGGATTTGGTCCAGGAAGGAAATCTAGTTCTTTGGGAAAAGGCTATTGAGGGGTATAACTGGAGACGCGGTTTTAAATTTTCAACCTTTGCTATGTGGTGGATAAAAGCAGCTCAATCGCGGACAATCAACAGAAATTCAGGAGCCTACAGAATTCCTGAAAATGTAATTTACTCTTCAAGAAAAGTCCGGAACACCATGTATCAACTTACTGCCGAAAAAGGTCACACACCAACCTTGGAAGACATTTCGGAAAAGACTGAGATTAAACCGGCAAGAGTAAAAAAACTGCTGGATTATACCCGGCAAAGACAAGTCTCACTCTCTTCAAAAATAAATCCACATGACGACACGGAAATAGCAGACCAGTTAGAAGATGAAAACGCCCCCTACCGTAACTCACTAGAAGACCAAATCGACGAAAATGATATAACGGAAACTTTAAAAAGAAAAGTCGATTCGGAGTTGTCAAAGCTCATTTCAAGGCAGAGAGAGGTCTTAAAATTTAGACTGGGAATTGGCAACCAAAACAAATGGAACGGAGAACGCATGACATTCGAACAAATAGGAAAAATCATGGGCGGCATTACCAGGGAACGCGTTAGACAAATTCAAAGGGATGGGCTTAGACATATTAAAGACAGAGAGGTTCATGAGTTACTACTGACAATCCTTTCCACACACTAAACTTGACTCCAAGGCCCGACTTGATATAATACCCACTATAGGTTACTAGCCTTAATTTGTTGAAAGGACCTTAAAATGAGGAATAAGAATCGTCCAAAATGGGCAGTAATTTTTTTGCTGTCAGTGATTTTTTGTTTAATCGTTTTAATTGCAACGGTACTAAACCCTCTTGCATATTATGTTTTCAATCGCTGAAAGGAGCGAAAAATGAAAAAGAAAGTTTTTTTGATTTTGATCGTGTTTATTGCCTTAACCGCCTGCGCACCCAAAGCTGTAAATTCGACTGCCGTTGAAGCACCCAAGCCATCTGAATATACAAACCTTGAGGCCACCGTCTTTATTGGCAACTACTGGCAGGGGGCTTGCGGGGATTCGTGGATGATCTTTGTACAGGCATCGGATTCAGGAAGTGTAACGCTTCTTGAGGGGAATCCCAACGTCAGCCTTGTTGCAATCCCACGCAAAGCGCCAGGCGCTTTTTTCTCAGGATGTAAATTCATCCGAGTTGTTCCCAACGAACAAGCCGGCAACGGAGACTGGAAAGTAAAAATTTACGGCTTGCCGTAAAAAAATTCAAGAAGAACTGAAGGGAAACCCCTTTCTTTCAGTTCTTCTGCTTTACCTCGCCGAAGTCTTGACGAAGGCGGGTCCCCTACTTTCCAATCCAATACTTCTCGCCATCTGTCGAAACAATAACATCACCACCCATATCAGTTCTCAATACTCTTATGTTATATTTACCTAACAAGTCCAATATTTCTTTGTGTGGATGGCCGTAAATATTATTCTTTCCGACACTAATTACCGCAACTTGAGGATATAATGCTTTTACAAGCATTTCGGACAGACCATTCTTGCTTCCATGATGATTCACTTTGAGATAGTTAACCCCTTCGACTTCGCCCAGGGCTGATAGCCCATCACTAATTTTGTTTTCAACATCCGCTGTAAAAATAGCCTTGAATTTGCCAAATTTAAGCAGATCCACAACGCCAATATTATTTGCATTGGGATCACTGAATCCACTATCCGGATTAAGTATATCTAAATATATCATTCCTACCCTGAGTACCTGACCTGTATGTGGCCTTATGACCTTTGTACCACTACCCCCCACCTCTTTCTTTAGCACTTGATAGTCAACACTGCCAGATTCAACATTGTTATACAAAAAATTGTCCACTTTATATCTTTTAAAGACTTCTATTAGCCCAAAATAATGATCTTTCTGTGGATGGGTTGAAATTGCAAGTTCTATCTCTCGGTCCCAAAATGGAACATGCTTACTAAGACATTCCAGAACTCTGTTGTTTGGTCCGCCGTCGGTTAAAATTTGAATATTCTTATAAATAACAAGGATTGCGTCCCCCTGCCCCACATCACAAGCGACTATGTGTAAATACCCATCCGGCAACTGAAATATTGCCATTACAATTACCGATAAAATTAAAATTAAAGTTATATAGAGATATTTCCAAATTTGCATAATTCAAAAGTCAAAATTTAGAAATCAAAAATACAAGTTAGAAGTAAAAATACAAACTTTTGACTTTTTACTTGAAATTTTGAGTTTTGACTTTTACCTTTTGACTTAGCTAAATAGTTCTACTATTCTCACAAACCACCACAAAAGTGAATAGCTTAACCAAAGTATTATTTTACCGAAAAATGGCATGACAAGTCCGACAACCCCACCTACGCTTCCCAAAATCATAATATAGGGAATCGTCCAAAGAACTAGGGCGTTAATTAAAGGAGACCATATATTAAACTGTCCAAATGTAACAAACAATATCGGGGCTACACCGATTTGAGCTGCCAAAGATGTAGAAAGTCCTTCTCTAAGTAAACTGGGGATCTTAAGTAACTTTGAATTGATTCTTTTTTCAAAAAGCATAAGTGAGGCCGTTGAAACAAAAGACAATATAAAACCAATGTCGGTTATCCAACTTGGGTTATATACAAGCATTGCCCCAGCTGTCAGGAACAAGATCCGCATTGTAGACACCATCCGCCCAGTTCCCTGCCCCAAAAAAATAATAGAAGACATTATAGCTGCCCTCACGAGCGGTGCATCAAAACCCGACACAAAGAGATACAAAATAATACCTAATATAGCAAACACTATCGCTTTTCTTCTGGTTAAGTACAATGTAAGAACTCCCATCAAAAAAGATACAACGAAAGTTATGTTGGTTCCTGATGCAACTACAACATGGGCCACTCCTGCAAGTTTTGTCTGATTATAAAAATCCGGTGAAAGCGCCCCCTTGGACCCAATTACAATTCCGCCCAATAGACCCCCTTCCGGCTCCGGTAAAGCCTTTTGATAAAAAGAAATTATGTTGTTTCGAAATAGCGATGTAAAACTTTTTGAAGGACTGGTACTTATTAATTTTGGATCCTCTAATTTTCCGCTGCCGACAACTCCCTCAACAACAATTTTATCGCCGTATGATATTTCCGGAAAAAGCGGGAGCTTAATTTTTAGTCCGGTAACTTTTAAATATTGCCCGGTGGAATAACGGACCGGGTCGGACAGTATTGTGGTAGTTATACGGACCCGGTCGCCAATATGGTAAACGGGGCGGGTTGTGAAATATCTAAAAATAATTAGAAAGATTAATAGAAACCAAATTAAGTATTTCATTAAGTCAAAAATCAAAATTTAGAAGTCAAAAATACAAGTTAAAATTTAAAATTGTAACTACTTTTGCCTTTTGAATTGTAATTTTGAATTTTGATTTTTGCATTTTAAATTATTAGTAAACACTTATTTTATCTTTAATCTTTTCGTACAAACTTTGTTTAATAGCCCCCTTGGATACCAATTCTTCTGTAGTTGAGTACGGTCTGTGTTCAATTATGTTTTGGCCGTATACTTGGCCAATTCCGGGTAACGAGTCCAGTTGATTGAGGCTTGCGGTGTTGATGTTTATTAATGTGTTACTATCGGATGAAAAAGTGGATGATGTAGTTTGATCCCCACCACCAGTTTTAGCAATCGTTTCATTTGACTGCTGATTGGCGTTGGGTATGTACACCTTTTGTCCGTCTGTTAGTTTTGCGGCGCGGTTTAAATATTTATCTGTCCAAACTCTGTCGGCATTAACAGAAAACCCATTGGAAATAACTAAAAGATCTTCAATACGACTATCACCGGGGAGTTTATAAACTCCGGGTTTTACTACTTCTCCTGCAATTTCCACTATTATCTCCCCGACTGTTGAGTTATCCGTACTTCCACTTAGAACTTCTACTTTTGTCGATGGAGATACCAGTCCGCTTTTAAAAAAGAAAACCCCAGCGCCAGTGGCGATTAACCCCCCGAGAAATATTAAAAGAGGATAACGAAAACGGTTTAACAGTTCATCGATATTGAAGCTGTGCATTACTAAACTATACACCAAAATCAAATGCGCATTTCATTAAGCATTGCTACTCTAATCATCCGCCTGAGTTCCCCATGAGGTTGAAGATCGCTTTGTGATGCCATATTCGTATCAAATGAAGGCCTATCTAAAGTTTCAGGATGTTCCTGCAAATACTTGCGTTCACTGTCCGCAATGTGTTTGTTCTCCATCGCCTGTAAGTATCGTTCGAGTAGGCTCATATTACAAAATTAATTACCTTACCGGATATAAAAATTGTCTTTTTAATAGTTTGCCCTTCCAACCACTTTGTCACATTGGGGTCAGATTTGGCCAATTTGGTTACCTCAGATTCTTGCTTCGAGATTTCAGATTCCAGCTTCATTGATGCGCGAACTTTTCCGTTGATTTGGACTACCACCGTAACCTCATTCTGTACAATAAGCTTGGGGTCGTAGGATGGCCAAGGAGACGCATGAATACTAAAAGGCATACCTAATACCTCTACCCATATTTCTTCCATCATGTGTGGCGCAAAAGGGGCCATGAGGCGTGCCAAAGCACTTAAGACCTCAGAAGTCTGATGACTGATATTTGGTGTCTGAATCGAAGTTTGATTTTCGATCTTCGTTTTTCCGACTTCGTTTCTGATTTCAGACTTCTGACTTCCGGCTTCTGTTAGTGTATTCACCAGTTCCATGAGAGATGAAATTGCCGTATTAAATTTATAATTTTCTACGTCCTCCCCCACTTTTTTGATGGTTTGATGAAGCTTTGATAAAACTTCTGTGTTTTCCTCTGTACTATGTACTTTGTACTCTGTACTAAAGAGTCTCCAAACCCTGCCTAAAAACCTGGCTATTCCTTCGACTCCGGTTATACTCCACGGTTTCATTACGTCAAACGGTCCCATAAACATTTCATAAACACGAAGCGTGTCGGCTCCGAACTTTGGAATAATATCGTCAGGCGTGATTACATTCCCCCATCTTTTGCTCATCTTGCGGGAATCGGGTCCAAGTATCCACCCCGGGGCACGGAGCTTTAAAAATGGTTCGTCTCCTACAGATTTATCGATTAGACCTTGGTCAAATAAGAACTTCCAAAAAAATCTGGCAAAGAGCAAATGCTGAACAACATGTCCACCCCCCACATAATCATCAACCGGAATAATATTTTCTTTTGAAGCAAATTCGTTTTTATTCTTTGGGTCGCAGAACCTCATAAAATACCAAGAGGAATCAACGTAGGTATCCATTGTGTCAACTTCGCGCTTTACCTGCTTTCCACAAATAGGACAAACTACATCTTTCTGAAAAGTTTCGGATCTGGCAATGGGACTTTCACCGTGAGGTAAAAAATCTACATCAGAAGGTAACTTAACAGGTAAATCTGTGTCGGGAACCGGTTGCCAACCATCGTCTTCGCAATAAACCATGGGGATCGGACAACCCCAATAGCGCTGACGGGAAATTAACCAGTCACGGATGTGATATGTAACGGTTCGCTTCCCCAAGCCCTTGTCCTCAAACCAATCCATTGTCTTTTGCAATCCTTCTTCAAAATCTAAACCGTTCAAAAAGTCGGAATTAATAAACCGACCCTCCATTCCGTGCTCGATAACCTGATCCTTCTTTGTAATTTCGGAGGCGTCGCCGTCTTTACCTACAATGACACGCACAATCGGAAGCTTATATTCCTGAGCAAATTCAAAATCGTTTAAATCATGTCCCGGACAACCTTGCACCGCCCCAGTACCCACACCAGCAACCACAAAATCAGAAACCCAAACAGGAACTTCTTTATTGTTTATGGGGTTGGCTACATATAATCCTGTAAACACACCGGTTTTTGTCTTATTGGACTTATTAGCCACATTTGTCGAATTAGATGAACTAGAAAGATGCTCTTTTATATATTTTGCAACACTTTCCTGATAGGCTTTTGGCAACTTAAGTTCCTTAAGTAGCTTATGCTCCGGAGACAGAACCAAAAATGTCATGCCAAAATTTACAGGAGCTGTTGTGAAAACTTCTATTTCTTTATCCGAGCCAACAACTTTATAACGAATATTTATCCCCTCTTTTCTCCCAATCCAATTAATTTGTTGTCTTTTAACTTCATCTTCCCAATCAATTTTTTCTAATCCCGATATTAAACGGTCGGCGTAGGCAGTGATTTTAAAGAACCACTGATCCATATCTTTCTGTATTACTTCTGTATCACACCGCTCACATTTACCCTCAACAACCTGCTCGTTAGCTAAGACTGTTTCATCTTTAGGGCACCAGTTTACGGGAGATTTCTTTTTGTAGGCCAAACCTGCTTTAAATAACTGAATAAATATCCACTGTGTCCATTTATAAAATTCCGGCGAGCTTGTGTCGATTTCCTTATCCCAATCATAAGACATGCCACTTATTTCCAGCTGACGCCTAAATGTTTTTATATTCTCGTGAGTGGATTTATCAGGGTGGATTCCGGTTTTGATTGCATAATTTTCCGCCGGAAGCCCAAACGCATCCCAACCCATTGGATGCAAAACTGAATGCCCCTTCATCCTAAAATATCGGGAGAGGATATCTGTACCGACATAACCCTCCAGATGTCCTACGTGCATCGAGGCACCTGATGGGTATGGAAACATATCAAGAACATATCTCTTTTTCTCCCCTGTTCCGGGAGTCTTGTAAATTTGTTCCTTAGCCCACTTAGCCTGCCATTTAGCCTCTACAACCGAATGGTCATATTCTTTTTGCTTGCCCGTCGAAGCCTTGGCGGAGTCGGGCCACTTGGCTTCTGTTTTTTTATGGTTGTACTTATCCATTTTGCAAATTATATATCTTGTCATATACTTTTAGAAGACATGCAATTCGTCTCACCCATTTTGGCCGTCATCACAGTTGTTCTTGCCTTTGTAATCTCCGTAAGCCCGCTTTCGGGTTGGGGTCTACAGATTACTGCGCTTATGGTCATCATTTATGTCGGAACTTCTTTCCTGATTAGAAAAGGTATGCTTTCAAGTAGCATCAAGGTTACCTTGGATGTTATTATCTTCTCCCTTTCTGTCTCGCTTTTACTTTTTACAACAGGAGGGTTTAATTCACCTGTTTTCTTTTTAAGTTATTTTTTACTTTTTGGGGTTTCTTTATTCTCCTCCCCAATTACCGCAACAGCAATTACGGTTACCTTTGCCCTGCTTTTTGTTGTCTCACCAAAACAGGACTTCTGGATCGATCTACTTCAAATCGGATCATTGCTGGCTATTGCCCCCCTATCCGTCCTTTTTGGAAAACAATATTTAAAGGTACTGGAAGATAAAAAGATGATTACGGGCTTGTCCCAAAAGATTCAGAAAAATAAAGTCGACGTGACCACCTGGACCGAAGGGGATTTTAGAAGGCGCGTACTAAGAATTCAGGAGTATCTGCAAAAACTTCTTGATGACCCGAAGGTAGAAACAGATAAAAAAGAAAGAATCAAATCTTTGTACAGGCAGATTTATGACTTATTTTTAAGCGGAACAATCATGGAGAAAAAAATTTAGTATATGGCAAAGTTCATCCCCGCGTTTTTCGTTTTATCGCTATTCGCTCTTCGTTCTTCGCTCTTCGTTGCCCCCGTGCTCGCCCAAGCCGAAATCAATTCTCCAAATTATATTATTCAGATGCCAAATTTAAATTCCGGCGCAGGGCTTCCCACCTCGAGTAACTATAAAGTGAGTTCGACCATAGGCCAGAACGCTGCTGGTCTGTTTTCGTCCGCAGGATTTCGCGTTAAATCCGGATTCCAATACATTTACTCAATCATTCCTTTCTCTTTTACTGTTTCATCTACTTCCATCAATTTTGGACACCTTGTGGCGTTAACACCGTCAACTGCCACCAACACCCTGACTGTAAGTAGCGGAGGCGCGGGAGGATACCAGGTTAAGGCCTCGGAAAACAATCCTTTAAAGATTGGTAGCACAGGAACCACAATCGCCGACACAAGTTGTGATAGCACCTGCAGCGAAACCACGGCCGGAGTTTGGACGTCATCTTCCCGATACGGTTTTGGATTTAACATGTCCGGGGATGATATCCCGGCCGACTTTACCAACTCAACCTATTACCGCCAATTTGCAGACCGAGCAAGCGCCGAAAGCCCTCAAGTTGTAATGTCATCTATTTACGTGGGAACAAACAGGCAATCAACGGTTACATACAAGGTAAACATTTCCGGCGTCCAACAATCGGGAATTTACAATAATATAATTACATATACAGCAATTCCGAGTTATTAAAGTCAAAAATCAAAAATAAAAATGCAAAAATTCAAATCAAAAATCAAAAGTTCTTTTAATTTTTTTAACTTTTTAATTGTATTTTTTACTTTTTACTTTTTACTTTTTACTTTTAGCGACAAAGTCGCCGCCCAGGAGGTTTCCCTTTCCATTTCTCCTCCACTCACCGAAATCGTTATACAGCCCGGTAAAAGTCTCAATCAAACAATAACCGTCAGAAATGATGGTGTTCCTGTAACTGTTGTTGCCAAAATAGTTCCGTTTGTGCCGCTTGATACAAACGGACATGTAGAATTAATCGAAGATCAAAATTCCATTGATGCTTTCTCTTCCTGGTTTTATTTCGACCAGCGCCCAACCTCGCTTGGAGTTAATGAACGCCATGACTTTATAATTAAGATTACGCCTCCCGATTCCACTGAACAAAGAGACTACTATTTTACTTTCCTCGTAGAAGTACAAGCTAATAACAACATCGGAGTAAATAATTCTGAGTCCCAAGCCAGAATCGGAGCAAATATATTATTAACCGCAACTAAAGACGGTAACCCGCAAAAGAACGTATCAATCGTTAAATTCTCCGCACCAAAGCTTGTCGATTCCTTTACCGGTTTCTCCTATCAGGTTATTCTCGGCAATTCCGGATCAGGTTTTTTTAAACCCGTCGGTAAAATTACGGTCGATCAGATTTTTGGCACAACCACAACACTCAATCTGGCACCCCTTAATGTACTTGTGGGAGGTGAACGGGAAATTACCTGTCTTGAGGGGCAAGAAATAATCTCTTGCGCTCTCCCCGGAAAATTTTTAATCGGAATTTATCGAGCTAATTTAAGTTTTACCGTTGACGGAGTGGGAGAAAGTTACGAAAAACAAATTTATACAATTGCATTTCCGTTTACTGTTCTTTTGGGACTCATTACTATAACTATAACTTACAGTATAATCAGGAGGCTAAATGCCAATTAATTTCCATTTTTGGAAATTAAGCCATTGACATATTGTAAATACCCGTATAAAAATAAAATATATGACTTTTAACAAAATGGTTTTCCGATTGGTACCTTTTATCTTCGTTGCAACTTTTTTTGCTTTATCAGCCCTGTCGATTAACAACGTATATGCCTCAACAATGACTTCCGCTTCTGTCACGATGGGTAATTCCAGAATGTCTTTTAAAGCGCCTATTAGTTCGGGTTCGGCTGGAAGTTCGCTGGTTACAATAAGTGGCGCTGTTCCCGATACAACGACAAATCATTTATTCCCCGGCGACGCTGTCTGTTTTACAGATGCCGGTAACAATGTTTGTAGAGATAACACAACTTATACAGTAGCCAATGTACCATCAACAACCACTTTCAATGTAACCACCCCACTTACAACGGCTTTAACAGCCACAGACTATGCAGTTGCTTCGCAATCAGGAACTTTAACAATTACAGCAACAACAGTTAACCAGGTTCCCATAGGTGGAAAACTTATCGTCACAATTCCGGCTAACGATGCAAACTCTACTGCCAAAAACAATGACGGAATGCCTGATAGCGCGGCAAGCGTCGCCTTAAACGGTTTTGATTTAAGCAGTTTTGCGGTAGCAAGAGCAACCGTAACAGGCGCATCCTGTACTGCCGCAAATTGGGGTACATCGGGAACCGCAACAACATTCGCAACCGGCGGCGGCGGAACAACAGATACAACTATTTCCTGGACGAGAGCAACCTCTATATGTTCCGCAGGTAGTGTGCTTACGATCTCTATTACGGGAATTATCAACCCCGCTCCAATTACGGGCCATACTCAAGGAACGGCTGATGTATATGGTATTACTGTAGCTACAACTGACGCTTCTTCTAATACTATCGATTCAGTAGTACCGAGAGTTGCCCCAGTCGAGGCAGTACTTATTTCAGCTACGGTTGATGAAACTTTAACTCTTGTTATTGCTGGGCTTACAGGAGGGGCTCAAACATATTGTGGCAGTCAAACTTATGTAACAAGCACTGCAACTTCAATTCCGTGGAGTTCTCAAGTTGCCGGTGCAGGGTTTAAGTATTCTGCCCAACAGCTAACCGTAAGTACAAATGCGGCTAGTGGCTACGTTGTAACGCTACAAGAAAATGATCAAATGGGTAAAAACGGAAACACATGTACCGGCACTGCACCCTCTTCAGGTGAATTTACCTTTAGCGCAGGAACTTGTATAAGAGATACTGTTTGTACGGTTTCAACTTGTAGTGAATCAACCGCAGGAGACTGGACAACTGCAACGAATTACGGCCTTGGTTACTCCCTAGCTTCCCAAAGTGGATCTGACGCCCCCTTCTATTACAACGAAAAGAACAGAACGTACAGCGCCAAACAGCTGGCTGACGTCACACAAGGTGGAGAAACAGCACAGTCAATTATGAGCAACTCTTCTCCGGTGTCCGCGAGTAGTATTTATGTATGCTATACTTTGAGTATTCCCGGTACACAACCGTCAGGTTACTATTACAATGTTGCCAAATACACAGCAACGGCAACCTTTTAATTTAAATAAATAAATCTGCCAATGATAAATCTACAAATAAATTCCAAATTAAAAAACAAATTAGCTGCAGTGTTTACTTTATTTGCTTATTTAATTATTTGTAGATTTGCTTATTCGAACGTAGTCAAAGCCCAGGACATTCTTCCCCTTACCGTTGTACCCCCTAAGCAGGAAGTGCTGGTAAATCCTGGTGAGAAGTTTGTCACCACTGTTAAATATCTAAATCAAGGTAGCGTGCCTGTAAGTGGAACTATTAGTGTTCTTGACTTTATTGTAGAAGACAATGTCGGGACTCCGTTATTCTTGGATAATCCAACAGTGGTTGGCACAACGACAATCTCCGCAAAATACTCTGCTGCAAAGTGGATCAGCTTCCCAACGGAAAACGTTACCATTGCAGAAAACGGCAATGTAGCCGTACCTGTTACTATTAATGTTCCAAAAAATGCAGCCGCCGGAGGACGTTACGCCGCAATTTTATTCCAACCAACTATCAATCAGGTTGAAGATGGCAAAGAAGGAACAGCCATAACTCCTACGGCAATCAGACTAGCCTCTTTAATTTATATCAGGGTTGCAGGACCAATTGCGGAAAAGGCCCGTATTGTTGATTTTCGTGCACCCGAGTTTTTAGAATACGGACCAATCGAAATTTCAACAACGATTCTAAACGAAGGAAATTACCATATTACCCCCAAGGGTGAAATAACATTGAAAGACATGTTCGGACGGGTTGTGAGCAACTCTTCGCTAGATATAAAAAATATTTTCCCGGGTAGTACTAGAGTATATAACACCAATTTGGGATCAAAATTGATGTTTGGCAAATTTACAGCCACCCTGAACACAACTTACGGCGAGAAAGGACAGCTGCTTACCTCTACATTGGTTATCTGGCTCTTTCCATGGAGAGTCGCCTTAGCAATCGCTCTTGCCGTTGTCATCATCGTTCTCATAATAAAAATGTGGTTTAAGAGAGTGACCAAGAAAGAACAAAAGTTGGAAGAAGAACTTAAAGAAGAAACCAGCGAACTTGAAGCACTGAAATCAAAATTCAAAGATCAAATTAGCAGTAGTGAAAATCCTAAAGATCAATCCCCCCCGAGTACCCAATAATCTCCTTAAAACATTTAGTCGATATAATATAATAAATGAGTTAATGAAAAAATTTGTTGTATTCCCCGCGGCCTTGTTTGTTTTAACGCACTTTCTTTTGGTGGACGATGACTTAATCATCTTTGGACAAACACCCCCCGCCCCGACGACTACAGAGGCCCAAGTTGCGTCTGTCTTACCCCAGATAACAATCTCTGCAACTGTCGGAACTCCAATGTTAAAGCTTTGGGGATATGGTGCCCCCAATTCAAAGATTGAACTTAATGGTGACAGAGTCAGCGACTTTGCTTACACCAGAGCCGACGGTTATTTTGAATTTCCAAAAATATATCTCCCTACTCCAACCGGTGAGGTATACCCCGAGCTATGCTTGACCGGAATTGATCAAACAGGCCGCTCCACCCCGCCAACATGTATCCCCGACCTCCCGGCAAATGAAAGCAGCTTCGACATCGGACCGGTAATAATGCCGCCTACTCTAAGTTTGGAGGAAGGCGTCACAACACAAGCTTTACAAACCGGAGCCAGTGGAATAACCATACCCAATTCAGAAGTAAAAATCGTTCTGGCCGAAGACAGTTCCACCAACATCGGCAAATTCGACATTGTTAGAGAAGCCCGAGCCTATTACATTCCAAATTATACTGTTAAGTCAGACAAACAAGGTTATTTCAGTTTTAATATGCCGGACGCCAGTCCCAAAACTTGGCATGTTTTTGCTATTACAAAATATTCACAAGGTGCATCTTCCCCTAAAAGCAATACGTTGAAGTTTGTAATAATTTCCCAGGCGGCGAACACCTTTGAAAATATCTGGGCATTTATTCTTTCACTACTTGCCTTGCCTTCACTTATTATTCTTGAAATTGTGGTAATTCTTTTGATCCTGACAGCCACCTTTTTGAGCAAAAAGGACAAGAGGAGAATATCTCTAAATACCACTAAACAGATCTGAAAATATCAGACTATATGAATAGTGCATTAATCAAAAGTAACTGTAGTCTGTTGAATTAAGTTTATCCCGTCGATAGCAGCCTGAATTATGTAAACTCCCGTAAAAGACGCGGAGGAAATATCAAACGTCGCCCTTCCTTGAGCATCTGTAACGGGCTGGACTTCTGCAACCTGCAATGAATTACCTCCTCCGACAACAACTTTTTTACCGGATATTCCCAAACCCCGGTTATCTAAAATGAAAACGGTAATTCTAATCTTTTCTCCACCCGTTTTAGCTCTTAGAGGTGAAGCAAATATATACGAATTTTCCAAAGATAGACTCTGAACACCACGGGACTCTGTAACCGTAGACGAAGAAAACGCAGAGCTTCTAAATATAAGAGGACTTCGTATTGAAAATAAAATAACAATTAGCGCAATAAGTAAGATAACAATTATGATAAGGGTGTAAACTGCATACCTTGGCCACCTGGGCGATCTGTCTTCGTTCATGATATAATTGATACAATTATAATAAGCTTAACATAAACGCATTTGCAAGCATTAAGAGAGCTTAATTCCACTTCCCTGCCCCCAGTAAATATAATAGCCAAAAGTTCGGTCTAAAAGAGGGGTAATTTTTCTTAGCACTCATTAACATCGGCTGCCAACTCCTGCTTTGATGATTAATAATTAAATTAAAATCAAATACTATACAGGCATGGGTTGCATTCATGCATAATTATATAAGTCTACTTCAAAAAAGGCCTCATTTTCCGCAACACAATGCTAAAGCAAAGAATAAACGCAGTTTTCCGCAAGTTTGCCTTCGTGCCTGAATATTAGGTAAAAAATGGTCAATAATGTGTATTATAAACAGATAAAATCTAAAAAATATAAAATAATTGTGCGTAAATTGCTTGCGGTAATTATACTACAGACTCTGTGAAAGATATTTTAAATATTCAAAACAAATGATACGGTAAATACCCTTGACAGGCTTGATAAATATTTTAATAATAGTCTAATCAGTATAATTTGTATAATCTAGCCTTAATAATATGTCTGATAATTTAATAGATTCTACCAGAAATAACTTCATAAAATACTTGAGTTCTCTTGGTCTATCTCCTAAGACCCACAAAAATTACAGAAGTGATCTCGGCCATTTTATAAGCTGGCTAATTTTGAGGGTCAAGTCACTCGGTTCTTACGTCACAACTTTGACGGAGGCTGTCCCCTTCATGAATAAAAATATTGTCTCTGAATACAAATCGTATTTGATTGAAAATAATATTCCGGCAAAAACAATTAACAGGCGTCTCTCTACCCTACGGCACTTAACCAAATATTTGGCTATTTCGAACTTAATTTCCACAGATCTTATGGGTGGAGTGGAAAACATAAGCGACGGGATAAAAGTGATAAAAAACACATCAGATCCTCTCATTGACGAGTTCCGGGCACATCTTGAGACTGAAAAGGTTTCCAAAAACACAGTTAAAAATTATGTTAGTGACGTCCGGCAATTTTTATCTTGGCTTGAAGCTAATCAAAAAAATCTTAACGCTTAGTTATTAATTTATCTTATGTCATCCCTACCCACCATCCTGCCAAAAGTAATTAAGGCATATCAAACTGAGATTGCCAGAAATAGTTCTCCTGCAACAGCCAAAAGAAAAATAGTTTCTTTGAGAAAGTTTCTTGATTGGGCAAAGGGCAAAGGTCTAATCGATGTTAACTTGGAGGAAACTATCCTGGCTCAGACTAAAAACGAGACAAAAATTCCCGCAAAAAATGCGTTGAATGTCAGGTTACAGAATATCCGGAACTTATACAAAAGGTATCGAAATATACCTGGGACCTCGTATCTTAATATTGCAATTCTGGTAATTTTATCCTCAGCTTTAGGACTTGGCATATACAATCAGTTCTTTAAAAATGCTACCAACCCTTTTGCTGCGACATCGCTAGTTAGACCAAACCGCTATCTTTCTTTTCAGGGAAGGTTGACGAATCAATTTTTGAATCCGGTTACGGCAGTTACCAGTGTCGTTTTTACTTTGTATGACGCGGCAAGTTCCGGAACGACCCTTTGGACTGGAACTTGTAATGTAACTCCTGATACTGACGGGGTATTTTCAACGCTTCTTGGAAGCGACTGCGGCTCTGAAATTTCGAGTAGCGTTTTTTCTGACAATGCAAGCGTTTGGTTGGGAGTCAAAGTCGCGGCCGATGCAGAGGCTACCCCAAGAATTCAGATTGCAACTGTCGCCTATGCCCTAAATTCCGAAACTCTCCAGGGCTACCCTGCTTCCTCAAGCGCAACAATTAACACGGTGCCGGTAGTTAATAATTCAGGACAAATTGTTTTAGCGGTTAGCTCTCCCAAGATTCAATCTACAACAGGTACTTTCGCCATCGAAGGTCAGGCTATTACAATACAAACTCCAAGTGCATCAAACGGTAATGTTACTATAGCACCGGACGGGACAGGTCAGCTTAATTTAACTTTTACCGGCGCCTCCCCGGGGTCCGGAACAGGAATGGTAAATGCGACCGATGCAAACTTAACCTCCGGCTCTTTATACTATGGTTCGGTTGCAAGCAATGCCTCCGGTTACAACCTTCTACAGTTACAATCCGGTTCATCGCTTACAAATAAATTTGTTGTTGATTCGGCAGGAAACGCTTCTGCTTCCGGTGATTTAACTTTGGCAGGAACAAGTTCAATACAGACAACAACATTCAGTCCCCTGACAATTGGCGGAAATACAACAGGAAATATAGTACTATCCCCTTCAAACGATATTGCAGGAGGAAACATTTCTCCAAACGTCACCAATGTAACCGACTTGGGTACTTCGTCAAAATTATTTAGAAATATATATGGAACAACCATATATCAAGGCGCAAACCAGGTGTGCGATGCCGGTGGGTCTGTACCCGGATGCGCAAGCGGTATAAATTACTGGGGACAAGCTCTCGGGGCACTTTACCCGCTCAATAACACAACAGATCTTTTGATTGGAGCAACTGCAACAACAAGCGCCAAGTTTGCGTTTAAAAATGTTTTGACTGGAACTCCAACTGCTTCAATATCAGGAACTACAAACATTGCCACATTCATTGACGGAAACGGAAACATAAGTAGTACAAACCGCAACAATCTAACTCTTGGGAATTCATCGACCTACAACACGACAGGAAATATCCTTTTGAATCCAAATGGAACTGGAAATGTTGGGATAGGGACTACTGCCCCTAACGTCCCGCTTGAAATAAATAGAGATTCTGCCGCCGCGGTACAAGAAATCGTCAGACTGTCGAATGGAGGCGCCGGATTCGGCACAGGCAGTAGGATATCTTTCGCAAATGCTGGGACACTAAATCAGGCTTATGTGGAATCAGGTCTTTACAATGGTGGTGGTCTAGATGGGTATCTCGCATTCGGCACCGGTAGTTCAGGTTCAGCAGCCGAGGTTGCCCGCTTTGATGCCACGGGTAAGTTTGGGATAGCCGACACTTCCCCAGTTTCACTCTTTACTGTTGGTAACGGCGATCTTTTCCAAATCGACAGCACCGGAAGAGTGGTAAATATAGACGGAGTCGCCCACTCAATAGATGACGTTTCCGGTGACCTGACCCTTACCTCTAATAGTACATCTGTAGCCATAGCCGATGATCTGGCTGTCAACGGGGCAACAAGCGCTGATATTACTTCATCTACAACAACTGCGTCACTTTTCAATTCGACAGTTACTACCCTAAATATCGGTGGAGCAGCTACAACTCTAAATCTTCAGGGAGCCAGTGCAGCTACCCTTAGTATTGGGAATGCAAATACCACAACCGCGCTAAACTTGTCATCGGGCACCGGAGATGTGGCAATCTCATCAACCGATTTAATTACTCTCTTCCCCACTAACAATGTCAGAATTGGGAACGCAACAGATTACGCCTCATTCGGATCTGCCGGAGATATAACTTTTGTTGATGCGGACGGAGCCGCCAGTATAACAGGCCCAGCCGGCGGAGCCTTCAGTGTACTTGCCGGAGCTTCTCAGGCATTAACTTTAACCGGAAATGCGGCATCTGTCTGGAGTACAACAGGAGGTCTGACGTTGAGAACAACATCAGGGAATGTGCTTGTTGACACAGCCACAGCCGGTGATGTAACTATCGGGCCCGATGTTTCTCTGGGAACGGGAGACGATCTTTTCCTTCAGGATGGCACACTTACTGCCGCGGTTCCTTTAACTGTAGCGGATACTGCCCTAAATGCCGGACTAACACAGGGAATAATTGATGCTATTAATGACGTGTACGACCTAACCAGTGGATCTACAAATTACTGGCAACTTAATACTCTTACCCTTTCCCCAGCCAACAATACTTATGATTTGGCAATCGGTGGGACCGCAACTGCCTCCGCCAAATTCCAGGCTTTTGCTTTGGAAAAAGCAGGCGATGCCACAAGCAGGCTCGCCAAACTTAACTCGAGTTTAATTACGACAGGAACATTATTTGAAGCAACAGCCAGCGCAATAACCTCCGGAAACATGATCAAACTCGGTCAAGGTGGAAATTCGGCATTCTCAGGAAACGGGATTTGGATGGATTTTGATAATACAGGTGGTGGAGGTGGAACTTTCACCGGAAACTTTTTGAAGTTTGACAACGCAACTACTACCAAATTTATCGTCGATGCCAGTGGAAATCTTGGCGGGGCCGGAGTAGGACAATTTGGCAGCACAACCGTGACAACTTATTCCAGATTTGGGTCAGCAACCACCGGACACGCTCTTTCCAGCGCCAGTGATCTTTTGGTTAGTGGAAAATTGGAACTTAACGACACTCTGTTCCTTGACGGTGGGACTATTGCAAACTCAGCAGGAACAGGAACTATTACTTTTTCTACTACCCCCACAACCTCCTCCAATGCCCTTTCAGCCAGCAACTGGCTTATCGAAAACACTGCTAATGTGGGGCAAGCTGCATTAATAGTCAATCAGCAAAAAGGAGGAGATCTGTTTACCGCTTCGGCGTCCGGCACCCCCAAATTCACTATTTCTAACACAGGAGTTTTAACCCTGGCAAACAACGAAACAATTGACAACACAACAGATGGGACAGTTAATGTTGGAGCAACGACTTTTAAACTAACCGGAGGCACCACTGTAGTATCTGATCAAGCAACTGTAGCACTGTTCAACACTACGACCACCTCTCTTTCTTTGGGAGGCGCGGCAACAACTTTAAACATGCTTGGTGCGGGAAGCGCAACTTTTAATATTGGAAATGCTACCGGTACAACCGCACTAAATCTAACCAGCGGCACAGGATCACAAACTTTTACATCGTCGGTTGCGACAGGAACAGGTCTCGCCGGAGCATTTGTCTATAAAGATGCTGTCTTAACAACCGGAGACATGATTTATGCAACAGCCTCTGCTATCACTTCGGGAAATATTATGAAACTTGGTGAAGCCGGTCCCCAGAACTTTACCGGAAATGGTCTTTATATGGACTTTGACAATACAGGCGGAGGAAGTTTTACCGGGAACTTTGTAAAACTTGACAATGCCGGAGCAGAAAAATTTAAAATCGATTCAAGCGGTAATGTTCATATATATGGCAACTTAACCTGTGATGGCAACTGCGCCGATACAAAACTTGAAACATTTGTAAATAGTGGTACCTATACTCTACCCAGTGACGCAACCATGATAATCGTTGAGGGTTATGGATCCGGTGGTGGAGGTGGTGGTGGGTCGCAAGGAACAACCGCTCAGTACCGTGGTGGTGGTGGAGGTGGTGGTGGAGGTGCTTATGTCACCGACACTTTTCCGGCCGCCAGTGTTTCTGCCACCGTTGCCATTACTGTTCCAGCCGGTGGCGCAGGTGGAGGCTCCCTAACTGACGGTACTGCCGGTTCCTCTTCTAGTTTTGGGTCCTACCTTACTGCCTACGGCGGTGGAGGTGGAGGAAACAATGGCGCTACCGGTGGAGGTGGCTCAGGTGGAGGTGGAGGTGGGCGTACCGGTGTCGGAGGCTCTTCGGTTGACGATGTTAATGGCGCAGGTGGTAGCCCCAACGGAGGAGCTCTTGCAGCTGACGCCATCTATAGCGACGGTGGTGCCGCCGGCGGCGATGCTGCAAGTGGCACCAACGGTTCTACTGGCGGTTCAGCCTATGTTGGTGGTGGTGGAGGTGGAGCTGCAACTACCACAGGACAAAATCAGTCTGGTCACGGCGGAAGCAGTTTACATGGTGGTGGAGGTGGAGGTGGAGGGGCCACGGCACAAGCAATTACCTGTTTGCTTAAGGACGGTGGAAACGGAGGTTCAAGTAATAATTATGCAAACCTGGGGGTCGGTGGAGCTGCGGGTGGAACTGGCGCAGGTGGAGCAGGTACAAACGGGTCTGCACTAGCCGGATACGGTGGAGGTGGAGGTGGAGGTGGAGCCAATATATGTGCATCAGGTACCGGCGGCGCAGGTGGAAATGGTGGCGCTCCCGGAGGTGGTGGAGGTGGAGGTGGAGCCGCAGCCGCTGCATCCGGAACAACTGGTGGTACCGGTGGAACAGGAGCACGAGGAGAAATCAGAGTTTGGACAATTAGTAGCAATGCAGCAGATTTGGCAGAAATTTATACCTCTAACGATATAAGCCTTGAGGCTGGCGACGTTGTTGCTCTTGACTCAAGCCTAAAAGCCGGTGTTAAGAAAACAACAAATACTTACGAGGATGAAACTTTAGGCATAGTCTCCACAAGACCAAACCTAGTTATAGGCGACGCCATTAAAGAAGGTAATAATGTTGTACCGGTAGCTCTCGCAGGACGCGTTCCGGTTAAGGTAACAGCCGAAAACGGACCAATCGTTGCCGGAGACAAATTGACAAGCTCCTCTATCCCGGGTGTAGCTATGAAAGCTACAAAAACAGGTATAACGGTAGGAACAGCCATGAGTGACTTTAACGGGGTAGAAGGAGAGATTGGCAGAGTCACAGCCTTTGTTAATACTTCCTATACTCCAGGAATGCTTCTTCACAACCTACTGTCCGAAAACGGATATGATATTCCGGAAGAAGTTTGGAGATCGAATAATATCGATTATTCTTGGATCGTTTTGGCAACGTTGGTAAGTGAAAGCAAGAAGCTTACTTCATCCCAAATTTCGGAAATATATGGTGACCGCGTTGCAGCTACGCTTGAAGTAATCGCACCGAGAATAGTTGCTAAGTCGATTTATGCCGGCGAAATTAATGCGACCGAAAGTGGCAGTTTAGTCATAAACGCTGTTAACACGATTATTGACGGCTTGATAACAGCGAAGAATATTGTTGTAAAAAATATCGTAGCAGGGGCCATTGAAGTCAACGACCTCATTGCCCAAAATATCACTTCTAAGATATTCAAGGTTCAAATTATTACACCACTCCCCGACCAAACTGATATTGCAGTCAGACTTGGAAGTGAAGCAACCCCGTCAGGGAAATTTGCAATTCAGGATGTTACAGGAGCAGAGATGGCTGCAATTGATTCATTTGGCAATGCCACCTTTTCAGGAACAGTTAACAGTCAACAGTTGGCAGTAAACAGTGAAGCAACAATATCAGGAACATTATTTGCAGATAACATAAAATCAAAAAGCCTCGATGAAATTCAAACACTTTTAACAAAAGTGCAGTCTGATCAGAACCTATTAAAGGATTCTCAAAGCTGGAATACTCATACTGCAACAAACTCAGGTACACTTGCTGGTATTTCCGCCAGTGACCTGTATATAACCAATCAGGCCGCAATTAATTCACTGTCTGTCTCAAATAGTATTGCAGTAGGTTCCGATCTGATTTTCGGTTCTTCAGTCAATAGTATAAATACTTTATCTTCCCCTCTTGAAATCCAAAATCTTGCAATGGCACCTGTAGAAATCATGGCCGGCCTGGTTAGAATTGACACTCACGGAAATGTAGATATCGCCGGAAACTTGTTTGTTGCAGGTGAAGTTAGATCGAAAACAGGGTTCAAAGTTCAAGATTCAAATTCCAATAACGTGGCCTCGATTGATGCAGAAGGAATCGGCAACTTTAATTCAGTTTCCGCTACTCAATTTGTAATTGCAGCCGGAGTAGACGCAACTAACTCTTCAACAATAAACGGAGTTATAACAACCAATGCAACAGCAGGTTCTGCAACTATTGCATCTGGCATCACAGAAATAACTATCAAAAATCCAAAGGTTACCGATTACACACTAATCTATGTAACACCAACCTCTTCGACAAACAACAATGTACTTTATGTCAAAAGTAAGCAGATAGGAGAATTTGTAGTCGGATTTGCAAACCCGATAGACGTCGATGCAATGTTCAACTGGTGGATCGTACAAATACAATAACTGGCATGCCCCACGAAGCTTTTAGCGAAGTGGGGTGGATCGTACAAGTTAAAAACTAATATCTAGGTATGTCTTTATATATACTTATATATTATTTGAAATACTTTGAACTAAAAAACTATTGACAGGGTTAATTAAATAATTAATACTAATACCATATATTCATGATAAAAATATTAAAAGAAATTCAAAAATATCTTCTATATATAGTAGTAGCGACGTTTCCGGTTTTTATACTTTCAAATTCAACTTCACCTGAGGTCCTCTCCAAGTTGGTGCTACTTGTAATCGCTATAACAGCGGTTATTGCAATTTGGATTTTAAGAATGATTAAAACAGGTAATCTGATTTTCAATATTGGGAAATTCGATCTGGGGGTGCTCCTTTTGGCGTTGGCATATATTCTCTCTGGAATAGTGAAGACTGCGAACAAACCGGAGGCTTTCTTTATACCCGGAACGGCTTCGATCGTGGCAGCAATGGCAATAATATATTTCCTGATAAATCAACTTGATAAAAAAGCTAAAACAGGGGTTTTGATTTCGTTCTTCGCCTCCGGAATATTTCTTTCCCTATCCATAGTTTTTAGTGAGCTAGGTATATTTACAAAAATTCCGCAGCTTCCGGCATTTATAAAAGTTGCCTCATTTAACCCTCTCGGTGGGGCTTTGCCTTCAATTATATATTTGGTCCCAATTGTGTTAATAGGAATTTCACTGATCATAAAAGACAAAGATTTGGTCAGGAAGATTTTTTGGGCTGTAGCAAACAGTTTGGTAATCATGGCGATAGTGATTTTGATCGGAACATCTCTTCCGGGAAAAGCCCAATCGCCTAAGTTTCCTAGCATGCAATCCTCCTGGGAGATCGCTGTCGGAACCGTTGCAAAAAGTCCTGTTTTTGGAATTGGTGTAGGCAACTATCTTACAGCCTTCAATCTTTTTAGACCGGTTACTTATAATCAAACAAGCTTGTGGTCAGTTAAATTCTCAACTGCCAGTAATTATTATCTGTCTGTCCTCACTGAAGTGGGTTTTTCGGGGATATTTGCTTTAACAATACTCTTTTTGAGCATTTTTAGATTTTTTGGACGGGGTCCGGTTGTTAAAAATACGAATGAAATGATAATCGACGGATTGGAGAAGCTTTCCTTGGCCGCCATAATCCTAACAATGGCATTTTACCCCGCCTCCCCTGTTGCAATTTTCCCTATTTTTATTCTTCTGGGGGTGTTTTCAAATTCCGAAGATAAAACTTTCGCCGCCTCAAATACCAGATTTGCAACAATCGTAATAGGGATTATTTTGGGAACAGGAATCTTTTTTGTTGATTATTTCGGAACCAAGGCACTTATTGCCGAATCTACATTTAAAAAGTCCCTTGAGGCCCTAGGTAAAAACGACGCAAAATCAACTTTTGACTTAATGCAGAAGGCAGTTCAAGCAAACCCGGGAATCGACAGATACCATGCATCGCTTGCCCAAGTTGATATGGCCCTGGCACAATCAATTGCAAACAAAAAAGACCTTACGGATTCTGACAAGAATACAATTACCCAACTGGTTCAGCAAGCAATCATCGAAGGTAAGGCGACTGTCGCCCTAAACCCCGAAAGATCCGGCAACTGGGAAATACTGGCCCAGATTTACCGAAGCGTAATGCCATTTGCCAGTGGTGCCGATCAATTTACGATCCAATCGTATTCTCAGGCGGTTGCACTTGATCCGACAAATCCGAATCTCAGAATTGCACTAGGTGGAGTGTATTATGCACTGGGACGTTACGATGACTCAATAGACACCTTTAAACTGGCTGTCCTAGCCAAACCGGATCTGGCCAATGCCCATTACAATTTAGCGATAACTTACAAAGCCAAGAAGAATTATGACAGTGCCATAAGCGAGATGAATCTGGTTTTATCTCTGGTTGCTAAAGATTCGGAAGATTACAAACTGGCCAAAAACGAACTCGATAATTTAATGAAAGATAAACCGGCCACAACCAAAACAACTACAAGTCAAGGACAGCTAACCACACCACAGTCTGTGAGTCCAAACAATATCGAAGCTCCGATCACTCTTCCCTAGGTATAATTTATTACGGAGTTGCTATTGGGGTCTCAACAGGAGTTGTCTCGGGAGTTGACTTAACCTTAGCTGGGGCCGTTGGTGACGGAACAGGACTAGACACGGCTTGATTATTTATGTTTACCGCTCCAACTTCAACAATCATGTTTGTTGAAGGCCTGTATAAAATTGCCTTTGCGGCCTTTTGATAAATTAATACTTTATCGCCATTTTGAGCTTTGGCAAAAAACGGCTGATCTTTGACTTTTGAAGCGTCAGTAACTGTTGCTACGGTAGGTTTCTCATCATCCGGCAACGATATAAGTTTGCCAACCTGAGCAACTAAAGCATCGACCTCTGCTTGAACTGCGGCCGACCCTTTAGAAAGTCCAAACCATTCCGGTTTTTGTTGGGCCGTAAAAATTCCCCCAAATACTCCAAGCGCAATAATTAAGATATAAGGAATGAGTCTGAAGATTAAAGACCCTAACCCCCCTTTTCCTCCCTGTTCGTTTTCTGTCTTGTCTTCCATTCCTATAATTTATATCACCAATGACACCTTTATGCAAACCGTGTGGATCTGATGTTACGACAACGTTTCAGGTGGGGTTGAACCGGAATGGATTTTGTGCTCTTGAATTGCGCCCTCTTTATAACCACCGATTTTGGAGATACGAACCGCGATAATTAAGAACCCGACGGCTGCAAGCCCGGCCAAACCCAAATCCCTAAAATAAAACGGGGTAAGCGACTCCAAAGCATCTGTTGCCGGAGTTGCTACCGCGAGAGTCATGCGTTGACTTCCGACAACTATTGGTGAATAAGCAATCAGATATCTTGTTAATGCCCCATTTTTATTTTCGTCCGGCAGAGCAATATCGATACTGCCCTCGTCAGTATCCATCAAAACAGCTTTTATTTTTTGTACCAAAACCGCCCCCCCTGCAAAACCGGCTTTGTTCAAATAATCTAAATAGTTTACTCCAATAAGCTTTTTAATTGGACCTGCAACGATGACCCCGTTTTGGTCAATTAAATAAACCCTAGTGTTATTTGTAACCTTTAAAGGATCTAAATAATATGAAATTGCTTCGTCAATAATAAACCCCGTAACCAAAGCCCCGTTAAATTGTCCATTTTTAAATACCGGGGAAACAGCCGAAACTACATATCTACCTGTTGTAAAGCCGATTTTTGATTGGAAAGGCTCTACAATAAAAACCTCGCCTTCTTTGGCCGTTTTTGCCCAGTTAAAATATTCCCTCTCGGAAACATCTATTCCTTCCCCGGTTGGCCCGATTCTATCAGCCCCAAACCTTACAATTCCTTGTCTGTCAACCAAAATTAACCCCGACACAGGTGTTCCGTTCCAACCGTCCATGAAACCTTTAAATTCCACAGGAACTTCCTTCGGATCAAAGGCGATAATGCGTGAGTGATTGGAATAACTGGAGGTTTGATGACTAAGATCGCTTATAAAAAGTTTGTATAATGAGGCCCCGGCCCTTGCAACAGATTTCTGGCGATTAACCATTTGCTGTATTAAAGCATCAGATGCTCCTTTGCCAAGCAGAAGATAAATTACGGTCGCGACGCAAATCATCAAAATTCCAAATAGAAGAAAAATATTATTGGAAGTTTTAAACAGTATATTTAGAACACCTTTTACCACAGCACAAATAGTATGCCATATCGACAGTTAACTATGTCAAGTAGATTTTAAACATGGTAATGGTAAACTAAACTATGCATAAATTTGAAAGGTTTCTATTTTTTTACAGCATTCTTGCCATAACTGTATTTTTTATATCATTCGGAGTTTTCTCTCCTTCCCCCCTTAACTTTATAAGTGGCATTCTAATGCTCCCCAGCGCCTTTTACTTCTGGATACGGACGACCGACCCGGAACACTCAAGTCCAAACGTATGGTCCGTAAGATTCGTTTTGGTTTTAGGGCTTTTGTCGACTTTTGGAATCTTCGGATTTTACCTTGCATCAAGGGGTTTGCCGCAAATCCGAGTCCTTGAGGAAAAAATTGATGGTCTCGCTATCAAAAACACAGGTTTACAAAACGAGCTGGAAAAAACAAACTCCGAACTGGCTAAGTTTAAACAAAGTATCGCTACTCCTTCGGCTACTGTAAAGGGAATTAGTACAAACGATATAACAGTTGCTGATCTGGTTGCCGGATCGCCGACACCGGGTTCAGGACAAAGAATAACGGGTATTTCCGGCCAATCTTCGATTAACGTTTACCAATCCACTTCCCTCTCCTCCCCAAAAATCGGCACCGTCGACGGTAGTATCACCTATCCGTATATAACAAAACAAGACGGTTGGTATAAAATAGTTTTAACTAGTGCCAAGACCGGCTGGGTAAACGAAAATCAGGTGGTCGAAATACAATAACCTACAAATATGAAGTCACTGCTTCCAAAATTACTGTTTTTTTACTCAACAGTTATTGCAATACTGATAACAGTTAGTAGTGGAAGGTTTGTTTTTCTGTTTTTGCCGGTTCTTACTTATTTTCTTTTAGAAACGACGCGTCGGTTCTTTTTCTCGCAAGATCAAATTCTCTCGGCTGGCATTGAAAAGATATTGATATATTACGGTTTTGTAATAAGTTGTCTTGTAATGGTAATGGGTTTTGTATCTGCGGGCAGCCTGACTCAGATAATTACCGGAACACTGTTTATCCCATTATTTATATATTTTGCTTCCCAGGTTTTTCCAAGAAGAAACCGAGCCGTCCGCCTTCCGAAAACTCCAGAAATAATAATCCAGACTACCGAAGATAAAGTTGACGAAAAAACCATGAAACTGAAAAAGGAAGGCGTAGATGTTGACCGCAGAGTGTTTCTAAAGCTGATTAGTTCGGCAGGGCTTAGTCTTTTCTTGTTCTCAATATTTACCAAACGGGCAGAGGCAGCATTTTTCGGAAGTGTTCCGGGACCGGGAACGGTGTCTGTTAAAGATATTGCAGGAAATAAAATCAATCCTGCAGAAAAACAACCAACAGACGGCTATCGAATCAGTAGGCTTGACGATGCTTCCCCCGCCTACTACGGATTTACAAACAAAGACGGAGCCTGGTTTGTGATGAAAGAATTGGAAGACGGGTCCTACCTTTACCGAAAAGGAAACTCCGGTTTTGCCGCGGCGTGGGCAGAAAGAGGAAACCTGGGTATTACATACGATGAATTTGAGAACGTATTTTAAAAAGTCCAGTTTTACACCTCTTGACCTTTGACCCAAAATCGAGTATTTATTGAGTATGAAACTTTCAAAAGAGATTTGGCTCGTAGTTGCGTTTGTTGCTTTTCTTCTGGCTTGGCTTATCGACAGACTGGCTGGACCTGTATCGATCGCTGTCGGAAACCCGATTGCATTTCTTTCCTCCTCAAGACTCCTTAACACCTATCCGTTTACGGCAACGGCAATAATCATAAGAACTCTCGCAATTTTTATTTCAGCAATGCTGATTCTTTCACTCTTTAACAGAAAATACTTTACCAAAGCCGTTGTTTTATTCTTCATTTGTGTTCTGGCTGAATTTTTTTCAATTCAACAACTCGCAACAGGGTTTAGAGTCACAACCATACAGTGGACACTTTCGATTGCCTATGCAAGTCTTATCTTAGGGGTCGGGATTGTCTGGCTAATCCTAATGGGAATCTGGGCAAGTTTTAATAAAGAAACCACCTCTACCGAAAGCTCCAGCGAGGCGAGAGAAGATTCAGTACTCACCCCTCCCGAGTCGGAATAATCAAATCTACAAATTTCAAATTAAAAGCACTAAATAACCAACGCATTTACACTGAGTCTTCGAGATGCAAGCGTTTGCTCATTACTTGTTTACAATCAATCTCCAGGCCAATCTCTGCATTATATAAGCCCCAAGTCCGATTGCAAAAGTCCAGAAATAATTAGTGATTCCAAATCCGGCAACTTGAGAAAATCTGGAAACTATCCAAAACGCAAAAATGTTTGCGCTGAAAAAATAACCGAACGTGACTGCGGCACTATCGAACTTAATTCCTTTGCTCATGGCAAAATCCCAAAGAACCCAAATGAAAAAAGTTACCCAAAAACCGGCATATATAGCCGACTCAACGGGATTAAAACGCCAATTACCCAGAACTATTTCTTGAGAAAACATACTTCCAAAAAAATACAAAACTACGGAGTTAACTAACCAATAAGCAAAATATAATAAGTGGTTATACATAAATCTCACCCCATCTCTATTCCATGAATATATCATAAATTCGAAAATCTTTCTTTATGATATTATTTACTTACAAATGGCATACATTGTTGACTACGCAATTACCGAAAACGCTGCGGGTGGAGCTACTTCTGTCAGTGCCAACGTCCCTCCTCATGAAGCCGACGACTACTTGGTTGTGTTTTCGTCAGTCAACGGTACAGCCGGTGGTACCTCGGGCAACACCAACTCAGGTATAACCGTCTCGGGTTGGACTCAAATTGGCACTTTTTTAACTGCCAACACTGGTATTTCCACTTCGGTTTATTATCTCAAATGTGCCTCTAGTTCCGAAACGTGCACGGTTGCTATTACAACCGCCGACGACTATACCATCAAAGTGATATGTATTCGAGACGCCGACACCACCAACTTCCTAGACTCTGGTACCGTAATCTCTACCACAAACACTTCTACTGCATCTAAGTGGTCCTCGCCTACGATGTCGACCAATCAAAACGACTCGCTTGTAATGTACTGTCATGGTTACGACGGATCCCAACCAGCCCTGCACACAGATCCTGGCACGATGTTCTATATCAGTTCCGACTCAACGGGTACTACCGCACAAACTTCCGCCGCTGGCGCAGTAGCTTGGTATATCCAGCGTACTGCCGGTACCACTCCTGGGCCTAGTTGGACTTGCAGTGTGGGCGATGATCGTACCAATCATGTTTTTGCTATCCGCAACAAATCTGGTGGTCGTATACCGGCCTATATCGATGATGCCAACACTACCGCTGCCACAGTGATGATGGGACATCATTTTAGTACTCTCAACAACTTAACTTTCGCCGGTGCCCTCACGATCGCCAATATCGGCCCAAGTGGTAGTGGTAAAACTGCCACACTCGACGCAGCCGCAGCTGCCGCTGACTATGGTTTGAATCCCTACTCCTCAGCACTCTCCTCGACTCCCGCTGCCACTGCCGCTACAGGCGTTGCGGGATTTGAAGTCACCCTCACCAACACCATCGATATGTCGTCTGGATTTCTAGTCGGTACAATCGTTGCTTTAAACCCTAAGATGGCCAACTACATCCATGGCAATATTACTCAGGGTGGAACTTATATAGTACTGGCCAGCGGCACGACGGCCAACACCGATTATGCCAGTTATCAGGTAGCCGCTCGTGACTCTGACCCTAATACAGGTAAACGTATGGTCTTTTCGGTCCAACCCTCCCAGACGACCACTGCCTACGGCACCAATGGATCCTTTAGCGCCTCCGCGGTCAAAAGGCTCATGTTCTTGTCCAACAACCCGACAGCCACAATCACCCTCTACACGGCCGAATGGTTTCATGTCACTAAAATCGCTTGTGCAGGAGGAGACAGTAGCAACCCGGTCGATACGGAAGGGCTAGCCGCGATCGGCTCGAGTTTTCGCATCCCCCTTTTTGAGCGCTCCGGTGCCGCCGGAATTTTGTGTTTCGTCCCAATCCAGATTGGTGGCGGTGATGCAATTAACTTCCAGATTGATGCTGGTGCGTTACAGTTCCCACGCATCTATAGCACTACCAAAAAACAAATCAACTTCCACGCCAATGGTTCCTCTGCCATCGGTATTTCCTATGCCGGGAAATCAGGGGATGTAATCAAACACACCAATTCCGTAGTTACGTCTCCATCACCATATTATTGGGAAATAAATTCTGCCGCTACGAGCGCAGCGACATGGGATTTTAGCGGTCTGGTTATCGTTGGCGCAGTTGTGACACTGCGTAATGTAATGACTTTTGACGGTATGAGTTTTGTCTCTTGTATATCTATTACGGCTTCCGGCTGTACCATAATTAATGCAGCAATATCCAACCTACCAGCCGGAAACGATACTTTAACTACCAACGGTTCAACCGTCATCAGCAGCTCTGCTATTAATGTAACCGGGGTAACCGCCGGTAACAGATGGTGCTCTGTAGCAAATCCCACAATCTTTTCCGGTTGCGTATTTACAGGTTCAGGTTCATCCGGACATGCCATAAGAATTACGACAGCCGGCACCTACAACCTTTCAGGCAATACTTTTAACAGTTTTGGTGCCGATGGTTCAACAAGCGCGGCAATCTACAATGATTCGGGTGGATCGGTAACACTTAATATTGTAGGCGGAGGTAATAGTCCAACATATAGAAATGGTGCAGGAGCCTCAACCACGGTTAACCTTAATGTAACTCTGACTATAAATATTACCGATTCAGACGGCACAGCAATTTCCCAAAACTGTGAGGTAACAGTTGTGAAGGTAAGTGATGAGTCCGTCCTTTTCCATGAGGATAATATTACCGACGGATCAACAGCTTATTCTTTCAATTCCGGCGGAGGAACCGCGGTTTACATTAACGTCCTTAACGTCACCGGTTATCAGAACAAAACTGTATATTTAAATTTACCGACCTCAGATACAACAACGATTGTTGCACTGGATACGGATAGGATTTATACCAACCCTTAAAATTAATATATCAATTCCGTCTTTAACATATCAATTCCGACGTAAATATAAATCCCCCTTGACAGACCTTGCCACGGTCGCTGTAAACTGTTTGTAATCTCGGTTTCGAACATTTGAATGGTTGAAGATTTGAAATCAAGACTACATAATAGAAATATAGTTATATGGCGAAAATTGTTGATCCAGATTCATTAAATCAAGCAACCGAAGTTGTAATCGATACGACAGGTAAAACGATCCAACTTTTAGCTACAGGAAACCTTAGTAATGCCTCCCCCGGTTCAACGTCCGGTGTCACCCTCCAGGCTGTTTATTCTTTCTTAAAAGAGGAGTGGAAAACCGATGCAGCATTAAACAAATTCAAATTTCCCATCAAAATGTTTACAAAAACTGATGGAATTATGATTAACGGTTGGGATTGGGAAGACGCGACGACAAGAAGTTTAATTAGGGACGGCGGATGGGAAGAAACGGGTGGAGATAAATATGCCAGCATAGTTTCACTTGGAAACTTTGACTCCTCAAGCGACCAGGCTTATTATCAGCACGTCATCGGATACGACCAAAGTATAGTCAACTTCGGCCATACTGGAAACTTAAACGAGGCCATTCTTATAAGCGGTTTTACGGGTTACCTCAAACTATTTCTTCGCATTGCCTCGGGTTCTGGAACCGGTAAATTATATTCAGAATATAATCTTTTAACAGAACAAACTATCTCCGCCCTTGAACCTGTCCTTTATAAGTTGCCTCTAAGTAACTCCACAGACTTGAAAATTAATACAGCTGATGCGGCTTTTGCTTCCGGTATTTATACCGGAATGGAAATTAATTACCTTAAAGGTGTAGGGTTCACAACTTATGCAAATTCAACCGTTTACCCCGCCGGATCAGTTGTCCAAGAAGCAACTGGGTCACCAAAGCATTGGTTTTTTACAGCAGCCGGAGGAACTTCAAATGGAGCCGATGTTCAAACAGATACGGGAGTTACCGACTGGGCAGCTTATGATGGTGAAGTTCAAATCGGAACAAATTACTATGCATTTAACAGAATCATAACAGGTAACAACGGAACAGCTCAACAAATATACAACTGGGCGCAATACCAACTTAGGCAAACTACTGATATCAATGACAACAATTCTACAACTGTAAATCAGAGAAGCGGCATGGTGGTAAAAGGAAATGTTGCCGAACTTCTTTTAGAATTTGTTGGAGATACCCTTAAAACAAAACCCGGCCTTTATATTGCAGGGTTCCATGCAGATTCCACCAACTCCATTAAGTTCCGTGACATTACAGTTGATGGCGGAGGCGTTGATACAAACACCAAGCTCCCAGTCACAACAACGGAACGTAATTATCCGTTCGTCGCGACCGGGACGTTGAACTTCAGCGCCAATCTTGTTACAGAAACTGACAGCAATACCAAATACACTATGTACTTTACATCCACCCCATCGGGCAACTTCGACACATCAAACGCAGTTATTGTTAAAAACAACGCGGGAACAGACATCACAGGTCAAATTACGGCCGCCTCGATCGCTTTTGACTTTGATTATGACGGCAATGTCCAAGGAGGCAGAACCGCCGGAACTGACGCCGCTGTATCCATCGTAGCCCAGGGTTTGCCGGGCGCTACATGGGTTCTCACTACATTTACAATAACAAGAGCAACAGGACAATCTATTACCATAAACGCCGACGACGAAAGGAACTACGCTAATCCCTAATGGATAATCTAACCCGACGAAATATCAGATACATTTGCTTCAGACTCCAAACTGAAGCAGAAGGCGGATCTAAAGCCGAAGCTGAAGAAACCGGAATAATGAGTTATGTTGATCAAATAAAAGAATTAATGGAATCCCAATCTGAATTTGAAGGTTGGAAAAAATTTGCCAAAACTTGGGATGTAGGAGAAGAAGATCCTTTAAAGGCTGTGAACAGACTATCGAGTATTCAAAACGACTGGAATAAAGTATTAAAAAAAGAGGCTAAAGAACTTTCTGTCAATCAACCAAAAAAAATCGTTCAACGCGGGCCGGGCGGTAGATTTGTAAGTAAAAAGACAAAAACCGAGAATCCCGTGCTCCCTCCTCCTGAAACAGAGGAGTCTCCGACCCCAAAGAAAAGTATTTGGGACGTCCTTAAGTAGCGTATATACTCCTCTCACTCGAGTTTGCAACTCTCGTTAGAGATTATATACTCGAAATTTTCGTTTGCGTATGCAAACTCAAGTTTCTTGAGTATAATAAAACATGGCCGCAAAGATGACTTATGATGCTCCCAATAAGCTGTTCATCCTAAATACCGGAGTTGTCGACTTTGATGTTGTTGTAGATTTATATTCAGACGCCAAAGAAGATTGGCTAAGCGATCCACTTTTAAATAAATTCAGATTCCCAATTGTCGCAATCGGTGGACAAGCGATCGGTGGTGGACGTGTTATTTCTCCTTATATAATGTTGAGGTATGGCTGGAAAGTTAGACCACATGAGGCAGATCACACCCTAACTGTTGCCGGAAACCTGATTACAGATGATGAAACAACTCCTTTTGCAAGCGTCCTCGGCAACTATCAGGTTGTCATCAAATCTATTGTTTCCTCAAATTCCCTAACAGCGGCAGGAACGGCGCTCTCCTCTTCCGATTTAACAAGTATAATAAGCGGTGTTTGGGACGAGGCAATTGCCGCGCATCTTTCCCCGGGTTCTGCCGCAAAAATATTAAAAGATATAAAGACAAAAGCTACTTTGGCCTCACTTAAGTAGCTACTTTTTGCTACTTGCAAAGTGATATCTAGCGACATATTATGATGGAGAAATGTTTAGCTTTCTTAAAAATATCGGGCCTACAGAATTAATCATAATCGGGGTCATCTTAATAGTCTTTTTCGGCTCCAAAAAAATTGCCGGACTTGGTAAAGCAGGTGGAGAAACGGTCAGGGAAGTCAAAAAAATCAAAAAAGAACTTTCGGGTGCAATGGATGAGGTCAAGGAAGACGATACGAAAGAGGAGGTGGAAAATTAAATGGCAAATCTTGGTTTAACAGAAATTTTAGTAATTGCTTTAATAATTATTCTACTTTTTGGCGGAAAGAAGATTCCAGAATTTTTTAAAGGTTTGGGAGAATCGATAAAAGAGTTTAAAAAAGCTTCAAAAGACACCGACAAATAATCACTTCTTGAATGTGCAAAGGTTTATTTGTAGACTTCATGTAGCGTGGTAAACATTAAACCTCTTGAACCGGGTGAGCTACAGGGCATTATAAACAAATACTCCCCTTTTTTAATGGAAGTAAGGAAAAGAGTCTCTTTTGTTCTTTCTATTTTTGTAATTGCCATGATCGTTGGCTTCACTTTTTACGAAAAAATAATCAAGTTTCTGGTCGATGCCTTAAGCCTCCAGGGAGTTAACATTGTTTTTACCTCGCCTTTTCAGTTTATCAACTTAGCGATTTCTTGTGGAATTGTAATCGGGCTTATTTTTGTTTTCCCGCTCATTATTGCTCAAATACTTTCGTTTCTTAAGCCTGCTCTGCGCGAAAAAGAATACAGGGCAATTCTTGTTTTTCTACCATTCTCAATATTCCTATTTTTAATCGGTTTTGCCTTCGGCGCCTTCATAATGAAATGGCAAATACAAATATTTCTTGGAAGGTCCACTGCCCTTGGTATCGGAAACATTTTGGACATCAGCAAACTCCTGACTCAAATACTCCTAACTTCCGCGCTTATGGGAATTGGTTTTCAGTTTCCTATTCTCCTTTTGATTTTGATGCGTATGAAAGTGATCAAACATCACCAGCTAAGCAAACAGCGGCCATGGGTGTATCTTGGTTCTTTTATGTTTGCGCTTCTTCTTCCCCCTGATTCTCTACTGGCTGATTTTGTTCTTACATTGCCCCTTGTAATTCTATTCGAAGTTACGCTACTATTAAACAAGATATTCGAGGCCAAAGGAGCCTTAGAGAAAGGAAGTGATTAATTATGTTTAGAGGAATAGGAACAACAGAACTTGTTATTATCTTTGTCATTCTTTTAGTGCTTTTCGGAGGCAAAAAACTTCCGGAACTTGGACGCGGGATTGGAGATGCTATCCGCGAATTCAAAAAATCTCTTAAGAGTAAAGATTAATTAATCCCAAAATGGACCTAACCATAGTTTTATTTGCTTTGATTGGGCCCTTTTTGGTTTGGCCGGTCGAGTATTTTCTCCCCTACCCTTCGTTTGTAGAAGAGTTGTTTAAGGCGATTCTTATTTATTTTTTACCACAAAAAAATTATAAAACTGTCGTTATCTCCGGTGTTGCATTTGCTCTGACCGAAACAGTGCTTTATGCTTTTAATATATTCAACTTTGGGGGCCTTGAGCTTATGCTTACGAGGTTGCTTTCAACCTCAATTCTCCACAGCGCAACGTTTTTAACAATTTATATATTCGGAAAGAACGGCGGATGGAGACTAATAATAGGATTAATCATCGCCGTTTTGATACATTACATATACAATACATATATTCCGATATATTAAAATTGCGTGGAGTTCTCAACTAGACAGTATTCATTCTTTCGATGAATACTCTTTGGAAACAAAACCTTCAGTCCCGTCTTCCAATTGGACTTTGTACCAACTTCCGGCATCTTCCAGAAACGGCAACCTGTCCCCTACACTAACCTTTGCGATCTCCTGACCACCTGGAGTTTTTCTGACTCTTAAAAAGCCTGTAGGAGTGTCAGAGACAACAACTAAGTACTGACCTCCAACACCCAGATTTTCCTGCTCCAAATATGATTCGGGTTCAGACTTTGATTCCACCATCGGTACTGGAGTTGACACCGGCTCAGAAGACTGAACACCAAGTACCGCCATTTTTTGTTCGTAACTATTAGCAACAACTCTGCTTACAACATACCCTGTTGCGGCCGCACTGACAACACTGCTAAACAACATCACAGCGATAAAACTTGCAGGATGTACCTTACTACCTTTAGACGAGGGCTTCTTAACATCTGTATTGGATATCTGACTTTCACCGGCAGTAAGCTGTGCTTTAGCCCTGGAAGTAATTGTATTCATATACATTGCCATGAACACAAATCCGGAGGCTATAACTATAATAATTCCCCAAACTGCTATTGCCTGACTCCCACCGACAAATCCAAACAAGCTTCCCGCAGCCGAAGCCTGAGCCACAAGCTCTTTCATGGCCGTGAGTTTGGTTTCTGCCGAAGCTTTGAGGACTTCTGCCTGTCTATAAGCTTTAATCTTATCCTCGGGAGTTGTGGCTCCATCTATAAGAATTGAGATTTGGCTCATAGAAGCATCGATATCACTTTTTAAAGTTACCCCCTGGGCAAAAAATGCTGTTTTCTCAAGGGGTTTATACAGTGCAGCTGCTTGATCTCTCATACTTTGAATTTCAGTAGGAGTTATTTCCCAAATATCTTTTGTCTCAACCGAAAAGGTCCTGGTTTGACCGGCCGCAAGATTAAAAGTTCCCGACACATAAAGCTGGTCCTTTTCTGAATCATAGTTAACGGTTAATCCCGGATCGGATTTGATAATATCGTCTTTTTTGATTTCCTGAGGCAAATAATATTTGACATCAACCGTCTGAGATATAAGTGTTGACGGATTTGTGGCCAAAGTTTTAAATACGATACTTCCGATTTCGAGCCAGGTACTAACCAAGGTCTTACCTGACCCAAGGCTCAAAAGCATTTTATTAGAATTAATAATGCCCCTTAAACCCAATAAAGCATTTTTGACCGAGTTTGTATCGGTCGGATTTACTTTTACCAAGGCTCCTGACGCACCTGATACTTTATTTAAAGCAATTATTTGGTTTTGAATAATCCCGATTTGTGAAACAGTACCTTCCACATCTTTTGATTTTGTAAATGCTCCTAAAATTTTATCTACCTGATTCCCTTTTTCATCAAGTTTCGTGGCTAGATCTTGAGTGGTTTTTATTCTTACAAACAAAGTCTTAGCGGGACTTGAGTCACTAACAGTTCCTATCGATTTTTCCAAAGCCAAAGAACTTTTAACCAAGAGTTTAGCCTGGGCGTATAAAGCCGGAGATTTTTGATAATCAGCCAAACCTTCTTTAAGATCGGAGATTATTTTGTCCGTTGTTACAAGTTGATCGTAGACTTTTGATGACTCGTCCCAATTCCAAGAATCGCGAATCCAATTGACCGAGCCAAACATTGTATTTGCATCGGAAGAATCGGCAGAACTTCCCAAAATGTTGGAGAGAGCAATTACCCCATCCAGCAAATCTTTTCCGTTGGTTTTATTCCAATTCGAGGTTAATGTAGCCGACTGAGCGGTAAGAAATTGATTGTTTACATAAAGCTGATTGGCCATAGAACGGGTACCGCTTAGTTTGTCCGATAGCGGTACTGTCGTATTTTCCAATACATTTTGGATGACGGGTTTGTTAACTACCTTTTCCAAAAGCAGTCTTGTCTCAGTTGTTACATTTTTAATATCGGTAATACTATTGGTGACATTAGTAACATTGGTAACCGCCGTTGTCGTTGAGATATCCCCTACTTTTGATTTGACCGAATCGACATTCGAATTAACATTGTCTAAGTCACTTTTGGTTGCCAAATCTCCCGATGTAAGCCCCGCTCCTGTGAGAGTTCTTGTCGCGTTTGCCCAAATGTCCGCAATTAGAGTGCCGAAAGACCCGATAGAACTGACTGTTCTTGTTGAATAGCTCCAAATGTCTGCAGGAAGGGTTCCGAATGAGTCAAGAGTTTTTCCTGAAAATCCCCAAACAGCAGTGGCGATTGAATTTGTATCCGGAACTGAGGCAGGTACCGGATCTATTTGAAAGCTTTTGTCTATTTTAAGTGTATCTCCGGAAACTACACAAGCGATGGTTGTTGGATACATTCCGGTTGTTGACGGAGCCGTAAATGAATAGTAGTACCAACCATCAACACCGCCTCCACTTAGTGGCTGCGCCGCAAGAAAAGATGAAAGATTTGGGTATTCGGAAGTGACTGAACAAGTTGCACCGGCTATCGGGGCAGAATTATCGTCGTATAAAAATTCTCCAACTGTACATGTAGATCCTACTATACAATTTTGAATCCCGCCGGCTGCAGCCGTTACTTCGCTAGGCGAAAAAACCGCCGCAGTCATTAGCAGGGTTAAAGCCAGAGCGGATGCAAATTTGGTTGACATTCTGGCATTTTTCATTTCTTATGCTGTCTCTTTTGCAGCCTTTCGAAATTCTTTGATTGAATCTCCTACCCCACGAGCCAACTCGGGAAGTTTTTTGCCGCCAAAAAGGACCAATACAATTAACGCTAATACTATTAATTCTGTTGAACCGATATTGTTTAACAAGCTCATTCACCTTCCTTTCTAAAGAATCTGCTGGAGCCAGATACTGTAAACCTTTGAAGTACTGGGCAGTAAATCTATCTTAAGTATCATACTTTAGCAACATTGATGTCAAGGGTCATTTGACATATTGTCTAATCTAGTCGTAATCTTATCAATATTTAACTAATCAGCTTCAGTTTTGCATAAAATCCCCAAAATTGACACGATGATATGATTATGATACAAATATATAAGATCTCATATTTCAACTATAGCAAACTCAAAACAAAATGACGGTTTTTGCGAATTTATGTTTTGAGTTCGATATATAGGAATTCAACGCTTGCCAAACAAAATGTCAAAACTTACATTTTGTTTTAATATGACTATATGAATATCTCGTACAACATTTCTGATAACCTCAAAACCAATCTATCGAGAATTGAAAAACTCCGAATCGACATTCTGACTTACCCACTATCACCTAAAAACGAATTGAGGCTTAGATGGGATAGTCAGCTGGAAAAAATTATATGGTCCCTGTCCCTCACCGACAGCAGTTTAAGTAAATCAGATGTTGTTAAACTTCTTTCATCAACCGTCTCAAAGAAAAAAATAAACAGTTATGAAAAAGATGTAATAAATCAAAAAAATGCCTTTAACTATATAAAAGAAAATTGGACCGTTACAAAAGCACCCGTTGATCTAAATGTTGTCAAAAAACTTTACGACATCTCATGTAAAAGCACTTTGGGGCCTATGAGCGGGCTTACTGAGTATTCCGAGAAGAGACTGAAAGCATTATTCGACTATCTTGGGAGAGAACAGGATCACCCTGTAATACAAGCAGGCATTGTTCAACCTGAAGTTATTGCTATCACACCGTTTGATAACGGAAACGGTAGAATTGCCCGACTTTTAAGTTACTTATATTTATACCGTGGAGGCTTCGACATTCGGGGAATGTTTAACTTGGAAGAATATTACAAAAGAGATGTGGTCACATACAAAAGAATGCTCGAGATGAGCAAAATCCAGGGAAACCTGACAGTTTGGCTTGAATATTTTTCCTATGGAATGGGAATCGGTCTTGAAAAAAGGTTAGATATTATCAAAAATCTAAAGTTCAAAGAGGAGCTTCCAGCCTCATTTTGGAAATTAA
Organism: Candidatus Woesebacteria bacterium; assembly: GCA_016432365.1. GTDB lineage: Bacteria > Patescibacteriota > Microgenomatia > UBA8517 > UBA8517 > GWB1-39-10. Next base: position 1,032,010 of record CP066686.1, read on the forward strand.
ACCCGCGCCAACAGCAGATATTGGAAACGCTTGAGTTTCCTGAAAGGAAAATTACCAATAAAGATGTACAGAAAATGCATGGCGTTTCCCAAATTACCGCCTCACGCGATTTGAGCCGCCTCGTTTCGCTTGGACTGCTTCTAACCAACGGCAAAGGACGGAGTGTTTACTATACAAGAGTTTAAATAATTATCCCCACGGTTTTGATATAATTCATTTGAGGGCCGTTGGAACAATGGGCTGTTAGCTTATCTGGTAGAGCACCGCATTCGCATTGCGGAGAGAGCAGTTCGACTCTGCTACAGTCCACTAGGTTCGATAGCGCTCCTCGCGACTCGAAAATTCTGTAAGAATTGAGACCAAGCGAGGCAAGATATATGAATCAACGATTCATATTCCGCCCGAGTCCACCCCAAACACACCCATTGACAAGGTTGCACCCTGTCACTCTGATATTGCACTTAGACCACCCCAATTGGTAACCACCCACAAGTTCTTGCCGACAAGAAAGTCGGCTACGTCTTTACTGAGAAGCCCATCAGACGGTCCATAGAGCTTGTAGGAACCGGTTTGCGGATCGTAGCTGATTAACCCCCTGTTGGATGTAATCCAAAGTTTGGAGTGAGCAAATATTAGTTTTCCGAATACCGGATCGCTCACCGAGTCAAAAGGTGAATAATTAGCTTCTAAAACCGGTGGTGTCAGGGTCTTGGTATTTCCACTTGCTATGTCGGTTTCCACAATCTTATTTTCAACATTTTTCCAACCTAGATTTCCGTTTGTGACAACGCCCGTACAACCGTCATCTCCGAATTTGTTGCCGTTTGTTTTGTAAGTATAGACGCGGTTACAAAAAGATACTCCGTTGGTAACAAATTTGTCGGCTCCTGTGGGAATGTCAGTAGCAAGACTCCACCCGCTCGTGTTTATGTCATAAACAATATATTTGTCAGTTCCATTGTCTGTATAGCTAAACCCGATTTTGCCGTTTTTAAAATCGCGCCAGGATGGAGATAGCGAATTATAAAAAACTCCTCCCCCAAACCCTTTACTTGTAATTGATGAAACAACCGGAGGAGGTAAAGAAAGTTCTTTTACAGTTCCGTCGGCGTAATTATAGATATATGAAAAAGGCTTCTCACATCCTTGTCCACAAACCTGACGGAAGATAAATACGTCAGTGGTACCTGGAATCGGTTGAAATAACGGCATACTAAAATTGCCATTAAAACCGCTTAAATTATATAAAATGGATATAAATTTACCTTGTTCTAAAGAATACTTGTAAATACCTGCGTTTGTATCCAAAACCGGCTCTTCGTCAATTAGTGCAAGAACTTGTCCAAAGGCCTCCGGCCTGTCTTTTAACTGATAGCTTGAAATCTGTTTTGATGTTAGATCCAAGACGTTTATAAATTTATCCGCCTTGTTGAAAACACTAAACCATAAAATATTTCCTGTAGATTTATATAAAATATTGGGATTTTCTTTTCCAAAATCGAAAAGGGTCTCCGTCGTCTCTGTGTCCGGATTAAACTTATAAATTTTACTACCGGAATAAACAAGAATGCCATCCGAGACGGTGTTTTTGAGAAGTCTGACAACACTAAAATCCGTCGTCAAATCTTTTATAATAAAACTGCGGGGAGGTTCGATCTTTCTCCAGGACGCATCAGCATTCTCATCTATTACAAATAACTCTTTATCGTCAGAAACAAATACCTGATTACCAAATGCCGAGATTGAATTAAAGTCCGTTCTTGCATATTGATCTGTCCTTCCAAAATCACCCGGCTTAAACGCTTTGAAAGTTCCACCAAATTTATCGAATCTGATTACTGCCCCGCTACTATAGACACTGGCTACTTCCAAAAAATACACATATTTATCGGTAACCAACATGTTAACCACATTCCTTTTTTCGGCTTCAGCGTCAAGTTCTGAAGTGTAATTAGTAAGAGTACCTTTATTCGGATCAAGCAAGCTCACTCCGTCAAAAGTGGCAACCCAGATTTTATCGCCGTCCGCCGCCAATTCGATATTGGCCCCGTTGACCAGACCTTCCTTAACACCTATTTTTTTTGCCTCCCGGGTTTTAAGATTAAAGACACTCACCCCGTCCTGTGTGCCGATATATAAAATGTCCCCTCTTTTGATTATGGAATTGGCTGTCGCATCCCCCATTCCTTCGGCTACACTTATCTGGTCGCGCACTTCACCTGTCTTTTTATCAAGCACTAATACACCTCCAAGACAACCGACATAAAGCAAGTCTCCTTCTTCAATAACTTGTCTCTTATCTTCGCAGTTAATCCAATATTTGGGCGTTTTAAAATTAGCTTGACCCGAAGAAGGAACACCGCCAACTGTCTTTATTCCCTTTTTAAAAATCAAAAAATAATAACCTGCTATCGAAGCTACGATTATAAAAAATATCAATACTATTCCCCAAATAATTTTACTTTTGGAAGGTGGAGGGGTAACGGGCACTTGAACAGGTAGAGTTTCTTGTAGACCGGGATCAACTATCGGAGCTTGCTCCATGATAGCTTAAGTATATATTTAAGCGAAGACAGATACAAGGATTCTACTAACGCAAGTAGTTAAGGGGATTAACTCGTGTACCATTTAGATAAATTTCAAAATGGGTATGTGGGCCGGTTGAATGCCCGGTAGATCCCATCTTCCCAATTGTGTCTCCTCTTTTAACATTCTGCCCACTTATAACCATTATTTGACTCAAGTGTGCGTAGCGGGTCTTAAATCCGTTTCCGTGATCAATCAATACCATGTTTCCATATCCTGTGGAATCCCATCCTGCATAAACAACATGTCCGGCATCAGCCGCGATATTCAACGGAAGTGCATTGTTGGCAATATCAATCCCAGGGTGGTACCAAGAATGCCTCTGTGTAATGACTCCCTGCGTTGGCCAGACAAATTGTCCTGAAGCAACAACCGTACCGGCATCGGGTGTAACTTGTCTCGGACGAGGGGTAGAAGCGGTCGCCACCGGCATTACTCCATCCGGGACAATCACTGTTTGCCCAATAGCCAATTCAAAAGTTTCATCGTTGGAAAAAGAATTAAAAGGAAAGTCGACCACCGCCTGAGATTCTGAATCATACCGCTTGGCTATCGAGTAAACTGTATCCCCTTTCACAACTTTATGGGCAATACCTGTTACCGGAAGAATTTGAAGGGTCTGACCAACTTTTATTTTGTCCTTTGTCAGATTATTTTGCCATCTAATTGTATCTACCGAGACCCCAAACTTCTGAGCAACCGAAGCAACTGTATCCCCGCTCTGAACTTGATAATCAATAATACTATCCCTTACTTTACTAGATATCTGTGTATCAAGTCCGGGATCGTCGGTTGAGGCGGATAAAACCGCAGGGGCCGCAGAAACTGCCCAAGGGTTAACACTTCTACCCGGGAACTCTTGGGCAATCATTGGTGCCATCATAACCCCAACAGCAGCGAGAATCGCCATACCGGTGTGGGTTAACTGGCGCGAACGTTTACCCCGCTCCTTATAAAGTGAGGTTACGAAAAATCCTTTTTTCTCTTCAAATTTAAGAAAACTTATATGAAGTGATCTAAATATAAACTTTGTAAGTTCAAAAAAGAAGAGTTTGATATCTTCCCACAGAGCCAGTAATGTTTCAAAAGTTTCATCCATAAAAAAATCAAAATGCAAAAATCAAAATGCAAAAGTTCAATTCAAAATTAAAAATTAGAAAACTTTTTATTTTTAACCTGTATTTTTGACTTCTAAATTTTGACTTTTGAATTCCCATCATATCCCATGAAACATTTTGAAGCAAACTTTGGGGATGGGGAAAAAATAAACTCAAAATTTAATTGTTCACTCTTCCCAACCTTGTTAAGAAATGCTATCCTGACTGCGCAAATATGAAATTTGGTGAAAGATTGGCAGCCACTCGAAAAGCGAATAGATTAACTACCCAAACTGTTGCAAAAACTAGCGGGGCGTCGAGGAGCTATATTACTTTAATAGAGACTGGGAGACGAATGCCGGGAAGAAAATTAATTCCCAAAATTGCAAAATCCCTTGGACTCAAGAGCGAGACAATTATTGACTGGTACCTCGAAGATATTAGAGAAAAACTTTTATAACCCCCCTCAAAAAAACCAATATCGTAGCTCTTACAAATAGGGTTATTTTAAAACTTACAAATAAAGCTTGCCCAAAAAAGACATTGCAGTCGTGATATTAAAACACAAAGGGGCAACTTTTTTCTTCTCACCTCCTAAAGTGATAAATGATACTCACCTGATCCACTGATTGTTGACAAAAAAAACAGGTGATATATTCTTAAAATCATAACTATGCCTGAAACTGACGGGTCAGAAATAAAAATCTACGCATCTTTATCAGAAAATAAAATTCCGGGAAGAGAAGGTAGGCTGCTTCCAGCCGGAGAAAGAGTGAAATTTAGCCCGGATGACTACAAAAATAAAATAAATGTCCATGCCGGGTTTCCCCCATTTCTTGAAAGAAATATGAAAGCATTGGTAGAAATTACAGACAAAGAAGGTCAACGCCTACCGGAGGCAGCCCACTTGGATTTGGTCGTTACCCCACTAGAGACCGGAAACGAGAATGCTTTTGTCGTAAAAAACCCACACCCCCAAAAAGAGATGACACTCTGGATCTACGGAAAAGAGAAAAAATTGAGACCCGGTGAAGAGGTGGCAGTGCCCGCCCAAAAGCCTGAAGAGTACAAAAATTTGCCGGGAGTTGAAGACGGCGCATTTTATGCCATGGCCGGAGATAATCAGGCAATCAAGTTCTCCAGAAAACCACTTTCTAACGAGGTGCAACTCAAAAATTTTACGTTTAGTAAACGTGAGTCCGGCCATGAAGATTATCTAAAACCCAACATCGAAGATCACAAGCAGGACGACGACAATCAAGAGCTCCAATTTGACTTAAGACTCGGGCAACGCGTTGGCGGAGGTGTGTGGGAAACTGCAGATTTTGGTACGGCCGAATCTTGTGAGGTAAAATTAGATGGAGAAGGAATCCTTCCGCGACATGTACAAATTAAAATCGATTCTTCAATCCCGAACAGAAATGAGGCAGAGATAACACTATCTGTCGCCGAAGGCGCAAAAGTGTGGTACAAAAGCGAGTCGGAGAAAGCCGGAAGGTATGTTCAAGGAAAAGTAATCTTACAACCCAACTCTTTCTTCAGAATCGGTGAGCATCTTTTCTACTATGTCGGCAGAAAAAAGGAAGGTGGTCTAAAAATTATCGAGGTCAAGAAAATGGGCTAACTTCAATATATGGAACCCGTATTCAGCGAACCAACCGAACAAACTTCCCCCGTCCTTATCTCTCAGGTAGAACTTAAAAACCAGCAAAAAGCAAATCTCTGTATTGCCAAAAATCTGAGCATGTCTACACCCGAAACACGCAAACAACTGGCAAAGGGCATGGCTAAAGTAAACCCGGACTCGCAGCCAAAGAAAATAGTAGAACAAATGGCAAACGGCTCATATGATTTGTATTACATAGAACAAGAAGGAAAAATGATCGGCTACGCAACTATTTTTCCCGAAAAAGATACACTAACCAAAAGGTGCTATTTGAACAAAATCTACACAAGAGAAGACAAAACACAAAACGGCGTCGCAACTAAAATAATCGAACAGGTGATGAATGATTTTGATGAAATTTCGTTAATTGATACCATTGACGAGGGTCAGGAATCCAAAGCCGGAATGGTAAATACATATAGCAGATTGGGATTTGTAACAGAGGATGGTGTTGGTTACGTGTGGAAAAAGCCAGTGTAAATCTTAGGCTGTCTTGAGTGAATCTAAAAACTCATCGTTATTCTCCGACTTCTCCAACCGATTAATTAATGTTTCGGTGCGTTCGTCATCATTCATTAAATCAATCATTCTTCGAAGTGTATTCACTTTCTTGAGCTTTGCCATTCCAAAAAGAAGTTCATCTTGGCGGGTGCCGGATTTTGCAACATCAATTGCCGGAAAAACTCTGCGTTCTGCAAGTTTACGAGTTAGGTGGAGTTCCATGTTCCCCGTACCTTTAAATTCTTCATAAATAAGATCGTCCATGCGGCTCCCTGTGTCGACTAAACATGTTCCGATGATTGTAAGTGAACCACCATTTTCAATTTTACGAGCGGCTCCAAAGAATTTTTTAGCAGGGAAAAGTGCCATCGGGTCAAAACCTCCGGAAAGGGTTCTTCCACTAGTCGGCAATGCCAAATTGTAAGCTCTGGCCATACGTGTAATCGAGTCAAGCACTATAACTACGTCGCGACCCCCCTCAACAAGTCTGCGGGCCCTCTCAAGAGCAAGCTCACCCACTCTAGTTTGATCTTGGGGTGCTTCGTCAAAATTACTTGCGGCAACTTCTCCGGTTTTATCTGTAACCATATCCATGGTACGGATAATATCTGTTACTTCTTCCGGGCGCTCACCAATAAGAACTGCCATCAAGTGAGCTTTTTTATAATTTGTAGCAATACCTTTAATGATATCTTTTACGAGCCAAGTTTTACCTGCCTTTGGAGGAGAAACAATTAGTGCTCTTTGTCCAAAACCTATGGGTGCGACTAAATCTATCATTCTGGTAGTTAATGTATCTTTGTCGGTCGAAAGTTTAATCTGTTCTTCTGGGTAAATTACCGTCAGGTCGTCAAAATTTGGTCTTTCCCCAAGTTTTTCTACAGGCTCGCCATTTACTTTTTCGACTTTAAGAAGACCCCAGTATCTTTCGTTTTCTTTGGGACGCCTGGCCAAACCCCCAACCATGTCCCCAACTCTCAAATTAAATCTGCGGATTTGACTGGAAGAAATGTAAATATCGTGATCACTTGGGGCGAATCTGACCGGCCTAAGAAGCCCGCTTCCCTCGTTGGCAATGTCGAGTACTCCCTCAATGTAGTCTGTAGGCAAACCGGCGTCGGGAATCATGCGGTCGTCAACCACCAAAGGATTAGCCGCAACGGGTTCTATAGCGACTGGGGCCGGTGATAACTCACCTGCGGGCTCGGGAGCTCCGATTAGATCGGCCACGTCCGAAGCGTTTTTTTCTGATTTAACTACTGCTTTTTTTGGCATCGAATAAGAATAAATTGATGAAATCGGGCAAAACTCGAAGATTCATTTACTAGTATAGCCTATTTTGGGAGTGTGTCAAGCCCACTAACCGGATACAACAGAGGGTTTGGGTAGATAACCGGAGGAAAGTGCACCGTACGGAAGAGAAATTTTAGCTTTTGAAAGCTTTGTTTTCTCAACCGTACGGGTCGAACAAGTGAATAATTGCTTAGGGTTTTTTTGGATCATTTTTCGCTCATTTTGAATGAGACAGGTAAACCCTGTAAACCTTATCTTTATTGTTCCTCTACTGTTGCAGTGACATACCGAAAAAAATCGATATGGAGGGTCTCGAAGCTTTAGGCTTCTCTCCCTTTAATGGTGTTTTGCTGTAGAAGAGACAGGAGGCTAAAAGATAATAGCCTCTAACTGATTATTCCCTCCATGAAAGCTTTGCCGACAGCGGCTGCTCCCATGTTATCACGGTGCTCTTTGGCGAATGTGTAGAACTTCATCCAAAAGAGTTTACCGGGCAATTCGGGAAGATTGCCGTTTCCGGTGAGGACAGAGATGTTCATCTGAATTCCGTCACCGCCAACGATTCTGGCTGTGTTGCTGTCGCCTCGTCCAAGGTCAAACGTTTCAACCTTGACGCCGGGGTCAAGCGGAAGCTCGGACGGGTTGCTCCAAGACTTGCGGGCAACTTCGACTCGGACTCCTGCGTGACGCTCGTTGCGGCTAACTGCAATGTACCAACCACCTTTGTACTTGACCACAAGCGGATTGACGAGACCAATGGTACCGTCAGCTTTTGCAATCTCGTGGACAAGTGGTTGCCAGGCAGGAAGCGATTCGTGACGTTTCTCACCGGGCTCGATCGAATAGAGATCCTGGACACCGGTCTCAGGATTGGTATGGTAGAGCTTGAAATATCCGGTTTCCGGATTGACTTCAAGAATCCACCGACCTGGTAGTGCGATTGTACTCAACATTGGAATTTCTCCTGTAAATGAGCGCGAATTGATCCGGCGTCATTATACCAGATTGAGGCCAGAAATCAAGCTATGGGTTATTGATTAGAAACACCACGGGGCCGTTTTTAATGAAAAAATTTCGGAGTATACTATACCCATGGCAATTGAGCCGGAAAAACAAGAAGAAATCGAATCCCACCCACTCTACCCCATATTGAACGGAGTCCATGCTATGCGTGCAGAGGCCGAGCAATCAGGCGATACAGACCGAGCAGACACTCTTGACCAACGAATCTCTATGCTTACAGAAAAAATTGCCAGCGATTTAGACATCCCCAACCCAATACGGGACAATCCGCAGTTGCAAGAATTGGAGTCTTTGTGGGACGACCTCCGGGAAGCGAGGCGTTCAGGACGAAGTGAAGAAGAAGAAACTATCTGGACAGAAATTGCCGCACTTAGCGAAAAAATTGATGCGAAAAAGGTGTTCTCAAACAATTAACTTCCCCTGGGTTTTTTCAAAATCCAAAACAAAGTTGTTATCCCCAATAATGCCCCACCCCATTCCAATAGTTGAGGCCAGAAAAGAATGTAGATAACAGATCTTTGATCTAAGATTTCTGGGTTCAACAACCAACCATTTGACCAGGAATTAACTTTAACATGTTCTAAAACCTTAAATCGCAAATCCTGAATCATAAATCCGATCCACCCCGGATCGAACCCCTGATCTAACTGTATCAATCCCCTATCTTGTACATCAACTATGTACATCCAAGTGCCATATTTTTTAACATTTGTTATCTTTAAATCATTATTTGACAAGATGTCGCCTTGTAAATTTTGCAGATAGTTGAAATCAACCGCATAGAATTCAACTTTTGATAGCAGATTTTCTGAAGAAAGTCGGCCAAAAGATCTTGTTTCAAGATTTAAAATATAACCGCTGCCGGTGACATTTTTAGAATAAATAAAATAACTTTCGTCGAACTTTCCGGCAGGAAGAATCTCCTCCAGGTCCGGAACTTGAGACTTTTCATTGAACAAATAAATTTTAAGACTTCTACCTTGTTTGTTTTCCCCGGCAATTCTCAAAACATAAGCCTGAGAATAATTCAACTCGGGGTAAGAAAGATAATCGCATGAAGCTCCACCATTCTCAGCCCTAAACAAAATTCCATCGCTTGAATTATTTTTTGATACTTTCCCCGCCTTCTTCAAATCACAATTAAATGCCGATGGAAATCCCCGGTTAACAGAAAGGTCTTCAAATACCGATGGATATCCTGAAGGCAAATTAGGAACAATTCTGACGGGTTTATCCGGACCGACATAATCTCCGTTTGTTATATAAATTGGATCGATCGGTGAATACGAAAAGTCGGAATTCGTTCGGACAAATTGTGAAGGGGTTGAAACTTCACCCCCAAAACCAGTCTCATAAATTGTCAAAAATCCAAACGATGCAACTTGTTTGATTCCGTTTTCAACAAAAATATTTTTTAGTTCCTGGATTTTTAGAATGTCTTGATTCCCACCGGGATTAACTATTGATTCATCGATAAGTAAATACTTAACCTGATATTTTTTAAGGGTGGACAAAAACGCTTCGGAGTCATCCGAATATAGCGCAAAAGATACTTGATTGAAAAAGTTTTCGTTGCCAACGCTCCACCTGTCAAAATCCCTATATAAAATCGTGTCGCGGGTACCGTATGTCAAAAACCCCGATCCTTCATATCCCCAATTCCTGTATTCCCACCCATACTTGGAATTGATTGGGAAAAGGGCAACTCTCCCCTCAGGGTGGGTGTTAAACCAGCTGAACATCTGTCGATACTCCGAAGGGAATTCCAGACGTACATTATGTCCAACCAGCCAGCCGTTAAAAGCCGGAAGCATAAAATATATAAGGCCCGTTACCCCCCCTGCAAAAAACAGAATTTTGATAAATACTACAAAGGCCTTCAAAGGTCGGGCCTTTAAAGTAAGAAAAACGAATGCAAAATAACCAAAATAAAATGAAGCAACAACTTCAAACAAAACCGAAAATTTTGTAAAAGGCATTCTGAACCCTTCGGCAAAGACCCTAAAATTGTTATACAAATATGAGTAAAGTCCCCCGATAGGAGGATTAATGTTTACCAAAAAGAACAAACAAAATAAAAGAAACGGAATAAATGCCAGTGCCACTTTTTGACGTTTGAGTATCCCAGTAATAAAGCCAAGAATGGATACTCCGCTCAAAATATAGCCAGTGAAGACAACGGCCGGAATTGATAAATATTTTATCCAAACGTCGAGTAAATCCACGAATTGGTTTTTGGCAAAATCAAAATTCCGCCAGCCAAAAAGAAAGTTTTTTTGCAACAATATATCTTTAAAATCTCCATAGTCCCGGTTTCTAAGAAATGCTTCGGAGCTAAAAAGACGGTTTATATTTGAATTGGAGATTACGCTTGATTGAGTGACGATTGAATAAATATTCGGCAAAATCCAAAATAAATTTAAAAACACAGCGATAGCCCCCAACTTTATGAGTTTTCCCAATTTAATCTTTTTAGCCGGCGAAACTATCAGGTATGTGGTAAAAAAAATAAATATTCCGGCAAATGTGGCATACCAAAGTGTGGAAGCATAGGCCATCGGTGAAGATAAAATCACCACAATCGACCAAAATATTAAATTTGGCCTTTTCCCCTCTCTGATATATTTAAGTCCGGAAAATATCAACCACGGAGTAAACGCAAAAGCCGCAGGAAACATTTCAAATGGAACAAAAAAGTTTTGCAGAGTCCCAAGATTCAGAAGATAAAAAAGTGCCCCCAAAAATGCGGCAGGAAAAATCCAAACACTTTCTTTTTCAATTTGAAAAACATATTTAAGAAAAAAATAGACTCCCAACGGGCCTAAAATCAGACAAAGAAAAATATAGGAATAACGGAGAAAGGAAACAGGTAAAACAAAAGACTCAAGCCACAAAAAAATTATTCTTGGCAGATCTGCCATATGCGAGTGTGCTGCAACTGCCCCCACTCCCTGCTCCATACGAAAAACACCGTCTGTGGCGCGCCTAAAGGCCTCAGGGAAGTTGAATTCTGGGTGCAACGAGTCCCAACCAATCAAATAGGTTCCGGGGGTGTAATTCTTGAAACACAAAAGGATTGTGACTGCAATTATGGTAAGTGGAAATAAATATTGAATGAAGTTCTTTCTAATTTTAAACATTTCGTCTCAATTAATGATACTCAATCATTCGCTGAGACGAAAGGGCAACCTATCTCTTCAAAAGAAGAAAAAGGTTGCCCAAGATCGAGGCTTTTCTTAACGGGTAACCAGAGTGGTCAAATCGAGCAAAAGCTCGTTGCCTGAAACAAAGACCACCTGGATGTGAACACCTTTGCACCCCATAGGTACCGAACAATTGGCACCTGCATTCTGCAGATTGGGAGGATTCAACGCGGAATTCAGGTTCATCATGGTGTTGGCACCATGACTGGTTAAGGCCCAAATAGCCATATCCAACGCGTTCCCGTTGAAATAGCGGGCATGCAGTCTGAATCCTTGTCCAAAGACACCGGTGAAATCGGAGGTTACACCGCCGACGTTCACGATCACGAGCATGCAACCGATTCGTGTGCCGCTTTCCTTACAGGAACCGATATTCGGAATGTCGTAATCTCCCGAAAAGTAAAAGTAGTGTTCAGCTGCGACCGGTATACGACAAGCTTCCCCCGCCAATTGCTGGCAGAAGTTGGACTCGTCCATGGCCGATTCCAGCCCGTCCGGAACTTGATTACCGTTAATTACACGGAACTCCGGAACCAACGGGTTGGGAACATTCGGAAACGTAGGCCAAAGCTCCGGGGCAACTTTCCGCAGGTTCCATTTGCTGGTGCTCTGCCGGAAAGTAGTACCGTCACCGCGGTTCTTATCTGCCCCAGCAAGCCAGGTGACCTTCCAATCAGCTGATTTAATCTGGCTCGGTACCGCAGTCGCTGTCGGCAAGACAACCGGTGTCGGCGTAGGCAACACAGGTGTTGCAGTTGGTGGTACAAATGTGGCAGTAGGCAATGCCGCGGGAACATCGTTCACGAGCGGAGGGACTTGGTATTCCACATCATTGTAAAATAGACGTGTGATATCCCAGTATTTATCGGCGCCGCAAACCAACACACTGCCAGTAAACGGAGCCTTTTGGGCACTCCACAAACCAATCGCCCCGACGTCTCCACACTGTGACATCTTTTCGACGGTAACACCCGCCGGCAAGGGCTGTAAAACCGGAGCATCTGCATCCGCGAGTGGTTTGGCCTTTGGTCTGAAAAACAAAAAGACCAGAATCAGACCAAGTATAAACGCCGTCCCCACAATAGTCAGCAACAAGTTGCGGACCTGGTTTGGATTGGAGTTTGAATACCAATTCCATATACGTGTCATTTTGCACCTCCTTAGATGCGTAGTTGTAAATACAAAAAATTCTCTGGCCAGAGAACTCATCTAACGATGAGAGTCTAGATACTAGATACTAGATACTAGATACTAGTCCCCAGAATCTCACCGTCAGGAGTAAAAAGCCAGAATTTTGCCTCGATTTGTTAAAGTACCCTTCGACTACGCTCAGGGTTATAACCCTCGCAAAAAAAGAGAGCCACCCTTAAACGCGTGAAGCCTTAAATCTTTTAGAAAGTATCACAGTAAAAACTGAAGCACCAAGAAGTCCAAGGCCGATCAAACCCCAATTATCACCCAAGCCTGTCTCTACCGGAACATGAGTTTTAACTCCACAAACTACACCTCCCCCGTAAGGTTGGGGGCAAATGACGTTTTCATCCTCCGCGAGAACTACATTGGCCAATAGCGAAAAGCTAATTGTGAATAATGCAAAAGCCAAAAATAATTTCTTCATAATTATCCGGCTATTTTATCTTATGAAACTTGGGTTGTCAACATTACAGGACATGTACCAGTCGGTACATGTTCCACTTGTCAGGCTGTACATGTTTCGCTAAATTTGTATCATCCGTGCATATAAGAAGATTCTTTCGGGGCCACTAAGTGTCTCGCAGGTATAAAGTATTAGGTCAGCCGTATAATCGGTGATTTCCCGGGCCTTATCCACTTTATAAACTTCGTAAGTATATTTTCTTTGCCTCCAGGTAATTTGGATTGTATCCCCCGTTTTGACCTTTGGTAAATTGTAGAAAGAATTTTTGTGCCTAAAAGAATTAGTCCAAGCCAGGTAGCCAAACCTGTGTGCAGCGAGAATTACGGGACTCCCGGTTTCGTTTGGCACGCCAAAATCCGACACTCTCCAAACACCTCGCCTCAAGGCTTCTTCGTAATTATCGTATGTAGCCTCCTGAACGGGTGTATCAACTCCGATTGACGTAATTGTAAGGTGGTTAATAATAGGCAGCTTAGAGTCAAATGGGGGCATATACTTCCTTTGACCGGTCTCACCTATTACATTTAGAATTTTGATCTCGCTTTGCGAAAGTTGAAAATTGGCAGTTTGACTGCCCACCTCAGTCTGAATCCAAAACCAGATGCTCGGCGAGTATGAAATCAGAATCAAAATAATTCCGGCCACAGTAAAAAACCACGCAACGTTGTAGAAACCTGATTTTGGTGGTTTAGATTTTACCGGAGGGGAATCTTTTTTGGAGCTTACGTATTTATGATATAAGACGACTTCGGGCATGTAATTAATATTACCTCAATTTCGTTCTTTAGGAGCGGGTAGATTTCCTGCCCTAAAATCCACCCGTCCCTGAAAAACAAAATTAGTTAGATAGCCCACTCAAAGGCCCTTGACAACTTATGGTATCCGATTTAGTCTGATTACGATTTGTCTTTCACCCTGTCCGCAAGACAAATCCCGTGTCCAAACGTTTGACTACGTTTGGTTTAGTTTTTAAAGAGCATCTCTATTCGTGGCGCGTCCCTTTAATTTTAGAGGAGAACCCAACGATGGCGATGCTCTTTTTTTCTCCGCGTAGCTTCACGCGAAGTGGGGTTAACCCCATTCATTTCAACGTTCAAAAAGATGTTAATACTTTTGATGTCAGTTGTCAAACCCCATAACATATTTGCTCGGCAAAATAAGCACTCCTATAATCTTTTTAGCCTAACTTTTGGCCGAATTTTCGGGCAATTTATTTACTCAAAATAAAATGTGGATAACTATCTAATATCTCGTTGTTGTGCGTGAGCTATCAAATATGTTTGCAACTTATGGTGCGCTGTGTATAATACAGGCATGACAGAACGATTGCACCACGGCGTTATTGCATATGCCACCTCTCCCCGTCCTCCCGATTGGCTGCACGACATCAACTGGAAAGCTTACTTGGATCGTTATAATTTGAGAGAAAGCGGAAGTCCGTTTTTTGTAAACGAAACAAGAATCATAGATCATGTAGCAGGATCCGTTATAGAAAAAGCTCTCAGTTTTCCTGAAAACACTGGCAAAAAAGGAGTTGTCCTCGCAATCGGCCACCGAGGTGACCTTTACATACCTCCCGTAGCAGTTAAATATGGCGAGATAAATGCCAGTGATCCGGAATTCATCAACAAACTTAATAAATACACCTATTACGCGCTTTTTAAATCTCATTTTCTTATTCAACACACCGAGCTTTTTGCTTCCCAGCAAAACTTGAAGCTTCCCGAGGGTGAGGTATGGAAAATCGACAATAATAACTTGCCGGGTGGAGCAATCGCATTTAAAAACGGTGTTGTTCTCGGAGTTTCCGGGCTGGCAACAGGAGAACAAGACTCTGCTTTGGTGCTTGCGATCGGGGTTAAAGCCCACTTGGTGCGTCCTCAGGTCGCTGCCGGTATGGCCAAAGATATTGGGTTCGCACGGGAATACCAAAAATTCATCTGAGAGAAATCTTCTTTATCGCCTGACTTAAAAAGGCTACGTCTTTTGAGCTTACAGGTATTGTAAACCCCATTCTTTTAGCCTCTTTCAATCTTTTATCCTGGGCTACTACTTCGCGGATTTCTCCAAGAAGTCCAACTTCCCCCACCGCAATGACTTTAGGAGAGATCGGCTTGTCGTAATATGACGAAGCTACAGCCAAACAAATTGCCAAATCGCTTGCCGGTTCTGTTACTTTTAGTCCCCCTGCAACATTTACAAAAACATCGTGATCATACATTGGAAGTCCACATCTTCGGGTTAATACCGCGAGTAAAAGTTCCAGACGTCTTGAGTCAATTCCTTGCGCAACCCTACGAGGAATGGCCAATTTTGTGGGAATAACAAGGGCTTGAATTTCTACCAAAAGAGGGCGTGTTCCCTGCATAACCGAGGTCACAACACTACCCGAAACATTCTTAATTCCTTTCTCAAGAAAGGCTTTTTCCAAATCAGCTATTGGCATAAGCCCCGTATCCCGCATCTCAAATACACCTACTTCATCCGTGGGACCAAACCTATTTTTAACTGCCCTCAAAACACGTGTAGTTAGGGTCTTGTCACCTTCAAACCATAAAACCGTATCAACTATATGGGCCAGTACAGCAGGTCCGGCAACAGTACCTTCTTTGGTAACGTGCCCCACAAGAAACAGTGGAATCTTTTTCTCTTTAGCAGCATGTAGAAGTCGGTTGGCACACTCACGGACTTGTCCTACACTCCCCGCCATGCCGGAAAGATCGGATGTAGTCATGGTTTGAATTGAATCGACTATAACAGCGGATAGCGAAGAGCTAAGCGTTAAAAGCGATTCGATAACACTATCTACATCTGTGTCTTCCAGCATTTGAATCCCCTTACTTTTGACTCCCAATCTTTTTGCTCTAATGGCAACCTGATTGGCAGACTCTTCACCACAGACATACAAAACCGAAGACTGATGCAAGAGATTTGAAGTCTGATTGTGAAGTTTGACATTCGAAGTTTGAAGTCCGATTTCAGTTTTCTCATTTCCAACTTCATCATCTTGTTTCACTCTTCCATCGTCTGATTTCGACAGATTGTCAGCCAGTTGCGTCAAAAGGGTGGATTTACCTATGCCAGGTTCACCTGCAATAAGCACAACCTGTCCCGGAACCAGCCCTCCGCCAAGTACACGGTCCAGTTCGGAAATTTTTGTTGAAATGCGTTTTGTATCCGCCTGTTTTATATCCGAAAGGTTTATTGGCTTTGAGTTTGAGACTTTTGAGCCTTGTTTCGAATTTCGAATTTGAGATTTCGAGCTTTCTGTGACTGTTTCTACAAGCGTATTCCACTGGTCACAGTTAGGGCACTTCCCCATCCAACCGGTAGATTCATAGCCACATTGTTGACAAACATATTTTGAATGAAAAGCCATGAGCCAATAATACCAATACTACGAATTAATACCAGAGCATTATGTCCAATATTGAAAACTACTAAATTATATAGTCATATTAAAACATAGAATTCCTATATACCGAACTCAAGACAAAGACGATATTTTGTTTTGAGTTCGCTATAGGTTATAATCCCCCTTGCGTGTTTGTTCGTTAACAAAAAATCAAAAAGGAGGCTCTTGTGAGCAAAAATCGCAAAATCTTTTGGACAGTTATTATTGTTGTCCAATTAATTACATGGCCCTTTAATATAGTCATGTGGTCTCGAATCTACGAGGCAAAAAGGGCAGTTGTGCCCGTAGCACCACCCGTCAGTTTACCAACAGCCATCACAAATCAGGGCGGTCTCTATGAATACTGTGTGATCAATGAAAACTCACCTGATTCAAGCAGACACATGGCCGGAACTGACGTTCCCGATATGCCGGTTCCTATTAATCCAACAGGGACACCCGAGGTGGTTCGGGAAATTGCGACTCTTCCGGTCCCAACCAAACCGGCAAACAAGATACCGATATCCCGATCTGATATTGAAGTATCTAAACGGTTCTCCCAAAAGAACTTTCATATTGTGATTGTTGGATTTGGCTTTTCCAAAACCGAAATACCGGTAGTCATGGCGGAGTTGATTGAAAGAATCC
The DNA here is from genome assembly GCA_016432365.1 of Candidatus Woesebacteria bacterium. Taxonomy (GTDB): domain Bacteria; phylum Patescibacteriota; class Microgenomatia; order UBA8517; family UBA8517; genus GWB1-39-10. The sequence continues at coordinate 1,049,078 of CP066686.1, forward strand.
AAAAAAACTTCGAGGGAGTTGATGTTGATTTTTCATATCTAAAAATTCCAATGGAGGCTGAATTCGATCATGTGGGTCCGGAAGTATACTTCAAGAATGAGTCATACAAACAAAATTTGTTTGATTCCATTAGGGCTGTATACCCAATGGACAGCATGATTTCAGGAATCAATACAAATCTCGGATTAGGAACGTCTCAAGGTACGTCTGCGATATTTACAATTAACGATATGTATGTGGCTACCTTTATAATGACCCACGAGATTGGACACCAGTTCGGAATTGGTGACGGTTACCATTATTCATACCCTCCTGGATGGATCCCAAATAGTGAACTTTTTTATCTAGACCAAATGCCTCCGAATTTGGCCAGGGCCGTCAAAGAACTCGGACACACCCCACCGATGTATCTTATGGGTACCTGCCAAGGCAAACCTGTATATCAATTCTATGATACAAAGTTCAACATCTATGGGGACTGGGAACCAACCGGGCCTAATCCTTGGGGTGATTCACCTTTCACTCCTCTACAAATACTGATCATGAATGATTACATTCGTGACCGATGACAAACACGCAACCGGTGGGACACACAAGAATTAAATTTTTGTGTCCCACCGGAACTACTAAAAATTATTTACACTGAAGTTGACCTAGAGTGCTACAAAGCTTATTGGTAAAACACTTGTTATAGACAGCCGAACATTTAAACCCGGCGGCACAAGTGCCATCACTGCTACATTTGGGAGAACGGCTGAGAAAGCTTGCCCAACTACCCCCACTACCTCCACCACCCGTTGCACCAAAGGCTATACATTTAAGATCCTCGGGATCTGAGGTTGCATTATTATAAGCACAATACCCATTTTGATTATTAGCACAACACGAATCATCCGGTTTACCACCTTTACAATCTCCGGTACTAGTACAACCACCGCCTCCGCCCCCACCGCCCCCACCACCTGAAGAGTCGCAACTACCGGGTGGAACAAAGCAAGAAGCACCCTGATGGTCTGTATTGATCACACAAGTGCCGAGACAACCGTTATTCATACAAGGGAAACCTAGAACATCTACATGACAATATCCTTCGGCTTTCGACCTAAAAATCTGAGGTTGACTTACAAGAACAACAACTGCGGCAACCACAGCAATCAAAAAAACTACACCGATTATTCGCACCAGGGAAAATTTCTTGTATTTTAACCTCATTTTTTTAGAAGTACGCATACAATTATATCATCGCATACACTCTGGCCCAAAATCAAATTACAATATCAACATCCAATCTTGTTATATACCCCATAATCTTGACTTTGGAGACAAAATATGATACTATTACACGCATAGCGGATTAAGAATCCGTATGTACTTTAAAAAAAGACGAGAGAGATGAAACACGCTCCTTGCGTACCCACCAGCCATGGGCAGGCACGGAGTGTGTTTCTTACACACAAAAAATCATTTCACCAAAGAAGAAAAGGAGTCTTCCATGACCAACGCTTTCTCAAGGCCGTTTGTTTTAGTAATTGCAATACCCACAGTACTGGTTTCGTTCGTATTGATAACGACAATGTTCTCAGGGGTATTTGTTACCGCAGTCGCACCGTCAGGAGGCGTCGCCCCAGTAGCCGGTGAAGTCTCGGCGGAATGGGCCGATTTGGTCTCAGCCGAGGTTGACTCGACTGTCAGTGTGGAATGGTCAACCGTTTGGCAACAAGCCTGGCAAGTGAACGTGGGACATGTCTTTGAAGGCGATGCCGCGAAGGTTCGTTCCCGAGTTAAAGGGTTTGAGGCGATTGGAAACGATCCCCCCACTCCCAATGGCGGCTGTTTCTACCGACCCGCGTCAGATTTTCACTCCGAGGCGGTCGTCGTCCGATGGCTAACTCAGGCTTTCAGACCCGGGAAAACCGTGTATAACGGAGCCATGTTCTTGTTCAATATGACGGACCCGAGTCGGTCAACTGTGATCCCCAATACAAATGGGATAAGCAGCGTTCCACCGGACTTTCAACAGATTCCGATTGACGACCCTCGTTGCAGTGCCGCTCAGGCATTCTACCGTGAGGTGGCCCGCGCGGTCGCCGAAATTATGGGGAATGGTCCCTGGCCTGGCATGCCTTTAGTTCCGTAATCAACAATCTCTCGTCTCAAAAGGGACAGCAACTTCTTTCAGTTTTGACTGAAGTTGCTGTCCCTGTACCACCTACAATTATTTAACAATCTCTCTTTGAAGCGCTTCTATAAAAGATTTATTAAGTCCCAAAAGAAACTTTTGAGTATATTTTTCTTTAAGAATATCAGCCGGATTTGTATCCCCTGCATCACCGAAGATTGGATTTTCCATGATTTTCCGCCCAAGCATTTCAACATCCTCCCAACTTGTAATCTTTCCCTTTTTATCCAAATTAAATTCACCCTCGTCGTATTCCCCTTTCATCAACATTGTTAAAAGACTTTTTACGGCCATCTGATTTGCCGAATCTAATTCCTCGATCTTAAAAGTGGCATCCCTTATTTGACCGTCCCAAGCGTTATTGTGTTCAAAGACTATACCTGTTGAGATTTCTGTATCCTCTCCCCAAGCACTTTTAATAATGAACGGAACCGTAAACATTGTTGCCCCGCCAAAAATAGAATCGTCAACTACAAAAACCTTATTAATTTTCCCTTCAGGCTTTGCGGACTTGGCGTCGGCTATTGCCCTTGCAACCCTAGATTCCGGCTTCCCGCTCTCCGAAATTAAATAGGCCAGATATTCCTGCCTGCCCCCCTCTCCCAATAAATCAAATTCTCTATCCTCGCCCAAAAAAGGGTCTGATAGCTCCCTACCAATTGAAACATCTACTCTGGGAGGAAGATTTTGATTCTCCGTTGATTCAACCGCTGAATAAGTTAAAGCTCCTTTTCGTTTAAGTGCGACCACAACATCCGGGTTGAATTCTTTAATTTTATCTAAAACTTTGCGGCCGCCTTCTCTGAGTTCCTTGGAAACATTTTCAGGAATCACCCATTCAACCGAAGAAACTTTTTCGCCGGATCCACCGTCAACTGCCATTAGTTTGTCCTCCATTTAGAAGATTATACTACTACTTTATTTGTTCTATCGTCCGTAAATATCTTTTAAACGACTGCTTATTTCTGAATCAGGGTCAAAAACAGACCCCCAACCGGCCGCTTGTGTGTGTCTGTCAAGTTCGCTCATTGAGTCTCGACCCTCAACCTGAAGAATTATCCTGGCCTGGTCTATAACCTCTCCGATCACGTCAACCTCATGCACCACCTGAGAATTAGAATAATAAACGTTGTTGATAACAACGCCCTCATGTAGGGTTCTAAGTGCCAGTTTCATCAGTTCAACTTTTGCGTGAACCATCTCCCAAATCAAATCTTCGCCTATTCTTGCCGCATTTCTCGCCGCCTCTGCAATCCCGACTTTCTCTTCTTCTGAAAATTGTGTCTCTTTTTCCTGCATATGAAGATATTACATCTAAAAACACTGAAGTCAATGAAAAAAATAATCCCGTTTAGGCGTAATTAACGTTTCTAAACGGGATTTTCTACTTACTTCTCGACCAAAATCGGATATTCACCGGAGCTGTATGAAGCTCCACAATCGACAGCCGCCGTCATTACTATCGTCTTGTCTTTCTGTGGCCCCTTGGCAACAATATCGAAAAGGTCGGATGAATCAGTCGTCCAATAATAATCATTAAGGACAATCGAAACTCCGCCATTCCCATCGGTCGAAATCTGGGGTTCTGCGTTGGTGTAAACCCAGACACGGATGGATCCATTTTCCGAAATCCCGCGGGAAGCCGTCGAACAGTTCGACAAATCCACTCGATAAGTGGTGACCACTTTTTGGTAAGTGGGTGCGGCGCAGCCCACGAGTAAAAGTACCAGAACCGGAATGATCCAGTAACGTGCTACAGCAGACTTAAACATTGAAATCTCCTCTCAAACAAGATAATTCGAATATGCGAAAGAGCGAAGGCTGATTGTACTCTAAAACCTATAATATGTCAACTGAAGAAAAGTCTTACTTGTACCCCACTGGGGCTGTTGTGAGGACTAGGCCAAGGGCAATGCGTTTGTCTTTAACATTAATCTCTTCAATATTACATTTAACTTCCTGTCCTAGTGCCAATTTGTGAGTAGGTGGAATTTTGGTGATATGAATTAGGCCTTCTACCCCTGGAGTTAGTTCAACAAATACTCCAAAATCGCTGATACGGACAACTTTACCAGTAACTTTAGCTTCAGGTTTAAACTTATCTTCTACTTCGCTCCAAGGGTCGCGTCCGGCATGTTTAATGGAAAGGGCAAGTTTGCCTTCGTGTGCAGCAAGTACCCTGACCTTAACTTTATCGCCTTCTTTAACTACATCGCTAGGTAAATTGACTTTAGAGTAAGAAAGTTCTGAAACGTGGACCAATCCTTCGATATATGCTTTCTCTTTTTTGACAGGAACTTCGATTTTTACAAATGCGCCAAAAGAGGCAACTGTGGTAACAACCCCTTCGTAAACTTCCCCTTCTTTGACCGCTTCCATAGCTTTTTTGGCTAGTGCAATATCCCCTGCTTCTGACACTTCCTTCTCAGAAAGAACAACTTTTTTACTCGCCTTGTTGACTTCCATTACTTTTGCTTTGAAGTACTTTCCTACAAGTTCTTGGGCATTTTTACTGACTTCTGCCCCCAATTGTGAAGTGGGAATAAAACCTTCAATTCCCATAACGTCAACTACAAACCCGGCAGTCCCCACACCTTTACCCAAGACCGGGACTTCCTCACCGCTCTTCTTCATTTCTTCCAATTTATTCCAAGAGACGTCGTGCATTGCGTCTTTAAGTCCCAAAATTGTTATTCCGTCACGGGTTTCGGGAACCAAAATTGTGACTGAAACGCTGTCCCCGACTTTTAACCCCTCAATGTATTCTTTTGTGTCTGTATAACCTTTTTCTTTAACTATTCCTTCGCTCTTACCACCAACGTCAAAAATAACGGATTCCGGCGATTTTGAGAGAACGGTAGCCTTAACCCTTTGTCCCTTTGTGAATTGCTGGACACGATTTTTAGCACCGGCAAGAAGCTCGGCCATAGTAATCTCGCCTTTTGGGGCCTTAATATCAGAAGTTGATTTTTTTGCAGTCACTTGTCATATCCACCTTTCTTATTGGTATGTGTATTGTACATTTTAGTAGCCTTAAGGTCAACAATTGTTTATTGTTGGGCCTTAAGGCTATTTATTTAATTTCGCGATTTACGCAAGGCTAAGGTAGTAAACCCTGCCAGGATCGCACTAACAAGAAACAACACCCCCATCTCGGAAAGGTCGGCTCCGGTAATCCGGTAAAAAGCGTAGGTCGCTCCGCCTGTAATAGCCAACGCTATCAAGGTCGCCACTGCGTACATCAAAATTACCTTCCACAGAGGCGCCTGTCTTTCTCTCGTGAGCCAGTCACGAATTTTGTTCATACAACCTCCAAAACCATTTGGTCTCAACTTTCCGGTTTCTTGGATTTCCGGAGAAGTCCGAGAAAATATTCCCAGATTGGCCAAGGGCTGGCAAAAATGGCGATTAACCCGATGGCAATCAGGATCAAACGCATCGGCATTGGAACCAAAATGTATGCAATGATGATCAAAGCTAGTCCTCCGTTTACAAATATTAAGACTCTCACTTTTTCATCCATTTTGCCTACAGAGCGTTTCCACATCTCGGTCCAAAGCGGCCAACCACTGGCGATTGACCCAGCCAGGCCAAAAACGGCAAAATGCGCCGCGAGTCCCCAATTTAGAGGATCGAGCGCCAAACTTACCAATCCGGCCGTCAGACAAAAAAAGCTAAATCCAAAACCTCGCCATCTATTTCTGGTCATTTTGACTCCTTAATATATTTGGCAGGGAAAGAAATTTCACCACCAGAAAACCGACAATCGCAAATATTTCGATTACAATTCTAAGAGTATCCATTCCAACGCTCCTTGTGTAAGTGAAAGAACTACGTATCAGATACGAATACGGCAATTGTAGCCTTAATCAAAATATTTGTCTAATAGTCCCTTCGACAAAAATCAGCCATGAAAGTGAACCCTATAAGGTTGACCAAAACATTTAATAGTGTTACCATTTGCGCTGTTCATACATAACTTGACTCGCACATTAGCTTGAAAGGAGTAACACAATGCCCAGAGGATATAGTAGATATGTCTACGCCGTCCATCAGTATATAGATAGCCTGCCGGACGAGGAACAGAAGATTGCCCGGGAGTGGCGCGGCTTGGCCATGGAGGTGAATGGTGCCAGAACTGGCGGCCTCACCGCCGGGTATGTAGCTGGTAGTGCCATTTTGGGATTCAGCCTCTTGCTGATACTTTTGGCGTTTCCTTCAGCCAGCGATTGGCTATTGGGACTGGTATCTGTTTTGGCTGTTACGACCGGAATTATATATGGGGTCCGGATTCAGCGGAAAAAGTATGACCCGATGGTCGTAAAAGCCGTTGAGGATGTAAAAGCGAAATTGCTTGATCCTGCCTACCGACAGTGGTGGGAAGAACACATGGCAAGTTATGACTACGAAGGTCATGCAATAATCGCCAGCATTGCTAACACATCAGAGTAAGAGTACGTTCGAGGAGGTATAACTCACTACAAAATGGTGTGTTATACCTCTTTTTTTTGAAAAAAAGTATTTTTCCACAAAAAAACCTCGGTTTTAATCGAGGTTGTTCTATTTCAAGGTATTGTTCTGGCGATGAGATATTTTCGCGGTAGGTTGCCCCACAACTATCGTCTCCGCTGACCCGTTTCACTTCTGTGTTCGGAAAGGGAACAGGTGGTACCAGGTCGCACAAATCACCAGAACAATAACTTGAAAACAGAATTTAATTTTCTTGCAAGAAAATTAAACCTGGTTCTCTAATTTTTCAGAAGAAAAATTAGCAAATATCTTTTTTTAAGAAAAAGGCCGCGTCCCACTTATGTGAGGGATCGCAAGAAATCGACCAATTCGCATTAGTAGCCTTAATCCCTTACGGGACTTCCAGCGCTAACCGATTAACCCGATATTCTGTCGGGGGTCTAACGATACTTTCGTATCAGGAATCCTAATCTCGGAGGCGGCTTCCCACTTAGATGCTTTCAGCGGTTATCCGTTGGGAATGTAGCTACCCGGCGTTACTGCTGATGCAATAACCGGCACACCAGGGATTCCCCCAGGGAGGTCCTCTCGTACTGTCCCCAGCTCTCCTCAAGATTCCAACGCTTCTACAGGATAGAGTCCGACATAATTGTTTTAAACCCTGAACACACTCCTGTGTTTCAGGGACCTACGATCGCTCGTAGGATCCGACTATATCTTTCCCTCATAGCCCTTTAGGGCGACGTGGGATTTGGCGTATAGTCTGTGAGGATTCCATAATAAAATCAAAAATTAAAAATCAAATATCAAAAATGCAGATTGGAACTTTTGTCCCAATATTTACTTTTTAATATTTTATATTTGATATCACTATGGTCTTTCCTGCTGATTGTCCGCAGTTGCGCATTTTTACCACTTTTTAAATGGTAGTGCAACATACACCGGATTTTCCAGCAAATAGTCCCACTTCACTCTTCCGAGTTTCGTGGGAGCCGCCGTAGCCTTTCAGCGTAGGTGGCCCAAATTTATTTCCTGAACTGGTATCAGGATTCTATAGGTATAACAAAATATACTAAACCTCTACTTTCTAGTAAAAACTAGAAATGATTCACAACGTTGTATAGAAAGACAGCTTAGATTGTCAGCACAATATGTTAATGTGCTCAACTGTCTCACGACGTTCTGAACCCAGCTCGCGTATCACTTTAACGGGCGAACAGACCGACCCTTGGCACCTTCTTCAGCGCCAGGATGTGATGAGCCGACATCGAGGTAGCGAACCGCGCCGTCGCTATGGACGCTCGGGCGCGACTACTCTGTTATCCCCGGGGTAGCTTTTATCCATTAAGCTCCGTGCACACCCATTGTGCATCGGAGGATCATTAAGACCTAGTTTCCTACCTGCGCGGGATGTATCCCTTGCAGTCAAGCTGGCTTAAACCTTTGCGCTTTACCCACCGTTTCCATCGGTGGAAAGCCAACCTTTGTGTCCCTGCGTTACATTTTGGCAGGGTACCGCCCCAGTAAAACTGCCCAGCAAACACGTTTCCCCTCGCCGTCTCCAGGCGAGTAAAGTAAGCTTCACATTTTCCAACGAGTGGTATTACATATTATGACGAATCTCCCACCTATTCTAGACAATCAAAAAATATGAAAGCAATGTCTACTTACAGTAAAGCTCCACGGGGTCTTTTTGTCCATGTAGAAGTAGGCCGCGTCTTCACAGCCATCGCTATTTCGCCGAGTAAACTCTCAAGACAGTTGCTAGCTCGTTACGCTATTCATGCGGGCCAGAACTCACCTGGCAAGGAACTTCGCTACCTTAGAACAGTTATAGTTACTGCTGCCGTTCACCGGAGCTTCAATTCAGAGCAATTCATCTTGCGACAAGCCACCCCTCTTCTTAACTTACCGGCACTGGACAAGCGTCAGCCCGTATACTTCGACTTTCGTCTTTGCACGGACCTGTGTTTTTGGTAAACAGTCGACTAGCAAACTTTCGGTGCCCCCCTCATAGCCTTACGGCGACGTGGGGAACCCATCTCCCAAAGTTACGGATAGTTTTTTTGCCGAGTTCCTTGAGAATTTGTCTCTCGATCACCTTAGGGTACTCCCCCAGTTCACCTGTGTCGGTTTGCGGTACGGCTTAGTTTGACTCTCGCTGCGAACCTTTTCCTGCAAACTGAAACGTTCAGAATCCCCCATCTCGCGACAGAGTTTACATGACTGCTCGATTAAACATACTGCGGGATTTTCCACACAATACTGTCTTGCAGCTTGAACCCAAATTCAATAATGGGCCCTGATTTTCCAATTTGGTCAATCCCCAGCTTATCCTTGCGGATTTTTCGATTCAAACCAAATAGTAGAATTTTGACTACTCTTCCATCGACTACGCCAATATGGCCTCGCCTTAGGTACCGACTAACCCACTGTGAACGAATCTTGCAGTGGAAACCTTGAACATTCGGTGCTACCGATTCTCACGGTAATTGTGCGCTACTCAAGCCGACATTCTCACTCCCGACCGCTCCACCATGTCTTACAACACAGCTTCACCGCTGTCGGAACGCTCCCCTACCACTCCGTCATAATAAATTATGACAAAATTTCTAGCTTCGGCATACAACTTATCCTCGATAAATCTTGGGCGCACGCGCCCTAATCGACCAGTGAGCTGTTACGCTATCTTTAAAGGGTGGCTGCTTCTAAGCCAACCTCCTGGCTGTTTTCGGACACGTACTTCCTTTTAAACTTAGTTGTAATTTAGAGGCCTTAGCTGAAAATCTGGGTTGTTTCCCTTTCGACATATCAGCTTAGCCCGATATGTCTGTCTAGTATGATAATTAACGTTAGTATTCGGAGTTTAATTGAGTTGAATTGCTTGCGCTCTCCAACCCATCTAGTGCTCTACAGCCAACATAACTTTACATACCACGGTCCCTATAGACCTTTCGGGGAGAACCAGCTATCTCCAGGTTCGTTAGGTATATTGCCACTAACCACAAGTCGTCCCATGTCATTGCAACGACAACGGGTTCGGGCTTCCACAGATATTTCTATCTCCTTCACCCTGCTCATGGTTAGCTCACCTGGTTTCGGGTCTGATCTAATTTTCTTTTCGCCTTTTAAGACTTGGTTTCCCTACGCCTCCCCAAATAACTTGGTTAGACTAGAAAATTAAAACAACTCGCCGGCTCATTCTTCAATAGGCACGATATCATCCTTTTAAGGGGACTCTATCGGATTGTTCGCAAACAGTTTCAGGTTCTATTTCATTGAGTGTTTCACTCAGCTTTTCACCTTTCCCTCACGGTACTAGTTCACTATCGCTCTCTCATCTTATTTAGTCTTGGAGGATGGTTCCCCCCGTTTCCCACAGAATATGTGTTCCGTGGTACTTAGGAAATCCCTAGAGGCAAAATTAGTTTAATATACGAGGCTTTCACTCTCTGTGGCCGGCAATTCCATACCGTTCTACTACCAATTTTACTCTCACATCGGGCTCCTGCAACCCCCCCATGCACAGCACACGGAAATCAAAAGTTAAAATTTAAAAATCAAAAATACAAGTTAAAATTCAAAAGTTTTTATTTTTACTTTTGAATTGCACTTTTGCATTATGACTTTTGCTTTTTGAATTCCTTGTGCTGTGCACAAAGGTTTAGACTGTTCCGCTTTCGCTCGCCGCTACTGACGGAATCTCGCTTGATTTATATTCCTCGCCCTACTGAGATGTTTCAGTTCGGGCGGTTCCCACATTAGCCTTTATAACATTCCTTGCGGAACACATTTGGAGGCTAAGTTTCCAGCAAAGCTGGAAGGGTTTCCCCATTCGGACACCGTCGGATCAATGGATCGTGGCTCCTACCCGACGACTATCGTGACCATGTACGTCCTTTTTCGGAGATGAGAAGCAAGGCATTCACTGTCTGCGTTTCTTACTCTTGCGATCCCACACATCTCTTGCACATCAAGAGATTGGGACGCGACCTTCTTCTTAAAAAAATATTTTCAAATTTTAACGTTCTATTTTCCGCCGCTAGACGGATCAGTGCGGACTTAGTAGGAATCGAACCTACTTGTATAACCATAAAATCCTTTAAATTCCTCTACCAAAAATTTTGTGGACCCGGGCGGAGTCGAACCGCCTGCCTCCTCATTGCAAATGAGGTGTTCAAGCCAGGTAAACTGCGGGCCCGTTACAACAAAATTTTTGTTCAGCCAGTGAGTCGCTTACGCGACCGCCTTCCGGCTAAAACTTTGGGCATTTTTATTTTTTAAGTGCAATTCTCTTTTTCAAAGCTTCAACTTCGGCCTTTAGGTTTGCCACAATATCCTGCAAAACCTTGAGCTCACTACTGGCCAACTCTCCGGATGCTGATTCGTGGGCAACTCCCCTGAAATGCTTCATCCGAAAGTCAACTTTAGCCTCATACTCACTTAATTTTTTCAAAAGTGCATCTAATTTTTCTTTATCAGACAGGATTTTCATTTACTGTTCACTTTGAAGTCGGAAAAGACATTTTGAAGATACGAGCCTAATTCCGCTTAACCACGCAAATTTGCGCTTTTTGTTTTAGAAATTAGTGTAATTCTCATTAAATGCTCTTTGTTCCGATCAAAGACTAGTGGGATTATACCAAAGATCTTGCCCAAGCGTCAAGGCCCGTCTGACGGCCAGCACCCGCCGATAAATCTTGGCACGAAATGTGTATGAATAACACTGAAAAGTTGAGTACGAAGATATGGCGGGAAAAGCAGTTTAATCTCCTTTATACAAACCACTTTCCTCAATTCTTTTGTCCATCTCCTCTTCAGTCATATTTGTAAACACACGCCATAGAGATTTTAATTGATCTTTCTCCATCGTCGGCACCACTTCTGCTTCGGTTCCATCTTCGATGATTTTAGCTAAACAAGGAATCCCTCCTTCTTTTAGATGCTTAATCAGTTCCTCCCCTATAGCCTCTGCCATTACGGCGGCTTCAAATAAATCGGGTTGATAACCGATCTGATCTTCAACCATCTCTCCCACCTCTTGAGCGGTAACGGGTCGCCATTTTTCCATAGAGTGGATTGTAAGTCACATTGCACTATGGGTCAAGTTCTAAGGTTCATCCCAACCACCAACGCAAGACACGGTCCTTAAAGGTGTATATAGTTTTTCCGGAAGATGAAGCTAATCCAAAACCAGGTTTTTTTGGATTTTGACCACTTTCTTTTCCAAATCTTCAAATTCTTCAACGGTTGGTGCATCATCTTCAAGTCTCGCTATCTGAAGCCCCAATTTGTCAATTCTTTTATCGACTTCGTCAAACCTTAGGCCTACACTCTTAAAACCCTCCCTCAGTTCCTTTTTAATTGAGGTTTGGCCATCTAAAAGCAGTTGGAGCATTTTTGCATCACTCATATTTCCATTATTGCATTACAACTTTTAAAGTCAAGCCAACAAAAAAGGCGGGGCCTAATCAAAATGATTTTGGCGCCCGCCTGGTTTACTTTAAAACTTTCTTTTTCCTGCAAGACCTTGCTACTCATTACAGTCCGGTACTTTAAACCGTGTCTCAAATCCAACTGTTGAATCCGGACTCATTAGGGCGCGAAGTGTGTAAACACCCTCGGAAAAGTCCTCAGGAATGCCTGTGATAGCATCTGTCATTCCACCCTTAAGGACAAAGTTGTCCGCTGTGTCTTTGATGTACGCCAGAAAAGTGACGAACCCATGGGAAGACTCCACCACTAAATAGTAATTTCTCAATTCCGGCGGAAGATTTGTAATTATAACCAGCGCGATCTGCTGATATGGGTTTACACTGGAATACACACAGGACACCGTAATTTGTGGGCTGGCGACCCGATCAGAGTTTTGAGTAACTGCGGCTTCTGTGGAATTTCCATTGACAATAACTACGTCATACTCCACATAGGCGGATTCGCTTACAACTTCTTGTCGTGTTGTCTGCCCACCTGCAAACAGGACTATCAAGATGGCAGCTAAAAATAACACCGTCAAGATTAACAGTCTATTTAAAATGCTAGAGTTCATGTTCACTCCTTCCGAGAAATTTGATTAGGAGCAGAATCCTTGCTTGGTAACTTACCAGCAGTCAAGGCCTTGCTCCTGAAAGTGTTATTGGTACACACACCCCTCAGGCGTTACAGAACTATAGAACTCGTAGATATACACCGGGCCCACAATTGATGGCAATGCGCTCATCCCGTATGCGAAAAGGCAAAACTTCGCGTTCTGTGGTGCCAGGCGGACCCAAATTTTATCGGGTTTAAGGCCTGCCGGCGGCTCATAGGCTGTCAGTAAATCTCCGTCTGCGTTGAGGAAATAGATCGTCGAATCTTCAGACGCTCTATACCAATTCGAGTCCGAACGTTGGTGACTCGTCTGATAACTCACGATCTTTCCGTTGTGGAATTGCAATTCAACATAGACAAAAACCGGCAGATCGTACTCAGCCCCCAATTCGACCAAGGCTTCGTCTTCGGTCAAGATAAACGCTGCCTCAGGAGGTAATTGTGCCAAGGCACCTTGCCACCTGGCTATCATTTCGAGGTCTTTGATCTGATCAGAGCGGACGCTCAAATCAGCAAGAACCAAAATGACCGACAAAAACAATGTTCCAATTGCGATCTTAGTGATAGATACGCCTTTGTTCATTTTTCCTCCAGAAAAATTTAAATATTAGGAGCAGAATCCTTGCTTGGTAACTTACCAACAGTCAAGGCCTTGCCCCTTTGAGTTTATTCGATCACAACTGCCTCAAAATCTCGGCTACTTTGTCATTCAAATCAGGTATTTCCAGAGAACTTGCGCTTTCCAACTTTTTATACAGACTTTTTAGTCTGGATACCAAATACAGTCTGTGCAAGATCAGAAAGATTATAAAACCACCCACTAAAAGAACCGTGGCCAAAAATGGGGTTGCCATTACTTCCCCAAAATCCGGACGATCCAAGAGATGTGCAAACATGAAAGCCTCCTTCCAATATCACGAACTTCCCGACACGCCGAGCCTCTCGGAGTTGTTCTTGCAAGGCCTTGCCAGATTAAGGTTTTAGAACCTTTTTCAGAGCTTCGACTCCTGTGATATATTCTGGATTAATTACCAGATCCGGCAAAATCTTTGAAATTTCAACCAATCGTCGATAGCTTTGGAGATAAACTTTCAAATCAGCCATCATTTCTCCAACAGACATGCTCTCGACAGTAGCTTTGTCACTACTCTTAGCACGAATCGTTTCCATCCTTCGATTGATTTCGTCCCATTCGCGCTTAAGCCTGATTTCCCGATCTATGCCTATTTTGAAGGCAAGACGTATAAACAAAGCGCACAGGCCCAGCGCTGTTAAACCCAAACCTGCACAAAATATAGCAATGCCAAAATGTTTGGTGGAAAGAAAATTTACAACGTTGACCAAACTACCAATTGCGGTCATGAGGGCGAAAAACGCAGCCCCTAACCAAATATAACCACTTGGTTTCATTTTTTCTCCTTGAATTTATGGGGTATACAACAAACAGTCCCACATGGGACTGGAAAATAAAGAAAGTTTTAAACGTTAATGTACAGTCGGCAGGATACCACATTTGAAGCTAAAAGTCAAATACTATAGGGGCGCAGTCCCGCAGCGTATAAGTCTTTAAAATAGCATGCAGACCCCGTATTCACGCTATTTCGACGCAAACACGCAGTATTTGGGAACAAGTAAGTTCTATGCTGGGGCCAAAAAAAAGGCGGGGCCTAATCAAAATGATTTTGGCGCCCGCCAGTACTAACCTAGAAACATAAAAACCAACATCAGGATGCCTGAAACAATCGCCACCACTATCATTGTGGGTATGAATACATTCAGCATCTTGTTTACTTTCGATCTCAGTTGTCGCAACGGTACGCCAGGCATTAAAAGCCTGTATACCAGTGGGGACATGGCAATTCCCAAAACCAGCACCAAGAGGCTGATCCAAAAGATCCAAGAAAAGATCGTAAGAGCCATTTTTTCTCCTTCCGAGAAATTTGATTAGAAGCAGAATCCTTGTGTGGTATGAAAACCATAGTCAAGGCCTTGCCCCATTGAGCTACCAATCACGCCGAGCCTTATCGAGCTCTACTTTCAAGGCTGCTTTCAAGGTCGGATCTTGCTCGGCTTCGTATTTTTTTTGCAATTCGATCTTTTTGTCGGTCGCCTTTATTTGCCCCCGAATGAGACGGAACATGAAAGCGAAAAACAAAATGCCAAAAAAGATGATCGGGTACAGCGGATCACAAAAATCGATTGATTGTGGGGAAAAGTTCATTTTCTCTCCTTCCGAGAAATTTGATTAGGAGCAGAATCCTTGTGTGGTATGAAAACCATAGTCAAGGCCTTGCCCCATTGAATAGTCGTCTAGAAGTCACAACCGTAACTAAACGATTCCCCTTTTGTCCAAATCTGAACAAAAGTCAATCCGCTTTCAAGACTGTAAGTCTCGACTTTTACCACATTACGATACTCACAGTTGGGTACATCGTCGGGACTGAGATAGACAAAAAGATCGTCTGGTCCACCCGACTCAAACTTGTATGACCCAAGAATGTTTCCATCTTCATCGGCATACCAAAGTCTGCCGGGGATTTTAGCGATGGGCCAAGCCTCTGCCTCAAGGGCGTAGTGGTGCATCGGACTTAGGACTGCGGTTCCATTGTCGACCACGATCACTTCGTCCGAGTCATTGATAGGGATTTTGTACTTCTGCCCCAACTCGATACTGTCGAGATTTCGAGTCAGAATCATACCCGAGCCGGTAGGAACTTGATTCAAAAAACTGTTCCACTTAGCCAACTTGTCTAGCTCATATTGCTTGTGCTCCAAGCGGATAAATCCCAAGGATGCAATAAACAAAATTGCCGCGGCCAATATCAATGGTAGACTTCCGTTTCGATATTGCATGTTTTCTCCTCTCGAGAATTTGAATAGATTTGATGGATACAACGACAGCCCCACATGGGACTGAATAAGAAAGTTTAAAGCGTTAAAGTACGAGTAAAATGCCCTTTTTTAGAGCCTGCCATGATACCACATCTGAAGCTAAAAGTCAAATACTATGGGTACCAGAGCTAAAGCTCATAAGTCTTTAAAATAGCATGCAGACCCCGTATTCACGCTCTTTCGATGCAAACACGTAGTATTTTGAGAGAAAGTAAGTGTAATACTGGGGTCAAGACTACAGGACATGTACCAGCCCCGGTACATGTTTCACTCCACCGGCAGGTACAAGCTTCATTCTACCAAAAAAAAGGCGGGGCCTAATCAAAATGATTTTGGCGCCCGCCTGGTTTACTTTGAAACTTTCTTTGAATCTGGTTTGTATAACCTGTCCAGGTCAATATGGATTTTTTCCAGAGTGTCATTAATCACTCTCAACCATGAACATATCATACTGGCACCAACCACGATGCCAAAAAAAATGACCAAACCAGCGATGATTAGACCGACAATCTCCATTCTTCCTCCTTCGGAAAGAATTTAAATATTAGGAGCAGAATCCTTGCTTGGTAACTTACCAACAGTCAAGGCCTTGCCCATATGAGTCCAGTTGACAGCCTGATCAATCCTGAATTTCGATGTATATCGGCCTGTCAAAATCAAATGGTTTCAACACCGTTTCGATACCAAACAAGGACAGTGTATCAAAAAGGACAACCTTGTACGGATCGCCTACTTCGATAACCGCAATCAGTTGATTGTTGTCATCTTTGATTGCGACCAGATATGAACCATCGTGACCTGGAATTGAAAGTGTGTGTCCGGTTTCGGCCACCTCGGCATGCCAATCGAAAGATTTCAGCAGCCTTCCGGCTTGTCTCAGGTAATCGACCAATATAAACCTTTTGGTCAGGCGACCTATACGTCGAACGTAGAATGTAGCCATTTTTTCTCCTTCCGAGAAATTTGATTAGGAGCAGAATCCTTGCGCTCTAAAGCTTTCAAGGCCTGCTCCTAAAAAGGTTTATGTTTTTGCACGAGCCTCATCAAGGCTTTTTTGAATATCTTTCCGCGCCGTCTCTCCAGCTTTCTCAAGCTGTGATTCCAACCGTGGAATCACAATGAATTTCAAATAAATTTGATAGCCGAAAACCGAAAAGACCAGGAGAGTTCCCAATACAGCCATGATCATAAAGACTGGGGCCATTGCTTCGTCAAATCCCATTCTTCCTCCTTTGGAAAGAATTGAATGTTAGGAGCAGAGACCTTGCTTGGTTTAAACCAACAGTCAAGGCCTGCTCCTATGATTGTCTATTTCATGATCTGCCCGTACGGAATGGGGTCAAACCAGTCGAGGCTGTAAAAACCCGTGTGACCATCCATGAACAACACCTTTGCGACATTTTCGTGAATCGAAAGAATCACGACCGGTTCGCCCGGGGTGTAGACATACTCGCCCAGATATTCCTGCGTAGGATTCTGGGTTTCAGCCAAGGCTGAACTTACATACACAGTTTGGCCAACCACGGGCTCAAAAATCGGTAGGTCAATACCAGACCCGACCTTGAAGCCGATGTTAAGGCTGACGATGCCAACGATGGTCATCACCAACCCGGCGAAGACGAACATGACCAACTGATTGCGCAATTTAATGCCTGGATCTTCAAATTGAATTTCCATTACTTATTCTCCTTTGAATTTTGAATTTGATGGATACGGTAACAGCCCCACATGGGACTGATAAATAAAGAAAGTTTAAAGCGTTAAAGTACGAGTAAAATGCCCTTTTTTAGAGCCTGCCATAATACCACATCTGAAGCTAAAAGTCAAGTTATAGGGTATCCCAGTTCCCCCAAATTGTTTCTTGGAGCCAAAAAATTGGCATATATTTTTTAAAATAAAAAAGGCAGGCACCTAACCACAAAAATGTGATTTTGGCGCCCGCCTAGTACTTACTGAATCTCAATGAAAACCACCCTATTGGACAACAGTCCCTCGACCATATCCACAATGAACCGGTGTGCCGATGTGTCAAACAACAAGATCTTGAATGGCTGATCCTCAGGGATAGCTGCAATCAACTTGCCCTCTTTTGTCTTGATTGTCAACGACAACGGTCTATCCGTTTCGGCAACCCGAATGGAATCTCTGAATCCGTCTTTTTGGATCTCATAACCGGGAAACAGCCAGGTCAAACCGAAAATGTGCTCAATTAACGATCTGTCGCTCTTGTCATCGTCAGGTTTGTAAGTAACAAACTTTGCCATTTTGTTTCTCCTTAGAAAGTGATCTTGGCCTCTACTTTGAGTCACCCTCTTTTAGCTTCCACAGTGCCTCGTATGACCAACGGAATACGAACCAGAAAACAATCACACCAACCAAACCAAACCAGAACTCGAACGGACTACCGCCGAATTCAGTTGTCGCGATGTAACGTTGACCTGTCCCATCCTTATACGGTATGTAAATCCGCATAGCCTGCAAAAGCAGGTACGAAACTGTGGCCGCGTATTTGATGTTGAACTGTTTGGCCAAATCTCCAAACAACAACAAGATCAAAAGCACGCTGCAAAATGCAGCGATTGCCAACATCATCAGGTTTAGTAGCTGAGCTCCGAACATGACATCCTCCAATTTTTGAATGTTAATTTACTGTATCGAACGTAAAAGTAGTATATCATACAGGTTCAAAAGGTCAACCTATAATCTTGACTTTGGAGCTGATTTGTGGTACCATAGGTATGGTTATATAGATTGCACTTTTTGCTCAAAAATTCAAAATTCAAAGAATTCACAGAAAGGAATTCGAATGAACAAACCGTTCCCGTTCTATCTGGTCATGATTCTCATGGCTATCGGCGCAGTTATAGGGTCGTTCGTCGCGTTTGTGACAGGTGCCACTTTGGTGGGAGAATCAATCCTGACCTGCTGGCCTGGACAATCTTTGGCCTGCTACATCCTGTTGGACCTGCTCAAATTCTATATCTGGGGCGGATTCGCTTCAGGAACCGTGATCACCCTCGTGATCCTGGGTATTCTGGGCAAGTTGCCTCAAGCCGCCGATCAGGGCAATTTCAGCGAGTAGCCTGCGCCACATCCAATCCTCACCCAAACCGAAAAGGTATGCTTCCATAAGCAGCTTTTCCAGGGTGAGGATTTTTTTTGGCCTATTGACAAAGTGACGAACCCATAATATAAATCAACCGCTCTTTAACTTGCATTTCTATTTGAAACCCCCATTATCTTCGCCATTCAATGTCTAAGGAGAATAAAATGAAAGCTACGTCTTGGCTGGTTTGTATCTTTTTTACCCTTACTTTGGCAGTTTCGGCATGTGGCGCCACCCCCACTCCCGCGCCAACCCAGGAAGTCCTTGGCCCGGGCTGTAACGATCTCTGGATCCTGTCACCTGAGCAGATCGTTGTTCCTACTGGAGGCCAAATTGAATTCAATTATGAATGGAGCGGTCAGCCCTGGATAGCAACTATCACCTGCCCGGACGGATGGTTGTATAAGATTGTTGACGATCATCCCGTTTTCCCGAATGGCCAGGTATTCGAGAAGGAATGCGGCAAGACCACCATCGTTGTCCGGGGGGTAACTGATGCGAAGTTCAAATGTGGGGAAAGTTTTTACCTGGTAGACCCTGTGCCTCAAATTGGAACGAGACTGATCAACACCAAAGGTGAGGAGGTAATTGTTGACGTCAGATTCGAACGAGACAAGGCGGAAAATGAGCTGAAATACTGGATCGTGGGTGGGTATCCCGCTACCGGACAGTTCGCCGATCTTAGGTGTACGTTTCGTACACCAGAGTTTGATTATATTACCGGTTCCAGTTACTGGTACGAGTGGATCAAGGGAACTACGTATACGGCTGTATGCGGATCAAGCGAAGGATTCACAATAGAAATGTCAACACACTGACAAGTTCATACGTTTTACGGAGAGTAAACTCACCAAGATTTTTACTCTCCGTATTTTTTTATTTGTGGGTCGGAATGGAGTCGGACCATTTACTTCATTCTTTAGCCAGCAGGCGCAATATGACAGAAACAAAATTTCTGTCTGTCAAAAATTTTTTGGAGCTTCAGTGTGGGTGTGCAAGGAGTCGAACCTTGTACTTCTTTCTTATAGGAAATTTTGATTATTCGGTGGGCGCACATGGGATCGAACCATGGACCTCGTTCTTATCAGGAACGCGCTCTACCACTGAGCCATGCGCCCTCATAAATCAAAATTTCATATGTCCCAGCTCTGCTGGGTCATCAATAAAGCGTTCTACCGGTGAACTACACACCCAAAAAATTGTTTGTCATCAATAATGCTTGCCGGTGAACTACCGACCCAGCTTACAAAACCATGGCCATTTTAACACAATTTACATTCCCGAACCATATTAAATATTTCTTGACAAAAATTCACATTGGCACTACACTCCACCCTGTAGTAAGTCTAATCATTTCTGTATTTCAACTAAGGAGGTTGAAATGTCTGATCAAACTTGGTCTGGAAATGTTGATGAGTTGCCCGTTATGGGTGAACCGTTCTTTTACAATGGCAGCCAGTATTACTGGGCTCCCTGCCCCTGCGGCAACCTGGAATGCAATCGGCCCGTCGCGTACAACGCCTCGGACGACGAGGAAAATCCCGAACTGACCTTCCGCCTTCGCGGCAAGGACAACGGGGATCCCTCACTCGATCTGTTGTTCGCCATCGGCGCCACCGTCGATGAGGTTTGGAGTGCGCACCAGGCAATGGAAAATGGGGACCACGGCCAAGCCATGAGCGACCTTTTGGACAAGTACCAAGAGTCGGCTCTTGAAAGTGGCCTGATCAGCGAAGGTGAGCTCATGGCTCGGATGATCGCCGCGGTCATGACCTCGTAGCCGTCCTTGTGTACGGAAAAGGAGGCTTAAAATGCCAAAGCTGGCAGACATGGGCTTAGTCCAAGCACTCGAGGAAGTCAAGAAAAATTTACCCGACGGGTACATTTTTCAGGATGACAACGATGCCGAAAACCCTCTGAACTTTGGGGTTTACGCCTTCATCCTGCGAGCCGGAGCTGCAAATATTTTGAGGCCTCCTGTGGCTAAAGTTGTGGCTTTCCGCAGGAACGATGAGATTGTTATCGAAATCGAAACCTCGGACTTGGCAAACCCGATGGCGTTCCAAGGCCTTGGTGAAATCAAAATCAAGGAATTGGAATCCTAACTACCTACCTCCCGTTTAAACGGAAATCGTCCAAACGGGAGGTAATTTTTTGGAAAAATAGTCCTGTAGTCTTGACTTTTGAGGCCAAATCTGATACACTCCCCGCTTGGTATCATTTGCACCTAAACATAAAAAATATTTGAAGAAAGCCGAAAGGAGTAACCCATGGAAGCTACTACTGCTACCGTTTCGCTTTGGTTGTACATCGTTATTTTGACGATGGCGGCCCCACTCATGTGGTGCCTGGTGAACCTGGGTTCGGACAAGGAAAAACCTATCCGATTGCGGATTTTCCAAACATTGATTGTTTGGATCTTGTTCGGGCTCGCTCTGACCTTCAACTTTGCGCCCTTACTGGGCCTCGTGCAATAACCCAAACCCCGCAAGCCGGAACAACCAAGCTTAGCTTGGCCGATACTTGCGGGTAATCATAAAGTAAAGAAGGGATTGAATATGCGACAGAAAATCTTGAAAGTTACCACCGATTTTGCGGCTTACCTTTTAGCCGGCCATTTTATGGACTTTACAGCGGCCAAAAATGAGGGCGTCGTTGAAGTCAAAAATGATAGCGGCAAGGTTGTTGCCAAAGTCAGTGAAAATGAGATCACCATCTTCGATCGTTCAAGTCAGGATGCCCTGACCCAGATGGCGACTCAGTTCGAAACAAACCACCTCAACTGGTGGGAACGATGGATTTTGGGCGGGGTGCACATCACCTACCAATTTCCTGCCTTTTAAGGCCCTCCCCGCAAGCCGGAACAACCAAGTTTAGCTTGGCCGATACTTGCGGGGGAAAATTTTGAAAAGTCGCTCATTCACAAAAAAGGAGAATAAGATGACCAAAATCATTCAATGGGACGGGACTCAAGAAAACCTTCCCCTCCCCAACCAGCCTTTTTTCTACAAAGACGAAATCAAAAACTTCGTCTGGAAACCCTGCAACTGCAAGGAGTCCTGCCAAAGGCCGGTTGCCTACAAGCTGGAAAATGGTGAAAAAGACTTCGCTATGACAATCCGCCTGCGCGGGATTGACCAGGGCGTTGTCATGCATACGGTTACAGCTAAACTTGGCTACATCGAAGAATTGGCCCTGACACAAGGCAATCTGATTAAAATCGCCATGTTGGTGAACCGTGCAACGGACGGAGTTCCACTTTCCGGATCAGCATTCCAGGCTTTTCTCGAATCAAAAGACCTCTCTGAAGAGGAATTCATCGTTGCTCTTTCAAAGGCTGAAAAAATTTTATCAGCTGCTCTGATGCTTTAGTACCTCCCCGCAAGCCGGAACAATATTCGATTTTAATCGAAGTTCCGAGACTGCGGGGATTTTCTTTGACTTAAACAGTTGTAAAAGGTAAACTTCGGCCAATCTCGACAAACAATCGAAAGGTAAATTAACAATTCAAAAAAGGAGTAAAAATGACCGCAAAATTATTCCACTTTGTGGAATTCTATTTCCCCTCGGAAATCGAACCAAAGAAAATCTTCGGAATTGTAAACAGAGATCTCACGAAACTCAAAATACTCGACGGCGCCTATGCGTTCAGATTTTTTGACGTTTTGATGGCACAGGCAGGAGAAATCCAGTTGAGAAGCCCTCGCCTCAACATTACCGGCATGCATTTCATCGACGCCCGGATAATGCAAATCAAAAGCGTCTTGGAATTTGCCGATCCCGAACTCACTGCTCAGATTGAGGAAGAAAATTGGAGACGGGCGGTTTATTGTCGGGATGATACCTATCGCGAATTTAAACTGGGCGACAGCATTGTCCCTTCCAAATTCAAAAAAAATAAGGAGTAGCCATGCCAAGAAAAGCTATTAAACCTTTTCAGGTAAAGCTTTATGACGCGTTTGATCATGAGTGGATTGAACTTGGTGAAAAATTCGGATTTGACGATCTCGAAACAGCCAAGGCAAAGTGCGATGAACTTAATATTCGCGAGTTCAAAAACAAAACCGGCAATGGTTACGACCACTACGGTGTCATTCAAATGAAAAATGCCAGCCGGGGATTGTGCGTCTATCCTGGGTCTTACGATCCGAAGCTTCAAATAAACGAAACGGAACCTAAGGGTGATCTTGTATCGGAAATTGAAACCGTTATCCGGGAATCGCTCCAAGTAACCGAAGGTCATTACGAATTTCGCAGGGCCTTCGGCTTCCTGTTTGTTTTTCCGTGGAGTCCCGATCGTGACGGTTGGATTATTCACCGTAAAGGAAAGCCTTGGCAAAAGGAAATTAGCTTCACGAGCGATATGAACTGTAAGACATACGGTAAGTGGTTCCCCACTTTTGTTTGGACACTGGCAGAAAACTTGTGGAAAAAATTCCCCAAAGAAGATGTTTACATCAACGGCCAATCAATCAAATGGTGGTCACACGCCGTCCAAATTTGATCATAGGTCTGTCCCCGCAAGCCGGAACAATCACATCCAGTTAACATGGACGTGGCCGATACTTGCGGGGATAATTACTAACTAAAAGAGATCAACAAATTGTAGTCTCGCCCCAATCTAAAGAATGGAGACATCTATGGAGACATATTGGAAAAGTGTCATCACAGGCGCCTGCGTCTTTTTAATCTCGTTAGCACTCGCTGGATCGGTTGTAGATTACTATTTTCCTACCAAAGAAGCATTCGCTGAGTGGTTTAGGCCCTGGTCGTGGATTTTACTAGTCCCAATGGGAGCACTTGTATTTAGGTTAATTGTTCGTACTTTTTGGAGGATTAAGGAACCCAAAAGCAACAAACTGTAACTCTCTTCCGAGCTTTCCCTGCAGTCAGAACAATATTCGATTTTATATCGAAGTTCTGATTGCAGGGAGTTTTTTTGTCTTAAAATAGCGAAAACCAGTGGGTTTGTGATACAATTCGACCGATAGTTTTACATCCAACTGCATTATGCAGGCACATTGACAAAAGAAAGGATTGGAAAGCAATGCCTCAAGTTACACATCATCCAGTGTTCTTTTCCGCCTATGTAGACAGCGGACCCAGCAGAGATCTGGTTTGGAAAACGACCATGATTGGTGTTGGGTATCTTTACTCCGCACAAGACAATAAACTCGAAATCTACTCCGGCACCAGTGGAAGAGAAGAAACTTTAGCCTCGATTACCGGAAATCAGGTAACGGTTTACGACCAAAGACTTGAGAAGCCGTTAACCGAACTGGCTAAAAAGTTTGAAGGCAGACACCCGGAAATAACTGTCCAGATAGACTGCCAGTACCCCGCTACGCCTTCATAGATCCTGACACAAACCAAAATACTAGGAGAATAAACCATGCCAAGCGTTAAATATTACGTACCGCCTTTCTACGAGTTTCTGACCGACAACCTTAAGGGGTTTGAAATGAAGATGAAAGGAACCCGCTGGTTAACCTTTGACTCTCCCCACATGGAGATCAGGGTTGTTCCCGGCGGCCCAGTGGTGGCAACCGTATATTACGACCAGGTAGTTATCGCCGCCGATGTTACCGGTCTCAAAGAAAGGTTGACTGTCCTGGCCAGAGAGTTTGAAGAAAAGTATCTGAAATCGGAAACACAACACCCGACAATTTACATTGACTGCCACTATTCAAAAGTGGTGAATTGATTGAGTTGATATTAAGGAGAATACAATGGCAAAAATTCAATACGGATTGCAGCACATCCACCAAACTCTGACGTCTTTTTTGGTCGCATATCCCAATTGGAAATCGGTGTTTGGCAAAAAAGACGAAGACGATAGTTTGATTCTTTTATGCGATTTCCAACCGGTCGTAACCATCACTAAAATACTTGGAGAAAACGAGTTCCTTTTCCAACTAACAAACTTGGATCATTTTAAAGAACTCAGTCAAATCGCATTGGATCTGGAACGCTTCGTTGAGGTTTCCATAACCATCCGCACTCCATAGGACACTTTAGTTGTAATACTTTCCCTGTAGTCAGAACAAAATTCGATTTTTAATCGATGTTCTGGTTGCAGGGAATTTTTTTGGCAAAATTCCCCCATGCTCCCCAATCCAAGCGTTTGTGAGGTTCCATCCCAAACAATCAGCTTCAGAAATTTGTTTTCAAGACGTTGAGTGAATACCGCAAAAAAGTTTGCAAATGTTTGCCCCAGCGCTTGACGCACTGGGAAGTCTTGCAAACAAAATATGAGTGAAACTGCTTGCTAACAAATTTCTGCTGCTGGCTCCTTTCTTTGGTTCATTTCTTTAGAGAAGAAAAGAAATGAACAAATTGTTGCCGTTAGGCAAAAAAAGAATTTTGTATATATAATATAAGGAGTATGCCAACCCTGACCACACTTTTTCTTAAGCTTCCCAGGAATATTGAAGTAACTCCCGAAGCTGCCAAAACTTTTCTGAGCGCTTTAACTCAAATTAATTCCGTTTCCACTATGCAAAAATTATTCGGAACCAGGCCTCAGGCACTGGCTCTTGAGATTGCAAGCGTAAATCAGCAAATCAGATTTCTTATTACTTGCGATGCCGACATTGCCCAGTTTATAGAAACCCAAATTCAAAGCAATTATCCATTAGTTGTAATAGAAAAAATTATGGACCCGCTTCTTACCCAATCTCCTTCCGGAGAGGATGCAAAAATAGGAGACCTACAGGTTAAAGAACTCAGACTTGCCAAAGGCAGCTATTACCCGATAGGAACTTACGACAAATTTGCAGATGTCGATCCACTCGCCTCAGTCCTCTCTGTTCTTTCAAAGGCAGAGCCAACAGAGACCACTATGGTCCAAATTGCACTTGAGTCAACCGGAGGTGGATGGCAGTCTGCCGGGGCCTCTTACGCCGACCATGGCACTAAAAACCCAGAGTCAGAGAATTGGACCCCAAGATCGGACAAAATGATTATTACTGAGAAAATTTCTTACCCGGGTTTTAAGGCATCGGTCCGCTTGATCAGTAACCAAGGTAAAGCTATAACAGAACTCGCTTCAGCTTTTGGAGTTTACACAAGAAGTGATGGAAACTATTTTAAGTCCAAAAAACCGGGAATTTTTTCGTTGGGTAACCCCGTAACGAACGCAATTGCACGAAAAGTTACTGATAACTATGTGTTAAATATCCTGGAGTTGGCTACTCTCTGGCACTTACCATCAGATAAAATAAAAACTCAGGGTATTGCCTGGGGAACAAAGGTGCTGTCGGAACCGCCTGAAAATCTTCCAAATGCTGTGACTGCAACCGACGAAGAAAAACAGCACATAAACTTTTTTGGCAGAACAATATTTAAAAACCGGGAAACAATTTTTGGAATTAAAGATGTAGACCGCCGCCGTCACATCTGGGCGATAGGTAAAACAGGTACAGGTAAATCCACCCTTATTGCCAACATGGCGATTGATGACATTAAAAAAGGCCGTGGAATGGCCATTATTGACCCTCACGGCGACCTTTGCGATATTATTCTAAACTATATTCCCAAGAATAGAATTAATGATGTAATTTATTTTAACCCTGCCGACAAAGATTACCCCATCGTTATTAACCCCTTGGAAGTTACAAACAAAGAAGAGGCGGAATTGGTCGTAAGCGGAATTGTTTCAATTTTCAATAAAATTTTCGGCTTCTCATGGGGTCCGAGACTTGAATACATTTTAAGAAATTCGCTTTTTACACTTTCCCAAATCCCTAATTCGACCCTTAGGGACATCCCCCTTCTTCTTACCAATAGAGCCTTCAGACTCAAAATCGAAGATACTATTCAAGACGAGACAATGCGCGCTTTTTGGCGAGATGAATTCGACAAAATGCCGGAAAAGTTACAGCAGGAAGCCATTTCTCCAATTCTAAACAAGGTCGGCCAGTTTGTAACAAGCCCTTTAATTAGAACTGTAATTGGACAACCCCATAGCTCAATAAGTCTTGATGATGCCATGAATGAGGGCAAAATCGTTTTGGCAAATTTGTCCCAAGGTCGCCTTGGGGAAGACAATGCGGCCCTTTTGGGGGCAATGCTTATAACTAAGTTTCAACTTGCCGCAATGCACAGAGTTGCAATTGCAGAAGAAGAGAGACGTGACTTTTACTTATATGTAGACGAGTTCCAAAACTTTGCCACTGGGTCATTCATTAAAATCATGTCTGAAGCCCGCAAATACAGACTAGATATAATGCTCGCAAATCAGTATATGGCTCAGATTCCGGAAGAAGTTACAAAGGCGATTTTGGGTAACGCCGGTACCGTGATGACTTTCGCCGTTGGTGCCGGAGATGCAGATATTCTTACCAAAGAATTTGCCGAAGTATTTACAGCCCAGGATTTAATTAATCTGGGGAGGTTCCAAGTAGCCACAAAAATGACAATTGATAGCCAGGTCACCCGTCCTTTTGTCTCGACCACACTTCCCCTGCCGATTTCGGTTAACGAAAATAAAGATAAAGTGATTCAGGTTAGCAGGGAGCGCTGGACAAGAAAAATTGAGAATGAAGAGCTGGTGGTAAATAATTATGGTAGTAAAACCCCGGATTACCCGGCCGCAACCGGGACTTCTCCTCAGGAGCGTGCTGTGGGGCCACAGATGGCTAAACCAACCCCACCAGAACCAAAACAATATACAGATACACCCTTTAAACAACCCCCACCATATCGCCCACCACGCCCACAAAAATAATTGACTTACTTTCATAATGGGGTTTGTTTGTGCACAAACAAACCTATAATACTTGACTCCGGTCATGTTTGTGCTATAATACTCTGTTAGAATTTAAGCACATTAAAAGCTTAAGGTTAACTTTTTCTCCGTCCGTTGAGGCGATTTCGGGCGCAAATTGCTTGTTCCCGAACCCGCCTCAATGTGAGGAAATTTGGATAAAAGGAGAAAAGTATGTTCAACGATAAGGATCGTCGGATCTTGCACGTCGTCCTCGGGATCGTTCTGGTCGCTGTTCTGGCGCTCGTTCTGATCACCGGAAATGGTCCAGCCTTTGCCGGAAACGGAAACAACAACGGGCAAGGCGGAAACAACAATGGCCATGGCGGCGGGGGCAACAACAACGGTGGCGGTGGCAACAACAACGGGCAAGGCGGAAACAACAATGGTGGCGGAAACGGAGGTGGCGAAGGCCATACCCCGGTTACCATCTGCCATGCGACCGGCAGTTCATCCAACCCGTATGTGGAGATCACCGTCGACGATGACAGTACGACCTTCAAGGGCCATCTGACGCATGCTGGCGATATCATCCCGGCTCCTGCTGAAGGCTGCCCAGGCGGCACTTTGCCCACAGCGACCCCGATCGTCACCGGCACGCCTTTTGGCGGGGGTCACGGGTCCGGATCATTCGGCACTGCTGAATACTGCGGCGATTTTGAAGGCCCTACGGTAGAATTACCGAACGTTGGAGTCCCTTACCACTATATCCTCGACGGCGTGACCTATTCAGTCCAGGCATTCCTTGGAACAGCGGCCGAAGTCGATCTCACGGTCAACATGGCTCCTGGCCTGTGCTTCGACCTCAAAGTCAAGGATCCCGAGCTCGGTCGGATCTACACTTACCGTGTGGCGGCCACCATCGGCGACACCGTCTGGATCTGGGTCTGGGAAGACTCACTCGATCTTGTCAAATAAAACCTTAAGCTGAGCTTATTGCTCATACAAATGTGGCGCCGTACTCGGGAGAAAACACTCGAACTTCGAGAAAACCTCCTTGAGTACGGCGCCACGCAACACCTCTTCATTTCAATTTCAATACTCTTTAGATTTAGCTTCACAGAACGGTATTTTCCCAACAAAAAACCACCCGTTAAAGGTGGTTTTTTGCAGAACTTCAAAGATTTGGTTAATCAAAATTCCAATCCCACTTCGCCAAGGCTTCGCGGGATGTCATATTATTTATGATAATTGGAATTCCATATGTGATCGGAAAAACTGCCCCGTTTATTTGTTCACCTTGCGGTGAAAAGCTAAAACAGCGACATTAAAAGCTGGGTGTATTCTCTCGCGCGCAGCGCGAGAAAGTCAAAAGTTAAAATCTAAAAATCAAAATTACAAGTAAAAATTCAAAATCAAGTTTCTGTTTTAAAACTTTTTACTTTTGAATTGCACTTTTGCATTATGACTTTTGCCTTTTGAATTCCTTGTGCTACGCACAAGAGTCATCTCCTTAGAAAGGAGGTGATCCATCCGCACCTTCCAGTACGGATACCTTGTTACGACTTAATTCTCATCGCTGGTTTTACCTTGAGCCGATACAATCGGCTTTAAGGTACCTCCAACTTTGCTAACTTGACGGGCGGTGTGTACAAGACCCGAGAACGTATTCACCGCGCCATAGCTGATGCGCGATTACTACCAATTCCGCGTTCATGAGGGCGAATTGCAGCCCTCAATCCCCACTGAGAAGCCGTTTGATAGGATTAGCTCCGCGTTACCGCTTGGCTACCTTCTGTCGGCTCCATTGTAGCATGTGTGTAGCCCCAGCTATAAGGGCCATGCTGACCTGACGTCGTCCTCACTTCCACCTGAAATAAATTCAAGTAGTCCCAAATAGATATTTAATATTTGGCGAGGGTTGCGCTCGTTACCCCACTGAAGGGAACACCCTACGGCACGAGCTGACGACGGCCATGCAACACCTGTGCTATCATCCAAATTTCTAAGGATAGGCTCCCATTTCTGGGTGCTTAAAACGATAGCATGTCAAGGCTGGGTAAGGTTCTTCGTTTCGTCTCGAATTAAACCACATGCTCCACTGGTTGTGCGGGTCCCCGTCAATTCCTTTGAGTTTTAACCTTGCGGTCGTACTCCCCAGGCGGCTCGCTTAACGCGTTAGCTTACGGGGCGAAGCCTTGCGGCCCCACCCCTAGCGAGCATAGTTTACGGCTAGGACTACAGGGGTCTCTAATCCCTTTCGCTCCCCTAGCTGTCGTTCCTCAGTGTCATTAATTGGTTAGTTTCCTGCCTTCGCCCTTGGAATTCCTGATGATATCAACGTATTTCACTACTACACCATCA